>JBOHKI010000004.1:0-121757 GCA_050728855.1 Rhizomicrobium sp. | reverse complement strand
GTGCATGTCGCGCCACGGGTCCTTGCGCTTGAGCAGTGCGTGCGCCGTGCGCAGCGTGAAGGCGAGGGGATCGAGGCCCTTCTTCACCTGCGTCCATTCGAGCGGCGTGGCGATGGGGGCGTGCGGCCTGGCGCGCGGCGACCACGGCGCCACCGCCGTCGCGGTGCGATCGTTGCGCAGATAGTCGAGGAAGATCTTTCCGGCGCGCGCCTTTTTCGCCAGCGTCACGGTGTAGGCATCCGGGCTGTCCGCCGCCGCCTGCTGGCAGAGCGTGCGCGCGAAATCCTTCACCTCCGGCCAGGCGGCCGGCGCCCGCGGCGCACCCTTGATCGCCGCGGTGACATGAAGCCCCTTGCCGCCCGTCGTCTTCACGAAGGCCGTCAGTCCCAGCGCCTCCAGCCGCGCGCGGATTTCCTTGGCGCCCGCGATCACCTGCGCGAATGCGACGTCCGGCGCCGGATCGAGATCGAAGATCACGCGCTCCGGCGTGTCCGGCGCGTCGCGCTTGCAGCCCCAGGGATGCAGCTCCAGCACCGCGGCCTGCGCCATGCCGATCAATCCCGCGGCGTCGTCGATGGCGAAGTAGGGCTCCGGCTCGCCTTTCACGTTGACGGGCCGGCCCGCGATGCCCTGTTTGTTGGCGTGGCGCTGGAAGAATTTCTGGCCCTCGATCCCGTCCGGCGCCCGCACCATCGACACCGGCCGCCCCGCGACATGCAGCAGGATGCGCTCCGCGAAAGCCTCGTAATGCGCGGCGAGATCGCGCTTGCAGAATGCGGGATCGGGCTTGGCCGCGGGCCACAGCACCTTGTCCGGATGGCTGATGGTCACGCCCTCGATCGTGAGCGCCGTGGATTTTGCTTTTGATGCGCGCGCCATGTTGCCTCCTGTCTTCGCGGCCGGTTGCGGCTCGGGCACCACCGAGCGCGCGGTCTTGTCCTCGCGCAGGCCCTTGAAGCTTGCCTGGCGCAGCAGGCCCGCCTGGGTGATGGTGCCGAATTCCACCTCCGCCACAAGCTTCGGCGCCACCCAGTTCACGCCGGAGGCGCGGGGCGGCGCGTCGGCGAAGGGCGATGCGGCCTGCCTGAGCGGCTTCAGCTTCGCGAGCAGCGCTTTTGCACTGCCGCCGTCGAAGCCGGTGCCGACGCGGCCCATATAGACGAGCCTGCCGTCGCGATAGGCGCCCACCAGCAGCGAGCGCAGGTTGGCGGTGTCGCCCCACCATCCGCCGATGACGACTTCCTGTCCACCGCGGCATTTGGATTTCGTCCAGCTGTCGCCGCGCCCGGAGCGATAGGGCGCATCCAGGCGCTTGGAGATCACGCCCTCCAGATGCATCCGGCAGGCGGCGTTGAGCACGGCTTCGCCGGCGGAGGCGAAATGCGACACGTAGCGCAGCCGGTGCGCGCCCTTCGCACGATCGCGCAGCAGCCGTTCGAGGATGTGCTTGCGCGTGCGCAGCGGCTCGCCGCGCAGGTCCCGGCCCTCGGCGTGCAGCACGTCGAAGATGAAATAGATCAGCGCGGCCGTCTTCTTCTCCGACAGCGCCTGTTGCAGGGCCGCGAAATCGGCGACGCCGTCCCTGTCCAACGCCACGATCTCGCCGTCGAGAAGGCAATCGGGCAGCGCGTTACCCGCGCGCGCGATCTCGGGGAAGCGCGCGGTCCAGTCCAGTCCGCGCCGCGTCAGCAGCCGGGCCTTGCCGCCGGCGACCCGCATCTGCATGCGGTAGCCGTCGAACTTGATCTCATGGACCCACAGGTCGCTGTCCGGCGGCGTGGCGACGATGCGGGCGAGTTCGGGCGGCACGAAGCCGGGGAGCGGCGCCTTGCGGCCTGGCGCTAGCGCTTTTTCGCTTTTCGCTTCTTTTTTTTTGAGCCGGAGGGCTTTGCCGCGCGCGAGCGCAGCGCCGCGGTCTTGCCGCGATCGCTGTGCCATACCTTGTGCGCGCCGCTGGCGATCTCCTCGAGCGTGCGCCCCGTCTTCACCGAGGTGTCGGCTTTGAGAAGCGTGTCGGGCTTGCCGGGCGTGGCCGCGCTGTCCTTCTCCTTGATGAGCAGCCAGTTGTGCCGGACCTTGCGGCCGGGCTTCCTGGGATCGTCCTTCATCCGCACCAGCGCCCAGCCGCCCTGCATGCGCTCGCCATCGAGATCGAATTTGAGATGACCCTTCGCAAGATCGTCCTCCGGCGAGGTGTCGCCCTGGGGCGTCCAGGTTCCGCGGTCCCACAGCTGCACGGTGCCGCCGCCATACTCGCCTTTGGGGATGGTGCCCTCGAATGTGCCGTAGTCCAGCGGATGGTCCTCGACCTCCACCGCCAGCCGCTTCACCGCGGGATCGAGCGATGGCACCTTGGTGACGGCCCAGGATTTGTAAACTCCGTCCAGCTCCAGCCTGAGATCGAAGTGCAGCCGCGTCGCGTCATGGCGCTGGATGACGAAGCGCCGCGTCTTGCCGCGCGCGCGCAGGCGCTTCCCGCGCGGCTCCGCGGTGTGCGAGAAATCCCGTTTCGACTGGTACTCCGCAAGCGGCCGCATGGATTGCGCAACGCCTCCAACCATCGACGGGTTCCTTTTTCGCCTGAAGGCCGGCCCGCGGCCCGCAGGATGCTCCCGCCTGGCGTCCCTGTCACCCGGACCCGGCATCCAGCCAATGCACGCTGAACAGCCGTGCCGCGTCGCACCACACCGCGCGCGGCGTGAATCCAGCCTCGCGCGCCAGCGCTTGGAATCCCTCCACCGTGTATTTGTGGGAGTTTTCCGTGTGGATCGCGTCGCCCTCGGCGAAGGCGACGGTGCGGCCGCAGACCGGCACGCGCTGCGCTGCCAGGCTGACCAGATGCATCTCGATGCGTCGCAGGCGGGGCTCGTAGAATGCGCTGTGCGCAAACGCGTCGAGGTCGAAATCGGAGTCGAGCTCGCGATTGGCCCGGGCGAGGATGTTCTTGTTGAACGCCTCGGTCACGCCGGCCGCGTCGTTGTAGGCGGCATGCAGGATCGCGGGATCCTTCACAAGGTCGACACCGATCAGCAGGCCGCCGCCCTCGAGCATGTGCGCCGCGCGCCGCAGGAAGGCGCGCGCATCGCGGCGCTCGAAATTGCCGATGGTCGAACCGGGGAAGAACCCCACCCTGCGCGATCCCGCGGCGGGTGGCAGCGTGAACGGCCTGGTGAAATCGGCGATCACCGGCAGAACCGCAATGCCTGGCCGCTCCGCCCGGAACCGCGCGCTGACAGCGCCGAGATAGTCCCCGGAGATGTCTACGGGCGCGTAGGCGCGCGCATCCCGCATCGCGTCCAGCAACAAGCCGGCCTTGGTGAGCGCGCCGGCGCCGTATTCGATGAGGCAGGCATCGGGGCCGATGCAGTCCGCCATCGCGGGCGCGTGATCGCGCAACAGCGCCAGCTCCGTGCGCGTGGGATAGTATTCGGGCAGCTCGCAGATCCGCTCGAACAGAAGCGAGCCCTCGCGGTCGTAGAAATATTTGCAGGGCAGCGTCATCGGGCTCGCGCGAAGGCCGGCCAGGAAATCGCGCGCGAATGCCGATGGCGCAGCGGGCGAGACGGCGGCTGCTGTGCGTTCGCGGAATCCGGCCAGACTCATGCGTCCTCCGCGAGCCGGATGCCGCTGAACTGCCAGCGCGCGGAAGGCGGGAAGAAGTTGCGGTAACTTGCGCGGATGTGCCCCGGCGGCGTCGCGCAGGAGCCGCCGCGCAGCACGATCTGTCCCACCATGAACTTGCCGTTGTATTCGGCGAGCGCACCATCGAACGGCCGGTAGCCGGGATAAGGATCGTAGGACGATCGCGTCCATGCCCAGGCGCCGCCGAACAACGATGGACACTCGCTCCCCACGGCGCGGGGATGCGCACGCTCCGCATCCAGAAGGTCTCCGACGGGCGGTTGCCCAGCCGCGACGGCTTCCCATTCGAATTCCGTCGGCAGGCGCTTGTTCGCCCAGGCGGCGTAGGCCGAGGCTTCGAAGTAGCTGACATGGATGACGGGCTCAGCGGGATCGATGTCCCGCGTTCCCTGCAGGGTGAATACCCGCTCGTCCTCCAGCCAATAGAGCGGCGCCGTCCAGCCCTCGCGCTGCGCCAGCGCCCATCCGTCGGACAGCCACAGTTCGGGGCGGCGATATCCGCCGTCTTCGATGAAGGCCTGGAATTCGCCACAGGTGACAAGCCGCGACGCCAGGCGGAACGGCTGGAGCAGCACCTTGTGCCGCGGCATCTCGTTGTCGAAAGCAAAGCCGCCTCCGGCGTGCCCGGCTTCGCAAATGCCGCCCGGATGCGCGATCCAGTCGAGCGCCGGGGTCGAGCCTCGGGGTTGCGGAAGCGCCGGCCGGTAAGCGGGCCTGAGCGGATTGCGGAAAAAGGCATGCTTGATATCCGTCAGGATGAGCTCCTGGTGCTGTTGCTCGTGGTTGAGGCCGAGCGTCAGCAGGGCGCGCTTCTCCGGCGATGCGTGCACAAGCAATTTTTCGATCGCATCGTCGACATGGTCCCGGTACGCCGCGATCTCGCGCGCGCCCGGGCGCGTGAGCAGGCCGCGATCGGCGCGGGCGAACGGCGTGCCGAGCGCCAGGTAGTAGGAATTGAAAAGCGCGTCGTAGCGCTCGTCGAAGCATTCATAGCCCCGCTCCCCCGCCAGCAGCATGCGCTCGAGGAACCATGTCGTATGGGCGAGATGCCATTTGACGGGGCTTGCGTCCGGCATGGACTGGACGCATTGGTCCTCAGCCGTCAGCGGCTCGGCCAGGGCACGTGTCAGCGCGCGCACTGCCCGGAATTGCCCGGTTAGCGACGGCACAAAACTTCCCGCTGGAGAAAGCATCCTGAAGCCCCTTTCAAGGCGCCGGCCGACGCCCTCCATTCCAGAACGGGTGGGCCCGCGTTTCGTTGCGAGGCGCGCCGCTTGCCGAGGCATATGGAAAATCGCCCGATGCCTGAAGCCCGCATGGAAATGATGGGATTGCGCGAAGCCGGGGTCAGACCACAGCCGCGCCGCTTGAGCCGAGCATGTCCTGCGCGGCGCGGGCGTCCTGCTGCTTGCGCCACATCGCGGCGTAGTGTCCGCGGCGTGCCAGCAGCGCTTCGTGGGTCCCGCGTTCCAGGATTTCGCCGCGCACCAATACCAGGATCTCGTCGGCGCCCACGATGGTGGAAAGCCGGTGCGCGATGGTGAGCGTCGTGCGTCCGCGGCAGGCGGCTTCGATCGCGGCCTGCACGGCATGCTCGGAATGGGTGTCGAGGGCGGAGGTGGCTTCGTCGAGCAGGAGGATCGGCGGGTTCTTGAGCACGGCGCGCGCGATGGCCAGCCGCTGGCGCTCGCCGCCCGAAAGTTTCAGCCCCCGCTCGCCGACGATGGTGTCGTAGCCCTGCGGCAGCGTGCGGATGAAGCCGTCGATCTGGGCGACGCGGGCCGCGGCTTCGATGTCGATCGCGGCGGCGTCGAGGCGGCCATAGGCGATGTTGTAACGGATGGTGTCGTTGAACAGCCCGGCATCCTGGGGAACGACCCCGATGGCCGCGCGCAGCGATGGCAGCGTGACGCGCGAGATGTCCTGCCCGTCGATGGACACGCTTCCGCCCGCGACGTCGTAGAACCGCAGCAGGATGCGCGCGACGGTGGATTTTCCCGCGCCGGACGGGCCGACGATCGCCACGGTCTTGCCGGCCGGAACTTCGAAGCTGACCGCATCGAGTGCGGTGCGGCCCGGTCCATAGGCGAACGTCACATGGTCGAAGCGGATCGCCCCGCGGCCGGCCGCGAGGGGGGTGGCGCCGGGTGGGTCGGCGATCTCCGGCGCACGGTCGAACAGCGCGGTGAGCGCTTCGAGGTCGACCAGGCCTTGCAGGACCTCATGATAGACCGTGCCCAATACGTTGAGCGGCTGGTAGAGCTGCATCAGGATGGCATTGCCCAGCACGAAATCGCCCAGCGTGTAGACACCGTCGCGGATGCCGAGGGCGGTGATCGCCATGATCGCGCCCATGCCCAGCGCCAGGATCGCGGCCTGTCCGATATTGAGCTGGGCCAGCGACACTTCGGCCTCGGTCATGGTCCGGGCAAAGCGCGCCATCTCGCGATCGAAGCGGCGGCGCTCATGCGCCTCGGCCGCGAAGGCCTTGACGGTCTCGTAATTCAGCAGGCTATCGACCATGCGCGCTCCGGCGTCGTTGTCGCGCGCGTTGACAGCGCGGCGGATCTCCGTCTGCCGGCGGGTGATGGCGAAGGTGAACCAGACATAGAGCCCGATGGTCGCCAGCGCCACCAGCGTGATGCCGATGCCCAGCTTCCAGAGCAGGATGGCGGTGAAGATCGCGATCTGGAGCAGGATCGGGATCGTCGTGAACACCGCATAGGTGAGGAAGGTTCCGGCCGCGCGCATTCCGCGTTCGATGGTGCGCAGCAGCGCGCCGGTGCGGCGTTCGACATGAAAGCGCGGCGAAAGCGAGTGGAGATGCGCGAAGGCGCGCCTGGCGATATCGGTCGTGGCATGGAAGGCCACATTCGCGAACACCAGGTCGCGCAGCTGCGTGAATGCTTGCGCCAGCACGCGCGCCCCCGCCAAGGCGGCGATCCAGAAAACTGCGCCGCCAGGAAAAATATTTTTTTGCGACAGACTGTCAGTCGCGTCCGAAAGCATAAGCGGCGTCGCGGCGGTCAATGCGCTGGCCACGATCAGGCACAGAATCGAAAAAGCAGTCCGCAACCGCAGGTCGAGTCTGCGCGCGGGCCATAGATACGGGATAAGAATCCGCAGCGGTTTTAGCGGAAGCGTGAAGTCACGCATACCAATCCTAGAACTCCCGGTGAACTGTATTGTATGCGTTCAGAATTGTCCAAAGAGTTGTCCTTATTCGCGAATGTTGAAGCATTTAAATTTGAAACAATACTGGACAGTTTGACAGTATTGAAAGCAGTGATAGCGTTCTCGCGATGTTGAAGACTCGATTTCCCGGTACTCAATCTCCCTTTACTTGAGAAACCGCGACCGATTCTTTCAACGTCATTGCTCCAAACCCCCAACGAAGGAGTGCGTCATGTCAAAGACGAACGTTAATCTGGCATCGCAGTGGCGTGAAGAGGCCGATCTCGAGAACCCGGCCGGACCGCTGTACGCGGGCGGCGAGTTCGCGGCGGCCGACATCGTGTCGGCATCCGAGCCGACGACTCTCGGCGGTCATCCGTGCTCGCTCTGCACGGGCTCGACGCCGGTCTCCTGCTGCTGACCGGACGTGACGCCGGGCGCGTGATGCGGCCGGTGTCGCACTGGGTTGCCTGCCATCCTCGCGGATGGCTCGCAACCCAGCTGGGGGGCGCATCGCCAGCAGGAATTCTCCGTTCGCCGCGACCGTGAAATGACCACCAACAACGCAATTCCGCATTTCGACGTTTCGCTCGCGCCATTGATCGCGCCGCACCAGGCGCGCTTGGGCGCGCGGCTCGCCGGAATGTCCGGCCTCGCGGCCGCCGAAGCGGACGTCATCCTGGCCGCCTGCCGCGAGGCCCTCATCGCGGCGCTGCATCCCAAGCTGGCGCGGATGCTGCTCTTGGAATTGAACGCGGCCCGCGTCGAAGGCCGTCTCGACGGCGAAACGCCGGAGGCGCGGTGGGACGATTTCGTCCGGCGCAGCGCCCAGCCGGAATTCTGGCACGGGTTGTCGGCGAGCTATCCCACGCTCGCAAGCCGCGTGGAGACAGTGATCGCGAACCGCGGCGCGGCCGTGTCGGCGTTCGCGCAGGCCTGGGCCGCGGATCGCGCGCAACTCGCCGCGCTTCTGGGCCGCGATCCCGGCGCGCTCACGGCGGTTGGTTTCGGCGCCGGCGATTCCCATCGCGGCGGCCATACCGTAGCTCTCGTGCGCTGCGAAGCAGGCCGCGTCGCCTACAAGCCAAGGTCCGTCGCCATCGAGGACGCGCTGTCGGCCTTCGCCGCCGATCTGGAGCGGGAAACCGGACAGCGGCTGTTTTTCCGGCTACCGCGCGTCGTGGATTGCGGCGATCATGGCTGGGCGCAATTCGTGGAGCACGAATACGCGCGCGGCCGCGACGAGCTGGCGACGTTTTACGAAGGCATCGGCCAGGCGCTGGCGGTGATGCGGCTGCTGAGCGGCACGGATTTCCACTCCGAAAACCTGATCGCCCATCGCGGAACGCCGGTGCTGGTGGACTGCGAGACGCTGTTCACGCCCAGGATCGCGCCGTTCGCCTCCGGCTTCGGCGACGCCACCGACCAGGCGATGCGGCTGATCTCCGGAACCGTGCTCGCCATCGGCCTGCTGCCCGGGCGCGGCCAGGGCCTCGGCTGGCGCGGCGTCGACATTTCCGGCATCGGCGCGCTGCCCGGCCAGCAGCCATCGATCCTGCTGCCCGACATCGTTGACGCCGGTACCGACCGCGCCCGCATCGGCATGCGGCCCATCGAGATCGCCATCGTCCAGAACCATCCCGCCGCCGAGCCGAGCCTGGAGGAATTCTGGCCCGCCGTGCTCGAGGGTTTCGACGCGCTGTCGGGCGCGCTGCGCGATCTGGACGCGCGTGGCCGCCTGCGTCCGATGCTCGACCGCTTCGAGCGCTGCCTCGTGCGCACCGTGCTGCGCGCGACCGAGGTGTACAGCGAGCTGTCCCGCATGCTCTGGCACCCGGTGTCGCTGCACAAGGAAGGTGAAGCGCGCGCGCGGGCCCGCGATCTTCTCGCCAAGATGGCGGACAACATCGCCGGCGCGCCGCGCGATCCCGCGATGATCGAGGCCGAGATCGATGCGCTCACGACCGGCGACATCCCTTATTTCTCCGGCATCGCCGGCGAGGGCGTGCTGGAGGGGCCGGGCGGCCACACCTGTCTCGAACCGCGCAATCTCGTCGACGATGCCTGGCGCGACTGGCGCGAGACCGATCTCGCGCGCGAGCGCAACTTCGTGCATGCGGCGCTCGTCAGCGCAAATGCCGGAGAGACCGTGCCCAAGGCGCTGGCGCTGTGGCCGTCATCGGCCCGCCGCGGGCCGCTCGATGCGCGCCGCCGCGAGCAGGCGGCCCGCATCCTGCGCACCATCGTGGTCCACGCCATCCGCGGCCGTGACGGCACCGCGAGCTGGATGGCGCCGACGCTGACGCCCGGCGGCTGGTCGGTGCAGGCCTTGGGCGCGGACATCTATGCCGGCGTGTCCGGTCTGGCGATCCTGGCCGGCGCCTATATCCGCGAACAGAAAGCGGGCCGCGCCGATCCGGTCGAGGGTCTCGACGAGGTTTTCGGCGGCGTGCTGCGCACCATGGATGGCTTCGAGGAGAAGCACGAAACGAACAAGAGGCTCGGATTGCCGGTGCGTCCGCAGCCGCCCAGCGGCTATCTCGGCATGGGCGCGCAAATCTGGGCGCGATTGTTTCTTGCCGCCTGGGGCCTCGACGCGCAGGGTATCCGCCGCGCCGTGCGGCTGGGCCGCGACATGGGCCAGGCCGTGCGGTCGGACGAAACCCGCGACGTGCTGTCCGGCCGGCCGGGCGCGGTCCCGGTGCTGCTTGCGCTCTATCGCATCAGCGGCGATCCGGAGTTCATCGCGAGGGCGCGCGAGATGGGCGACGACCTCTGCGCAACCGCCGTGCCGGACGGCGATGGCGCCAAATGGGTCTTCAGCCGCTGGCCGGACGGCATCGGCGGGTTCGCCCATGGCGTGACGGGCGTGGGCTGGGCGCTGTTCCTGCTTGGGCGTGCCACGCAGGAGTCGCGCTACCTCGAATCCGCGAAGGCCGCGTTCGCGTTCGAGGACTCCCTGTTCGATCCCTCCGATCGCACCTGGACGGACAAGCGCACGCTCGGCGGCCCGAAATCGGCGCATGCCTGGTGTCACGGTTCGGTCGGGATCGCGATGGCCCGCGTCGATCTCGATCTCGCGCTCGCGGACAAATCCACGCGGCGGGCCTTGCGCGATGCGGCCGCGGCGACCTGGAAATCCGGCATGGGCTGGAGCCATTGCCTGTGCCATGGCGATGCCGGTTCGTGGGAGCTCATCGACCGCGCCATCGCGGCGGGCGAGGGACCGGACGGCGTCACGCGCGAAGACCTTCTCGCCCGTCTCGTCACCAGCCTCGAGGATCACGGCCCGGTCAGCGGCATCATGAAGGACGCATTCGTGCCGGGGCTGTTTCCCGGTATCGGCGGCATCGCCTACCAGCTTCTCAAGGCGCACCCCGCCAGCGGATTGCCGTCGCTTCTCACGCTCGGCGGAAGCGATCTCGAGCGCTGCGGCATCGCCTAGGCGGCTCCGAGCAACTCGCCCGCGATGCGCGACAGGCGGTTGAGCTCGAACGGCTTGTGCAGGGTCGGGATTCCGGCCTGCTGCACGAAGGCGGGCGACGGGTCCTGGGTGTAACCGGTCATCAGCACGATCTTGAGCGCCGGGCGCAGCGACAGCGCCGCCTCGGCCAGCTCGTAGCCGCCCAGCCGCGGCATCTTGATGTCGGAGATCATGAGCTGGATCTCGGGATGCTCGCGCAGCACGGTCAGGGCCTCCATGCCGTCGCCCGCCTCGAACACGACGAAGCCCTCGTCGCGCAGGGTTTCGGCGGCGACGTCCCGCAGCATCATCTCGTCCTCGGCAATCAGCACGGTCGCGGGATTGCTCATGGCTCAACTCCATCGCCGCCTTTTGCATAGCGCGGCATCAGAATGACGATCGTGGTTCCCCGGCCCGGCTCGCTGTCGATGCCCAGATGGCCGCCTGACTGGCGCACATAGCCGAAGGTCATGCTCAGGCCCAGGCCGGTTCCCTGGCCGAGAGGCTTGGTCGTGAAGAAGGGGTCGATGGCGCGCCGCCGCACGTCCTCGCTCATGCCCACGCCGGTGTCGCGCACCAGGAGCTCGACATAGTCGCCCGGCGTGAAGTCGTCCGCATCGGGCGGCGCGGAAGCGCCCAGGACATCCCGCGTCCGGATCGTGATCTCGCCGCCTTCGGGCATGGCGTCGCGCGCGTTGATCGCGAGATTGAGGATGACGTTCTCCAGCTGGTTGGCGTCGCACAGCGTCCACCATTTGGCATCGAGCCCAAGCGTGGTGACAACGCGTTCGCCGACCGAGTGGCGGATCAATTCGCTCATGCCTTCGATCAATTCGCTGAGATTGACCGGGCGCGGCGCGAGCGGCTGGCGCCGCGCGAAGGCCAGGAGCCGCCGCGTGAGGCCCGCCGCGCGCTCCAGCCCCTCGTCGGCGGAATCGATGTAGCGGTCGAGACCCGTGTCGCCCTTGGCGAGGCGGCGGCGCAGGAGCTGGAGGTTGCCCTTCACGATCATCAGCAGATTGTTGAAATCGTGCGCCACGCCGCCGGAGAGCTGGCCGATGGCTTCCATCTTGTGGGCCTGGCGCAGCGCCTCCTCGGTGCGGCGGTGGTCCTCGATCTCAGTCTGGAGACGGCGGTTGAGTACGGACTGGTCGAGCGCGCGCTGCTCCAGCTCCACATTGGCGCGGGTGAGCGCATTCTGCGAGACGCCCAGGATCACGACGACGAGCACGCCCATGGTCACGAGCAAGAGGATCACGGCGTAGCGCGGCACCCGGCGTTCGCGGGATTCCTCCAGGCCGCGCAGATACACCACGCCGATGCGTGCGCCATTGTGGACCACCGGCGCCGCGATGTTGAGATAGCCCGGAACCGCGGCTTGCGCGTAGTAGCGCGGCAGCGCGCCGTTGCGCCCGAACTGCGCGATCAGGATTCCGTCCTTGCTGTAGATCCCCACGGCGTCGAGCTGCGGATTGACCTTCAGCGCGTCGACATATTCCTGCGTCGCGGCCTTGTCGCCGAATTCCAGCGCCGCGGTGACGCTGGCCGCGAGCACGGCAGCCTGTTCGGACAGGTCGCGGGACTGCTGCTGGGTGTAGAGATATTCCTCGTAGAGCGTCATGGCGACGCCCGCGAAGATGAGCACGGCCGCGGCCACCAGCGCGATCAGCGCGGGCTGTTTCCAGCGTGCCGCGGGCTGGCCGTTCACAACGCGCCTCCCCGCGGCTTCACCGCGCGGGCGAGGCTCAACAGCTTGGAGCTGATCGCAAGGCCGCTCCGCGCCGCCGCCGCGTCGTCGATGTCGAAGCGGACGTGATTGTTCTCGATCCCGAAGGAGATGATGCCGTAGGCCGGCGCGCCGGAATCCGTCACCGTCAGCACGGGCTTGCCCTGATAGGCCTGGAGCAGCGCCGCTTCGTCCGGCGTGTTGGCGATGAACACCGCCTGGCAGGACGGATCGGGCGCGTCGATGCGGCGCACAATCATCGGGTGGCTGTCGACGTGCTGGCCCGCAACCGCCGCGTCGAACGCGGATCCGAAGGGATCGTGGCCCAGGATGCAGATGGTGACGGGCGCGTTGGGCGCCGCGAACGCGCCGGAAGGCCACTGCACGAAGGGCAGGAATTTGTAGAGATAGGCGCCCTTCACGCCGTATTCGACGGGATTGTCGGCCGCCACCGCGCCGCGCAGCGCGAGCAGCGCCAGGCAACCGGCCAGCAGACTTCGCGGAATCGTCCGCCGCATCAGAAGCTCTTGCTGAGTGTCACGAAGAAGGTGCGCTCGATGTCGCGCGCGGGATAGGTCGAGGGATCGTTGAACTCCAGATGATGGGGATGGAGCAGATTGTACCCATCCAGCGAAAGGCTGAGGCTGTCGGTGATCCGCCAGCCGAGGCGGGCATCGGCGTCGACATAGGCGGGCACGAGTTCGATGGGACCCGCGATGAACGGACGGGTCACCCGCCCCACCGCGCGCAGCATCACATCCGCCTCCCAATCGGGCCCGAAATTCATTTCGGAACGCAGCTGGGCCTGCCAGGCGGGGTCCTGGCCTTCCGACTGTCCAAATGAGATGTCCGTCGCGCCGGGCTTGAGGTGCAGGTCCTTGTGCAGCCAGTCGGTGCCGGCGGAAAGCCGCCACCAGTCGGCCAGTTCGAACGTGCCCCAGGCCTCCACGCCATAGGTGTCGCCCTCGACGCCGTTCTTCAGGATGACGGGAAGCGTGGTGCCGCTGACGAAGGCGTCGCTGCGCAGGTCGTTGTAGCGGTTGTAGTAGAGCGACACCGAGAGCGAGAGGCGGCTCGACAGCCTTCCGCGATAGCCGAGCTCGTAGGCCGTCAGGCGTTCGGACTTGAAATCCGGCGACGGCAGCAGGATGCCCGGCGCTTCGAGCTCGCGGTCGATCTTGGACGGCGTGCGCACCGCGCGCGAGACCGCCGCCCAGAGCAGCGTGTCGTCCGATTGCTGCCAGGCCAGGCGGATGTTGGGCAGCAGATCGAGCCCCGAATAGGAATTGTCCTCGGCCTTCAGGCCGAGCGTGAGCTTGAGGTCCGGAGCGAGCGGCACTTCGTCCTGGCCGAACAGGCTGCCCAGCGTGATGGTCGTCTTGGGTTTGGCGAAGCCGAATATGTCGAAGGAGTTGAACTCTTCGTCCCATTGCCGGTATTCGCCGCCCCAGACGAAATTGTCGTTCCAGCCCAGCGACGTCGTGTGCTGCGCCTGGATGTCGTAGGTGACGGTGTGCTCGCGGGCGACGGGCTCGCTGCGCCTGGCGTCGTCGTAATAGCCCGTGACGTTGAGCGCCGATCCGCCGTCGAATGCGTGCGTCCAGCTGCCGGTGAGGTTGGAGCCCCAGCCTTTCTCGATCTCGTCGCCGCGGGTCTCGCTGCCATAGGCGTTGCCTTCCAGCGACACGGTTTCGGCGCCCTGTTTGTCGTCGAAGCGGAAACCGCCCTGGGTGCCGGCCCAGTCGTCGTCGCTCAGATCCGCGGTGGAGAGCGGCACGGTGTCGTCGTGGTTCAGCGTCTTGACGTTGACGCGCACTGTGGCGCCGTCCCACAGCGCGGTGCCGTAGCGCACCATCGTGGCCTGGTCCTCCGGTCCGGTGCCCGCGGCGAGGAACAGCCCCTGGGTGTCGGCCGAATTCCTGGTGATGATGTTGATAGTGCCGTTGACGGCGTTGGCGCCGTAGAGCGTGCCGCCGGGACCGCTGACCACCTCGATGCGGTCGATGTTGGCGAGCGGCACGTCGAGGTTCTGCCAGAATACGGTGGAGGCGAGGGGAGAATAGACGCTGCGTCCATCAATCAGCACCAGGAGCTTGTTGCCCGATTCCGGCGAATTGAATCCGCGCGCGGTGATGGCGTAGGCAAAGGCGTTGATGCGCGCGACTTCGAGGTTGGGGGCGAGCCGCAGCACCTCGGGCAGGCTGTTGGCGCCGGAGCGCCGGATGTCGTCGGACGTGATCACATAGACCGCGGCCGCCGCGCCGCTGAGCGGCTGCGGCCGCTTGGACACCGAGGTGATCTCGACATTGGCCAGCTGCTCGAGCGAAAGCTGGCTGTAGTCGGTGCTGGCGACGGTCTGGGCGCGGGCGGGGCCCGCGGCGGCAAGGACGATGGCGGAGAGAAAGGCCGCCGCTGCCGGCGCCCTCCATCCTGTGTGATCTTTCATCAGCCCCCCTCCGTCGACACGCAGTCCTAGCCGCGGGGAAAACGTCCGCCGGCGCAAAAGGTTCCCGCCAGCATGGGATGGGGTGCCGATAATTTGCAACAAATCCAGCCTGTTATGGATTTCGGTCCATCCGGGTGAAATGGGACTCGACTCCTCCCCCAAAATTGTTCTTTATTCGTTCTATTGGCAGGAGAGCCCGCAATGCCGCGCCCGGCAACCATCGCAGCAGGATATGAGGAGGCGCATCGCCACGGCCGCGTCCCCCTGGGCGTCGCTGCGGCCGATGCCGTGCTGGGCGGCGGCATGATCCGCGGCGCGCTGCACGAAGTTTTCGCCGCCGATGCGGGCCATGCCGTTCCCGCCTGTGGATTTGCCGCGGCGCTGGCGTTGCGCCTGGGCTCCGCGAAGACGCTTCTGTGGATCCGCCAGGACTACGCGGCGCTGGAGCATGGCGCGCTGTCGCCGATGGGTCTGCTGGAGCTGGGCCAGAATCCGGCACGGCTGATCGAGCTGCGGGTGTCCTCGCCCCTCGATGCGCTGCGCGCGGGCTGCGATGGGCTGTCCTGCAAGGGGCTGGGCGCGGTGGTGATCGAGATCGTGGGCAATCCCAGGGTCCTCGATCTCACGGCTACGCGCCGGCTCACGCTTGCCGCCGCGCAATCGGGCGTGACGCCGGTACTGCTGCGCGAAGGCGCGGACCCCGCGCCCTCCAGCGCGGAGACGCGCTGGATCGTGCGAACGGCGGCGTGGCCGCGCGGCGCGGAGGATTGGGGAAGCCCGCGTTTCGCGGCGAGCCTCGTCCGCCACCGCCACGGCAATACCGGACATTGGGTGATGGAGTGGAGTTGTGACGAAGGCATCTTCGGCGAGGCGTCTGCTGGCGCTGTGGTTCCCGCGCTTTCCGGCGGACGCATTGAAACGGCGGCGCGCATCCCGGATCGGTCCTGGCGCGTGGCCTGAGGCTCCTGTCGTCCTCGTCATCAAGGTCGCGGGCGCGTTGCGGCTTTATGCGCTGGACCGTCGCGCGGAGAAACTGGGTCTCGCGCCCGGCATGCCGCTCGCCGATGCGCGGGCGCGCATTCCCGATCTCCACGTCTTCACCGCCGACGAAGAGGCCGACGCAAGATTGCTGGCCCGCATCGCCGACTGGTGCGAACGCTTCACGCCGCTGGTGGCGCTGGATCCGCCGCAGGGGCTGATGCTGGACGTGACGGGTGCGGCCCATCTCTTCGGCGGCGAAGCGGCGCTGATCGAACTGGCGGCGGGATTGCTGGGGCGCATGGGGCTGGAGGCGCGCGGCGCCATCGCCGGCACGGCGGCCGCGGCGCGGGCCTTCGCGCGCTTCGCGCCCGGAACCATCGTGCCGCCCGGCCGGGAAGCGCAGACGCTGGAGCCGCTGGCCGTGGACGCGCTGGGGCTTGAGCCCGAGGTCACGGCCGCGCTGCGCCGCGCCGGGCTCAAGACGGCGGGGCAGGTGGCGCGGCGCACCCGCGCCGAACTCACCGCGCGCTTCGGCGCGGCGATGGTGGCGTCTCTCGACCACGCGCTGGGCCTCGTCGAGCGGCCGATCGCGCCGCGCCTGCCCCCGCCGGATTTCCTGGCCGAGCAGCGTTTCGCCGAACCCATCACCAATCTCGACGTGGCGCTGGAGACGGTGACGCTGCTGGCCGCCTCGCTGTCGTCGATGCTGTCGCGCCATGGCCAGGGCGGGCGCGCGCTGGAAGCGGTGTTCTTCCGCGCCGACGGCGCGGTGCGGCGCATCGCGGTGGAGACGGGAACGCCGGTGCGCGATCCCGCCATCGTCACCCGGCTGTTCCGCGAGAAGCTCGATGCGCTGGCCGATCCGCTCGATCCCGGCTTCGGCTTCGACATCATCCGGCTCTGCGCCCACCGCACCGAACGTTTCGACGAGACCGCCGCCGGCTTCGAAAGCGGCGCGAACGCGGAGAAGGAGGTCGCCTTCCTGGTCGACCGGCTCGCCGCGCGCTTCGGCGCCGAAAACGTGGTCGCGTTCGCGGCGCAGGACACGCACATCCCCGAAGCCGCCGCCGCCGCCCTTCCGGCGCAGGCGAGAAGGCCCGCAGCCGCGGACTGGACGCGCCGCCGCGCCCCCGGCGAGGCGCCGCGGCGTCCCTTGCGGATGTTCTCCCGGCCGCAGCCCATCGATGTCGTCGCCGAGATTCCGGAAGGTCCGCCGCTGCGCTTCCGCTGGCGCGGCGTGCTCCATGCCACGCGCCACGCCGAAGGCCCCGAACGCATCGCCATGGAATGGTGGCGCGGGGAAACCGCCAGGCCGACGCGCGACTATTTCCGGCTGGAGGACGAAGAGGGAAGGCGGTTCTGGGTCTATCGCGACGGCCTCTATGGCCGCGAGACGCAGAGCCCGCGCTGGTATCTGCACGGGCTGTTCGCATGAGCTATGCCGAGCTTGCCGTCACCACCAATTTCTCCTTCCTGCGCGGCGCCTCGCATCCCCAGGAATACGCCCAGGCCGCGCGCGACCTCGGCGTCGCCGCCATCGGCATCGCCGACCGCAATACCCTGGCCGGCGTGGTCCGCGCCTATGACGCGCTGGAGGAGATGGAGGGCGAGAAGCCGCGGCTGCTGGTTGGCGCGCGGCTGGTGTTCGACGACGGCACGCCGGACATCCTCGCCTATCCGGTGGACCGCGAGGCTTATGGACGCCTTTGCCGCCTGATCTCCGTCGGCAAGCTGCGCGCGCCGAAAGGCGAGTGCCATCTGCGCATCGCCGATCTGCTCGACTGGCAGGAGGGGATGCTGCTCATTCTGGTTCCGCCGCAACGGCTGAGCGACGGCGCGTGGCGCGACGCGCTGGCGCGATTGGCGCGCGCGATGCCGGGACGGGTGTGGCTCGCCGCCGCCATGCCCTATCGCGGCGAGGACAAGCGGCGGCTGGCCGCGCTGGCGCGCGCGGCGCAGGGCGTGCCGCTGATCGCGATCAACGACGTGCTCTATCACGCGCCCGCGCGGCGCGAATTGCAGGATGTCGTCACCTGCATCCGCGAGCACAGGACGCTGGCCAATGCCGGACGCCTGCTCGAGGCCAATGCCGAGCGCCACCTGAAATCGCCGGACGAGATGGCGCGGCTGTTCGCCGGCCAGCCGCGGGCGATCGCCGAGACAATGCGCTTCGCCGCGCGCATTTCATTCGTTCTCGGCGACCTCAAATACAACTATCCCGACGAGCCCGTGCCGCCCGGCGTCACGCCGCAGGCGCATCTGGAGGCATTGACCTGGGAGGGCGCGGCCAAACGCTATCCCGAAGGCGTGCCGGAAAAGGTCCGCGCCACGCTGGTGAAGGAACTGGCGCTGATCGAGGAGCTGCAATACGCGCCCTATTTCCTCACCGTGCGCGACATCGTGGGCTTCGCCAATGCGCGGCAGATCCTCTGCCAGGGGCGCGGCTCGGCGGCGAATTCCGCGGTCTGCTACGTCATCGGCATCACCGCGGTCGATCCCGCCACCACCGATCTGCTGGTCGAGCGCTTCATCTCGCCGGAGCGGAAAGAGCCGCCCGACATCGACGTCGATTTCGAGCATGAGCGGCGCGAGGAGGTGATCCAGGACGTCTACAAGCGTTATGGACACGACCGCGCCGCGCTCACCGCCACCGTCATCACCTATCGCTCGCGCAGCGCCATCCGCGAGGTCGGCAAGGTGTTCGGCCTGTCGGAGGACGTCACCGCCGCGCTCGCCAACCGCATCTGGGGCAGCTTTGACGGCGGCAGCTGGACGCGCCATCGCGACGAGCGGCTGAAGGAAGCCGGCGTCCATGGCGGCGACGCGCTCGTGCTGCGCGCCATCGCGCTGGCCAACGAACTGCTCGGCTTTCCGCGCCACCTCTCCCAGCATGTCGGCGGCTTCGTGCTGACGCGCGACCGGCTCGACACCATCGTGCCGATCGGTCCCGCCGCGATGGACGAGCGCTACTTCATCGAATGGGACAAGGACGATATCGACCGCCTCGGCATCATGAAGGTCGACGTGCTGGCGCTGGGAATGCTCAGCTGCATCCGCAAGGCCTTCGCGCTGATGAAGATGCACGAGGGCGTCGGCCACGATCTCGCCAGTGTGCCGCGCGAGGATCCGGCCGTTTACGACATGCTGTGCAAGGCTGATGCCGTCGGCGTGTTCCAGGTGGAGAGCCGGGCGCAGATGAGCATGCTGCCGCGCCTCAAGCCGCGCTCGTTCTACGATCTCGTCATCGAGGTCGCCATCGTGCGTCCGGGTCCCATCCAGGGCGACATGGTGCATCCCTATCTCAGGCGCCGCAGCGGCAAGGAGCCGGTCGTCTTTCCCTCGCCATCGCCGGAGTTCGGGCCGGCGAACGAACTGCACACCGTGCTGGGCCGCACCCTCGGCGTGCCGCTGTTCCAGGAACAGGCGATGAAGCTCGCCATCGTGGCGGCGCAATTCACGCCGTCGGACGCCAACCGCCTGCGCCGCGCCATGGCAACGTTCCGCCATGTCGGCACCATCCACACCTTCGAGCGCAAGATGATCGAGGGCATGACGCGGCGCGGCTATGACGAGGATTTCGCCGCGCGCTGCTTCAACCAGATCAAGGGCTTCGGCACCTACGGCTTCCCCGAAAGCCACGCCGCCAGCTTCGCGCATCTGGTCTATATCTCCGCCTGGATCAAATGCCACCATCCGGCGGCGTTCTGCTGCGCGCTTCT
The DNA here is from genome assembly GCA_050728855.1 of Rhizomicrobium sp. Classification (GTDB taxonomy): domain Bacteria; phylum Pseudomonadota; class Alphaproteobacteria; order Micropepsales; family Micropepsaceae; genus Rhizomicrobium. Next base: position 102,606 of record JBOHKI010000004.1, on the reverse strand, counting down.
CAATGCCCAGCCCATGGGCTTCTACGCGCCGTCGGAGATCGTGCGCGACGCGCGCGAGCACGGCGTCGCCGTCGAGCCGCCGGACGTGAACTGGAGCGACTGGGACAACATGCTGGAGCGCGACGCGCAGGGCCGTCTCTGCGTGCGCCTGGGGTTCCGCCAGATGGACGGGTTCCGCGAGGCCTGGGCGCGGGAGATCGTGGAGATGCGGGGCTACGGCTATGCCGGGTTCGACGGGTTCGCGCGGCGCACGTCGCTGCCCAAGCCGGCGCTGATGAAGCTGGCGGAGGCCGATGGCTTGCGCTCCTTCGGCCTGGACCGCCGCGAGGCCACCTGGGCGGTGCGCCGCCTGCCGGACGATGACGCGCTGCCGCTGTTCGCCTCCGTGCGCGCGCCCGAACTGGCGGAGGAGCGGATCGAAGCCCTGCCCGTCATGCCGCTGAGCGAGCATGTGCTGGCCGACTACCAGACCCTGCGCCTGTCGCTGAAGGGCAATCCCATGGAATTCCTGCGCGGGGTGTTCGAAGCCGAGCGCACGGTGAGCTGCCGCGCGGTGAGCGAGGGCGTCGGCGGCGTGCGCGTGCGTGCGGCCGGCATCGTTCTGGTGCGCCAGATGCCGGGCACGGCGGGCGTCGTCTTCGTCACGCTGTCGGACGAGACGGGCATCGCCAACCTCGTGGTCTGGCCGCGCGTGTTCGAGCGCTTCCGCAAGGAGACGATGAGCGCGCGCCTGCTATGGGTCGAAGGCAAGATCCAGAAAAGCCCCGAAGGCGTGGTGCATCTCGTTGCCGAGCGGCTGGCGGATCGCACCGCGGAACTCGACCTGCTGTCCGAGGACCGCTTCCGCGCGCAGAAGCCCACGGGCGACATCCCGCCGCCGCCCGACACCCGCAGCCTGCACCGCCATCCCCGCAACGTCCGCGTCCTGCCCAAATCGCGGGATTTTCATTGACGACCTCGCAGCCACGCGCGTTCATCGCACCGCTTCCAATGCCGCCCTCAGTGTCATGGCCCGCCCGGCGTGCTTCGCACGCCAATTGCACGATTGCGCACAACGCGCGCGGGCGGGCCACCCAGTTGGGTTCTGCACAACGGCGCGAACGTCACCTGGATGGCCCGCATTCGCAGGCCATGACACAACAGATGACTACTCCACCGGTATGCCGGCGCATTTCTTCGCCGCGCGCACCGGGTTGCATACCGCGATGGCGCCGACCGGCAGGCGCGCCTCGTAGGGGCCGAAGCGCGGGTCGGGCTCCATGTAATCGGTGGAGACATATTGCGCGCCGGACTTCAACGCGGCGTCGCGGCGCGCCGTGTCGTTCTTGCGGGCCTCGACGGTGTCGGCATCCGCGCGCGTTCGCACCAGATAGCCGAGCATCACGTCATTGGTGATATGCGCGGTGTCGGTCAGCGCTTCGTTGAGCGTGAGATAGGCGGCATCGGGCGCGTCTTCCGGTGCGTTGACGAACATCATCCAGCCCGACGGCGTCTTGTGCGCGCCGCGATAGAAGCTGATCTTGGGTTCGTCCTCGTCCAGCGCGAACAGCACCTTGCCGCGCGACTGGCCCAGCGTCGGCCAGCCATGCTGCAGCACCGCCAGCCGCAACGTGGCGAAATCGCCGCGCACGTCGTCGGGCGTGACGACATCCTGCGGCGGAAACACCGAGGCGATCTCCGCATCGAGCGCGGCGAAGGCGGCGCTGTCGAATTTCAGCGCCTGGGTGCCCTCGGAGACCGGCGAGTCATCCTTGGCGTTCATGGTGATGAGGATCGGCACGTGATCGGGATGCGCGTCCGACCACGTCTTGATGATGGTCAGGCATTCCACCAACGTCAGGCAGCTGGACAGATAATCGAAATCCTGCGCATGCAGCACCTTGAAGCCCGGCTCGGCCATCGCCTCGCCATAGCCGTCGGGCAGCGGCACGTCCATCAGCCGGGGCCCGAGCGGATTGGAATACAGGTGGCCCTCGGGATCGTAGACCACGTCCAGCTCCAATGCGCGCGCGCCGTCGTCAAGCTGCCGGTCCAGCGGGATGTGGCTGTAGTCCAGCGCCTGCGCGGTCTGCTGCGAGTTGGAAGCGATCAGCTTCATGATCTTGGGATCGATCGCCTGCTTGTAGCTGTTGTGGGTGCCCACGGTAAGGATGTCGTTGAGACGCAGGTTCGCATCCATCCACGCCCGCGCGCAGCCCGGTCCGGCCTTCACCGCATCGGGGGCGGAGAGATTGCAACCGGCGAGGGCGGGCGCGGTGGCGAGCAGCAGCGCGGCAAGCGCAAGCGGGAGTCTCATTCGAGAACGCCTTCCAGGAAATCGATGACGCTGGCCTTGAACAGCCCATGCGCGATCGCGGAGAAATGGTCGCAGCCGGGCAGGGTGACGGCGCGCGCGCCGGGGATTGCCGCGGCGAGGACGCGCGGATCGCCCGCCAGCTCGTCGCGCGATCCGGCCACGATCAGCGCAGGCACGCGGATGGCCGACAGCATCTCGCGCGTCAGCGATCCGTGCGAGGCCCGCGCACAGGCGGCCAGCGCCTTGCGGTCCTCGCCCTGCTCGTCGGCGAACTGGCGGAAGCTGCGCAGCAGCGGTTCCGGGATCGAAGCAGGATCGTCCGCGTCCATCGCCTCCGCCATGGGATTGCCCGGCGGCGCGGGATCGAACAGCTTGCCGCCGACGCCGCCGGCGATGACCATGGGAATGCGCGCGGGATTGGCCAGCGCCGCGGCCAGCGCGATGCGCGCGCCCATGGAAAAGCCCAGCAGGTCGGCGCGCTCGGTCTCGAGGCGATCCATCAGCGCGAAAACGTCCGCCACCATGGCGTCGCGGGCATAAGACGCCGGATCGTGCGGCTTGGCGCTTTCGCCATGGCCGCGGCAATCGAAGGCGGCGAAGCGCATACCCTTGCGCTCGAAGGCGCCATACCAGCCCAGCCGGCGCCAGTTCTCGTTGCGGTTCGACGCGAAGCCGTGAACCAGGATCACCGGCCGGCCGGATTCGCGCGTGCCGATCTCGTCATAGGCCAGCGCCGGCCCGCCGCTATCGAAAGTCGCCATGCTTAGCGTCCCTTGAACGCGGGCTCGCGCTTCTCGAGGAAGCTCTTCACGCCCTCGCGGTGGTCTTCGGTGGCGAACAGCCGGTAGATCGTGTCGATGGCCCAGCCGCCGATCTCGCGCGAATCGCCGAAGGTGGCGCGGCGCAATCCTTCCTTCATCGCCACCAGCGCCAGCGGCGCGTTGGCCGCGATGCTCCCGGCCAGCGTCATGGCGCGATCCATCAGCGCATCATGTGCCGTCACCTCCGTCACCAGCCCGATGCGCAGCGCTTCGTCGGCGTCGATCTGGGCGCCGGTGAACAGCAGCTCCGCCGCCTTCGCTTCTCCCACGATCCGCGGCAGCCGCCACAATCCGCCCACGTCGGCGATCAGGCCGCGCTTGATGAACAGCTCGGCGAACTTCGCCCGCTCCGAGGCGATGCGGATGTCGGCGAACAATGCGAGCTCCATGCCCCAGCCCACCGCCGCGCCGTTGACCGCGGCGATCACCGGCTTGGTGCATTCCAGCGCCGCCATCGCAGCGGGCGTCGGCTGCCCGCGCGTCGCGGCGGGGCGTTTGGCGCCGCGTCCGGACTCGCCGGTCATCATCTCCTTTACGTCCTCGCCGGAGCAGAAGGCGGGGTCCGCGCCGGTCACCACCACGCAGCGCACCGCCTCGTCGGCCGAGGCCGCGCGGAAGGCGCCCTCGATTTCGGCATAGGCGCGGGGATTGAGGGCGTTGCGCCGCTCCGGCCGGTTCAGGGTGACGATCGCAACATGATCGCGCAGGGCGTAGAGAACGTGGCGGAATTCCGCCGGGGCAGGGGCCGTAGCCATGCCGAAACCTCTCAGAAACCCAAGCTATATCAACAGCTTGAGCGATGACCGGCCGCCATGATAGCGCAATTGGCGATCTTTAATATGCTTCCCATATAAAGCGGATACGCGGCTGCCGCGCCGCCACACTCGAAAAGGACAGTCCATGATCGCGTTCCTGCGTTGGCTCCGCACCATTTTCCTGGGCGCGGTGAACGGCATGCTCAAACTCGCCCTGGCGCTGTTCATGATCTTGCTCGTGCTCGTCATCGTCGCGGCGATCCACGGCGACGGCTTGCCGGACAACATGGTGCTGACCATGGATTTGCGCACGCCGATCCGGGATTCGCAGGCGCGCGATCCATTCGCCTTCGGCGCGCGGCCGCCCAGCGTCATGGATATCGTGCTGGCGCTCGATCATGCCGGCCGCGACAGCCGCGTGAAGGGCGTTCTGCTGCGCGTCGGCAGCGCCGACATGCCGGTCGCCCAGGCCGAGGAGATCGGCGCCGCGCTGAAGCGCTTCCGCGCCACCGGCAAGTTTGCCATCGCCGACGCGCCCGGCTTCCTCGGCAACGGGCTCGGCGACTATCTCACCGCCGCCTCGACCGGCGAGATCTGGATGCAGCCCAATTCGCCGTTCGGCGCCTCGGGCGCCGGCTCGGGTGCGCTGTTCCTGCGCGGGCTGTTCGACAAGATCGACGCGGTGCCCCAGATCGTGAAGCGCTCGGACTACAAGAGCGCCGCCGACATGTACATGGAGAAGGATTACACGGCGGCGGATCGCGAGCAGACCACGGCGTTCCTGCAAAGCTGGGTCGACAGCGCCACCACCGCCGCCGCGGGCGACCGGCATCTCGATCCCAAGGCCGTCGCCGCCGATTTCGCGGCCAGTCCCCAATTCACCAACGACGCCAAGAAGGACGGATTGATCGACAAGATCGGCTATGACGACGACGCCCGCAACGCCGCGCTCGCCCGCGCCGGCGACGGCGCCAAGACGATCACGCTGCACAAATACATCCGGGCCACGGAATCGGCCGGCGGTTATGGCGGCGGCACGCGCATCGCCCTGATCGAAGGATCCGGCGAGATCGTGGACGGCACCGCCCATGCCGGCCTGGGCGGCGACAGCAACGTGATCGCCGCCGACGACATGGTCGCGGCCATCCGCGCCGCGGCGCGTGACAGCCGGGTCAAGGCCATCGTCATCCGCATCGACTCGCCCGGCGGATCGGTGACGGCGTCCGACCAGATCCTCAACGCGGTGAGGAAAGCGCAAGCCTCCGGCAAGCCGGTGGTGGTGAGCATGGGTATGCTGGCGGCGTCCGGCGGCTACTACATCGCCACCTCCGCCAACCGCATCGTTGCCGAACCGGCGACGCTGACCGGCTCGATCGGCGTGCTCACCGGCAAGGTCGCGATCGGCAAGTCGCTGGCGCTTCTGGGTGTCGGCGCCGACCAGATCGGCGTGGGCAAGAACGCCCTGTTCGATTCCGCGCTCGATCCCTACACGCCCGACCAGCTCGCGAACCTGAACCGGCAGGCCGATGCGATCTATGCCGATTTCACGGCCAAGGTCGCGAAGGGCCGCAAGCTCCCGCTCGCCGACGTCCAGCAGATCGCCAAGGGCCGGGTGTGGACCGCAGCGGACGCCAAGCCCAAGGGCCTGGTGGACGAGCTCGGCGGCTTCTGGACGGCGGTGGACGCGGCCAGGAAGCTGGCCGGCATCGGCGCCGGCGAGACGGTCTCGTTCAAGCTCTACCCGCAGCCGCGCGGCCTCTTCGGCACCGTGGACTCGGTGTTCAGCGGTACCGCGGCCGGCGTGCGCACGCTCGAGGGCCTGCAGTCCATGATGGAAATGCCGGTGGCGCGCTCGCTGCTGCATGCCGCCGGGGACGTTCCCCATGGCGGCGTCGAGCTGCGCGCCACGGGCCTGCCACGGGACGACCAATAGGGTGGCGGCGCGTAGTTCGCAGGCCCCGGTTCTGCGCTAGACTGCGGCCATGGGAGCAGCCGTTCCGCAGGGCGATCCGCGCCTGACCACGCTTGCGCAGTCGGCGCGCATCGCGCTGGAAGGCGGCCGCGTGGACGAGAGCGCGCGGCTGTGGAGCCAGGTGCTGGCGCTGGCGCCGGATCATCCCGAGGCGCTGTTCAACCTCGGCCAGCACGCGCTCTACCGCAAGGATTCCAAGGCTGCCGTGCAGATGCTGACGCGCGCCCAGGCGCTGGCGCCGCGCGAGCCCATGGTCGCGCTCAATCTCGCCTTCGCCCACCGCGCGCTGGGCGACGTGCATGGCGAGAGCGCCGCGCTCGAACAGGCGCTGGCCATCGATGCCTATTTCTATCCGGCGATGCTCGCCAAGGCGGCGCTGGTCGAGCGTGCCGGCGGCAAGCGCCAGGCCGCGCGCATCTACAAGGACGTGCTCAAGATCGTGCCGCCGGACGACCGGCTGCCGCGCGAATTCAAGGCCCAGATCGAGCACGCCCGCGCGCGCGTCCGCGACAACGCGCAGGAGATGGCGGATTTCCTGGCCTCGCGCATGGGTCCGGTCCGCGCGCGCCATGCCGGCGCCGATTTCGACCGCTTCGACGAATGCACCGACGTCGCCATCGGCACCCGGAAGGTCTTCACCCAGGCGCCGACGATGCTGCACATCCCGCGCCTGCCCGCGATCCAGTATTACGACCGCACGCAGTTCTCCTGGATCGAAGACCTCGAAGCCCGGACGGATGCGATCCGCGGCGAGCTGATCGGGCTGCTCGAGGAAGACGCCGACGGCTTCAAGCCTTATGTGACCCATCCGGCCAATGCGCCGCTGCACCAATGGGCGGAGCTCAACTGGTCGCCGCGCTGGAGCGCGCGCTACCTGTGGAAGGACGGCGCGCGGCAGGACGATGTCTGCGCCCGCTGCCCGCGCACGGCGGAGGCGCTGGCCGCCATTCCCCGCGCGGAGATCGCGAATTTCGCGCCGACGGCGTTCTTCTCCACGCTCGATCCCCACACCCGCATCCCGCCGCATTCCGGCGACACCAATGCGCGGCTGATCGTCCATCTGCCGCTGATCGTGCCGGGGCAGTGCTATTTCCGCGTCGGCAACGACACGCGCGAATTCGAGCCCGGCCGGGCCTGGGTGTTCGACGACACGATCGAGCACGAAGCCTGGAACGACAGCGACAAGCTGCGCGTGATCCTGATCTTCGATGTGTGGAATCCGTATCTGTCGCCCGCCGAGCGCGAGCTGACAGGCGAGCTCCTCAACGGAATCAACGCCTATTACGGCGCCGGCTGAGCGGGCTCGTAGCCGAAGCGCGCCACCCACGGCTCCAGCATCGGCAGCACCGGCGACAATTCCTCGCCATAGCGCCGCCAGACCGCGACGCCGTCCGCGCGCAGCCCGCGGCGGACCTGGGCGGCGCTGCGGGTGATGAGCGTGCGGCGCGCGGTGTCCTTGTGGAAATCGCGCAGCGTTTCGCGCCAGTCGATGCCCAGATGGGCGCACAGGTGCCTGGTCTGGCCATCGAAATCGGCGATGAGGTCTTCGTTGCGGATCTCCAGGACCGCAAGGTCGAACTTCGTGCGGCAGGTTTCCGCCAGCCGCATCGTCGCGTCGTAAAACGCGGCGGCGCCTTCCAGCGTGGCGAGTTCCAGCGTGAAGTGGTTGGGCGCGAACAGCCGCCGGAAGCAGCTGAGCACGACATCGCGCGGATCGCGCACCGCGAATACGATCCGGGCCTGCGGAAACAGGCGCGCGATCAGCGGCAGGTAGGCGGTGTTGAAGGCGGTCTGCTCGACGAGCACCTCGCGGTTAAGGTCGAGCCCGTGGTTCGCCGCGCGCTCCCAGAAATCCGCGCGATAGACGTCGATCTCTTCCTCCGACAGTGTCGCCAGCCGCGGCAGGCCTTCCACCGGATCGGACAATTCCGCGATGGCGCGCGCCAGCAGGGGACGTTCTTCCGACAGGCTGACGCCGGGATGGCTCGCCAGCACCTGGCCCAGCAGCGTGGTGCCGGAGCGCGGGAAGCCCATGATGAAGGCCAGCCGCGGGTGCGTGCCTCTGGCGGTGGCAGTGCGCACCGCTGCTTGCGCCGGGACCTCGACCTGGGAGATCACGGCCGCGGACTGGCGCACGATGTCCACCGCGCCGATCCCGTCGGGGCGCGAGAAGCGCGGCGCGAAGGAGGCTTTCCAGTTCCACAGGGCATCGCGATAGATACGGAAGGCCTCGCCGTAGCGCCCCTGCGCGTCGCGGATGTCGGCCAGGCAGCAGAGCGCGTTGGCGCCCACCAGGGCTTGCGCGTTCGGGTCTGACAGCACGGGACGCAGGCGGGCCTCGGCGCTGGCGAGGTCACCCTGGCCGAGATCCAGATTGGCGAGCATCAGCGTGGCGACAGGATGGCGGGGCTGGATGGCGAGGGACTGTTCGGCGAATTTGCGCGCCTCATCCGTTTCGCCGCGAAGCTCGGCGAGGCTCGCCAGCCGCGCGGGGGCATCGGCGATCCGGGGATCGAGCCGCAGGGCTTCGAGGTAGCCCTGCCGCGCGGGCTCGAGTTCGTTGAGCATCTCCAGCGCGAAGGCCCGATGGAACCAGGCTTCGGCAAGGCTCGCGTCCCTGTCGATAGCCTCACCCGCGGCCTTCTCGGCCTGGCGGTAACGGCCCATGGCGTTCAGGCAGTTCGCCATCTCGCTCAGGATACGGGCCGAACGCGGATCGAGCGCGTTGGCGCGGCGCAGATCGTCGAGCGCCTCGTCCAGGCGGCCGTCGCGCCTGCGGCCATGGGCGCGCAGATTGTAGAGAACCGGATCCTCATGGCCCGCGTCCAGGGCCTTGCACGCCAGATCGATCGCGCGCGGCATCTGGCCCGAGCGCATGGCGCGCTCGATGTCCATGAAGATCGGCGGCGGCGATTGCGGCGGTTGAACGCGATAGTTCACAGGCAAGCCCACACTTGCCGCGTCCCTTCGGATGCGGCGCACAGGCGCTCGCCAGGAAGGTGCCGTGAACCGGCGGAAACAGCAATTTGAAACTCTCGCGCCGCGACAATTTGAGAGACATTTCACTGCCTGTTGAGGGCCGCTATGTCTCTGGACGATATGGTTTGCATCGCCCCACGAGACTCGCCCTGGGTTCCGTCATGGGTCCTTGGGAACCAATTCGCGCCCGCCGCGCTTTGCAGTGCAATTTGTGACAGTATGTCGGAAGGCGCCGGTCAGGCGGCCGGGTAGCCGAAGCGCCCGGTCCAGCGGGCCAGGGCAGGCAGGATGCCGGCCAGCTCGGCCGCATAGCGCCGCCATTGGCCAACGCCGTCGCTGCTGATTCCCCTTGCGACCTGGGCGGCGCTGGGGGTGGCGATCGACCGGGCCCGGGAAGCTTCGCCGAACCGGGCCATGGAGTCTTTCCAGCCCAGCCCGAGGAAGGCGCAGATCCGTTTCACCTGGGGCTCGAAGTCCGCCGCGACGTCCTCGTTGCGCACGTCGAGCGCGGCCAGCGGCAGGCGCGCGCGGTAGGCTGCGGCGAGATCCATGACCGCGGCATAGAACGCGGCGCCGCGCTCCAGCGACAGCATTTCGAAAGTGTCGCGGTTGACGTTGAGAAGCCGGCGGAAGCAGCTGAACACCACGTCGCGCGGATCGCGCACCGCGAAGACGATTTTGGCTTCCGGAAACAGCCGCGCGATGACGGGCAAAGCGAGCGAATTCAACGGCAGCTTGTCGACCACGATCTTGCCGGCGATGCCGGGCTCGTTCTTGCGCACGTGCCGCCAATAAAGATCGCGATAGTGCGAAGCGTCTTCCGCCGTGAGGTCCGCGAGCCGCGCCAGCCCGCCCGGCGGCTCGAGGAATTCGGCCGCGGCCTCGACCAGCAAGGGCTTCTCTTCGAGGGTCACGACCGCGGGATGGCTGGCCAGTATCTGACCCAGAAGCGTCGTGCCGGTGCGGTAGAAGCCGAGCACGAACACATGCCCGGCCGCGGGCGACGGTCCCGCGGCAATTGCCGCCCAGCGTTCGGCCGGTACGGCCGTGAACTCCGCGAGCAGCCGCGCCACCCGCTGCGTTCCGGCCGGCAGGCCCGCGAAGCGCGGCGCATAGGCGCGTGCGAGAACGGCATTGGCGGCCGCGTAGCCTTCGAATGCCTCGGCGAACCGGTCCTGGCGGTCGAGGATGTCGGCCCGGAGCGCCAGCGCCTCGCACCGCGCCTCCGCTGAAAGATCGTGCCGTTGCAGAAGGCCTTCGAGCCGCTCGATCTGGGGGCCCGCCTCTCCCGCCCCGATTGCGGCGGTGGCGAGCGAGAGCGTGGCGCTGATATTGGCGGGATCGCGCGACAGGGATTTGCGCGCGAGCGCCCCGGCTTCGGACCAGTCGCCCCTGCGCGCCGCCAGCGCCGCGAGCCGGGCGGGCGCCTCGGCCGCGCGCGGATCAAGCGCTGCCGTCTGCTGGAATTCGCGGCGGGCAAGATGGAGGTCGCCGAGGAATTCCGCCGCGCAGCCTTTTTCGAAATGCGCGGCGGCCATGTCCGGCGCCACTGCGATCGCGCGATTGCAGGCGTCCAGTGCTTCGTCGAAACGGCCGAGCGGGATCAGGCTGCGCGCGGCGGAGACGTGAAGCGACGGATTGCCCGGCGCGAGAGCAAGGGCGCGGGTGAAATCCGAGAGCGCGTCCAGGTGCCGGCCTTCCTGGAGCGCCAGATGCGCGCGAGCATCGAACAGCAATGGATGCGACGCGCCGGCCGCGATTGCCGCGTCCGCCATCCGCGCGGCTGCCGTCAGGTCTCCCGCTTGCAGCAGCGCCAATATGCGCGGATCGAGCGGGGTCATGCCGCGTCCTCATAGCCGAAGCGGCGCACCCACGGGGCGAGGAGGGGCAGCACGGGCGCCATCTCGCCTGCATAGCGACGCCACTGGCCGCGGCTTGCCGCGCTCACGCCGCCGGCGAGGCTCGCCGATTGCGGCGATGCGATGCCGCGGCGGCTTTCGCGGCCGGCGAAATCCGTCATGGCGGGGTTCGGCGCGATGCCGAGGAAGTGGCAGATGCGGCCGACTTCGTCTTCAGGCCCGGCGATGACGTCCTCGTTTCGCACCTCCAGCAGATTGAGCGGGAGGCGCGCGCGATAGAGCGCCGAAAGACGCATGACCGCGTCGTAGAGCGCCGCCGCGCCTTCCAGCGTCAGGCATTCGTAGAGAAAGGCGTTGAGCGCGAAAAGCCGCCGGAAGCAGGCGAACACCGCGTCGCGCGGATCGCGCAGGGCGAAGAGGATATGGGCCGAGGGAAACAGCCTGGCGATCACCGGAAGATGGAGGCTGTGGAACGGCGACTTGTCGATCACCAGCCCCGCGCCGGCGCCGGCTTGCGCGGCCCGCTCCCAGTAGCGCGCGCGCAAGTCAGCGAGGCTGGATGGACCGGCTTTCATGAGCGGCGTCAGTCCGCCTGGGCGCGCGGTGAATTGCGCCAGCGCGTCGCCCAGGAGGTTGCGCTCATCCATCACCCGGGCACCGGGATGTCCCGCCAGAATTTCCGCGAGCAGCGTGGTGCCGGATCGCGGGAAACCGAGGATGAAGACATGCGGCCGGTCCGGCTCGGTGCCGGGTTCCGCACGCGCGGGTTCGCCAAGGCTCTCGAATTCGGCGAGAAGACGGCGCGCGGTGGCGCTGCCCGACGGGCTTCCGGGGCGGCCGAATTGATCGCGGTGGAGCTCTCTCAGCGTGCGGTTGGCGTCGCTGTAGGCGGCGAAGGCTTCGCCGGCGCGGTCCTGCCGGTCGAGCGCGTCGGCGAGCAGCGTGCGCGCGGCCGCCCGGACCTGTGGCAGGTAGGCCGGGTCGCCGGCGAGGGCGCGCGCGCTTGCCTCGGCCTCCGCCACGCGGCCCTGGCCCATGTCTGCCATGATAAGCGCGGTTCGGGCCGCGGCGTGGCCGGGGGCGAGCGCCAGGGCTCGCTCCGCCAGGAGCCGGGTTTGCGGCCAGTCGGCACGGCGCGCGGCGAGGGCGGAGAGCCGGGCGGCGGCTTCCGCCAGGCCCGTGTCGAGCCGGAGCGCGGTTTCATACGCAGCGCGGGCCTGTTCGAGTTCGCCGAGCTGCTCGAGCGCGAAGCCCAGCGCGCAATGGGCGTCCGCCAGATCGGGCGACAGGGCGATCGCCTTGCGCGCCGCGTCCGCCGAGGGAGTGAATCTGCCGAGCGCGCCGAGGCATTGGGCGCGGGCAAGCGCCACGGAAGCGTCGCCGGGGCTCAGCGTGTGCGCGGCCTCCAGATCCGCGAGGGCGGCGGCGTATTGGCCGGCATCGGCGCGGGCCTGCGCCCGTTCGAGAAGTGTCGCGGCGGTGATGCCGGAGGAGGGGGGCATGGCGGCGCCTGTTCGCAGACGGACGTTCTGGACGGGCCGGGCCCGGCGGTCAATCGCCGCCGCGCGGCGCCGAAGACCGGGCAAAAAAAAGCGGCGGCCTTTTGGGCCGCCGCCAGGTAACAGAACCGTTGGGTTCGATCAGAACTTCACCGTACCGCCCACGAAGAGGATGCGCCCAAGCGAATCGTACGTGTTCGGGAAGGTGTTGCCGTTGATGTCGCTCGCGGGAGCGGAGTTGTTGTCGATCAGCGGCGGCTTCTTGTCGAAGATGTTGGACATGCCGGCGCGCAGCTCGATGCCGTCCGTGACCGACCAGGTGCCGGACAGATCGAAGTAGTCGAACGCCGGGATGGTCGGGCTGGGCGTCTGCGACGCGTTGAGCACGTAGCAGAAGTTGAAGCCGCAAGGCGTCGCGGCATTGTGGCCGCTCTGCGCCTGCAGATCGTTCGTCACGCTCGACAGGTGGCGCCAGCGGAGCGACAGGGAGATGTCGTCCGACGGGCTGTACCAGGTCACGCGCAAGTTCGACTTGAACTTGTTCTCGGGCTCGCCGCAGTTCAGACCGTAGAGGCCATTGCACTTCAGCTCGGTGCCGTCGGATTCCACGAACAGATTCTTGGAAACGACGGTTCCGATGAAGTTGATGCCGACAGAACCGGCACCGTTCCAGCCGACATTGCCGAGGTCGGTCTGGTAGTTGGCCTCGAAGTCAAAGCCCTTCACCTGATCGCGCGACACGTTGCCTTCAGCCGACACGACATAGCCGAGGTTCGAGGTGATCGAACCGAGGGCGTCGCGGTGGATGAACGAGCACGCCGGAGCGAGCGGGTTCTGGGTGACGTTGACCGTCGTCGAGTAGCAACTCGTCAGGATCGACTCGATCGGCGTGGCTGCGATGAACCCGTCGATCAGGATGTTGTAGTAGTCGACCGTGGCCGTGAAGCCGTCGAAGAAGGTCGGCGTAAGCACGATGCCGGCCGTCCTGGTGAACGACACTTCAGGCTTCAGGAACGGGTTGCCGCCGACTTCGGCCTGGCACTGGTTGGTCGGGCAGTTCAGCGCGACGTTGAACACCGAACCGGACGGAACGCCCGTCTGCTCGCAGAGCAGGGCGGTCGTGGTGACCGAGCCGGTATTCGCGGAGCACGGATCGAACGCCGCGTTCGCCGACTGGCCGCCCGCGGGCGAGAACAGTTCGGAGATGTTCGGCGCGCGGACCGAGCGCTCCATCGATGCGCGGAGACGGAAGTCGTCCGTCGGCGACCATTCGCCGGCGAACTTGTAGGTGCTGACGCCGCCCGAGCGGTTGTAGGACGAATAGCGGTACTGGCTATCGAACTGCAACAGCTGGAAGAACGGCATGCCTTCCACCACCGGGATGCGCAACTCGCTGAAGCCTTCCTGCACGTTGTAACGGCCGTGCGTGGGGGCCTCGGCTTCGAAGCCGACCAGGTTGTTGGTGGCGAGGTTGTCGTCCGGCTCGAACGCCGCCGCTTCCTGGCGGTATTCGACACCGACCACGCCTGCTACCGGATCCTTCGCCCACGGGCTCTTCAGGCCGAGCGCACCGAAGTCACCCTCGGTATAGGCCTGCATGTCCCACTGATCGGTGTGGGCGAGAGCCGTCATGTTCAAGCGGATGTCGTCCGCCTGGGCGTTGGTGATGCCGCCGGAGGAGAAGAAGTTGATCGGGACGCACGGCGAGGAGACGCAGGAGCCGTCCGGATTGACCAGCAGGTCGCTCTGGAAGCGCGAGCGGCTCGCGTCGTTCGTCAGATGCTGGCCCTGGTTCGTGTGACCGTACTGGGCCGACACGTCATAGGTCCAACCCCACGCCAGATCGCCGCGGAAGCCGAACACCATCTGATAGGCGGTGTGGTCTTCGTCGGTGATGCGCGGGCCGACTGCGACGAGACGCAGCGAAAGCGCGAGCAGGCGTTGCGTGTCAGGCGTATCACCGGCCGTGGCGCACTGCGCCGCGATCGTGCCGACCGTGGTGGTCGAGCCGAAGATGGCCTCGCGTTCCTGCGGCGACATGAGAGGGTTGCCGCAGTTGATGTTGAAGTTGCTCGACAGCGGCGACGCGCCCAACTGCGAGGTCGACTGGTTATCGGAGAACGTCAGCCGGGTGTAGAAGTTCAGGTGGCTGTTGATGTCGTAATGACCCGATGCGCCGAACGCGTACCGCGTGCCTTCCGTCTGGTAGAACTGGAACGGCGCGAAGTTGAACGTCTGGCCATTGTACTTGGTCAGCGTGCCCGACGGCGTGAAGATCAGCGAGCAACCGGCAGTCGGATTGGCTTTCGTGCCGCACTCGCTGCCTACGCCGGCCAGCGGAAGACCCGTCAGCGGGTCCGTACCGCCGAGCGCCGCGCTGCGGACACGACCCTGCTGCACCGTGCCGGAGCCCGAGTAGCAGAAGCCGCCGAAGTGCGTGGGCGGAGAGGTCGGGGCGCAACCCGTGAAGTTCGTCGTCGCCAGGGCGTGGACGCCGTAGGCGCGATCGGACTCGGGGACTGCCGTACGGTGATTGTATTCGCCGTACACCGTGACGTTGCCTTTGCCGTCGCCGGAGTTGAAGCCCATGATGGCGCTGGTATCGGTGATACCACCGTCGCCATGGTCGGTCAGGCTGTACTGGCCGTCGACTTCCATGCCCTGGAAGTCATGGCGCAGGATGATGTTCACCACGCCCGACACGGCGTCCGAGCCGTATTCGGCCGAGGCGCCGCCCGTCAGAACTTCGACGTGGTCGACCATCTGCGACGGGATCTGGTTGGTGTCGACTTCACCCGAGGAGTCGGCGGGAACCAGGCGCTTGCCGTCGACCAGGATCAGGGTGCGCTTGGCGCCCAGATTGCGAAGGTCGATGGTGGCGATACCGGATGTGCCGTTATCCACCGTGTTGCCGTCACCGTCTTCGACGGTGGAGGGCAGCGAGCGGAGAGTCTGGCCGACGGATGTCGAGCCCTGGAGCTTGAACTCCTGCTGGCCGACAGCCGAAACCGGGCTTGTCGAGTAGAGGCCTTGCTGCGGGATACGCGAACCGGTGACCACCACGGTCTCCGTTCCGCTGTCCTGCGCCATTGCTGGCGCGGACAGGCTTATTGCCGCGGCTGAAGCTGCTCCGAGGAGCAGGGCCGACCGCAGGCTAGGCTTGGAATTGATCTGATACACGTTGAACCCCCTTGGTTCTGTCGTAACGACGGCTGCCACACAACGGACTGCTGGCCTATTGATGGCAGCTGCCCCCGCGCACCAACGACGATGCGCGCGGAATTGCCCGTTTGGTCGGAGGCTAAGAGAGAGGCTTGCAAGGGTCAAAATGGAATTGAAGAAACACGCGCGTTCACGCGATCTCTGTTGCTTTAATGCATCTATTTTGTGACTTGCCGTCACGGATTCGAGAGCAGGAAAAGCTTAATCGGATCGAATCCCCGTTAAGGCCTTCCCGATCACCGTCCGCAGGGCCCTCCCGGGCCACCAAACGTCCGACTCGACTCGGCCCCGGCGCCGACTCGGGCATGAATTCTGTCGGGGTCCGCTCTAAGCTCCGGCGGCAACGACGGAATCGCCATGACGACCGCGCTCATCACCCACGACGCCTGCCTCGGCCATGTGACGCCCGAAGGCCATCCGGAGCGCGCAGCCCGCCTGGCGGCCGTGCTGCGGGCCCTGAAAACGGAAGAATTTCAAAAGCTTGTCTGGTTCGAGGCGCCACGCGCCTCCCGCGAGGCGCTGGAGCGCGCCCATTCGCCCGCCCTGGTGGGCTTGGTGCTGGACGAGGCGGCGGCGCAAACCCGGGCCGGCTTCGTAGGCATAGATTCCGATACCGTCATGTCCGCCGGCTCCGCCGAGGCCGCCTTGCGGGCAGCCGGCGCCGTGATCCGGGGCGTCGACGGCGTGATGGCGGGCGAATTCGCCAACGCCTTTTGCCCCATTCGCCCGCCCGGTCATCATGCCGAACGCGACCGCGCCATGGGGTTCTGCCTGTTCAACAACATCGCCGTCGGCGCGATGCATGCGCGCGCGGTTCGCGGCGTCGCGCGAATCGCGGCGATCGATTTCGACGTCCATCACGGCAACGGGACGCAGGACATCTTCAGCGGCGATCCCGGTCTCTTCTATGCCTCGACGCATCAATGGCCGCTCTATCCCGGCACGGGACGCGCCGGCGAACACGGCGTCGCGGACAACATCCTCAACGTTCCGTTGCCGCAGGGCGCCGACGGCGCCATGTTCCGCGACGCGCTGCGCAAATCGATTCTCCCGGCGCTGGAGGCGTTCCGCCCCGAACTCGTCCTCATCTCCGCGGGCTTCGACGCCCATCGCGACGATCCGCTGGCCGGGCTGGCGCTGGTCGAGGACGATTTCGCCTGGGCGACATCGGAAATCCGCGCGGTCGCATCACGGGTTTGTGAGGGGCGCGTTGTTTCGGCGCTGGAAGGCGGCTATGACCTCGCCGCGCTGGCGCGCTCGGCAAGCGCCCATGTCCGCGCGCTGATGGAGGCTTGAATGGCCGAGAAACCGACCGCCCCTGCCGTCGACAAGATGAGCTTCGAAGCGGCATTGAAGGAGCTGGAATCCATCGTCGGCCGCCTCGAGCAGGGCGAAGTCGACCTCGAGGATTCCATCGCGCTCTACGAACGCGGCCAGGCGCTGAAGGCGCATTGCGAGGCCAAGCTGAAAGCCGCGGAAGGCCGTCTGGAAAAGATCGTCCACGGCGCGAAGGGCCCCGAAGGCGTCGAGCCCGCGGATCTGGGGTAGGTAATCGCACATCTGTGTCACGAGCCGCGATCGCGGGACATGACGTCGAGTTGGAAGTGCCGGAATGGTCTCCTTCGAATCCGCTCTTTCCGAATTCGCCGCATGTGTCGAGCGCGCGCTGGATGCGTTGCTGCCGCAGCCGGCGGGGCCGGAAGCGCGCCTGATGGAGGCGATGCGTTACGCCGCGCTTGGCGGTGGCAAGAGGCTGCGCGGTTTTCTCGTCCTGCAATGCGGTGCGCTGTTCGGCGTCGACCGGGGGGCGCTGGAGCGCGTGGCGGCGGCGGTGGAATGCATGCATGCGTATTCGCTGGTGCATGACGACCTGCCCGCGATGGACGACGACGATCTGCGCCGCGGCAAGCCCAGCGCGCACCGGCAATTCGACGAGGCCACGGCGATCCTGGCGGGCGACGCGCTGCTCACCCTGGCCTTTGGACTAATTTCCTCTCCTGCCGCCCATGGCGATCCGTTCGTGCGTTGCGAGCTGGTCTCGCGGCTGGCCCAGGCGGCCGGGCATGCCGGCATGGTCGGCGGGCAGATGATGGACATCGCACTGGAGGGCCAGGCACCTGCCGCGCCGGAGATCACCCGCCTCCAGAGGATGAAGACGGCCGCCCTCATTACCTACAGCTGCGAGGCCGGGGCGATCCTCGGCAAGGCGTCGTCACAGGCGCGCGCGGCACTGGTGGCCTATGGCCAGGACCTCGGCCTCGCGTTCCAGATTGCCGACGACCTTCTGGATGAAGAGGGCAATGCCGGCCAGATGGGCAAGGCCGCCCGCAAGGATGCGGCGCGCGGCAAGCCCACCACCGTCTCCGTCCTGGGCGCCGAACGCGCCCGTGCGCAGGCCCACGCGCTCGCCTCGCAAGCTTCGCGTCACCTTGATTTGTTTGGGGAAAAAGCCGACCTTCTGCGTGCGGCGGCCGACTTTGCCGTGGCGCGGCGCGCGTAAAAGGCCGTCCGGACTGGAATGTGCATGGTTCCGCCTGCCAAAACCCCTCTCCTCGACCAGATCGGTGATCCCGCAGCATTGCGAAAGCTTCCGCGCAAGGATCTGCGCCAGCTTGCCGACGAGCTGCGCCGCGAGACCATCGACGTGGTCTCCGTCACCGGCGGGCATCTGGGCGCGGGGCTCGGCGTCGTCGAGCTCACCGTCGCGCTGCACTACGTGTTCGACACGCCGGACGACAAACTGATCTGGGACGTGGGCCACCAGGCCTATCCCCACAAGATCCTCACCGGCCGTCGCGACCGCATGCGCTCGCTGAGGCAGGGCGGCGGACTTTCCGGTTTCACCAAGCGCGCCGAGAGCCAATATGACCCGTTCGGCGCGGCGCATTCCTCGACCTCGATCTCCGCCGGCCTCGGCTTCGCGGTGGCGCGCGACCTCAAGGGCGAGAAACGCAACGTCGTCTCCGTGATCGGCGACGGCGCGATGAGCGCGGGCATGGCCTATGAGGCGATGAACAACGCCGGCGCGATGGATGCGCGCCTCATCGTGGTGCTCAACGACAACGACATGTCCATCGCCCCGCCGGTGGGCGCGATGAGCGCGTATCTGGCGCGCGTCGTGTCGAGCCGTTCCTATCGCGGCTTCCGCCACCTGATGAAATCGATGGTCAGCCACCTGCCGCGCGCCTTCGGCAGCCTCGCCAAGCGCTGGGAAGAATACATGCGCGGCTTCTTCACCGGCGGCACGCTGTTCGAGGAGCTCGGCTTCTATTATGTCGGCCCGATCGACGGGCACAATCTCGATCATCTCATTCCGGTGCTCGAGAACGCGCGCGATGCGGCGACGGGACCGATCCTCGTCCATGTCGTGACGCAGAAGGGCAAGGGCTACGCGCCCGCAGAGGCCAGCGCCGACAAATATCACGGCGTCGTCAAGTTCAACGTGCTGACCGGCGAGCAGAGCAAATCCGCCGCCCGGGCGCCCGCCTACCAGAAGGTCTATGCCGAGGCGCTGATCGCGGAAGCGGAGCGCGACAGCAGCATCGTCGCCATCACCGCCGCGATGCCGAACGGCACGGGCCTCGATCTCTTCGCGAAGCGCTTTCCCGGCCGCATGTTCGACGTCGGCATCGCCGAGCAGCATGCGGTGACCTTCGCCGCCGGGTTGGCCGCCGACGGCATGAAGCCGTTCGCCACGATCTATTCGACGTTCCTGCAGCGCGCCTACGACCAGGTGGTGCACGATGTGGCGATCCAGTCGCTGCCGGTGCGCTTCGCGATGGACCGCGCCGGGCTCGTCGGCGCCGATGGCCCGACCCATGCCGGCGCCTTCGACATCGCCTATCTCGCCACGTTGCCCGGCTTCGTCATCATGGCGCCGTCCGACGAAGTCGAGCTGATGAACATGGTCGCCACCGCGGCGCGGATCGACGACCGGCCCAGCGCGCTGCGCTATCCGCGCGGCGAGGGTCTTGGCCTGGAGCGGCCCAGGGCCGGCACGCCGCTCGAGATCGGCAAGGGCCGCATTGTGCGCGAGGGCGCCACCATCGCGATCCTGTCTTTCGGCACGCGTCTGGCCGAAGCGCTGCTGGCGGCGGAGAAGCTGTCCGCCTACGGATTGTCGGCCACCGTCGCCGACGCCCGCTTCGCCAAGCCGCTGGACCGCGATCTGGTCTCGCGGCTGGCGCGCGAGCATGAGGTGCTGATCACGGTCGAGGAAGGCTCCGCCGGCGGCTTCGGCGCCCATGTCATGCAGTATCTCGCCATGGACGGCGCCTTCGACAAGGGCCTGAAGATGCGCCCGATGACCTTGCCCGACCGCTTCATCGACCAGGATTCGCCCGAGCGCATGTACGAAGCCGCCGGCCTCGACGCCAAATCCATCGTCGCCGTCGCCCTCGACGCGCTCGGCCGCGAAAAAGAAGCGCTCGCGGCAAGAGAGCGGGCGTAACGGTCTCCACCGTGTCATGGCGCGCCCGCGCGCGTTGCGCGCAATGGCTGAATTGGCGTGCTAAGCACGCCGTGCGGGCCCTGACACGGAATGGAAATGCGCGCGGACGTCTTCCTCGTCGAACACGGTTACGCCGCATCGCGCGCCGAGGCGCAGGCGGCGATTGCCGCGGGCACGGTGATGGCGGATGGGCGCGCGGTGGCGAAAGCCTCGCAGGCGCTTACCCACGCTATGGCAATCGCGTACGCGCCCGCGCATCCCTATGTCTCGCGCGCCGCATTGAAGCTCGTCGCGGCGCTGGATCGTTTCGCGCTGTCGCCGCGGGGGCTCATCTGCCTCGATATCGGCGCATCCACCGGCGGCTTCACGCAGGTGCTGCTGGAGCGCGGCGCGCGGCAGGTTTTCGCAGTGGATGTGGGACACGGGCAGTTGCACGAAAAGCTCAGCCGCGATCCGCGCGTCATCTCGCTGGAGAACACCAACGCGCGCGAACTTTCGCCGGTGGTGGTGGGCGAGGCGCCCCAAGCCATCGTCGCCGATGTCAGCTTCATCTCGCTCAAGCTCGCACTGCCGCGCGCGCTCAGGATGGCGGCGAGCGGCGCGTGGCTGGTGGCGCTTGTGAAGCCGCAATTCGAAGTGGGCCCGCAGCGTGTCGGCAAGGGCGGTATCGTTCGTGACGAAGCCGCGGCGCGCGCGGCGCTCGAGGCGATCGCGGCATTCATCCCTGCGCAGCCCGGCTGGACGGTGCTCGGCCACATGGACAGCCCCATCGCGGGCGGCGACGGCAATCGCGAATTCCTGATCGCGGCGCGCAAGGCATGAGCCTCTGCATCCATTTCGGGACGTGCGGCGGCTGCGCGCATCAGGATCTGCCGGCGGATGTCTATCGCGCCATGAAGCGCGACCTCGTCGTCCAGGCGCTGGCGCGCAACGGGCTCGCGGACGCATCCGTCGAGGACATCGTCGAAGTCCCGCCGGCCTCGCGCCGCCGCGCCACGTTCAAGGCCGCCAAGCGCAATGGCGCGGTCGCGATCGGTTTTCACGCCGCGCGCTCCCACGACATCGTCGACATGCATGCGTGCAAGGTGCTGACGCCGGCGCTGTTTGCGCTGACCGGCGGCCTTCGCGAAATGCTCACGGTCCTGCTGCGCGACGGCGGCACGGCCGATGTGGACGTCACCGAGACCGATACCGGTTTCGACGTCGCGCTGGACGGCTGGCACGCGAAGGATGCCTCAGCGCGGGCGGAACTGGCGCGCTGGGCGACGCGGCTCGGGCTCGCGCGCGTCACCATCGGCCGCGACACCGTCGTCGAGCTTGGCGCGCCGCGGGTCATGCTCGGCAAGGCACGCGTGACGCTGCCGCCGCGTGCGTTCCTGCAGCCGACCGGGGCCGGCGAGGCGGCGCTTCAGAGCCAGGTGCTGGCCGCGGCGAAGGGCGCAAGGCACGTCGCCGACCTGTTCTCGGGCTGCGGCACCTTCGCGCTGCCGCTGGCGGAGCAGGCGCGGGTGCACGCCGTGGAGCGCGACGGCGCGATGCTGGAGGCGCTCGCTTCCGCGGCGCGGGGGACGCAGGGCCTGAAGCCCGTCACCACCGAACCGCGCGACCTGTTCCGCCTGCCGCTGACGCCGCCGGAGCTCAAGCCGTTCGACACCGTGGTGCTCGATCCGCCCCGGGCCGGCGCCGCCGCCCAGATCGCCGGACTGGCGAAGGCGCGGGTCAGGCGCGTGATCTATGTCTCGTGCGACCCCGGAAGCTTCGCCCGTGACGCCTGCGTAATGCGCGCGGCGGGCTACACAATGTCGCCCGTGGTTCCCGTGGACCAATTCCTCTGGTCGTCGCATATTGAGCTCGTCGCCGCGTTTCGCGCGGCGCGGGGGACATAGGGCGCATCGCGGCGGCAGCATGCTGAACTGGATCAAGGCGTGGATGCGGACGAGCACCGGCGTGCAGGAGAGCGCGCCGCCGCCGCCGCGCGCGCCACAGAACGAATGGTCGCGCTACTGGCGCGTGACGCGGATTTTCGTGATCGCAATGGCGGCGCTCGGCGCGACCAGCGGCGCGCTGTGGTTCGCGCTCGCCGGCGGCCATCCGGACTGGGCGGTCGTGGTGGTGGCCGGCGACTGGCATGCCCATGACGGCAGCGCCACCGAAGCGTTCGACAATGTGCGCCACGACGTCTCGGCGGGGCTCGAGGCGATCGGCTTCAAGGCGCAGGACCTCGAGGAATTCTCCGCCCGGCCGGAGGCCTATCCGAACGAGAAGGTCGATCCCGCCGACACCCAGACCATCGGCGTCGACCTGCTCGGGCTGACGCAGAAGGCGGGCGGCGGATGCCTGCTCTATTTCTCCTCGCATGGCGCGCCGCAGGGCCTGCTCGTCGGCGGCCGCTTCATGCAGCCGGCACAGCTGGCCAAGATCGTCGACATCGATTGCGGCGAGCGGCCGACGGTGGTGATCATCTCGGCCTGCTTCTCCGGCGCGTTCGTTCCGGCACTGAAGGGCGACGACCGGATGATCCTCACTGCAGCGCGCGCCGACCGCACGTCTTTCGGCTGCGGCCAGGACGACCGCTATCCCTATTTCGACACCTGCGTGCTCCAGAATCTGCGCGCCGTGCACGGCTTTCCGGAACTCGCCGACAAGGTGAAGGATTGCGTGTCGGCGCGCGAGCAGGAGACCGGCATGACGCCGCCCTCCGAACCGCAAGTCTACATCGGACCGAAGATCGCAGCCGCCTTGCCGCGCTGGTAGCGGCGCGCGCATACTGCCGCCCATGCAACCTTGGACTTACGCCGCCACGCAGGCCGCGCGCGTCGCCTTCTACGGCGCGCATTATCTGGCCGCGCGGCTGGTGGCGCGCGACGGTTTTTCCGAAATCCGCAAGCCCGCCCATCCGCTGCCGTCGGGCGCGGCGATGCTGGGCGCGATGCGGGCGCTGTTCGCGCGCGACTGGACGAACGTGCAGGACGGTCTCTATCCCGCGCCGGTCGATCTCACGGACGAGATTTCCCACGCGCTGGCGAGCCTGCGCTTTCTCGCCGACATGCCGCGCGTCGCCCGCCGCCAGAAGCGCCACGGACATGACGAGGCGAAGCGCAAATCGAAAGGCGAGGGGCTGCCCGGCTATTATCGCCAGAACTTCCACTACCAGACCGACGGCTATCTGAGCGACCGCTCCGCGCGGCTCTACGAGTTCCAGGTCGAGGCGCTGTTCTCCGGCACGGCGGATGCGATGCGCCGCCAGGCCTTCGTGCCGCTCGCCCGCGCGCTGGACGGCAAGACGCATCCCACGCTGCTGGACATCGGCGCCGGCACCGGCCGGTTCCTGTCCTTCGTCAAATCCGCGCGGCCGGACTGGCCCGCCGTCGCGCTCGATCTCTCCGAGCCCTATCTGAAGCGCGCCCGTCGAGCGCTGCGCGGCAAGGGCGTGGAGTTCGTGGCCGCGCCCGCGGAAGCCATGCCGCTTGGCGACGCGAGCATCGACGCCGCGGTCAGCATCTATCTCTTCCACGAACTGCCGCCGAAAGTGCGCGCCGCCGCCGCCCGCGAAATTGCCCGCGTGCTCAAGCCCGGCGGCATCTTCGTGCTGGCCGACTCCATCCAGTACGGCGACGCGCCGGAATTCGACGGGCTGATCGACGTCTTCCCGCAACTGATGCACGAGCCGTATTACGCGACCTACGCGAAGACGGACCTCGACAAATTGTTTGCGGGCCTCAAGCGCGAAAGCGCGGAGATCGCCTACCTCACCAAGGTGGCGACGTTCCGGAAGCCACCGGCGAGCCGCCCGCGCGGTTCCACGAAGCGCCCGGCTTCTTGATCCTGCGGCTGTGTGTTAGGGTGCGTCCATGAACGTCACCGTCAAGAAGAAGGGCCCCGTTGCCAGAGTGCTCGACGAACAGTTGAGCGAGGCAGCACTCGACCGGCGGCTTGCCGGACGCCGGGAGGAGATCGATGGCCTGCTGCGCGAAGCCCACGATGCGAAATCGCGCGGAAGATTTGCCCCGTTGGAGCCATTGCATGCGTTCCTCCGCCGCGCGAGAAGCCGACTCAAGTCCGGTGCCTAGCGGCGCTTGATCGATGGCGGCGCGCGTTCTCGTCTCCGATCCCGCGCGTGAGGATATCGATGGTATTTGGGATCATTTGGCTCACGATGCCTCGCCCGAAATCGCGGATTTCGTCGCCGCGCGCGTGTTCGAGGTCATGTATCGCGCAGCCGAGCGGCCGTTGATCTATCGCAAACGCACTGAATTTTTCGGCGAGCCCCGGCGCATCAACGTGTTCAGTTACGCAACCTTCTTCGACGTGCTCGAAGGGAATGACGGGATATTCGTTTGGCGCGTCGTGCACGCCCGGCGAGATTTGTACCGCGTGATCGGCAAGCCTGCAGGGCGCCGCAGGATTTTCTAAGTGCCTTCGCCTCGGAATGCGCGGCTGACTTTCTTCGGCACCACCTGGGTCCACGCTTCGGTGACCAGCGCCTTCACCTCCTTCGGCGCGAGTTGTGCGATGTCGACAGTGCTCCACACCCCGCCCGTGCCGACGGGGCAGGGTGTGAACATTTCGGGGCGCACCTCGAACAGCATGGTCTGATGCTCGCGGTCGAGCTTGAGGATCGCCTTCGTCTTCTGCGAGCGCAACGCGAACGTCTTCCTGCCCACCACCAGCCACGGCTCGCCCCGGAACATCACCTCCGTGGCGCCAGGCAGCGCGAGGGCGTATTTGCGGAGTTGCGCGAAGGTGGTCATGTCAACGCAGCCAGTTTTCGATCTTCAGGCCGGCGACGCGCGAGAACTCGTCGACATTGTCCGTCACCAGCGTGTGACCGAGGGTCATCGCATGCGCGGCGATGAGGAGGTCATTGTGACCGATCACCGTACCTGCCGCCTCCAACCGCGCGCGAATGCCGCCATAGGTTTCGTCCGAAGGGATATCGAGCGGGAGTATCTCGATATCGCCGAGCACGAGTTCGAGCTGCGTGGCCAGTTTCCGGGATTTTTTCCGCGCGATTCCGTAGCGAAGTTCCGCGGCCACGACGATGCGCGTGACGATCCTTTCATCACCGACGGATTTGACTCGCGCGGCGGCTTTGCCCTGGGGATTGCGCACCAGATCGGACACGATGTTGGTGTCCAGAAGATAGACCATCAGAAAATATCTTCCGGCTCGGCTGGCACGTCCTGGATTTCCGCAAACGTCTCGTCGAGAGGTTTCAGCGTCGCCAGAAGGGCGAGCAGGTCCTTCGTCGTCTTTGTCTTGGCCTCGATGATGAGCTTGTCGCCTTCCTTGCGCATGATCGCATCCTTGCCGGGCAACTCGAACTCGCGCGGAATGCGCACAGCCTGGCTGCGGCCGTTGCGGAAAAGCTTGACGTGGCGCTCAATTCCCATGGCATATGCCATGGGCGGGAACAACTGGCATCACCCCATCTGACCGCGATGGCGGAGCGCGTGGTCGGCGAGGACCAGCGCCATCATGGCCTCGCCCACCGGCACGGCGCGGATGCCGACGCAGGGGTCGTGGCGGCCCCTGGTGACGATCTCGGTGTTCTCGCCGTCCACGCCGATGGTCTTGCGCGGATTGAGGATCGACGAAGTCGGCTTCACCGCGAAGCGCGCGACGATGGGCTGGCCGGTGGAGATGCCGCCGAGAATCCCGCCCGCCTGGTTGGAGAGGAATTTGGGCTTGCCCCGCGGTCCCTTGCGCATCTCGTCGGAATTCTCCTCGCCGGTGAGCGAGGCCGCGCCCATGCCCGCGCCGATCTCCACGCCCTTGACCGCGTTGATGCTCATCATCGCCGAGGCGAGGTCGGCGTCGAGCTTGCCATAGACCGGCGCGCCCAGCCCCGCGGGAATGCCTTCGGCCACCACCTCGACGACGGCGCCGACGGAGGAGCCGCTTCTGCGGATGCCGTCGAGATACTCCGTCCACGGAGCGATGGCGCTGGCGTCCGGGCAGAAGAAGGGATTGCGCGCCACCTCGTCCCACTTCCAGTTCGCGCGCGCGATCTTCCGCGTGCCCACCTGGATCAGCGCGCCGCGGATGGTGACCGTCTTGTACAGGCTGCCCAGGACCTTGCGCGCCACCGCGCCCGCGGCGACGCGCATCGCGGTCTCGCGCGCGCTCTGCCGCCCACCGCCGCGATAGTCGCGCACGCCGTACTTGGCCCAATAGGTGTAATCGGCATGGCCGGGGCGGAACTTGTCGCGGATCTCGGAATAATCCTTCGACCGCGCATCGATGTTCTCGATCAGGAGCGCGATGGGCGTGCCGGTCGTCACCTGCTTCTGCAATTTTCCCTGGCGCTCGTCCTGGAAAACGCCGGAGAGGATGCGCACCGTGTCGGGCTCGCGCCGCTGGGTCACGAATTTCGACGTGCCGGGGCGGCGCTTGTCCAGCCATGGCTGGATGTCGGCTTCGCTCAGCGCGATCCCCGGCGGGCAGCCGTCGACCACGCAGCCCATCGCCGGCCCGTGGCTCTCGCCGAAGGTCGTCATGCGGAACATGTGGCCGAAGATATTGAAGGACATGCTATTCGCCGAAATGCGCCTCTCCGCCGGCGGACAACCGCACGATTCCGGCGTGCATCGGCTTGTAGTCGAGAATGGCATCCGGCGCGAGGCCCAGGTAATGCGCGCGGATCATGCGCACCGGTCCCGCATGGCTCACGATCACGGCGCTGGTTTCGAGGCGCGCGAGGAAATGACCCACGCGCGCATGCACGTCCGCGAGGCTCTCGCCGCCGGGATGCGTCCAGTGCCAGCGGTCGGCATGGGCGGGGTCGGCTTTCATGTCGCGCTCGATGTCGGCCCAGACGCGCATGGTGTTCGCGCCGCAATCCAGTTCGGCCAGGCGCGGATCGCAGGCGTAGTCGTCGCGCGGCAAGCCCGCCGCCTGGCGCAGGATCTCCGTCGTGCCGGCGGCGCGGTGCAGCGGGCTGGAGAAGAAGGGAAGTTTGGAAAGTTCGGGCTCAGCCTCCGCCAGCAGGATCCCATTGTCGCGCGCCTGCTCGCGGCCCCGCGCCGTGAGCGGCGTATCCCCGCGCCCCGCCACGCGCCCCTCGACATTGTGCCGGCACTCGCCATGGCGCACGAGGTAGAGGGTGAGGGCGTGGAGGTCGGTCATCGCGTTGCGTGCGTGGTTGACGGCGATCCTGAACCTCCCCGCAAGGGGGAGGTTGACGGAGCTTACTTCACGACCGCGATGTCCGGCGCGTCCACCGCCTTCATGCCGACGACGTGGTAGCCCGCGTCGACGTGCAGGGTTTCGCCGGTGGTGGCCTTGCCCATGTCGGAGAGCAGGAACAGGGCGGAGTTGCCGACCTCCTCGATGCTCACCGCGCGACGCAGCGGCGAGTTGAGCTCGTTCCATTTCAGGATGTAGCGCGAATCCGCGATGCCGGCGAAGGCCAGCGTCTTGATCGGCCCCGCCGAGATCGTGTTGACGCGGATGTTCTGCTTGCCGAGGTCCTCGGCCATGTAGCGCACGGTGGCTTCCAGCGCCGCCTTGGCCACGCCCATGACGTTGTAGTGCGGCATGACCTTCTCGGCGCCGTAGTAGGACAGCGTCACCATGCTGCCGCCATGGGGCATCATCTTCTCGGCGCGCTGGGCCACGGCGGTGAACGAGTAGCAGGAGATGTTCATCGTCATCGCGAAATTGTCGGGCGTCGTGTCGATGTAGCGGCCCTGGAGCTGCTCCTTGTCGGAGAACGCGATGGCGTGGACGAGGAAGTCGATCGTGTCCCACTTCTTCTTGAGGTCCGCGAAGCAGCCGTCGATGGAGCCTTGCTGGGAGACGTCGCAATCGATCACCGCGGCGGGATTGAGCGGCGCCACCAGCGGCTCGACGCGCTTCTTGAAGGTCTCGCCCTGATAGGTGAAGGCAAGCTCGGCCCCGGCATTGTGCAGCGCCTCGGCGATTCCCCAGGCAATGGACCGGTTGTTGGCCACGCCCATGATCAGGCCGCGCTTGCCCTTCATCAGGCCGTTCATGCTCTTGCTCTCCCTGTCATGCGAGTCAGTCTATCGGGCGGCGGCGCCGGGCGGAACGTGCGAATCTTCCAATCGGGCCGGGGGTTATGACGCGGGCGTCACGCAGGTTCAAGTTGACGTCCGTTCCTACCATACCCATAGTTCGAACCGCTCAGCCAGAGGAGACCGCCATGGGTTATGCCGGAACGCGCATCTGCTGCGATGCGGACAGCCACATCATGGAGACGTTCGACTGGCTGAAGTCGCATGCCGATCCCGGCATCCGCGAGCAGCTCTCCGGGCTGAAGCTGGGCGGCGCGGGCAAGATGGCGGCGAAGGCGATCCAGAATGCCGTCGACCGCGCCAGCGATCCGGCCAAGGCGGCCGAGCTGCGTGCCAACATCATCGGCGGCGCCAAAGGATGGGGCGCGTACGGCGCGTTCGACGCGGGCGAGCGCAGCGAGGCGCTGGACGATCTCGGCTTCAAGTGCCAGATCGTGTTCCCGACCTTTTCGCCCACCCAGTTTCTCGACGAGAAGGACCCCGCGCTGAAATATGGCGGCGCCCGCGCCCACAATCGCGGCATGGGCGCGTTCTGCGCCGGCGACAAGCGGCTGATGGGCGTCGCCGTCGTGCCGCTCGACAATCCCGGGCTGGCGGCTGACGAGATCCGCAATGCCGCGAGCTTCGGCTGCAAGGCGGTGTGGATTTCCGCAGCCCCCGCCGGCGACAGGTCGCCAGGCCATCCCGACCTCGACATCGTGTGGCAGGCGCTGTGCGACACCGGGCTGCCGTTCATGCTGCATGTCGGCCAGGCCGCGCGCGTGCTGCGCAAGGAATATGAGAACAACGGCCAGCCGCGGCCGGACGACTGGCTGGGCGGCGGCGAGAACCTTCGCATCATGGATTACATGGTGATGAGCATGGCGCCGCAGATGTTCCTGTCGGCGATGGTGTTCCACGGCGTGTTCACGCGCTTTCCCGCGCTGCGCGGCGGGGTGATCGAGCTGGGCGGCGGCTGGGTGCCGGATTTCCTGCGCCGGCTCGACAACGGCCAGAAGATGTTCCGCAAGTCCGATCCGGGCGTCGCCGCGCTGGAGCGTCCGGCGTCGGAGATCCTGCGCAAGCATGTGAAGTTCACGCCGTTCCCCGGCGAGGATATCGGCCGCATGATCCGCGACGCGGGCGAGGATCTGTTCCTCTTCTCGTCGGATTATCCCCATCCCGAAGGCGGCAAGGACCCCATCCGCAAGTTCGAGGACACGATGGAAGGCATTTCCCCGTCGGCGAAGGAACGCTTCTACCGCCGCAATTTCGAGGAGATGATGGGGCTGGCGGGATAGCGGAGACGGATTGTCGTCCCGGGCGCGCGCGGCACGCGCCGGGCTGACGAATTTTATCGTATGACATGCGCGGTCTCCACGCGGGACCGATCGGGAACCCAAAGCCCCGTCGACGGCTTATTACAACGCGGGCGGGCAGTTGCGCGCTTTCGCGCCGTCCAAGGGTGTCCCGACATGCGTATCGCCCAGATCGCTCCTCTCGCCGAAGCCGTGCCGCCGATCCTCTATGGCGGAACCGAGCGCGTGGTGTCGTGGCTGACCGAGGAGCTGGTGGCGCAGGGCCACGACGTGACGCTGTTCGCCAGCGGCGATTCCAAGACCTCCGCCACCCTTGTCGCGCCCATCAAGGAAGCCTTGCGCCTTGACCCGGCGGTGCGCGATTTCGCGCCTTACCATTATGTCATGCTCGATCGGGTGTTCCAGCGCGCCCATGAGTTCGACGTGCTGCATTTCCATTTCGACATGATGCACTTCCCGCTGTTCCGGCAGATGCCGGAACGCGTGCTGACCACGCTGCACGGCCGCCTCGACCTGCCGGACCTGTGGCCGTTCTATCGCGCCTTCGCGCAGATGCCGCTGATCTCGATCTCGGACAGCCAGCGCAAGCCGATGCCGCCGGTGAACTGGATGTCGACGATCTATCACGGCCTGCCGCGCGACCTGCACCGGCTCAATCGCGAGCCCGAGGGCTATTTCGCCTTCCTCGGCCGCATCTCGCCGGAGAAGGGGCCCGAACATGCCATCGAGATCGCCAAGCGGCTGGGCGTGCCGCTCAAGATCGCGGCCAAGGTGGACAATGTCGACCGCGCCTACTTCGCCCAGCGCGTCGAGCCGCTGCTGGATCATCCGCTGATCGAATTCGTCGGCGAGATCGACGAGAGCCGGAAGACCGCGTTCCTCGGCAATGCGCGGGCGCTGCTGTTTCCCATCAACTGGCCCGAGCCGTTCGGGCTGGTGATGATCGAGGCCATGGCCTGCGGCACGCCGGTCATCGCCTACCGCCACGGCTCGGTGCCGGAGGTGCTGGACAACGGCGTCACCGGCTTCGTCGTCAACGATCTGGAGGACGCGGTGACGGCGGCGGGCTGGATTCCCACGCTGGACCGCGCCCGGGTGCGCCACGTTTTCGAGACCCGCTTCACCGCCGAACGCATGGCGCGGGACTATTCCGCGGTCTATGCGAGCTTGCTTGCGGGCGCGGGGCGCGCTTCCATAGCGGCCGCCTGACCCACAGGACCGTTCGCGTGAACCAGTTGCCCAAGACAGTCGCCGCCAGCGCGGTCGAGAACGTTCCGGAATTCTACATTCCGGCGACCGAGGCGGTCGCGGAAGCGTGGCCGCGCATCCTCAAGCACAACGACACATTCGCGATGTTCGACCACCGCGGCGACGTCGTGAAGGCCGCGGACAACGCGGGCGGCCTGTTCCACAAGGACACCCGCCACCTCTCCGGCTTCTACATCCTGATCGACGGCCGCCGCCCGCTGCTGCTCTCCTCCAACGTGCAGGACGACAATTCCGCGCTCCACGCCGACCTCGCCAATCCGGACATGTATGACGGCCAGCAGCTCGTGCTGTCGCGCGAGACGCTGCACTTCACCCGCACCAAGTTCCTGTGGGGCGATGCCTGCCACGAGCGCATCTCGGTGCAGAATTTCGATCTCAATCCGCACAGCTCCGAGATGGCGGTGCGTTTCGACGCCGATTTCGCCGACCTGTTCGAGGCCCGCGGCATCAAGCGGGCGAAGCGCGGCAAGCGCGTCGTCACCCGCGAAGACGAGCGCACCGTGCTGTTCCGCTACGAGGGGCTGGACGGGATCATCCGGCTCACCCGCGTGCGCTTCGGCCCGGCGCCGACGCGGCTGGACAATTACCAGGCGGTCTACGACGTGACGCTCGCGCCGCAGGAGCGCAAATCGGCCTTCATCACCATCAGCTTCGGCACCGAGCTGCCCGAGCCGTCGTCGCAGCCGCGCTTCGGGCCGGCGTTGCGCGCGGCGCGGCGGGCCTTGCGCACGCAATCCTCCCGGGCCGCGTCCGTCACCTCGTCCAACGAGATGCTGAACCAGATGCTGTGCCGCGCCATCGCCGACCTCACCATGCTGGTGACCGAGACGCCGCACGGCGCCTATCCCTATGCCGGCATCCCGTGGTTCTCCACCGCCTTCGGGCGCGACGGCATCATCACCGCGCTCGAACTGCTGTGGCTCGATCCCGATATCGCCAAGGGCGTGCTGCGCTTCCTCGCCGCGACCCAGGCCAAGACCGTGGACGCGCGCTCCGACGCCGAGCCCGGCAAGATCCTCCACGAAACCCGCCATGGCGAGATGGCCAACACCGGCGAGGTGCCGTTCGGCCTCTATTACGGCAGCGTCGACGCCACGCCGCTGTTCGTGCTCCTGGCGGGGCGCTATTTCGAGCGCACCGGCGACATCGACACCCTCACCGCCATCTGGCCCAACATCGAGGCGGCGCTCGCCTGGATCGACACCTATGGCGACCCCGACCGCGACGGCTTCGTGGAGTACGAGCGCAAGAGCGCCAACGGCCTGGGCAACCAGGGCTGGAAGGATTCCAACGACTCCATCATGCATGCGGACGGCACGCTGGCGCGCGGACCCATCGCGCTGGTGGAAGTGCAGGGCTACGTCTACGCCGCCAAGCGCGCCGCGGCGAAGATCGCGGGCGCTCTCGGCCGCGACGGCGCCGGCGGGCTCGAGCGCGAAGCCGAGCAGCTGCGCCGCGCCTTCGAGGACAAGTTCTGGAGCGACCGCATCGGAACCTATGTGCTGGCGCTGGACGGCGCCAAGCGGCCCTGCGACGTGATTTCGTCCAACGCGGGCCACGCGCTGTTCGCCGGCATCGCCTCGCCGGAGCGGGCGCGGGCGACGGCCGACGTGCTCACCAAGCGCGACGCCTTCTCCGGCTGGGGCATCCGCACGCTCGCCTGCGACCAGCCGCGCTTCAATCCGATGTCCTATCACAACGGCTCGGTCTGGCCGCACGACAACGCGCTCATCGCCATGGGCTTGGCGCGCTACGGCATGCGCGCCGAAGCCGCCGCCATCTTGGCCGCGCTGTTCGAGGCGGCGCACTACATGGAATTGCTGCGCCTGCCGGAACTGTTCTGCGGCTTTCCGCGCCACCAGGCGACGGCGCCCACGCTATATCCCGTCGCTTGCACGCCGCAGGCCTGGTCCAGCGCCACGCCGTTCGCGCTTCTGGGCGCCTGCCTCGGGCTGGACTGCAACCATCTCGCCAACGAGATCCGCTTCGAGAATCCCGTGCTGCCGGCCTTCGTCGACGACATCTGCATCCGCAGCCTGAGCCTCGGCGACAGCCGGGCCGACGTCCACCTCCACCGCCACGACCGCGACGTCGGCTTCAACGTCCTCTCCCGCCGCGGCAACGCCAAAGTGGTGGTGTGGAACTGAGGCCACTCTCCTTGAAGGAGGGGACGGTATTGACGCGCTGTTCGTCTCGCGGCCAACTGGCCCCGAACAGACATTCGAGGCTCCCATGGACACGCAATCCCCCGCCGGTTTCTCCGCCGAAAAACTCGGCGCCATAGCACCCTTGCTCCAGGGCGTGGTCGACTCGGGCGACCTGTCCGGCGCGGTGACGCTGGTGTGGCGCGGCGGCCAGGACGTGCAGTTCAACGCCGTGGGCAAGCGCGATATCGCCGCCGGCAAGCCGATGACGCGCGACACGCTGTTCCGCATCGCCTCGATGACCAAGCCGATCACGTCGGTTGCGGCGATGATGCTGGTGGAAGAAGGGCGGATCGCGCTCGCCGATCCCATCGCCAAATGGCTTCCCGAATTCGCGGGCATGAAGGTGCTGAAGGATCCCCGCGGTCCGCTTGCCGACACTTATGCGAGCCCGCGGCCGATCACCGTCGAAGACCTGATGACCCACCGCTCGGGCCTGGCCTACGCCTTCAGTTCGGGCGGGCCCATCGCGACCGCCTATGAAGAGGTGCTGGGCCCGCCGCTCGACAACGCCAAGACGCCGGATCAATGGCTGGCCGCGCTGGCGAGCCTGCCGCTCGTCCACCCGCCCGGCAAGCAGCTCCACTACAGTCATTCGACGGAAGTGCTGGGTTTCCTCGTCGGCCGCGCCGCGGGCACGAGCTATCGCGATTTCATCAAGCGCCGCATCCTCGATCCGCTCGGCATGGTGGACACCGACTTCCATGTGCCGAAGGAAAAGCGCGATCGCGCCGCCGTCGTCTATCAGCAGGATCCGGCGACGGGTGCGCTCAAGGTGCAGCCGTTCCCGCAATATGATTCCCCGCCGGCCTACACCGCCGGCGGCGGCGGACTGATCTCCACGCTGGACGATTATCTCGCCTTCGCCCGCATGCTGCTGGCCGGCGGCGAGCTCGGCGGCAAACGCTACCTCAAGCGCGAGACCGTGATGGATATGCGCACCAATCGCCTTACGCCGGAGCAGCGCGCCATCCCGTTCCTCGGCATGCCGCTGTGGGCCGGCATGGGCTTCGGCCTCGGCCTCTCAGTCGTCATGGAGCCCGACAAGCACGAATGGATGGGCGCGGCCAGCAAAGGCAGCTTCGGCTGGCCCGGCGCCTTCGGCACCTGGTGGCAGGCCGATCCGGAGAAGGACATGATCCTCATCTTCCTCATCCAGAATTACACGCCTCTGACCCCCGACATGGCCGGCCAGGCCGTCACCGGCGCCCGCATGGGCGCCCGGATCGCGTGCCCGATGTTCCAGAAGATCGTGTACGGCGCGCTGGAGGGGTGACTTCGGAAATTGCGACGCTCCTGTAACTTCGTGAGGAACTGCGTGCGAGTGGACGCACATTCACCGATTCGACAATAGTTGTGCGCGAAGCGCGGGATGAACTATGAGAGTCTAACGAAATGGTTCGCGCACGAAAGCAAGATCGCGACGATCTGCGCTTTACTCAGCCGCTTGCGGCTGGTCGAGGATCAGTTTTCCGATGAATTCGGTCTTGGTCGACGCATGTTGGATATCATAGCCCACCGGTTTTCCGTCCTCTCCGAGGTCGAGCAGGATATCGGGTTCGATCTCGACCGTGCGCCGGGAAGGCAACGGCCGCACTTCGACGTACAGGCTGTCGGTCGTTTTGTCGTAGCGTGTCTTCATGGCTCGAAATCTTCGTCGGCGAAGGCGTTGTGAACCGTTTCACCGTCGGACAATAGCACAACTCGCAGATAACAACCCGCACTTTCAGAATAGCCGAAAAGCCGGATGCGGCCATCCGCCTGAACCTCTCGATGGTCGGGCTGGCTGACGATGCGGCGAATATCGATTGGGTCCAGGTAGGGCCGCCTCACGAGAACTTCGAACGAGAAGTAACGCGTGCGCCAGAATGGCGGAGGAGGCAACCGTTCCGGCTCTTCCGCCATTGGCTTACCGGCTACCTGATCTTCGCGCGCGGGTCGTAGTCCGTTTTCCAGTCTTCCGCGAATTTGCGCAATTCCGCGTCCGGTTTCTCCGGCAGCGTGACCACCAGTTTCACATAAAGGTCGCCGGACGTGCTGCCGCTGGCGATGCCCTTGCCCTTGAGCCGCATCACCGTGCCGGAGTTGGCGCCCGCCGGAACGGTCAGCGTCACCGGGCCGGTCAGCGTCGGCACCGGCACCTTGCCGCCCAGCACCGCTTCCTTCAGCGTCACCGGCAGGTCCATGCGGATATCGTTGCCGTCGCGGGTGTAGAAAGGATGCGGCGCCACCGCGATGTTGAGCAGAACGTCTCCCCCCGGTCCGCCGTTGGCGCCGGCGCCGCCCTGGCCCTTGAGGCGGATCTGCTGGCCGTCCTTCAGGCCCGCGGGAATGCGCACGTCCACGTCTCGGCCTTCGGGCAGCATGACGCGCCGCGTGCCGCCGCGCGCGGCTTCCTCGAAGCTGACGGTGAGATTCAGCTCGTAGCTTTCGCCGCGCCGCGGCTGGTTGCGGCGGCCGCGGCCGGAGAAGCCGCCGAACAATTCGGAGAAGATGTCGCTCTCCGCCGTTTCGCCCTCCTGGCCGGACCAGGTGTAGTGGAATTCTCGCGGCCCGCCGCTGG
This sequence comes from Rhizomicrobium sp., assembly GCA_050728855.1. GTDB lineage: Bacteria > Pseudomonadota > Alphaproteobacteria > Micropepsales > Micropepsaceae > Rhizomicrobium. The sequence goes on along the minus strand of JBOHKI010000004.1, from coordinate 67,380 downwards.
GGCCGCCCTCGAAGCCGCCGCCGCCGCGCGGATCGAAGCCGCGGGGATTGCCGTTGGCGTCGATCTCGCCGCGGTCGAACTTGGCGCGCTTGTCCTTGTCGCCCACGATCTCGTAGGCGGTGTTGATTTCCTGGAAGCGCTGCTTGGACTTGTCGTCGCCCTTGGTGGTGTCGGGGTGATGCTTCTTGGCCAGCGTGCGGAAGGCCTTCTTGATCTCGGCCTCGCTCGCGGATTTGGAAACGCCCAGGACGTCGTACGGATCGCGCATGTCTTCTCCGGCCGGCAATCACGGAATCTGCGGCCCAGCCGGAGTATATGGGAAGCGCGCCCGCCGGCGCCAACCTTCGTCTATCGGCGCGACTCGGAGATCAGCATCACGCCGAGGAGGGCCGCGACCACGGCGGCCACATAGCTCCCCATCATCGGGATGTCGTGCCCGCCCACCGTCACCGCCCAGCCGGCATAGGCGCGCCAGGCATGGACGGCGGCGACGGCAAGGAAAATGATCGCTGCAATGATTGTAAACGGCTTCATCGGCGGAACTCCCCTGAAAGGCACGATTCTACCACGAACGGCCGCCGCCGTAACCGCCCGAGGCTCAAGGCGCCGGTTCGGGCCAGCGCATGCTTGGACGAAGCCTCAGCAGCTGGTCGGCCGTCCAATACCAGTCTCGCGTTTTGAGAACCGCCTTCCGGCTCAGGCCGTGGCCGGTCCCGCTGTCCTCGACTTCCGCGACGACAGACAGCGCGCTCGCGCTGTTGACCATGGCGAGATCGATTTCGTCCAGATACCAGACTTCGGAGATCGAGGCGCCGCTGGGCAGGGACGTGGCGGCGTCCTCATAAGACATGGAGCTGATCCCTCCGAATTTCCAGGCGGCGCCCAGGGAACAAATCTCCATGGAATAGGAAGCTACGGGGGCCAGGTAGCAGTCTCCGGTCACGCCGGCGGTCTTGATTACCCTCTTGCGCAGGTTGTCGATGTCGAACGGCGAGAACCGGCGCTCGTCCCACACCGTCCAGCTTGCCGGCTTGTCGAGGGTGCCGTCCGCGAGCGGATCCGATGTCAGGGCGTTCAGCGACAGCAGGAATTTCGCAAGCGGTAGTAAACTGTCCGGTGCCTTGTCGGCGGCCGGCGTGGTCGATGGATTCTTGGACGCGGTGACGACGACATCGGCCGGCACAGGTACGTCGATGGGCGTGTTCGACTGGACATTCTGGCGGCTACCCGACATATCGAGATTGGGATTGATGTCGTACACGTCAAGGCCGGTGTCGATGCAGTGGCCGAGCCAGCGGCCGCAGGCATATTGCGAAAACAGTTCCCAGCGCATGCTGCCTGCGCCGAGCGGCCAGGGATCGAACACCAGGATGTAGCGCTCCTCGACGGCGCCTGCCTCGATAGCGGCGTAGCCGATCGCCACCATGCCATGCGCGGAAGATCTGCCGGCGTGCGGCCAGATCAGCACCGGCGCCCGGCGCCGTCCGAGCTGGTTGACGAGTTGGCTCCAGGTGAGCGGCGTCTTGTCCGGCGTGCGGTCGGAATAATAGTTGAAGAGCCGTAGCGCAGTCCTGGGATCATACACAGTCTGAAGGCACTTTTTCTTGCCGTCGGCGGTCAGCGTGCCCATGCAGCAATCGGTCCCGGCCGATTTGCTCACGATCTCGCACTGCTCCACCGGAGAATCCGGCGACATCATGTCGATGACCGTCTGGACCGACGCCGCCCAACTCCAGTTGCCGTGCTGTTCGGACACCCAATAGGGCATCTTCAGGATCTGCACGTGGGCAACCGGCGCGCGAACGACCACGGTCGCTTCAGCGCCGGTCGAAACCGCCATCGCGCCCAGTGCAAGGATTGCAAGCCACTTCATGTTTCACCTGCCGATCACATGGGGTTCGCACCTGCCGCAAGAGCGGCTAGCGTTCCGTGAGCGCGCCTCTGTTCTCCCGCTGCCATCTGGCGACGGCGGCATAGACAGTGCGGGGCACGTAGCGGCGATGCGGAGTCAGCCCGTAGTTCCGGTCGCTAAGGACCTCGTACAGGAGGGGCTTCTTGCCGCCGGCATTGGAGAGAAAGACAGCGCTACCGACCCGGACGATCGAGTTGAAGGCCCCGGCGTTGGTCTTGTCCCGCGCGTTCCATTTCTTGATCAGCTGCGTTTCGCCGACGGCGGTAATATACCAGGCCGGCGGCGCCTCGGATACCTTGCCTCCGTCCGGGCCTTCTTCGGGCTGGCGTTGAACCTTGATCGCCTTCATGCGCCTGATGTCGATTCCATACGCGCCAGTTTTGCCGTCTCCCATCACCACGTCGTATCCCCCGGTTGCCCCCCCGCTGGTCGACATCATCCCGCTTTCCCCCCCGGGCGAGACCTTGATCACGATCCGGCGAAGTACGGCCATCGGCCGATAGGCGGCATTGGCGCCGATGTCGATGCCTTCCCGATGCGCCAGCAGGGCGATCAGAGTGGAGAGATCCGTGACCGCGCCCTCGGGCGTTTTCATGTGGGAATAGAGTTTGATCCTGAACTGGGCCGGAGGCTTGTTGATGTAAACCGGAAGCGGTGTCCCCGCGGCGGCCGGAATCTTGCCGTTCGCGGGTGGTTTGATGTCGTAGGTGATGCTGGCGTCGCCGCGCGAGCACCAGCCGAAGATCCATCCGCACTTGAAGGCGCCGAAATCCTGCCAGTAGACCTCGTTTGCGGCGGGATCGTTGATGGCGACGTAGAAGGCGGAGGCGACCTTTCCATCCGATTCGGACGTGGTTGTCGACGGTGGGATCTCCGCATAGCCGACCACGAGCACGGCGTGGCCTTCCGAGCTCCTGTTGGAATAGCGCTGGGAATAGTGCGATATCACGGGACGCCCTGCGTCGATTTCCGCCTTCAGGATCTCCGGGGTGACATTCTGCGTCGGCATCGCCATGCCGGTGAATTTCTGATGTTCGAAGAATTGCGACCGGGTGTTCGCGCCTCGGGCGCAGGTGTCGAGCCGCGCATTTTCATCCAAGTGTTCGCAGCAATAGTTCGCATCGATGACCGTCTTGGTCTGCGGATCGCGCGGCGCGTGGGCATCGGTGGCGATCTGGCACTGTTTTCGTTCGACGGCGTAGTACTTCATGATCATGGCGATCACGGTAGCCCAGCACCAGTTCTTCTGTTCCATCTTCTGGCGCGGAATGCCGAGCTGCTGATGGATTCCCAGGTTGGTTTTTTCCAACGGCTGCGGGGCTGGCGTATCCGCCGCCGCGCCCAATGCCGTCAACAGTGCCGCCGCTACTATCGCCGCTGAAATCCGCGCCATGCGATCCTCCCGCAAGAAATCTCACGACCAATGGGTCGCACTTTGCGGCTGCGATCGGCGCCTGTCTGTCGCCCAGGCGACAGTCAGCGGATTTTGTCGCCGGTCACCGGCTCCGCCGGCTGCAATCCGGGCTGGGCTGGCGGTTTCGGCGGGGGTTGGCCCTTCAGCGCGGCCAGCCGCACCGTCGCGTCCCAGACGCCGCGCGCCGACGCCTCGGTGTAGAGCGCCTCGGCCCTGGGCACGTCCTTGTCCAGGACGGTGCCTTCTTCGTACATCTTGCCGAGTTCGTATTGCGCCAGCGGGTGATGCACCGAGGCCGCGAGCGCGAACCATTTGGCCGCCGATTTGGGATCGGGATCGCCCGCCTCGCCATGCAGCAGCATCTCGCCCAGATCGTATTGCGCGGTGGGAAGGCCGGCGGCGGCGACATAGCGGTAGAGCTCGAGCGCGGCCTGCGGGTCCTTGTCGGTGCCGAGGCCCTTGCGCTCCATCAGCGCGACGTTGCGCATCGCGGCGAGGTCGCCGTTGCGGGCGAGCTTGCGGAAGCCCTTGTACGCGGCTGCGTAGTTTCCGGCGTCGAAATTGGCGGCGGCGCGGTCGAACTTCGCCTGGTTGCCGGGCACCAGCCCGCCGGGCGCCGGATCGTCCGCCAGCGCCGCGAACGAGACGCACACACACGCCAGGAAAACCAATGCCCGCATCATGCGTTAGAGTATAGCCGAGCGGCACTTGCAGGTGATAGAGCGGGATCATGAGCAGCATCGGCGCCCCCATCGACGACGGCGGCATCGCGGTCCGCGAGGATCCCTTCGCGCTGTTCGAGGCGTGGATGGAGGAGGCGCGCAAGAGCGAGCCCGACGAGGCCAACGCCATGGCGCTGGCCAGCGTGGACGCGGCCGGCTGCCCCAACGTGCGCATGGTGCTGCTGAAGGAGGCCGATGCGCGCGGCTTCGTGTTCTACACCAACCTCGAAAGCGCCAAGGGCCGCGAGCTGCTGGGCCAGAAGCACGCCGCCCTGGTGCTGCACTGGAAATCGCTGCGCAAGCAGGTCCGCGTGCGCGGGCCGGTCTCTCAGGTGAGCGACGCGGAGGCCGATGCCTATTTCGCGACGCGGCCCAAGGACAGCCAGATCGGCGCCTGGGCAAGCCCGCAATCGCGCCCGATGGAAGGCCGCCTCACCTTCGAGAAGGAGATCGCCCGGAACGCGGTGAAATACGCGCTGCAGAAAGTGCCGCGGCCGCCCTACTGGTCGGGCTTCCGGGTCGTGCCGCTGGAGATCGAGTTCTGGCGCGACCGCCCGTTCCGGCTGCACGACCGGCTGGTCTACCGCCGCGATGCGCCGGACGCCGCGTGGCGGACGCAGAGGCTCTATCCCTGATGGCGGTGGAAGCGCGCGCCGGCCGGCCGGGCACGACCGCGAAGGACGCGGCGCTGATGCGGCGCGCGGCCGGCGCCTCGCTCGTGGTCTCGCTGGTGCTGGTGGCGATCAAGGCGTTCGCCTTCCTCGTCTCGGGCTCCGTCGCGGTGCTGGCGTCGCTGGCGGATTCCGCGCTCGACCTGTTCACCGCCACGCTCAACATCTTCGCCATCCGCTCGGCACTCACCCCCGCCGACGAGGAGCACCGCTTCGGCCACGGCAAGGCCGAGCCGCTGGCGGGGCTGGCGCAGGGCGCGTTCATCGCGGGCTCGGCCACCTTCCTCGTGGTGCAGGCGGTGCAGCGGCTGATCGCGCCGCAGCCGGTGGCGCATGGCGGGGCGGCGCTGGCGGTGATGGCGGTGTCGCTGGCCGCGGCCGCCGGCCTCGCCGCCTATCAGCGCTATGTGGTGGCGCGCACGTCCTCCGTCGCCATCGGCGCGGACCGGATGCATTATATCGGCGACGTGGTCACGAATGGCGGTGTCATCCTCGCCATCCTGCTGTCGACGCAGGCGGGCTGGCACCTGGCCGATCCGATCATCGCGCTGTGCGTGGCGGGCGTGCTGACCTGGTCGGCGTGGACGGTGTTCCGCCCGAGCTACGACCAGCTGATGGACCGCGAGCTGGCCGACAACGACCGCGCCCGCATCGAGCGCATCGTGCGCGCCCATCCCGAGGTCAAGGACCTGCACGAATTGCGCACCCGCGCCGCCGGCCTGCACACCTTCATCCAGCTTCACCTCGTGCTCGCGCCGGAGACGAGCCTCGTCCGCGCCCACGCGGTGAGCGACGAGGTGGAGGAGCGGCTGATGGCGGAATTCCCCAACGCCGAGGTCATCATCCACCAGGACCCGTGGAATGACGCCCCCCTCAACGAATCCCGCCACCTCCAGGCCGAACCCGGACACGCGTGAGGGATACGCGCGCGGGGGATGCTGGATACGCGGCCTCTCTCCCTCTCAATATCGTCATGGCCGGGCTTGACCCGGCCACCCATCCCGCGCGCATGCGCGCGCGACAGGCATTTCTTGCGACCGCAAGGCGGCCGCGATGGGTGGGCGGCTCAAGGTCGCCCATGACGATTGTGGGAGGCGCGCGCCACCCCCCGCGCCCGCGCGTGAATCCCCTCTTGTTCCCTGCTAGGCTCGCGGGATGAGCGCCCAGAATGAGCCACGCCGCACGCTGATCCTGACCGGCGCCAGCCGCGGGATCGGCCATGCCACGGTCAAACGCTTCTCCTCCGCCGGCTGGCGGGTGATCACCTGCTCGCGCCACGCCTTCCCGGAGAACTGCCCGTGGGCCGCGGGGCCGGAGGACCACATCCAGGTCGACCTCGCCAATCGCGAGGACACGCTGCGCGCCGTGGCCGAGATGCGAACGCGCCTCGCCGACACCGGCGGCCGCCTCGACGCGCTGGTGAACAACGCCGGCATCAGCCCCAAAGGCAACAACGGCACGCGCCTGTCGGTGCTCAATTCGAGTGTCGACGTCTGGCGCCAGGTCTTCGAGGTGAACTTCTTCGCCACCATCTGGCTCGCCACCGGCCTGATCGCCGAGCTCCAGCGCGCGCAAGGCGCGGTGGTCAACGTGACGAGCATCGCCGGCTCCCGCGTCCACCCCTTCGCCGGTTCGGCCTACGCCACGAGCAAGGCCGCACTCGCCAGCCTCACCCGCGAAATGGCCGCCGACTTCGGCCCGCTGGGCGTCCGCGTCAACGCCATCGCGCCGGGCGAAATCGACACCGCGATATTGTCACCCGGCACCGAGAAACTGGTCGAACACCTCCCGCTCCGCCGGCTCGGCCTGCCCGAGGAAGTCGCCAAGGCGATCTATTATCTGTGCACGGAGCAATCCAGCTACGTGACGGGGGCGGAGCTGCATATCAACGGGGGGCAGCATGTGTGATGCGCGGTTGGGTGGCTAGTGAGCAAGAGCGGAAGCGGAAGGTGCATATGGTCTGTGGGCCAATTTGCAAAGCTATCGAGCAACTATGATCTGGCGGATACCAGATTGCCGTCTACAGCTTCGTAGAAGTCGGGATTGCGTTCCGCTATCAAGTTAATCAATTCGTCAAAGATGACGCTTAGGGGGACGGGCGCGTCGGATTTGCCAACCGGAAAGGCACGAACTGTGGCCTTCTTTGGAGAAGCATCCAAGAGAAAGACATACAGTCTTTCAAATTGTTCGTCTCGCCCCGCCGGATCCGGGCGCGCAGTAAAGAGTTTCATCCGATTGTGAGCATTCGTAAATGTCGAACGCCTCTTTGATGTACTATCAAGTTCGGCGCCCTTATCCAAGAACAGGAAGCCAGCAAGCACCGCATAGGGAAACCGCCTATGCAAAGTGACGGCTTCCATCAACATGTCTCCGCGGCGGTTAGTAAGGTTCTTTTGAAAATTCTTAGTTTTGGAGTCGCTAAAGTTGATTGTTTTAATCGAAATCGCGAATAGCAGTCCAGATTCCTCCGTGGCCCACGTCACATCAACTTTTTTGGCTCCTATTCCACCTGCCATGCGGCGCTCGGCACCGGACGCGTCAATTTCTCCGGCAGATGTAGGTCGCGAACCCGCTAGACCTCGCAATCTGAGCTCTTCGGCAAATGCTATGGCGAGTGCCTGAGATGCGAGTTCGCTGTAGCGCTTCTTCTGCGTCTGAGGCGCGCTGTCCGACGGCTTCGGAGGAAGGCCCTTTAGGCCGGCAGCTAAGAGATCGTCAACCCTCGCCACGATTGCTTTTTCCTCTCGCTCTTCTACGGCTAAAGAAAGCTTCGCGCGCCTCTCTTAATTCGGCGAGGTTTGCAGCCGAAATGCGCATGAAATCGGATAGAATTATCTTATCCACCATCGCCACGGCCGCTGACAAGTTACCTTGTCTCAGCGCTGGTGCCAATTGCGGGGCGAGGGCTTTCAGATCATCCGCGCAGTTCTGCAGCAAGTCTTTCGAAGGTACCGGCAGACGATCAGCTTCCCGCGGCTCCAATTTAAGTAGCCCGCCGCCGTATGCGCGGCCAACTATCTCAGCTCCCAGGAGCGTCAAGCTATTCAGGCAGGCAATTGGCAAAAGCTCTTTGCCCAAACCCTTTCTGCCATGCTTGAGAACAACGCCATATAGTGAGTTGAGTATGCTCACATTTGAGTCATTAGCCACGAGCCGTGGTCGATCATGGTTCATGTAAGTGAGGAAGATGTCGGGCGTTTGAACTAGAGGAACTTGCCACCACGGCGAACGAACAGAGCATTTATAGGCCTCATGAACCGCATTGTTTTCACCCTCAGCTATGTAGCGTTTGGCTGCAGCTGACGGTCTCTCTTTCGGATAAAACAGCATGCACTTCGCATCTTCAGTTGCCATTCTAACCCATGCGGCAGATGTGAATCGGTGACCCCGCAGGTGACGTGAACCGGGCGGTGAAATTGGCACTAATTCATCTTCAGATAACCCGAGCGTTGAAACTTCCGATTTCGATAGCGAGAAGAAGTCGTTATTTCCCGTAACGGCGCCGAGATATGTTTCACCCCAATCAGAAAGAGTTTCGAAATCTTCGCTATCGCTCAAGTTCTTATATGAATCGAATAGGGCTGGCGTGAGAAGGGCGGATGTCCATTTGGCACCTTGTTCAGGCCGATGCTCTTTCCAGTCAGCAGTTCTCGCTAGAGGGAGCGCTGCCAAATCGCGAGCTTGATAGACCTCAAAGCAGTCTGCTCCGCCTGAACCTTCCGCAAGCAAGAGAACCACTTCTTCCAAGGCGCCCGGAAACACGAGGCTTTCAAACATAACCAAACGGACGCGGCTAAATCGTTGCAGAAGGAACCGTCGGACCGGAGCCGCGTAGTTGACACTCAGGAGTTCCGCTGGAAGCACCAACCCGAGACGGCCCCCAGGCTTTAGAAACCTAGTGGAGTGGACGGTGAACGCAGCCCATGAGCTGGCTAGTCCGTTCAACCGCACGCCTTCAGCAAGGGCGGCCTCAAGACTTTTCGCGCGTGAAGTGCCAGAGTGCTGTTGGTATCGAATATAGGGCGGATTGCCAATCACCGCATCGAAAGAGGGGGCAGGTTTGGAATCAAAGAAGTTTCCGACACGAATGGTGGGCTCACAACCTTGCTCTCTAAGCGCGATTTCTGATGACCGGGCTGAGGATCTGTGAATTTCGACCCCGTGCAGCTGTCCGTTCAGAAACAAATCCGTGGCGCCGCAAGATCGAAGTTGCTTGCCGGCTTCGATCAAAAAACCAGCTTCACCACAAGAAGGCTCAAGGACGCGATCATCGCCTGATCGGACCGCCCACTCAGCAATATATTTGCAAATTTCGGGAGGAGTAAAAAAAGCACCCCTAAGTTTTCGATCTAAGAGAGTGTCAGACATTCTGTCACCTAATTTGAATATGTGGCGGTGCTCGAATCGCCACCTGCTGAACGAGAGTCTCTGTCCAAGCTACACTTGTGCAAGTTCTTTATTTGTTCCATATATTTCGGGGTGTCGCAACCGCAAATTTGGAGCCTTGAATATGATGCACCCCGCCTCCTGCGCCTGCTCTCACGTCCGCTTCCATCTCGCCTCCGCGCCGATGTTCATTCATTGCTGCCACTGCACCGATTGCCAGCGCCAGACGGGCTCGGCGTTCGTGATCAATGCGTTGATCGAGGCGGATCGCGTGGTGGTGGATGCGGGCGGGACCGAGGCGGTGCCGTTGCCGACGGAGTCCGGCAAGCCGCATGTCGTGGCGCGCTGTCCGCGCTGCAAGACGGCGCTGTGGTCGACCTATGGCGGGCGCGAGGCGGTGCGCTTCGTGCGCGCCGGCACGCTCGACGATGCGCGCGGCCTCACCCCCGACGTGCACATCTTCACGCGCTCGAAAGTGCCGTGGGTGACGCTGCCGGGCGAGGGTGCGCGCGGCTCGTCCACCGGCCGGGCGCCGGGCGTGTTCGAGGTCTACTACGACATGAAGACCGAATGGCCCGCCGAAAGCCTGGCCCGCCGGGCGGCCGCGCTGGGCGGTTGACTGTTTCTCCTTTGTTCTATACCATTCGAGGTTGAATCCCACCCGCCCGCGCAGCTGCGCTGCGGGACGGAAAGGGATTCGCAGGGTGCCGCGGAAGCGCGGAAGAGAAGGGCGCGGGTGATGGAGACCGGACTGGCGGGGCAAGAGCTTGCAAACCGCGGACGGGTAGCGGATCGGCATGCTCCGCGCGCCAGGGATTCCGCCGCTGAATCGTCCGGTTGGATGGCCGTCCGGGCTGCGCCCGCAACGCGCGCCATTCCCCTCTTCGGCTGTGCGGCGACGCATGCCGGGTCGTGCCCGCCGCAGGCTCCCATGTTCAGCCCCAGGGGGAGGGGGGGTAGCGTGGCGCGCGCAAACAATGATCACGATCTTGGGCGCGGCCGGAAACGGACCACAATCACTGGTAGAGGCCATCCGTCACGGAAATATCCCGCACCACGGCGTGGCCTACGCCGCGGCGCTGCCCGGCTTGGTGCCCGGCTTCGTGCGAGGCTTGCCCATCCCCAGCGCGTCCTTCCACACCCGGGCGCCGATCTCCTCGACCGCGCCTTCGCCCAGCTGGCCCAGATGGAACGGCCCGAACTGGACGCGGATCAGCCGCGCCACTTTCAGGCCGAGGCTCTCCATCAGCCGCTTGACCTCGCGGTTCTTGCCCTCGGTGATGGCGATGTTGGCCCAGGCATACATGCCGCGCGCGCGCTCCAGTTCGGCCTTCACCGGTCCGTACCGCACGCCGTCCAGCGTCCGGCCCTTGGCGAGCGTGTCGAGGTCGGCCTGCGTGACGCGGCCGAACAGCCGCGCGCGGTATTTGCGCGTCCAGCCCGCGGCGGGGAGTTCGAGCTTGCGGGCGAGCGCGCCGTCATTGGTCAGCAGCAGCAGGCCTTCGGAGTTCACGTCGAGCCGTCCCACGGAGACGACGCGCGGCAGATGGCGGGGCAGGGCGGCGAACACCGTGTCGCGGCCCTCCGGATCGCGGTGCGTGGTGACGAGGCCGGCGGGCTTGTGATAGCGCCACAGCCGCGCGGCGTCGGGCTCGAGCAGGGGCTTGCCGTCCACGGCCACGATCTGGAATTCGCCGGCGCGGGTGCCCTGCTGGGTCACGGCCTCGCCGTCCAGCGTCACGCGGCGGGCCTCGATGAGCTTCTCCGCGTCGCGGCGCGAGCAGATACCGGCGCGGGCGATGATCTTGGAAATGCGCTCGCCCTGGGCGCTCACCGTGGAGATCCCGTCTCCGTGTTGCGTGCTATCGTCGGGCAAGGCGGAGAGACCATGAAGGACGACGAAGCCATAGCACTCGCGCTCGCCGAAGCGAAATCGGCGGGCTCGCGGGGCGAGGTGCCGGTGGGCGCGGTGCTGGTATCGGCCGAGGGCGCGGTCATCGCCCGCGACGGCAACCGCATCGTCGAGCGCCGCGATCCCACCGCCCATGCCGAGATGCTGGTGCTGCGCGCCGGCGCCTCAGCGCTCGGCAACGAGCGCCTGGGCGGCACGGCGCTGTTCGTCTCGCTCGAGCCCTGCGCCATGTGCGCCGGGGCGATTTCGCTGGCCCGCGTGGCGCGGCTGGTGTTCGCCGCGGAGGATGCCAAGGGCGGCGCGGTGCTGCACGGCCCCCGCCTCTTCGCCCAGCCCACCTGCCACCACCGCCCGACCGTCGAACGCGCCGGCGACGCCGCGGCGGCCGGCGCGATGCTCAAGGCATTCTTCCAGGCGCGGCGGTAACGCCCAACCTCCCCCGCGCGGGGAGGTTGAAACTACTGCAGTGAACTTTGTTCGATCGCCGTCGAATGTCCCGGCAGCCGGATCAGCAATCCGTCATGGCCGAGCACCACGCCGTCCGGCCGCACCGCGCTCACGCCGCGCAGGAAGGCGCGTTCGGCCACCGCGTCGGGCAGCACGGGCAGCAGGTGCGTGTAGACCAGCAGCCTGGCATGCGCCTGGTTGGCGATGCGCGCGGCGTCGACCGGGCTTGTGTGATAGCCGGGAATGTCGTGCAGGATCTTGGCGCCGCGCAGCCGTCCCGCCGCCGTCGCCGCGTCGCGCAGGATCGCGACCAGCTCCGGCGACAGCGCCTCGTGCACCAGCACGTCGGTGCCCTGGGCGGCGCGGGCGAGGTTGGGGCTCGGCGCGGTGTCGCCGCTCACCGTCACGCTGCGCCCGGCATAGTCGAAGCGGTAGCCATAGGCCGGCTTGACCGGCCCGTGATCGACGGTGATGGCGCTGACGGTGAGGCCGTCCGCCCGCAGCGCCACGGCGTCCGGCCTCAGCGGCACGGCAATCATGGTGGCGGCGCTGGGCGGCAGGAACGCGGCGCCGTGATGGGCGGTGCGGTAGCCGGTGTCCAGCGCGTAGGCCTCGTTGAACCCCGCCACGACACGTTCGATACCCGGCGGACCGTACACCGTCAGCGGCGCGCGGCGCCCCGCCACCCAGGTCTGGAGCTGCAGCTCGCCCAGCTCCGGAATGTGGTCGGAGTGCAGATGGGTGATGAAGACGCCTGCGACATGGTCGAGCGGGACGTGCCAGAGCATCAGGTTGCGCACGGAGTCGAGCCCCGCGTCGACGACGTAGAGCTTGCCGCCCGCGGCGATCAGCGTGGACGGCCCGGCGCGGCTGCGGTCGGGCAGCGGCGATCCCGTGCCCACCAGCAGCACGGCCAGTTCGCCGGGCTTTGCCAGCACGGGGTCGGGCTCGCCCATCACGTGCTCCGCCGCCCGCCGGTAGAGCCAGACGTCGACGGAGGGGATGAGCGTGGCGATCCAGCCCGCGCCCACCAGGGCGACGACGAGGACGACTGCGATAATGGCGATGCGCTTCATGGGCGTTTCCGTTTCTCCAGGCCGTTCTGTTTCAGCCGCCACAGCAGCACGTCGATGCGGTCCTGGCCGAAGAACGGCTCGCCCTGGAACGCCATGGTCGGCACGCCCCAGTGGCCGGCTGCTTCATGGGCCTTCTGGTTGTCCTGGATGATGGCTTCGTATGCGTCCGGGTCGTTCGCGATCTTCGCGTCCAGCTCCGCGAGGTCGAGGCCGGCGCGCGCGCTCGCCTTGGCCAGATGGTCACCTTCGTTCCAGCCGTCAATTTCGCCCGACCAGATGACGCGGCTGATCTCGTGGAGGAACGGCAAGCCACGCCCGGCTTCCGCCGCCGCGCAGCCCAGCCGCGTCAGGCGATGGATGTAGGGCTGGTTGGGCAGGGCGTGGCGCGTGGCGGGATCGACCTGCACCGGATCGGGCCGCGGCCAGCGATAGGGCACGCCCAGCATCTGGCCGAGCCGGTAGGTGTCGCGCATCAGATAGCCGATCCAAAGCGGGTGGATGTTGTCGAAGAATTCCGCGGTGCGCACGGCGAGCGGATAGACCGGGCGCACGTTCACGGCGAGATCGTATTCCTCCTGCATCGCCAGCAGGCGCGGCGTCGCCAGATACGAGTACGGGCTGCGGAACGACCAGAACAGATCGAACGAGAGCGTCATCGGGCGCCTCCCTGGAAATAGGCGATGCAGGCGTTGGCGAGTTCGGCGATGGCCCTGGCATCGTCGATGCGCGTGGGCGCGTGGCGGTTCAGCACGCCCACGATGAGGAAGCCGTAGATCATCTGCGTCATCACCTTCACCCGCAGGCCGGGGCTTTTCAGCGCCTTCTCCAGCGCGCCGGAGAGCTCGTCGCGGATCGACATGATGGCGTTCATCGCCCCGGGATTGTCGAAGCCGCGTTCCACGATGGCGCGGAACAGGCCCTTGTGGCGGCGGAAGTTCGCGGCGGTCGCCGTCACGAACGTTTTGATGACGGTCTCGGGCGCGTCGCGCGCGGTGCCGGCGAGGAGCTGGGCGAGGCCGGCGCGGGCTTCCCCGGCGAAGGATTCGGCGATGGCGAAGAACAGCGCGTCCTTGTCCTTGAAGCGGAAATAGACCGCGCCAACGGAGCAGCCGGCATCCTCCGCGATGTCGGACAGCCTTGCGCCGTCATAGCCCTTCTCGGCGAAGACGCACTCGGCGGCGGCCAGCAGGCGGGCGCGGGTGGCGCGGCTGCGCGCCTGCGTGGCCGGCAGCGCCCACTTTTCCGCCCCGTTCCGTTCCAGACGCTGCTTGCTTGCTTTCGCCATCGGCTCTTGCTAAATCTGAATTCGCATTCAGAATATGACGCGGACGCGGAGCCGCGTCAACCCGGAGGAACCGCCATGACCATCGTACCCTCGCCCAGGCAGATCCAGACCATGATGGAGAAAGGCCCGGAGGGGCCGATGGTGATGGTCAACCTGCTGAAGTATCGCGCCAGGGCGGCCTACGGAGATCATGCCGAGGCCAGCGAGAATCTGAGCGGGCGGGACGCCTATCAGCGCTACGGCATGGTGGCGCTGCAGCAGGTGATGAAGCGCGGCGGCAGCATCGTGTGGGGCGGGCCGCAGAAATTCGTGATGGTCGGCGACGACGCCGGCAACGACTGGGACGAGGTGGTGTGCGTGCGCTATCCCTCGCGCGATGCGTTCCTGAACATGACGCAAGACCCGGAGTATCTCGCCGCCCACTATCACCGCGAAGCCGGCCTGGAACGAACCGTCCTCATCTGCTGCGGCGCGGGGATGGCCGCCCAAGGTTCAACACAATGAGCGGCGCCTACACCATCTATGGCGGGCTCGGCTCGCCCTATTCGATGAAGATGCGCGCCATCCTGCGCTATCGGCGCCTTCCGTATGTCTGGCGCCAGATGGAGATGGGCGACGACCCCGTGTTCCAGCACGTCAAGGCGCCGGTCATCCCCGTGATCCAGTATCCGGACAGCACGTGGCACAACGATTCCACGCCGATGATCTTCGAACTGGAGAAGGCGCATCACGAACGTTCCATCGTCCCCGAGGATGCGGCCGCGGCGTTCATCGCCAGCCTGCTGGAGGATTTCGCGGACGAGTGGGGCACCAAGGCGATGTTCCACTATCGCTGGTTCCGCGAGCGCGACCAGACACAGATGAGCGAGTGGCTGGCGTTCGACCGCATGCGCGGTCGTGGGCGCAAGGCCGTGCTCGATGCCGCCGCCGCGTTCCGCGACCGCCAGGTCGGCCGCATGGCGCTGGTGGGCTGCACGCCCGAAAACGCGCCCATCATCGAGAACAGCGCCAAGGCCATCCTCGCGCTGTTCGAGGCGCAGGTGACGGAGGAGAGCTACCTGTTCGGCAGCCGCCCGTCGCTGGCCGATTTCGGCTGGTTCGGACAGCTCTCACAGCTCGCCGTCGATCCGACGCCGGCCGAGCTGATGCGCGCGGAATTCCCCTTCACCTGGCGCTGGATCGCCAATCTCGACGACGCGTCGGGCGTCGAGGGCGCGTGGAACGAAGGATACAATCCGGCGGTGAAAGGCCTGCTGGGCCTGGCCGGTGAAATCTACTTCCCGTTCCTCGCCGCCAATGCCGACGCGGTCGCCAGGGGTGCCGAGACCTTCACCGTCACGCTGCAGGGCCGGCCCTACACGCAGGGTGCCTTCAAGTACCAGGTGAAATGCCTCGCCGGGCTGCGCGCCGCGTTCGCGCGGCTGGACGGCGCGGCGAAATCGAAAATCCGCGCGCTGCTCGCCGATGCCGGCTGCCTCGCGCCGCTGGAGGGCTGAACATGGGCCGCAAAATCCTCTTCATCACGACCGACCAGCAGCGTTACGACTCGCTGGGCTGCAACGGCAATCCGTTCTGCCGCACGCCGAATATCGACGCGCTGGCGAAGGCGGGGATCAACTATTCCCGCGCCTACAACCAGAACACCGTCTGCATGCCGGCGCGCTCCACCATGCTCACGGGGCAGTATGTGCGCACCCACGGCGTCTTCGCCAACGGCGTGCCGCTGCCGGAGGACGCGCCCAGCGTGGCGCGGTATCTGAGCGAGAAGGCGGGCTACAAGACCGCGCTGATCGGCAAGGCGCATTTCGAGCCGGGCTTCGATCTCACCGGCAAGTGGGCGGAGAACCGCCGCCAGATGGAAGGCGATTTCGGCCCGTGGCGCGGCTTCGGCTACGCCATCCACGCCATGCACATCTACAATTTCCGCGGCCGCCCGGCCGGCCATTATGGCCGCTGGGTGCAGAAGAACTATCCGGAGTTCTTCGACAAGGCGGCGCCGTTGTTGAACGCCGACGGCGGCGGCGACACCGGCGCGCCGGAAACCCACAACAATCCCCTGCCGCGCGAGGCCTATCACACCGACTGGCTCGCGGGGTTGGCGGTGGACTGGCTGAAGGGGCTGGACGCAGACGAGGACTGGTTCCTGTGGCTCAGCTTCCCCGATCCGCATCATCCCTGGGATCCGCCGCAGAGCGAGAACGCGCGCTGCGACTGGCGCGACCTGCCGCTGCCCGCCGGCCATCCCGGATCGCCGGAGGCCATCCGCAAGGTGCTGGCGAAGAAGCCGGCGCATTGGCTCGCCTACTACGACGGCACTTTCGCCAACATCGAAGGCGGGCCGATGAACTTCACGCCCGGCCAGCTCAGCGACGACAACATCCGCGAGATCAACGCCAAGGTCCATGTGATGAACGAGTTGATCGACGAAGCGATCGGCAAGGTGATGGGCGCGGTGAAGGCGCGCGGCTGGGACGGCGACACCGACGTGTTCTTCACCACCGATCATGGCGAGCTCCAGGGCGATTTCGGGTTCGTCTACAAGGGTCCGTGGCATGTGGACTCGCTGATGCGCCTGCCGTTCATCTGGCGCCCGGCGCCGAATGCGAACGTCGCGCCGGCGCGCGTCGAGCAGCCGGTGGAGCAGGTCGATCTCGCCGCGACATTCGCCGCCGTCGCAGGCGTCGATCCGGCGCCGTGGATGCAGGGCAAGGCGCTGCCGGTGGGCGAGGACGGCTCGCGCCAGCGCGCCTTCTGCGAATGGGACAGCCAGTTCCCCGGCTACGGCTTCCACTTCCGTTCAATTTATCACGACGGTTTTATGCTGACGCGCTACGAGCCGTCCACGCCGGGCCAGCCCAACGGGCTCGAGGAGTCGTGGCCCCAGTTCGGCGGCATCACCACGAAAGTGAAATATGACGGCACGGAAGGCGAGCTCTACGATCTACGCAACGACCCTGTGCAATGGGAAAACCTCTGGAACGACCCCAGGCACCGCGCCCGCAAGACCGACCTCATCGCCGACATGTACGACACCATGCCGGAAGAGCGGACGCCAAAACTGAAGGTGGAAGCGCCGGCTTGATTTTCCTCCCCCGCACCGGCGGGGGAGGAAGCTCTTGCGTTGCAACGCCAACCTCTGACACGCTGTCAGCAACAATAAGATATTCCGGGAGAACGCGCGTGGCACTCATCGTCTATGGCAGCAACGTGTCGCCGTTCGTGCGCAAGGTGCGGGTGGTGCTGGCGGAGAAGGGCGTTCCGTATTCGCTGGAGCAGGTGAACCCGTTCCGTCCGGCGCCGGAATTCCTCGCGATCTCTCCCCTCAAGCGCATCCCCGTGCTGCGCGACACCGATCAGCCCGAGCCCAACACGCTGCCGGACTCCTCGGTCATCTGCGACTACATCGAGCAAAAATTTCCCACGCCCGCGCTCTACCCCAGCGATCCCATGCAACGCGCTCGCGCGCTGTGGTTCGAGGAGTACGCGGATTCGATCCTGGCGCAGACCATCGGCCCGGGCCTGTTCTTCGAGCGCGTGGTCAAGAAGATGATGCGCAGCGAAACCGACGAGGCGCTGTGCGTGAAAACGCTGACCGAAAAGCTGCCGCCGCTGTTCGACTACCTGGAAACGGAACTCGGCGGCGCGACGTACTTCGTCGGCAATACCTTCTCCATCGCCGACATCACCATCGCCACCATGCTGGTGAATTTCGACCATGCGGGCGAGGCCGTGGACGCGTCGCGCTGGCCTCATCTCGCCGCCTTCGTGACGCGGCTGCACGACAGGCCCTCGTTCAAGGCCTGCATCGAGGAGGAACGCCCCCTCGTTCAACGCTTTCGCGCGGCGTGAGGCCCGCCATGGCCAACCCAGATCGCGTCAGCCTCTCGCGGATTCTCACCTACGCGCTTCCCAGTTTCGCGCTGGCGGCGGTGGGCATGCCGCTGGTGGTTCACTTGCCGCAATTTTACGCGTCCAAACAGATCGGTCTCGGGCTCGCCGCGGGCAGCGTCTTCGGCCTGATGCGGCTGCTCGACGTCTTCGTCGATCCCACCGCGGGCTATATCAGCGACCAGATCCGCACGCGCTTCGGCCGCCGCCGCCCGATGCTGGCGCTGGGCGCGCCGCTGCTCGCCCTGGGCCTGTGGATGGTGTTCGTGCCGGGCGGTCCGGTCAGCGCGTTTCATCTCGGCCTCTGGCTGTTCGTGATGTATCTCGGCTGGTCAATGTGCGTGATCCCGCATCTGTCCTGGGGATCGGAGTTATCCGGAGACTATCACGAGCGCAGCCGCATCTATGGCTGGGTGCAGGCGCTGACGGTGGCCGGCATGGTGGGCGTGCTGGTGATCCCGGCTGTGCTGGAGATCGCCGGCGTCCACAGCCACGCCACGCAGATCATGGCCATGGCCGCGTTCGCGATCGTCACCCTGCTGCCCTCGGTCGCGCTCTGCGTGCTGTTCGTGCCGGAGCCCGAGGTGAAGCTGGCGACGCGGGCCGGATTCTTCCGCACGCTGAAATTCGTCATCGGCAACCGCGCCATGCGCCGCGTGATCCTGCTCGACCTCGTGGAGTCGGTGAACCAGGGCATGCGCGGCGTGATGTTCTTCTATTTCGCGGACATCGGGCTCGCCCTGCCCAAGGCGGCCAATTCGCTGCTGCTGCTCTATTTCGTCACCGGCGTGCTGTTCATGCCGCTGTGGATGATGCTGTCGCGCCGCATCGGCAAGCACCGCGCGCTGATGGCGGCCTATATCTACGGCTGCTGCATGTCGCCGCTGCTGTTCCTCATCCCGTCCGGCAACGTGCTCATCGCCGCGATCGTGCTCTCGCTCACGGGCATCACCTACGGCGCGCCCGCCTTCCTGCTGCGCTCCATGATGGCGGACGTGGCCGATGCCGACGGCGCGCAGAACAGCACCGAGCGCGCCGGCCTGATGTATTCCTTCCTGGCGCTCACCGCCAAACTCGGCATCGCGCTGCCGGCGCTGGCGCTGCCGGTGCTGGGCTGGATCGGGTTCAATCCCAACGCGACGCACTTCGCGCCGCAAATCGTCCAGAACCTGCGCCTGTTCTACATCCTGGTGCCCATCGGGCTCGCGCTCGCCTGCTTCGCCTTCGCCTTGGGCTATCCCATCGGCGAGCGCGAGCAGCGCGCGTTGCGCGAGGTGGTGGACCGGCGCCGCGCCGAGAGCGCGGGCGATGAGGAAGGCGAGGGCGACGTCTATACCGGCCTCGTGCTGGCGCGCGACACGGCGCCCGCGCTCGAAACCGACGCCGTCAACGACGCCATTCTCGCCAAAGGACCCGCCGAATGATCGACCTCTACACCTCCGCCACGCCCAATGGCTGGAAAGCCTCCGTCACGCTGGAAGAGATGGAGCTGCCCTACGAAACCCACGCCATCGAGCTCTCCAAGGGCGCGCAGAAGGAGGACTGGTTCCTCAAGATCAATCCCAACGGCCGCATCCCGGCCATCGTCGACCGCGATGCCGGAAATTTCGCGGTGTTCGAGAGCGGCGCGATCATGCTCTATCTGGCGGAGAAGACCGGCAAGCTGTTGCCGTCCGATGCCAAGGGCAAGAGCCTCGTCACCCAATGGCTGATGTTTCAGATGGGCGGCATCGGCCCGATGATGGGCCAGGCCAATGTGTTCTTCCGCTACTGGCCGGAGAAGATCGAGCCCGTCATCTCCCGCTACCAGAACGAATCCCGCCGCCTGTTCGAGGTGCTGAACAACCGGCTCAAGGACAACGAATGGCTCGCCGGCGACTACTCCATCGCCGACATCGCCAACTGGTGCTGGGTGCGCACGCATCCCTGGTCCGGCGTGTCGGTGGAGGGGCTGGAGCCCCTGCAGAAATGGATCGACAGGATCGCCGCCCGCCCCGGCGTCGAGCGCGGCGTGAAAGTGCCGCAGGACCTCGCCGCCCTGCGCAAGGGCGACGGCGAAGGCGCGAAGAAGATGGTCGAGGGTGCACGGACTATCGTGCAGACCTAGCCTAGGTTGACCCTGCGGAATGTAACGATGCCGCGGCCGGAGCGAGCCAGGTCCGCCTCGGCATGCGCTTGCGCATTTACTGGAAGTCAATCTGTCACGTCCCAAATTGTCCAATCCGGTATCAACTTGCGACCATGCCGAACGGACTTTCGACCGCGCATCTCTATCGCCCGAAACTGACGGCCATTCTGGCCGAGGGCTATTCCCTCGCCAGTTTTCGCAAGGACGCCGTGGCCGCGCTGACGGTAGCGGTCGTTGCGCTTCCGCTCTCCATGGCGATTGCGGTGGCATCCGGCGTGGCACCCCAACGGGGCCTCTACGCCGCCATCGTCGGCGGCGTGATCGTCTCGGCGCTGGGCGGCAGCCGGTTCCAGATCGGCGGGCCTGCGGGCGCATTCATAGTCTTGGTGGCGGCAACCGTCTCGAAATTCGGACTCAACGGCCTTCTGGTCACAATCCTGATGTCCGGTGCGATGCTCACGCTCTTGGGCCTGCTGCGCATCGGCTCGCTGATCCGCTACATACCTCAGGCCGTCACCGTCGGTTTCAGCTGCGGAATCGCGGCCACCATACTCGCAAGCCAGCTCAAGGATATGGGAGGGCTGCATCTCGCGGGCCCGGAGCCGGGCCCGTTTTTCTCGAAACTTGCCGCGCTCGGCGATGCAATTCCGACCTTGAATCCCGTGGCGCTATGCGTCGGCCTGGGCTCTGCCGTATTGATATTCGCACTTCGGCGCTGGCGGCCGAAATGGCCCGGCATGTTGATTGCTGTGGTCCTTGGCTCCATCGGCGTTGCTGCCCTTCACCTGCCGGCCGAAACGATCGGCAGCCACTTTGGAGGGATTCCGAATGGTTTGGGGCGGCCCGGATTTCCGCACATATCCTGGGTCCTGGCGATTGCGGTGTTTCCTTCGGCATTCTCCTTTACGCTACTTGGCGGCATCGAGAGCTTGTTGTCCGCCAAGGTGGCCGACGGCATGACAGGCCGGATTCATCGTTCGAACATGGAACTGGTCGCCCAGGGAATCGCGAACATCGCATCGGCGCTCTTTGGCGGCATCAGCGTCACCGGCACGATCGCCCGCACCGCCACAAACATCCGGGCGGGGGCTCAAAGCCCGATATCCGGCATCATGCACGCGCTCTTCATCCTGGTGTTCATGATCGTCGCGGCGCCGCTGGCGAGCTTCGTTCCGTTGGCAGCGCTCGCTGGAATCTTGGTTGTCGTGTCCTGGAATATGGTCGAGAAAGCCGAGCTTCTGCATTTGACGAGGCGCTGGCGCAGCGCGGCCGTGTTTCTGGCAACGCTTTTTTTCACGCTGCTCAAGGACCTTTCCATCGGCATTGCCGCCGGCTGTCTTCTTGCCCTGCTTATTGCGCTTGTGGATCGCGCTGCCGGCGACTAGAGCCGCCCGCGCGGACAGCGCGGCTGCGGGTCACGCCTTCTTGCGCCGCCGCGCCACCATCTGGTTCAGCGCTTCCACGGCGCCGGAGAACGCGACCGCGAAGTAGAGGTAGCCGCGGGGGATGTCGAAATGCATCGCGTCCGCCACCAGCGCCGTGCCGATCAGGAGCAGGAAGCTCAGCGCCAGCATCTTGACGGTCGGGTTCCTGGCGATGAAGGCCGCCACCGCGCCCGACGCCGCCAGCATCACCAGCATGGAGAGCACGATGGCCGCGATCATCACCGCGAGGTGCTCGGTCATGCCGACGGCGGTGACGACGGAGTCGAAGGAGAACACCAGGTCGAAGATCGCGATCTGCACGATCACCGCGCCGAACGAGGCGCCGGCCCGGCGGGCGAACTCCTCATGGCCGCCCACCATGTCGTGGATCTCGCGCGTGCCCTTGGTGAGCAGGAACAATCCGCCGGCCCCCAGCACCAGGTCGCGCCACGAGAAGCCGAAGCCGAACAGCGCGATCACCGGCTTCTGCAGCGTGATCACCCAGGCGATGGCGCAGAGCAGGGCGATGCGCATGACCAGCGCGTAGCTGAGCCCGATGCGGCGGGCGGCGGGCTGGCGGGCGGGCGGCAGCTGGGCCGAGACGATGGAGAGGAACAGGATGTTGTCGATGCTGAGCACGATCTCCAGCACCGTCAGCGTGGCCAGGCTTTCCCAGGTGCGGATGTCGGTGAGGAGCTCGATCATCGTCCGGTGCTCAGAACCAGGGCTGGGTGAGGGCGGGGAACAGATAGAGCAGGACTTCGCGGCTGGCCAGAACCCCGATGCCCGCGCCCACGAATACGTCGGAGAAGAAATGCGCGTTCATCAATGCTCGCGTCAGCGCCAAATAGAGCGCCAGCGCGAACCACAGGGGCGACAACAGCGGTAACACGCCCATCGCCGTCACCGCCACGCAGAAGATCGTCATCGCGTGGCCGGACGGAAACGAGTCGTGCTGGGTGTCGAGGCGGAACGGCCGCCAGCCATAGAGGTCGTGTTCCAGCTCGTCGCGCGGCCGCCGGCGCCCGGCGAGGAACTTGATCGTGTGCAGGATGGCGCTTGCCCCGGCGAGGCAGGCCAGGAACGCCAGCGCCGTCTCCGCCACCGCGCGCAGCCAGTCGGGCTTGCCCATCAGCCAGAGCAACCCATACGCCAGCACCAGCGACACCAGCGAGAGCGTCAGCCAGTGCGCGCCCTTCGCCCAATCCGTCGTGCGGGCGAGCGCGCGATGGACGCGGCGCGAAACGCCTGCATGAACCGCATGCGCCGCGCGCCGGTCGAAGCCGAACGCGATCGCGCCGAGAACGAGAAACGCCAGGCCGGCCCAAAGCAGCATGGGGCGGTGCTTGGCCCACGCAGGGCAGGGTTGTCAAACGCGGGACAACCAGTATGAGGGATCGCGTTTCTGGTGGACACAGGCGAGCATCACGATCTCATCACCATAAAGCCTGTAGTAAATATTGTAGGGAAACCGTCCCATTGGGGCTCGCCGCACAGTTCCCCGCGCGATCTGGTAAGCTTCGGGATAGCGCTTGAGTCTTTCGGCGACGATGTCGAAGTCCCTGAGGAATTCCGGACCCATCCCTTCGGTTTGGGTCTCGTACCATTCGGCTGCTTCGTTGATTTCCGTGCGCGCCGACTGCAGCAGTCTTAGGCGATGCGTCACTTAACCCGTGCCCACAATTCATTGCGGACATCTTTCCAATCCAGAGCCGTAGATGGATCCGCCTCGTGTTCCGCCATGCGGCGTTCGAGTTCGGCATACAGCTCGTCGGATATCGACGGGAAATTTCGGGCGTCCTCGGGGAGGCTGTCCCACAGGACCTTCACAAGCTTCAGCCGCTCTTCCACGCTGAGTTTGAGCAGTTCGCGGATCTCGTTCATGGGGCGGATATTCGCAAGAAACCGCGCATGGGACAAGACCGGAACGCCGCCACATTTGCCCTAGTGGGCCGCCATGCGCCCGGCTACAGTTCGCCAACTGCAATTGGAGGGCCACATGGATTTCGATTATTCGCCGCGGCAGAAGGAATGGATGAAGCGCGTCGGCGCGTTCATGGAGCAATACATCTATCCCGCCGAACCGGTCTATGCCAAGCAGATGCAGGCCGCGCGCGACAAGGGCAATCCGTGGATCGTGGTGCCCGTCGTCGAGGAGTTGAAGAAGAAGGCGCGCCCCGCGGGGCTGTGGAACCTGTTCCTCAACGAGAGCGAACACGGCGCCGGCCTCACCAATCTGGAATACGCCCCGCTTTGCGAGATGATGGGCCGCGTCGGCTTCGCGTCGGAGGCGTTCAACTGTTCCGCGCCCGACACCGGCAACATGGAAGTGCTGGAGCGCTACGGCAGCCCCTACCAGCAGGACAAATGGCTGAAGCCGCTGCTGGCCGGCGAGATCCGCTCGGCGTTCCTGATGACGGAGCCGGCGGTGGCCTCGTCTGACGCCACCAACATCGCCACCCGCATCGAGAAGAAGGGCGATCACTATGTGATCAACGGCCGCAAATGGTGGTCGTCGGGCGTCGGCGATCCGCGCTGCAAGGTCGCCATCGTGATGGGCAAGACCGACCCGGAGAAGGACCGCCACTCCCAGCAGAGCCAGATCCTGGTGCCGATGGACGCGCCCGGCATCGAGATCGTGCGCATGCTGCCGGTGTTCGGCTATGACGACGCGCCGCATGGTCATGCGGAAGTGATCCTCAAGGACGTGAAGGTGCCGGAAGAGAACCTCCTGCTCGGCGAAGGCCGCGGCTTCGAGATCGCGCAAGGCCGCCTCGGCCCGGGCCGCATCCATCACTGCATGCGCACGATTGGTGTTGCGGAGCGCGCGCTCGAAAGCATGGTCAAGCGCCTGCTCAGCCGCGAGGCGTTCGGCAAGAAGATCGCCGAACATTCGGTGTGGGAGCAGCGCGTGGCGGAAGCGCGCATCAACATCGACATGTGCCGGCTGTTGACGCTCAAGGCCGCCGACATGATGGACAAGGTCGGCAACAAGGTCGCCCGCACCGAGATCGCAGAGATCAAGGTCGCAGCACCCCGCATGGCGCTGAAGATCATCGACGACGCCATCCAGGCCTGGGGCGGCGCCGGCGTGACGACCGATCCGGGCCTCGCCCGCGCCTACGCCAGCCAGCGCACCCTGCGCCTCGCCGACGGCCCGGACGAAGTCCACAACCGCACCATCGCGCGGCTCGAATACGGCAAATACATGGAACGCCCCCGCCGCGCGGCGGCGGAGTAATGGCAACGCAAGACTGACGGCGAAGGCTCAATCAGCGTCCGACCTCCCCCTTGCGGGGAGGTCGAAAAACGCGCGAGCGTTTTTCGGGTGGGGGGTCGCGGTCGTCACGCGCGGCCCCCACCCGAAAAATCGCTCCGCTACGCTCCACGATTTTTCGACCTCCCCGCAAGGGGGAGGTGGGCCCTTTTCCTCCTGAGGAGCCGGCGCGCGCGCCACCTCCCCCGCATCGGCGGGGGAGGAAGCGTCCGGATAACTCGCGAACACCATCCGGTCGGGCAACCCGTCGCGATTGCTGGACAGCGGCAGAACCAGATCGCTCCGTGTCACGAACGTGCCGTCGCCCTGCGGCACGTCACTGCGCACCAGCGTGGGCGAGACCTTCCAGCGCAGCTCCTTGAGCAGCGCGCGCAGGGGCAGGCGCAACGGCTCGGCGACGCGCGCCAGCGGGCGGCGCATCATGTCCCGCCCGAAACGCGCCGCCAGTGCCTCGCCGCAATAGGTGAACTGCCAGCGGCGCAACTCTCCGCACGCGGCCGGCACGATCATCGCGATGTTGTCCCACCACGGCTCCAGCGCGGCGATGCGCAAATCCGCCCTGCGCGGCATCCCCCGCGCCCCCGCCGCCACCAGCCAGAACGCAAGGAGCGATTGCAGTTCACTCCGTATCGGAACGGGCGGTTGGTTGCCGGGCATGGGCAATCCCCTCACAGTCAATTTCGTCCATTAGTATGTATCACTATCGTTTACAATAGGCCCGCCTTCGCTTATGAACTTCCGAAGGCTGGTGGGCCTCAACGTCCAGCGTCTGCGGCTCGGCCGCAACCCGCAATGGTCGCAGCAGACGCTCGCGGCCGAAGCGAAGATCACGCTCGCCTATGTGAGCGGTATCGAACGCGGAAAACGAAACCCGTCGCTTCACGTAGCAATGCGGCTGGCGAAGGCGCTGGCCGTGGACGTGAACGAGTTCCTGCGTCCCCTCCCGCCCGGCTACAAACCGCCCAAGAACATGCCCCGGGGGCCGAATGTGCATCATCGGGGACGGAAGAGAAAAATTAGGTAGCATTTCCGGAGTATCGATGCTGTTGACATTTGTTTACACTTGGCCTATCGTCGCTGGACGCTCGCGATGAGGCCGGCGCATCCGAATAAGGAAATTGATGCGGCCGTGACTTTAGCGGAGGCGCGTGGATGGCGCTGGCGGAAAGCGCATGGTCACGCATGGGGCCGGCTGCTTTGTCCTCGCAACGACAGGGACGGCTGCCAGCTTTCTGTGTGGTCGACGCCCAGGGTGCCGGAACATCACGCGCGAGCGATCATCCGGGCGGTTGAACGCTGTGTCCATGCCCACGGAGGCGAAGAATGAAGGATTACGCCTTTACGATCATCGCCTCGGGGCTGGATCCCGCGGCAGACGATTTTGAAGATCGATTCTTCGAGGCCGGTTGCGACGACGCCACGCTTTCCTTCCAGAAGGGCCGAATCGTCCTGGAATTCGACCGCGCCGCGCGAAGTCTCGCGGAAGCGATTTCGTCCGCCTTCATGGATGTGAGCCGTGCTGGTGCGATCGTCGAGCGCTTCGAGCCGGACCATCTCGTGAGCCTGTCCGATATCGCCGCGCGCAGCGGATTGTCGCGCGCGGCGATCTCGCTCTATTGCAAAGGCGAGCGCGGCAAGAGATTTCCTGCGCCGGTCGCGCGCGTCACGTCCGAGAGCCCGCTATGGGAATGGCCGGAAGTCGCGCGCTGGATGTGCGAATTCGGCAAGCTGCCGGCGGACGCGGTAGTCGAAGCCGATGTGCTGAGGAAAGCGAACAGTTTGACGCAGCAGCGCGCCGCACCTGCTCAATTCGCCAAAGCCTTGAAGGCACGAGCCGCGTAGGGCGAGGTGACGGGCGCCTCGCCGACGGCCCCGGCGAAGTCCACAACCGCACCATCGCGCGTCTCGAATACGGCAAATACATGGAACGCCCCCGCCGCGTGGCGGCGGAGTAATGGCAACGCAAGACTGACGGCGAAGGCATAATCAGCGTCCGACCTCCCCCTTGCGGGGAGGTCGAAAAACGCGCGAGCGTTTTTCGGGTGGGGGTCGCGGTGGTCACGCGCGGTCCCCACCCGAAAAATCGCTCCGCTACGCTCCACGATTTTTCGACCTTCCCGCGAGGGAGAGGTAAGCACTTCTTTTTCCCGAGGAGCCTTCACGTTCGCGCTCCGCCGCAGCCGCGGCGGCGCGGGTGGTCCCTTGGCACTGACAAATCGTCATAAAATTCCTAGATTTGGACTTGTAATCCCTGCCGTTCTTCTCTACTTCTGAGTGTGTAGGAAGAAGCACGCAGGAGTTTAGCCCATCTGACCTAGCGAAGCCGCAAGACCATACAGGCAAGGGCGCAAGCTTGCGTGCGCCCGGGCAAGACTGCGCTGGCCGATCCGCCGCGCCGCATCCTCTCCGCGAACGAGCGCCTCGTTCGGGCCGGGGGATGGGCGAGGCCTCCGCCTCCCGACGCGAACCCCCGGAGATGCACCCCAGGTGATCCGGGCCACGCCGCGACGGACCGGGCAGAGACCGTGGCAAAGGCCGCCACCTTGCGGGAAGCCGAGGCGGTTTGAACCGAGCATGCTCGCGGTGTCTGGGATGGCACGCGCGGCCGGCTGGACAGTGAGGAAACCCGCACAAGGCTCCGAATGCGCACGGAGCCTTTGTCGTATGGGCCCGGCGTGCGGCCGCGGAGGCCGGATTGAATCTACGCCGCGGCTTGGGCGCGCGCCGGCGGCTTGAGGGGGAATTCCACCGTCACGGACGTGCCGGCGCCTTCCTGGCTTTCGATGCGCACCGTGCCGCCATGCTTGCCGGTGAGCGCGTGGACCAGCGCCAGGCCGAGCCCGGTGCCGCCCTTGGCCAGCAGCGGATCGTCGCAGACCTGCTCGAACGGCCGGCCGAGACGGGGCAGGTGCTCGGCGGGAATGCCGATGCCGTCGTCGCGCACCGTCACCTGGATGCGGTCGCCGGCGAATTCGGCCTCGACGTCGACATGGCCGCCGGCCTTGGTGAACTTCACCGCGTTGGAGAGCAGGTTGAGCATGATCTGCTTGACGGCGCGGCGGTCGGCGACCAGCGACAGGGCGTCGTGGCGCGGATCGAAGCCGATGCGCACCGCGCCCTTGCGCGCCCGTTCGCGCAGCAGGCGCACGCAGTCCTCGATGGTCTCGGCCAGGTCGACGCGCTCGAAATTCATCTCGAACTTGCCGGCCTCGATCTTGGCCATGTCGAGGATGTCGGTGATGAGGTCGAGAAGGAGCTGGCCGGAATCGTAGATCAGCGTCGCGTATTCGCTGTAACGCTCGTGCCCGAGCGGGCCGAACACCTCGTCGCGCATGATGTCGGAGAAGCCGATCACGGCATTGAGCGGGGTGCGCAACTCGTGGCTCATGTTGGCCAGGAACAGGGTCTTGGCGCGGTTGGCGGCCTCGGCCTTCTCCTGCGCTGCGCGCATGCGCATCTCCTGCTCCTTGCGCTCGCTCACGTCGCGGGTGACGCTGATCTCGCGCAGGAATCCGCCGGTCGCCTCGTCGAACACCCCGCGCGTCGTCGCCTCGAGCCAGACGTAGTGGCCGTCGGCGTGGCGCGCGCGATAGGTCGCGGTGCGCACCTCGCCCGGCCTGGGCAGGCCGCGGATTTTGTGCGCCTCGTCCAGATCGTCGGGATGGACGTATTGCAGATAGCGCCCATCCTGCACGTCTTCCGGCCGCCGCCCGAGGATGCGGTTGAGCGCGCCGGAGGCGAAGACGATGCGGTCGCCCTCGTGCAGCATGATGATGTCGGAGGCCTGCTCGGCCATCACGCGGTAGCGCTCCTCGGCCTTCTGGCGCGCCTCCTCGGCGATCACCTGCTCGGTGACGTCGTGGCACACCCCGATGATCGAGACCACGCGCCCGTCCGGCCCCAGCTCGACCTCGCCATGGGTATCGACATAGCGGGCGACGACGTCGGGATCCTTGGCGCGCGTGCGGTAGTAGAATTGCGAGCGCGTCTTGATGGCTTCGTTGATCTGGGATTGCAGATGCGCCACGTCCTCGGCCACGACCTGGTCGAGCAGCCATGCCATGTCCGCAGGCATCGCGGGATCGAGCGCCAGGATCTTGTACATGCCGGGCGACCAGGTGGCGAAGTTGTCGGCCAGCCGCACGCGCCAATAGCCGAACCGCGCGGCGCGTTCGGCCAGCGCGAATTGCACGCGCTCGGATTTGAGCGCGTCCTCCGGCGAGACGTGCGCGACGTCTTGCGACACCCGATGCCCTCCCGGGACGGCCAGGCCGTCCAAGCGAACAAGCTTACGTGGCGTCTCTTAAGCAACGCTTGCAAATTGCCGGAGTGGCCGCGCGCACGAAGCTTGCGCGTTAAGCGCTGTTTAACCAGCCTGTCGCCGGATTTACTTCGCGCCGGCGCGCCTGGCGAAATGCCAGGCCCGCTCCGCCAGCGGCCGCACGCCCGCGGCGTTTTGTGCCGCATTGGCATTGGCCGCCGTGCCGTCGCGCACCCGCCCGACGATGCCCTGGAGGATGCCGGCCAGCCGGAAGAAATTGTAGGCGGCGTAGTAATCCATGTTCGGGACCCGGTCGCGGTGGGTGCGCCGGCAATACATCGCGGTGTACGCGTCCTTGTCCGGAATGCCCAGCGCGGCGAAGTCCGCATCCAGCAGGCTGCCGCCGGAGGACACGCCGCCCGGCATCTGCCACTGCATCAGATGATAGGTGAAATCCGCCATCGGGTCGCCGATGGTGCAGAGCTCCCAGTCCAGCACCGCGATCACCCTGGGTTCGGTGGGATGCAGGATCATGTTGTCCAGCCGGTAGTCGCCGTGGACGATGGAGTCGCGCGCATCGGCCGGCAGGTGTTGCGGCAGCCATTCGATCAGCCGCTCCATCTCGTCGATACGCTCGGACTCGCTGGCCTTGTACTGCTTGGTCCAGCGTGCGACCTGGCGGCCCACATAGTTGCCGGGCTTGCCGTAGTCCTCGAGCCCCAGCTTTCGCCAGTCCATGTCGTGGAGCTGGGCAAAGGTCGCGTTCATCGCGTCGTAGATCTGGGTGCGCTGCTTTGGCGTCTGGTCCGGCAGCATCGGTCCCCAATAGATGCGCCCCTCCACGCAATCCATCACATAGAACATCGTGCCGATGATGCTTTCGTCCTCGCAAAGCAGGTATGGTTTCGCCACGGGAAAGCCCGTCGGGTAGAGGGCGGAGATGATGCGGTACTCACGGTCCACCGCATGCGCGCTGGGCAGGAGCTTGCCCGGCGGTTTCCTGCGCAGCACATAGTTGCGGTTGGGCGTGATCAGCTTGTAGGTCGGATTGGATTGCCCGCCCTTGAACTGGCGCACCTCCAGCGGCGTCCGGAAGCCCTCGATCCTCTCGGCGAGCCAGGCTTCGAGCGTCTTCTCATCGAAGCGGTAGCGCTCCACCACTTCCTTGGTGCCGGAGAACTTCTCCTGACGGTCGTCCACTGCTGGCTCGGCCATGCGCCACTCCCGATAGCTCTGGCCGCATTCTTGGACAGGCTAGCCGCCGCGCGCAATGGCCCGCCAGCCGATATCGCGGCGGCAGAAGCCGCCGGGCCAGTCGATGATATCGACGGCGCGATAGGCGCGGGCCTGTGCCTCGGCGACGGTCTTGCTCAGCGCGGTGACGTTGAGCACGCGGCCGCCCATGGCCAGAAGCTTGCCGTCATGCAGTTGCGTTCCGGCATGGAATATCCGCACGCCGTCGACGGCCGACGCGGCGTCAAGATTGCGGATCTCGGTGCCCTTGGCGTAGTCGCCGGGATAGCCGTTCGACGCCATGACCACAGTCAGCGCCGCCTCGTCGCGCCAGCGCAAGTCGAGGTGGTGCAGCTGTCGGTCGCGCATGGCGACGAGCGCGGTGAGCAGGTCGGACTTCAGGCGCGGCACCAGCACCTGGGTCTCCGGATCGCCGAAGCGGCAATTGTATTCGACGAGCTTGGGCCCGTCCTTCGTGATCATCAGGCCCAGGAACATCACGCCCATGTAGCGCCGGCCCCGCTCCGCCATCGCGGCGACGGTGGGCCGGATGAAGCGCTCCATCGCGATGTGCTCCAGCGCCGGCGTCAGCACCGGCGCGGGGCTGTAGGCGCCCATGCCGCCGGTGTTGGGTCCCTTGTCGCCGTCGAAGGCGCGCTTGTGGTCCTGTGCGCCCACCAGCGGGATCGCGGTCTCGCCGTCGCAGAGTGCGAAGAAGCTCGCTTCCTCGCCCTCCATGAATTCCTCGACCACCACTTCGCTGCCGCTCGCGCCGAAGCCGCCCTCGAACATGAAGTCGATGGCCTTGTCCGCATCTGCCTTCGTCCCGGCGACGATCACGCCCTTGCCCAGCGCCAATCCGTCCGCCTTGATGACGACGGGCAGGCCCAACGTGTCCGCGAACGTCTTTGCGGCAGTGGGCTCCTTGAACCGCCTGTACGCAGCGGTGGGAATGCCCAACTCGCGGCACAGGTCCTTCACGAAGCCCTTGGAGCCTTCGAGGATCGCGCCCGCGGCGCTCGGCCCGGTCGAACGGATGCCCGCGGCCTCGAAGCGGTCCCGCAACCCGGCGACCAGCGGGTTGTCCGGCGCAATCACCGCGAAATCGATCTTTGACTCTTGCCCGAAGGCGACCAGCCGGTCGAAGTCCATCGCCGCGATGGGCACGCACTCCGCGACCTGCGCGATCCCGGCATTACCCGGAGCGCAATAGAGCCTGGTCAGCAACGGCGATGCCGCCAGCGCCCAAGCCAGCGCATGCTCGCGGCCGCCAGAGCCAATGAGAAGGACTTTCATAAGCCGCCTCTAGGCCATTGCGGTGTGTGATGCAATGTGTGAGAGTGCACACATGGCGACGAATCTGTCCATCGATCCCGACCTGCTCGATCGCGCATTGAAGGTCAGCGGCGAGCGAACGAAAAAGGCCGCAGTCACGAAGGCGTTGAAGGAGTTCATCGGGCGGCGCGAACAGAAACGCATCGTCGAGCTGTTCGGCAAGATCAATTGGGATCCGACCTACGACCACAAGGTAG
This sequence comes from Rhizomicrobium sp., assembly GCA_050728855.1. Lineage (GTDB taxonomy): Bacteria > Pseudomonadota > Alphaproteobacteria > Micropepsales > Micropepsaceae > Rhizomicrobium. The sequence goes on along the minus strand of JBOHKI010000004.1, from coordinate 35,812 downwards.
CGCGAAGACGCCGTTGAACATTCTGGTCGACACGAGCGTTTGGTCCCTCGCCCTCCGCCGCGAGGCGCCAGGGGGACCGTTCGTCAGTGAACTGACTCGGGCCATTGGCGCCGGCGACGGATTATTTGTGGTGGGCCTCGTCGTGCAGGAGGTTCTGCAAGGTGTGTCGGGGCCGCGCCAGCGCGAGCAGATTCTTGCGCGGTTGACATCGTTCCCCTTTCTCACGCCGGGCTGGGATGACCATGTGGGCGCGGCCGATCTGTTCACCCGTTGCCGGCGCGCCGGCGTGCAGATCGAATCCGTCGACGCGCTTCTCGCCCAGCTCTGTCTGAGTCATGATCTGACCATGCTGACTGCGGACAAGGACTTCGGCCACATCGCGCGGCATTGTGCATTGAACGTATGGAAGCCTTGAGAAGCGACGCATTGCAGAAGGCTCAACCGATGTCCGAATCCGCCGCCACCAATCTGCCGGAATATAGCGTAAGCGAGATCGCGGGCGTGCTGAAACGCACTGTCGAGGAGGCGTTTCCGTTCGTCCGCGTGCGAGGCGAGATCAGCGGGTTGAAGATCCCCGCCTCCGGCCATGTCTATTTCGACCTGAAGGACGACAAGGCCGTCCTCAATGCCATCATCTGGAAACAGGCCGCGCGACTGCTGAAACTGAGGCCCGAGCCGGGGCTGGAGGTCGTCTGCACCGGGCGGATCACGACCTATCCGGGCTCTTCGCGCTACCAGATCATCGTCGAGCAGATCGAGCTGGCGGGCGCCGGCGCGCTGATGGCGATGCTGGAGGAGCGCAAGAAGAAGCTCACAGCCGAGGGCCTGTTCGCGGCGGAGCGCAAGAAGCCGCTGCCGTTCCTGCCCGATGTGATCGGCGTCATCACCTCGCCGACGGGCGCCGTCATCCGCGACATCATGCATCGGCTGAACGCCCGCTTTCCCCGCCGCGTCCTGCTCTGGGGCGTGGCGGTGCAGGGTGAGAAGGCGGCGGGCGAAGTGGCGGCCGCGATCCGCGGATTCAACGCGCTGGCGGCAGGCGGCGTCGTGCCGCGCCCGGATCTCCTCATCGTCGCGCGCGGCGGCGGCTCGCTGGAAGATCTGATGGCCTTCAATGAAGAGGCCGTGGTCCGCGCCGCGGCGGAGAGCGGCATTCCCCTGATTTCCGCGGTGGGCCACGAGACCGACACGACGCTGATCGATTTCGCTTCCGACCGCCGCGCGCCCACACCCACGGCCGCCGCCGAGATGGCGGTGCCGGTGCGCAGCGAGCTGATCGCCCAGACGCTCGATTTCCAGCGCCGCCTGTTCACCTGCCTGACACGCGGCGTGAGCCAGCGCCGCACGCATCTGGCCGGGCTCGCGCGCGTGCTGCCCCGCGCCGACCAGCTCTTCGCCCAGCCTCGGCAGCGGCTCGACCTGGCGGGCGAGCGGCTGGGCCGGGCGCTGCTCAGGAACCTCCAGGAACATCGCCGCGCCTTCACCAAGGCCTCGGCCCTGCTCCGGCCCAGGGTGGTGTCGGCCGAGATCGCCAACGGCCGGGAGCGCGTGGGTGTGCTCGCCCAGCGCATGGCGCGCGCCCAGCGGGGCCGGGTGGGGCAGGATCGCAAGCGGCTGGAGGCGGTGGCCCGGGTTCTGGACAGCGTGTCCTACAAGGGCGTGCTCGACCGCGGCTTCGCGCTGGTGCGCGGCGAGGACGGGCATGTGCGCCGCCGCGCGGCGTCCGTGTCGTCGGGCGAGCGATTGTCGCTGGCCTTCGCGGACGGAACGCGGGACGCCGTGGCGGACGGCGCGCCAAAACCGCGCGTTACAAAGCCGAAAGCTGGTCAGGGAACGCTGTTCTAGCTACACTGGCGCCATGAACAAGCTCGACCGCGATTTCCGCCCCGACGGGCTGGCGGAGCTGGAGTATCTCGACGGCGAATACCGCGTCGTGAAGCCCGGTTCGTTCGTGATGTGCGCGGTGACCGGCACGGCCATTCCGCTCGACGCCCTGCGCTACTGGAGCGTGGACCTCCAGGAGGCTTACGCGGCGCCCGAGATCGCCACGCGCCGTTTCCAGGAAACCGGCCGGACGCCCAAGTGATCCATCGCCGCCTGTTCCTCGCGTCCTCGGCCGCGCTGGCGGCCTTGCCGCGCATGAGCTTCGCGCAGGACGGTCATGGCGGGCGCGTCGAACTCACCGGATCGATGGACCAGGGCAGTCTCGTCATCGGCAAGACGCCGCCCGGCAGCACGGTTCGTGTCGACGGCCGCGCGGTGCGCGTCGGCGCCGACGGCGAATTCGCCTTCGGCCTCGAATACGACCAGGTCAAGCCCTCGATGCTGGCCGCGACGTTTGCCGACAATTCCGTTCAAACGCTCCAGGTCACGCCGAACATCCGCCAATACGAGGTGCAGAAGATCAACGGCCTGCCGCCGCAGGAAGCCCACCCCAGCGATCCCGAGATCGTCGCGCGCATCCAGCGCGAGCACGCGCTCGTGTTCGAGGCCCGCAAGACCGACAGCGACCTGACGTATTTCGAGGATCCGTTCGACTGGCCGGCGAAAGGTATAATCTCCGGCGTATTCGGCAGCCAGCGGGTGCTCAACGGCGTGCCCTCGGCGCCGCATTTCGGCGTCGACATCGCGGGCGGCGAGGGCGCGCCGATCCACGCGCCGGCGGGCGCGACCGCCTTGCTCGCGGAGCAATTCTTTCTGGAAGGCGGCTACACGCTCCTCGATCACGGCCACGGAGTCTTCACCGGCTACATGCACCAGAGCGCGCAATTGGTGAAAGCGGGCGAGCACATCGAGCGCGGCCAGCAGATCGGCAATATCGGACACACCGGCCGCGCCACCGGCCCGCATCTGCATTGGCAGATGAACTGGTTCGGCGTGAGGCTGGATCCGTCGTTGTCGGCGCGTACACCGGCTCCCGACAAGATCTGACTCTGCGATTTTCTCTACATCCCCGGGACAAGCCCGGGGACGACGGTTATGGGGGAGAGTCTGTCGCCGTCAGCGCCTGCGCGCGCTTGGAACGGATTTTGTCGCCATCCTTGGGCCAGCGGCGATGGATCCACAGCCATTGCGACGGTCGTTCGCGCACCATCTCCTCGATGCGGCGCGTGATCTCCGCCGTGAGCGCGAGGATGTCGTGGTCGTGATCGGCGGTCGGTGTGAATTCCACCGGCGGATAGATCTTCATCCGGAACCGCGCGCCGCCGAGGCGCTCGTTGAAGGCGGGCAGCACGACCGCGCCGAGCTTGAGCGCCAGCGCGGCGGGTGCCGGCGTCGTCATCGCGTCGCGGCCGAAGAACGGCGCCGGCAGGCCCTCGTTGGTCTTCTGGTCGGCCAGCAGCAGGATGCACTTTCCGGCCCGCAGCATGGTGAAGATGCGTTTGGTGCCTTGAACGCCTTTTGCAATTTGTTCCTTGGGTCCGTTGGCGATGCGCTGGCGCACCGTCCAGCGATCGACGTAAGGGTTGTTCAGCGGGCGATAGACCTCGCCGCTCTCGTAGCCGAGCTGTGCCGCGGTGAACGGCATCATCTCCCAATTGGCGAAATGGCCGGAGACGAAGATCACGCCCTTGCCGCTGGCGATGGCGGCCTCGGCATATTGCGTGCCGGTCACTTCGAGGCGGGGGTTCTTGCCGCGGATGGAGAAGGCGCCCAGATGCGCGTATTCCGCCGTGGTGCGTCCAAGGTTGTCGCACATCTCCACGACGATGGCCTCGCGCTCGGCCTCGCTCATCCGCGGATAGGCGGCGGCGAGATTGACGCGGGCGCGATCGGTTGTCCTGAGGCGCGTGAGGATGTTGCGCCCGATCCAGCCGCCGATGGCGGAGGCCATGCCCGTCGGAAACAGCTTGAAGAACCCGATCGCGATGAAAAACCCCGCCGCCTCCGTGCCGTAGCGGAGCTTGCGGCCGAGCGGCATGGGCGGGATGGGATCGATTTGTGTGGGCATGGGTGGTGGCGGCTATCGTGCGGGGGCGACGGTGTCAAGCAGACGCGAGAAGGCCGGGGCATCGTCGAAGCCCGCGCGCACCGGCAGGAAGTTCACGCCTTCGCGTTCGGTCGGTGTGAGGCGGACGTAGTCCTTCTCCGTGGTCACGAGCATCGCGCCGCGGGCCTTGGACTGAAGCCGCGCGATGTCCGCGGCGCTGTAGGCATGGTGGTCGGGAAATTCGAGCGCCTCGACCAGCCGCGCGCCGAGGTCGATCAGGGTGGCGAAGAATTTCGAGGGCCGCCCGATGCCGGCGAACGCCACGACGTCGCGTCCCTTCAGGTCCAGCACGTCCACCGGCACGAGCCGGGCGCGATGAACCGGCCGCGCAAAGCCCTGAAGGTCCGGCGTGCCGTCGCCCACGAGCATCACGGCATCGGCGCGCGCCAGCCCCTGGATCACGGGCTCGCGCAGGGGCCCCGCCGGCAGCACGTGGCCGTTGCCGAAGCCGGTCTCAGCGTCCACCACAACCAGCGACAGGTCCTTCTCGAGCTCGAAGTTCTGATGGCCGTCGTCCATGACGATGACGTCCGCACCCTGCGCGTCGGCCAGTTCCGCGCCGGCCACGCGGTCGCGCGAGACCACGACGGGCGCGGCATGGGCGAGCAGCAGGGGCTCGTCGCCCACGTCGCGCGCCCTGTCGGTGGCGGGATCGACGATGGCGGGGCCGCGCTCGCGCCCGCCATAGCCCCGCGACAGGAACAGCGCGCGATAGCCGCGATCGGCCAGCGCGCGCGCCACGGCCATGGCGATGGGAGTCTTGCCGGTTCCGCCCGTGGTGAGATTGCCGACGCAGATCACCTTGGCGCGCGGGCGCCAGGCGCGCGCATGGTCGCGCTTCCAGGCGACGCTGGCGCCATAGGCCCACGCGGCCGGGGCCAGGGCCGCGAGCGCGAGCCGCGACGCAACGTCCTTGCCGTTCCAGAATTCAGGCGCGCGCATCGGCCAGCAACGCCTCGACGGCTTCGCGCGTGCGCGCCATGGCGCCGCTCAACGCTTGGGCCGCGCGCGCCGCGGCGTCGCCCATCGCGCGGGAGGCTTCCGGATCGGCCAGCAGCCGTCCGGCGAGAGACGCGATCTCGCCGCTGGTGCGCACCAGGCCGTCACCCTGCGCCGCGTAGATCGCGTCATAGGCAGCGGCGAAATTGGACGTGTGCGGTCCCGCTATGACCGCGCAATTGAGCCGCGCCGGTTCCAGCGGATTCTGCCCGCCATGCGGCACCAGGCTTCCGCCCACGAACGCGATTGGGGCGAGGCGGTAGAACAGGCCGAGCTCGCCCATCGTATCGGCGACATAGATCGCGTCCTGCGGCGCCGGCAATGCGTCCTGCGCGCGCCGCGCGGATTTTCGGGTGCCGCACAGCGCGGCGATGGCCTCGCCGCGCTCGGCGTGGCGCGGCACGATGATGGTGAGCAGGTCCGGCTGCGCGCGGCGGAGGAGGTCATGCGCGGGCAGGATGCTTTCTTCCTCGCCGGGATGGGTGCTCGCCGCCAGCAGCACGGGCCGGCCGGCGATGGCGCCGCGCAGCGCGTCGAGCTTGGCCGCATCAGCCGGCAAGGGCGGCGCGTCGGCTTTCAGGTTTCCGGTGACGCGCACATCGCGCGCCCCCAACTCGCGCAGGCGACGCGCCGTCTCGTCGTCGGCGGCGAGGCAGACGTCGAACAGGCCCATGATCGCGGCCGCGGTCTTCCTGGCATAGCGCCAGCCGCGGAACGAACGTTCCGACATCCGGCCGTTGACGATGGCGAGCGGCGTGCCCGCGCGCCGGGCCTGGCTCAGCATGTTGGGCCAGATCTCGGAATCGACGAACAATCCGGCGTCGGGCTTCCAATGGGCGAGGAAGCGGGCGATGGCGCCCGGCGTGTCGAGCGGCGAGAATTGATGGATCGCGCCCGGCGGCAGCCGCTCGGCCATCAGCTTGGACGAGGTCACGGTTCCGCTGGTGACCAGCACGTGGCGGCCCGGGATGTCGAGAAGCATGGCGATCAGCGGCAGCACCGACAGCGTCTCCCCCACGCTGGCGCCGTGGATCCAGATCAGCGTGCCGTCGGGCCGGGGCCGGCTGGCATGGCCGAGCCGCTCGCCAAGCCGGGTGGCGTCCTCCTTGCCGCGCTTGAGGCGGCTGCGCAGCGCCAGCGGCACGGCCGGCGCCAGCGCGAAGGTGGCATAGCGGTAGGCCAGCAGCCCCAGCGGCGTACCGCTCATTGCGCGGCGTCCTCTTCGACGAAATCGTGCTGGTAGAGCCGGGCGTAGAGCCCGCCCCTGCCGATCAGTTCGCCATGCGTCCCCGCTTCGACAATGCGGCCGCGGTCGAACACATAGATGCAGTCGGCGTCGACAACGGTGGAGAGCCGGTGCGCGATCACCATGGTGGTGCGGCCCTGCATGAGATGCGTGAGCGCTTCCTGCACCTGGCGCTCGCTCTCGGTGTCGAGCGCGCTGGTCGCCTCGTCGAGCAGCAGGATCGGCGCGTTGCGCAGCATGGCGCGGGCTATGGCGATGCGCTGGCGCTGGCCGCCGGAGAGCTTCAACCCGCTTTCGCCGACGCGGGCATCGTAGCCTTCGGGTAGCTGCATGATGAAGTCGTGGGCGGCGGCGGCCTTCGCGGCCTCCTCGATCTCGGCGCGCGACGCTTCGCGGCGGCCGAGCGCGATATTCTCCGCGATGGTCTCGTCGAACAGGATCGGATCCTGCGTCACGAGGGCGATCTTGTTGCGCAGCGAGGTCAGCGTGACCGAACGGATGTCCTGGCCGTCGATGGCGATGACGCCGGAATCGATATCGTGGAACCGCAGCAGCAGATTGAAGATCGTGGTCTTGCCGGCGCCGGACGGGCCGACCAGCGCGATCTTCTGGCCGTGGGTGATCGCGAAGGAGACGTCGTTCACGGCTTGCGCATCCGCGTTGTAGCGGAAGCTCACCCGGTCGAAGCTGACCGCGCCGCCCCCCGGCGCGATGGCGAGCGCGGGCGCATCGGGACGGTCATAGATCGCGGGCCTGGCGTCGACGACCGCGAAAATCCGTGCCGCAGCCGCCAGACCCTCGGTCGAAACGGTCTGGAGCTGGCTCAGATTGCGCACCGGCTGCTGGGCCAGAAGCATCGCAGCGAGGAAGGCGAAGAACTGGTTCACCGCCAGAATGTGATGGACGCTCATATAGCCGGCGACCATGAGCGTCAGGGCGCCGGCGATGCCCCCGATCAGGTCGGTCGACGGAACCGCCGCTGAGCGCGCGCGAACCGCCTTCAGCAGATAGCGCAGCCGCTTTTCGATGCGCGAATTCGCCATGTCGGTGGCGTGATCTTCCAGGTTGTAGGCCTTGATGATGCGCCGGCCGGCCAGCGCCTCGGTGAGGGATTTCGACAGGTTGCCGGTCTCCTCCATGCTGCGTGTCGAGGATTTGCGCAGCGAGCGGCTGATCTTGTCGATGACCCAGACCACGGGCGGCAGGAGCAGCAGGGAGATCAGCGACAGCTGCCAGCTGTTCCACACCATCACGACCAGCATCGCGACCAGGGTCAGGACCTCGCGTCCCATCGCCAGCACGCCCCGGCTGATGGCGTTGCGCAGCAACGACGTATCATAGAGGAATTTGGAGATCATCTCGGAGGAGTGGACCGCGTTCAGCCCGCCAATATCGAGCAGGATTTGGTTGCGGAACATGTCGCGCTGGATGCTGGCGCCGATGCGCTCGGAGATCGTGTTGGTGATCGACTGCTCGCCGAATTGCGAAATCGCCCGCAGCACGACGACGCCCATATAGGCGAGCGACATCGGCACGATCTGGTCGGCGTGCCGCATGAGGAAGATGCGCTTGATCGCCGGATTGATGAGGCCCGCCAGCATGCCGCTCATCGCCGCGGTCACGATCATGCACGCGATGCCCAGCGCCAGAAGCGCCTTCTGGTTTCCCAGGTAATCCCGCAGCAGCCGGCGGATGATGCCGCTGTCGCCAAGCACGCGGCCTGCGTTAACCTTTGCCGGGTCGGTGTGGATGTTCATCGGCGCCCCCTCTAGCACGGCGGCGCCGGTCCCGGCGAGGCTATTTGCCCTCTTCGGGTTCCATCAGGCGATGAATATGGACGATGAAATAGCGCATCTGCGCGTTGTCCACCGTCGACTGCGCCGCGCCCCGCCAGACGGTCAGCGCCGCCGCATAGTTGGGATACATGCCCACATAGTGCAGCTTGGACAGGTCCTTGAACTCGTAGCGGTCGGGCGAGACCAGTTCGCCGCCGAAGACGAGATGCAGAAGCTGCTTGGATTCGGCCATGGCGGGTTCGCCTCTTTCATCGTCATCGCCGGAGCAAGGCCGGCCACGGCGGATGTTACCGGCTTGCGATCTCTCAGGGTAGTTTCACGAGCTTCAATTTTTCCACGAGCAGCGGGTGCAGCGCGGGTGCGGCGCAGAGCATGGTGCGCTGGATCGGCGTGGGGCCGTTGTAGCGCAGCGCCGCGCCGCGATAGTCGGTGCACATGCCGCCGGCCTCGCGCGCGATCAGGTCGCCGGCCGCCAGGTCCCAATCGCACTTGGCCGAGAGGGCGAGCGCGGCATCGAAGCGGCCATCGGCCACCAGCGTCATGCGATAGGCGATGGAGTTGCGGCTTTCGATGTGCATCGCGGGCCAGGCGGTATTGGGCGCGACCGACCAGCCGGGATGGGCGAACATCGCCTTGTCGCCCAGCATCCGGCAGTTCTCGATGGCGTCCGCGCCGCTGGCATGGATCGCAGCGGCGTTCAGGAACGCGCCCTTTCCCTTTGCGGCGGTGAAACATTCGTCCAGCACCGGATTGTAGACAACCGCCGCCACGGGCCGGCCTTGTTCGACGACGGCGATGGAGATCGAGAAGTGAGGCCGCCCCTTGATGAAGGCGATGGTGCCGTCGATGGGATCGACGACGAAAACCCGCGCGCGCTCCAGGCGGGAATGGTCGTCGCGCGTCTCCTCGGACAGCCAGCCATGGTCCGGCCGCGCCTTCAGTAGCGCCGCGCGCAGATAATTGTCCACCGCGATGTCGGCGTCGGTGACAGGCTGGCCCTTGCCCTTGTCCCAGGTCTTGTAGTGGCCGCCGAAATAGCTCTTCGCGATGCCGCCGGCGTCTTTCGCGGCCTGGGCGATGAGGCCAAGGTCGTCAGGCGCCGGCAACCGTCATGCTTTCGATGCGCACGGTGGGCGCGTTCGCGCCGTAGCGGAATACCAGGTCGTTGGCCGGCGCCAGGTTCAGGAACATGTCCTTGAGGTTCCCGGCGATGGTCACTTCGGAGACCGGATAGGCGATTCTGCCGTTCTCGATCCAGAAGCCGCTGGCGCCGCGGCTGTAGTCGCCGGTGACGTTGTTCACGCCCATGCCCATCAGCTCGGTCACGTAGAAGCCCTGCGCGATGCCGGCCAGCAGCGCGTCGCGCGTGACGGTTCCGGGCGCCATGTAGAGATTGGTGGTGCTGGGCGAGGGCGGGCTGCCCGTGCCGCGCGCCGCGTGGCCGGTGGAGACGAGGCCGAGCTGTCTGGCGCTCGTGGTGTCGAGCAGCCAGGTCTTCAGCACGCCGTCCGCGATGAGGTTCCAGCGCCTGTTGCGCACGCCTTCGCCGTCGAACGGCTTGGAACGCAGGCCGCGCAGGCGATGGGGATCGTCGACGATCGCGATGTTTTTCGCGAACACCGGCTGGTGCATCCGGTCCTTGAGGAAGCTGACGCCGCGGGCAATGGAGGCGCCGGAGATGGCGCTGGCAAAGTGGCCGAGCAGCCCGCTCGCCGCGCGCGGATCGTACACCACGGGCACGGTCTGCGATTTGACCTTGCGGGGATTGAGCCGCGCCACGGCACGCTCGCCGGCGCGTTTGCCCACCGCATCCGGACCTTCGAGATCGGCGATGTGCCGCGCGCTGGCGAAATCGTCGTCGCGCTCCATGCCGACGCCGTCGCCCGCCAGCACCGACACGCCGACGCCATAGCTCGAGGCGGAATAGCGGCCGCTGAAGCCGTTGCTGGTGGCGAGCGCGATGTCGGAGCGGCCGTAGCTGGCGCTGCCGCCTTCGGAATTGGTGATGCCCTTGACCGACATCGCCGCGCCTTCGACGGCGCGCGCCGCCTCGACCAGCGCATCCGTGGCCGGCTCGCGGCCGTCATCGAGATCGAGGTTCGGGAACGTGGCGGCGAGCAGCTCGCGCGGCGCGATGCCCGCGAAGCGGTCTTCCGGCGCCAATTTTGCCATGGCGACGGCGCGGCCGGGCAGATCGGCCAGCGTGCCGTCAGATATGTCGCTTGACGATACGAAACCCACCCTCTGCCCGACGAAGACGCGCAGGCCCAGATCGGTCGATTCCGCGCGCTCGACATCCTCGAGCTTGCCCAGGCGGTAGGACACGCCGGCCGACACGCCGGAGACGATGATGGCGTCCGCGGCATCGGCGCCCGCCGCGCGCGACGCGCGGATCAGCCGGTCGAGCGTCGCCAGGGGGTCGGGGGTCTGCCGCGCCGCCACGGGATCACACCGCCGACGCGTCCGCCCCCACCATGTTCGCGAAGAACGCGTAGTAGATGATACCGACGATGCCGATGATGTAGGCGATCCAGGTCAGCACCATGCCGATAAAGCGCAGCGGCGTCGGCCCGGTGCTCTGCGACAGGCCGACGGCGTGCAGCAGGCGGCCGATCGTGAGCGACGCGCCCATTGCCTGCATCACCCAGGGGTTGCCGCCCAGCGGGCAGAACAGCCAGAGCAGGATCATGGCCATCGGCACCCATTCGGCGTTGTTGCCATGGGCGCGCAGGGGGCCGGCCATCTCCGGCTTGCCGCCGTCGCCGATGTCGGTCTGCGTCACGACGCGCGCGCGCACCACCAGCACGCCCAGCACGAGCATGATCAGCGCGTTGAGCACGGCGTAGAGCGCGAAGATGTGAAACGGTTCGTTCAATTGCCACATGGTCCGGTCCCCGGGGAAAGCAGGCCGCCATGTGTAGGCGGTTTGCGGCAGCCGTCAAGCGGACTCAATGCGCCCCGGGAAGGCGCCGAACCGCTTGCGGATCGGGGCAGGAACAGTGGCCTTCGGAAGCAGCGAGGCGGAGCGCGCGGCTAATGCGCATCGGCCGCCGTGACGTAGATCTTCTTCTCCTTGTACGCGATGTAGATGTGGAGATGCCGCAACGCGTCCATGCCCAGGATGACCTGGGGGTTGTGGCTCGCGTCGTTGCCCTCGTAGCCCTGAAGCTTGTCTTGCTCCAGCCGGCGCCGCGTTGCGTCTGCAACGCCGTCGGGAAGGATCGTTATGCGTGGATTGGGCATCGATACACCGCCCATGACCAGCGCATTGAAGCGATGGGCCACCATGCTGCTTCCGTCGGGGAATTTGACCGTATCGAGGCCTTCTGACGCGGTGTCAATTCCGAACATCCGCTTGGAGTCGGACTCATTGACGGTGGTCACGACAGAGCCGGTATCGATCACGCCTTCGACGTCACGATCGTCGAGCGACATCTTTGCGGAGATTTCTCCATGCGCACTGATCTGGGCGTCCAGTACGGCATATTCGCGAGCCCAATAGACGACCTTTCCCTCGCAATGATCCTGGGAAAACAGGTTCAGTTTTTTCGCGGCGAAGTCGAAATCGATATCGAAGTTTTTAAGGACATCCATCCCCAGAGTGCCGGCATTCGAAGTATTCCCTGCACGATTGACGAGGAGGAAATCGAGATACCTGGCTTCATCGGGTCCGATTTTGAGCGAAGGTACCGCCGCGAAGCGCGTGGTTTGGTCGCCATTGACGAAATAAAAGGCCATCCCGTTTTCGATGCGTTGCGACTTCAAACCGAGTTCCTGCGCGACGCTGTTGTTCAGCAATCCGACCGGCGAGCCGGTGTCGACCATCAGGAGGCGCGGGGTGTCGTCCAGCGACACCGGAACCAGGACCCGCCCGTCCGGCATCACCTGCATGTCGAGGCTGGCGACGCGCTGGAGCTGGCATTCCTGCGCGCCCGCTGCCGCGCCGAACAGCATCGCCGCCGCGGCAAGCGCGAGGGCGCGAACGGCTCGCCGCGCGTTCACGGCTTCGCCGGCGCCGACGCCGGGGTGATGTAGAGCCGCTGTTCGCCATAGGCGATGTAGATGTGGAGGTGCTTGAGAATATTCATGCCGAGGAGCATGTCCGGCAGACCGACTTCTTCGTGCTTCGAGGCGAGCCGCGTACCGGTGCGGTTCTCGTTGCGCGGGTCGCCCGACATTTCGTCCGGTACGATGTCGGCTTCGGGGTTGCCGACGGTGATGTTCGCTCCGTTGGGGTCGCCGAAGCTCAGGGTTTTGAACTTGTGGTGCTGCACGGCAGCCCCGTGCGTCTTGTCGCTCAATGAGCCGACCGCGCTCATGCCCGGCGAGGTCGGCGTGAGCCCGAACACGCTTTCAGCGGTCAGCGTGCGAACGGTGGTTTCCGAAGCACCGGTATCGAGCATCGCGGTGATCTGCTTGCCGTCGAGCGTGACGGGAAAGGTGATGTGGCCGTGTGCCGCGACTTTGATCGGAACCATCGCGACGGCGTCCGCGGGCCAGTAGATCACCTTGCCGGGGCAGTGATCCGGAGACAGCAGCGTCATCTTGTCAGTTCCGAAATCGAACTCGGTATCGTAGTTCATCAGGATGTCCGGCCCGAGGATGCCGGCAATTTCGGTGTTGCCGTCGCCGAACGGGTTGTAGTGCGCGATGATGAAATCCATGTCGCTCACATGCAGATTGCCGAGCATCGCGGATTTCACGCGGCCGGCCTCGTAGGAAATCTGACCGTTGACGTCGATGACGCCGACATTCACGGGCTCGCGGTCGAGCTTCAGGTCGTCCGCCGTTTCCCGGGTGAGTTCGCTGAATGCGCCGCCGGTGTCGACCTGCAGGAGCTCGTTCTTGCCGTCCAACGTCACCGGCGCGAACACGGCGTCATGCTCCTTGTCGGTCTTGAGATCGATCGTGGTGATCAGCGTCAACGGCTTGCAGTCATCGGCCAGCGCGGGTGTCGCGAACAGGACGAGAGCCAGGGCGGCCTTATGCAGGTTTCGCATATGATATCCGGATGAGTTGTCCCCGCCCGCCATGATGGGCGGCGGCAGGGATTTGGCAAGAGCCGCGGCGACACAGGCGGCAAGAACCGCGCCTCAGTCCTTGGTCCAGACCGGTTTTCCCGCGCCCGGCAGGCCGAGCCGCGTCCATTTTTCGCTGATCGCGTCGACGACCGCGCGGTCCATGCGGATTTCGCGGCCCCATTCGCGATGCGTTTCGGGCGCCAGCTTGCTGGTCGCATCAAGACCGATCTTGGAGCCCAGTCCGCTTTCGGGCGACGCGAAGTCGAGATAGTCGATGGGCGTGCCCTCGATCAGCGTGATGTCGCGCGCCGGATCCATGCGGGTGGACACCGCCCACATCACATCCTTCCAGTTCCGCGCATCGATGTCGTCGTCCACCACGATCACCCATTTGGTGTACATGAACTGGCGAAGATAGGACCACACGCCCATCATCACCCGCTTGGCGTGGCCCGGATACGCCTTCTTCATCGACACCACGGCAATGCGGTAGGAGCAGCCTTCCGGCGGCAGCCAGAAATCCACGATCTCCGGGAACTGCTGCTGGAAGAGCGGGATGAAGACCTCGTTCAGCGCCTCACCCAGGATCGAAGGCTCATCGGGCGGCCGCCCCGTATAGGTCGACAGGTAGATCGGATCGCGCCGCATCGTGATCGCGGTAACGGTGAACACCGGAAACTTCTCGACCGAATTGTAATAGCCGGTGTGGTCGCCATAAGGGCCCTCGTCGCGGAAGTCGTCGAGCGAGACTTCGCCTTCGAGCACGATCTCGGCCTCGGCGGGAACCTTCAGCGGCTGCGACACGCAATCCACCAGCTGCACACGGCTGCCGCGCAGCAACCCCGCGAACTGGTATTCGGAGAGCGTGTCCGGCACCGGCGTGACGGCGGCCAGGATCGTGCCGGGATCGGCGCCGATCACCGCCGCCGCCGGCAGCGGCGCCGATTTCTCCTTGCCCCAGCGCGCGTGATGCTGCGCCCCGCCGCGATGCTTGAGCCAGCGCATGATGGTCTGGTTCCTGTTCAGCACCTGCATGCGGTAGATGCCGAGATTGAAATTGTCCTCGCGCGACTCTCCCGGCCCCTTGGTCACCACCAGCGGCCAGGTGATCAGCGGCGCGGGCTCGCCCGGCCAGCAGGTCTGGACGGGCAGGCGGCCGAGATCGATGTCGGCGCCGCGCAGCACGATCTCCTGGCAGGGTGCGGAGCCCGCCGTTTTCGGCCGCATGCTCATCACCGTCTTGGCCAGCGGCAGGAACTGCATCGCCTCGCTCAGCGAGCGCGGTGGCTCGGGCTGGCGAAGCGTCGCCAGCAGCTCGCCCACCTCGCGCAGCGCGCGCGCATCGGTGCGCTCGGCGCCGCCCCCAGGGCCGCTCATGGTCACGCCCTGGGCGACGCGCCTGACCGTGCCGAACAGGTTGACCAGCACCGGCATGCCGGCCGGCGTGCCATCCGCCTTGATGGGCTTCTCGAAGATCACCGCCGGCCCGCCCTGCGCGATCAGGCGGGTCTGGATCTCGGTCATCTCCAGCACGGTGGAGACGGGCTCCGTCACGCGCACGAGGTCGCCGGCGGATTCCAGCATCGCGATGAAGTCGCGGAGGGAGCGGTAGGTCATGGCGCGAAAGCTATCAGCTTTCGTTGGTGACCTTCCACTTCGATGGCGCCGCATGGCGGATGCCGTAGAAGAAGTAGATGGCCACGCCGACCACGGTCCAGAGGAGGAGCCGGAGCCAGGTCGCGTAGCCCAGGCTTGCCATCATGATGCCGCAGACGACGATGCCCGCCGGCGCCGTGAACCAGGCGGCGGGCGTGCGGAACTGGCGGCGTGCCCTGGGCGCCGTCCGGCGCAGGATGAGGATGCCGGTGCAGACCGCGATGAAGGCCGCGAGCGTGCCGATGGACACCAGGTCGGCCAGCACGTCGAAGGGGAAGACCGCCGCCAGCGCCGCCGCGAGGATGCCGATGATGATCGTGCCGCGGTGCGGCGTCTTGTATGTGCGGTGGACGGTGGAGAAAGTCGGCGGCAGGAAGCCGTCGCGCGCCATGGAGAAGAACACGCGGCTCTGGCCGTAGAGCGACACGAACACGACCGAGGCCAGGCCGATCACCGCGCCGACGTCGATGGGGATGACGAGCCATTTGAGTCCGGCGATCTTTGAGACCGCGAAGGACACCGGGCTCGCCACATCGAGCGTGCGCCAGTCGGTGATGCCGGTCAGCACCAGCGCCATCAGCATGTAGAGCGCGGTGCAGATGCCCAGCGAGCCCAATATGCCGATGGGCAGGTCGCGGCGCGGATTGCGCGCCTCCTGCGCCGCCACCGACACCGCCTCGAATCCGATATAGGCGAAGAAGGCGATGGGCGCGGCGGCGAGGATTCCGGTGATGCCGAAACGGCCGAAATTGTGGAAATCGGCGGACAGGGCGTCGAGGCCGGTCTTGCCCGCGGCCGCGGGATTGGGCGGGATGAACGGCGTAAGGTTCGCGCCCCGCACATAGGAAAGCCCGAACGCGATCACCGCGATGACGATGGCGACCTTGATCACCACCATGATGCCGTTGAAGCGGGCGGATTCCTTCACGCCGACCACCAGGAAGGCGGTGAGGATGGCTATCAGCGCCACCGCCGGAACATTGATGAGCGCGCCGGTCAGGTGGATGTTGTCGAAGCCGTTGCCGGCGAACGGCGCCATGGTCAGCGACGCCGGCAGATGGATGCCGAAATCATTGAGCAGGCTGACGAGATAGCCCGACCAGCCCGCGCTCACGCCCGCCGCGCTGACCAGGTATTCCAGCACCATGTTCCAGCCGATGAACCACGCCATGAAGCGGCCCATGGTGGCGTAGGCATAGGTGTAGGCCGAGCCCGATTCCGGAATCATCGAGGCGAACTCGGCGTAGCACAGGCCCGCGAACAGGCAGCCGAAGCCCGCGATGACGAAGGAAAGCATGACGGCGGGGCCGGCATGCTCCGCCGCCGCCGTGCCGGTGTAGACGAAGATGCCCGAGCCGATGATCGAGCCGATGCCGATCAGGATCAGGTTCACCGGCCCCAGCGCCCGCTTGAGCTCATGAGCCTCGGCGACGACGGGATCCGGCTGGCCCAGTGCGCTGTCGCTCATCGATCGCGGCCTAGCTCGCGTCTTCCAGCTTCCAGCGCGGCGGCTTGGCGTGGCGGATGCTGTAGGCGGCGTAGATGATGAGTCCGATCACTGTCCAGCCGATGAGCCGCAGCCACGTATCCCACGGCAGGAACACCATCATGAACAGGCACATGAAGATGCCCGCCGGGCCCACGAACCAGATGAATGGCGCGCGGAACGGACGCTTCACGTTCGGGCGCTGCACGCGCAGCATCATCACGCCGATGCAGACGATGACGAAGGCGAGCAGCGTGCCGATCGAGACGAGCTCGCCCAGGATGTCCAGCGGCAGGACGCCGGCGCCGAGCGCGCAGAAGGCGCCGGTGATCAGCGAGCCGCGCCAGGGGGTGCGGAAGCGCGGATGGATCTCGCAGAACGCCTGCGGGATCATCCCGTCCTTCGCCATGGCATAGAAGATGCGCGACTGGCCGAGCAGCAGCACCAGCACGACCGATGCGAGGCCGACGATGGCGCCGACGTTCACGTAGGGCGCGAGCCAGGTCGTGGCCGGCAGCGCTTCGACGGCCTGCGACACCGGGTGGGCGACGTTGAGGCTCTGGTACGGCGCGATACCGGTGAGCACCCACGACATCAGCATGTAGAGCACGGTGCAGATCACCAGCGATCCGAGGATGCCGATGGGGACATCGCGTTGCGGATTGCGCGCTTCCTGCGCTGCCACGCTCACCGCGTCGAAGCCGATATAGGCGAAGAAGATCACGCCGGTGGCGCGGAACACGCCGGTCCAGCCGAACTGCCCGAAGGTTCCCGTATTCTGCGGGATGAACGGCACGTGATTGGCGGGCACGACCTGGGAGAAGCAGACGAAGATCACCACCAGCACGATGGTCAGCTTGATGGCCACCATGAGGTTGTTGAAGTTGGCGCTCATGTTGACGCCGACGATCAGCACGAAGGTGACGAGCGCGACCAGCGCGACCGCCGGGAGATTGAAATACGCCCCCGTCGCCACGAGGTTGTGGAAGCCTTCCAGCTTGAAGGGCGCCCCGTCGAACGCGGCGGGGATGGGCATGTGCAGCTGCTTCGTCATGAAGTCGCTGAAATAGCCCGACCAGCCGACGGCGACCGTCGAACCCGCGGCGAGATATTCCAGCACCAGGTTCCAGCCGATGATCCAGGCCAGGAACCGGCCCATGGTCGCGTAGGTGTAGGTGTAGGCGCTGCCCGCGACCGGGATCATGGCGGCGTATTCGGCGTAGCAGAGCCCCGCGAAGAGGCAGCCGGTGCCGGCGATGGCGAAGGAGATCACCACGCCGGAACCCGCGTATCCGGCGGCGGCATGGCCTGTCAGCACGAAGATACCGGCCCCGATGATGGCGCCGATGCCCAGCGCGATCAGGTGGATCGGGCCCAGCGCGCGCTTGAGGTCGTTGTCGATTGCGGGATTGGGATTTTCCGGAACTCCGGCCATGAACGTGCCCCCTGACAGTCGCGCCCCAGGCGCGGATTCGGCCCGCACCTTTGCATGGCAGTCCCCCATCGCCAACAGGGGCAACATGAACGGCCTTGCCCGTCAGGAGGGCAGGAGGTGCGGGATCGCTTGCCGGCTGTGGCGCCGATACACGCGGAAATCGCCATCCGTGGAGAGCACGATCGGGTCCGGCAGGGTTTCGCTCATCCGCACCAGACAGGCGTCTGCGAGGCTCATTGGAACTTGGGAATACTTCGCCATCAGCGCCAAAATCGCCAGGTGCTCCTGCGCGAAATTGAACGAACTGACGACGGAACCGCGCCGCAACAGTTCCGACATCAGCTGGAAATTCGCCGGGCCGAGAAGATGGAATGTCTCCGACAGGACGGCTTCACAGGCATGCCAGGGCGGCGGGTGCCGCGATGCCGTGGACACTGCCCACGCATGATGGCGGTCGCGGCCAATCAAGAGTGCAACCAGGTAGCCTGCATCAACGAGCGTGCTTGCGGCCATATCCCGTCTTGCGCAGATAGGCTTTCACATTTCCACTGAGATCCGGAGCAAGCCCATCCCCCGCGCCAATGAGGTCGGCTATGGCCTCGAGCCCAGCGGGGGCAGGCGCGGACCCGGCAGCCCGCCGCAGCCGGTCGCGCACGACGTCCGACTTGGAAACCTTCCGGCGCCGGGACTCGATTTCGATGTCGACGGCCATACTTTCGGGGAGGCGGACCGTAATTGTCTTCATGACCCCTTGTATTACACCCGCGTCAGATGTGCAATACACGATGTGTTTCCGGTGCCGTTGACTTCACGACTGAGTCACTACGCGATACACACCCGTCTCGCGAATCTCGCTGTCTTCGAGGTCTCGTGTCGTCTGGACGCGGTAGGTGGCAAGCCGCTCGACGCCGGATTTCGGGAAGTAGCTGCGGCCGGGGTCGCCGAGAAGGACGCGGGCGCCCGCCGCCGCGCGTTGGCCGAGCCAGCCGAGGAGGCGTTCTGAGAGCGGCCGCTCGTAGCACATGTCGCCGCACAGGATGACATCCCACGCCTCGCACGATCCGATGACGTCGCGGGTTTCGATCTCGAGCGCAGCACCGTTGGCTTCGGCGTTGAGCGCGATGGCGGCCTGGGCGTAACGGTCGATATCCGCCGCGCAGACGAAGCGCGCGCCCGCCTTCGCCGCGGCGATGGCCACGATGCCGGAGCCCGATCCGAAATCGAGCACGCTTCGCCCGGCCGCCTCGGCCGGATGGTCGAGGACGTAGCGCGCCAGCGCCTGTCCGCCGGCCCAGGCGAACGCCCAGTAGGGCGGCGGCACGCCCATCGTGTCCAGTTCCTCCTCGGTCTTGCGCCACAGCGGCATCACGTCCACCGCCAGGCGCAATCGCAGCTCGGGAACCAGCGGCGGCGCCACCGGCGCGGTGTTCGCGGCGATGAAGTCAGCGGCTTGCATGGTCGTTGGTTAACCGCGGTGTCCCGGATTAGGATGGCGCGCGGGGCGCGAGTGAGGGTGTGTCATGCCGAAGGGTTTCACGGGCATCAGGCTGCTGCTCGTCTTCGTCGCCGTCAACACGATCCTGTTCGCCATGCTCGTCACCGCGATGACGAGCGATCGGCCGTGGCTGGCGAATTTCCTGCCCGGCAGCTTCGCCACCGGCGCCAGTGGCACGGGCTATTGGGTGTTCTTCGCGCTGGTACTGCTGGTCAACGCCGTCACCGTGCTGCTCGCGGGTTTCGTGATGGTGCTGCCCGCGCTGTTCGCGGGCCCTCTCGATCCGGCCCGCGTGACGCGGCTGCTCGAACGCACCGGCGTCGCCGACGACACGAAGGACGCCTGCATCGCCGCGGCGAACGAGGAAGCCGCCGCCGCTCGCAGCCAGATCGCGGTGGGCCGCGCCATCCTGATCGCCGGCGGCGTGTTCCTCGTGCTCGCCTTCGCCTCGGTCACGATCACCACCGTCCACGCGCTGCCCTATGACCAGATGTTCGAGAACGACGACGGCCCGGTCGACAACGCCCGCATCCAGAACGAGCAGGTCTGGCGCTTCGCCGCCGACCAGATCGCCGGCGCGCTCGCCCTCGACATCCCCGAAATCTACGATTGGCATTTCGGCGATCTCGTCAACGCGACCGCCAGCCGCCTGTTCACCGATTTCGTCTTCGCGTTCCGCGCGCTCTTGGGCTGGGTCGGCCTGACGACGGCGATGACCTTGCTGCGCGGTCTCGGCACAGGCGGCCGCAAGAAGAAGGCTGCCGCTCACAAGCCATGAATTCAAAATGTCATTCCGGCCCGGCGCGATGCCGACGCATCGTTTGACCGGGATGACAGGAACTACGCGGGCGCCGGCTGCGGTTCGGACTTCGACGTCGCTTCCTTCCAGATCGAGATGTAGTTGGGCTTGATCTCCATCCTGGGGCCGTAGCCCTTGTCCAGCAGCATCGCGTGCAGAACGGGCAGATTGTAGCAGGGCACGTAGAACAGCAGGTGATGGTCGACGTGGTAGTTGACCCAGTAGGGCGCGAACAGCGCGCGTTCCCACCACACGGCATAGGTCGTGCGCGCGTTGCGGAAGACGTCATTGTCGTCCGGCACCACGGCGTGCTCGGCGATGTTGCGCACCCGCGTGATCACCTGCTGCCAGGTGAGCAACGGCAGGAGCCAGAACAGCGGATAGAAATACCAGTAGCCGGCGACCGCCAGCCCCGCGAACAGGACCGCATTGACGAGCAGCGGCATGCCCAGCTTCTCGCGGAACGTGGCCATGCGCTTGGCGACCGGCTCGCCGGGCTTGCCGAGCGCGGCGCGCAGCTGGGCGCGGCGCTGCTTGAAGCCGGTCTGCCCGGTGATGTCGCGGATCATCTTGCGGCGAAAACTGGCCCGCGTGATGGGGAAGGGCGCGGACAGCGGGAGATCGGGATCGTCCGGCTGCTGTGTCGTGCGGTGGTGGACGAGGTGGTAGTGCCGGTAGGGGATGGTGTCGGTGAACACCGGCCAGGCGCAGAACCACTGGCTGACGAATTCGTTCAGCGCGCGGCTGCGCATCAGAACGCCATGGGCGCCGTCATGCATCAGGATGGCGAGACCCAGCTGGCGGCTGCCGATCAGGATCACGGCCACGACGAAGGTGAGCGGGTTCGGCCACAGCGCGAACAGCGTCATCGACGCCGCGATCACGATCCAGGCATGGGCCACGCACAGCGCCCCGGTCACGTCGGAGCGCGCGCGCACCGCCGCCATGTCCTCGGGCGTGAACGTCTCGGTCGGATCGAAGCGGGTCATGGACATGGGCTATCCTACCACCTTTCCTCAAGCGGGAGGTGATCTGGTCTGCGCAGGGTCGTAGTAGAAACGCTCCTCGGCGATCTTGTCTCCCGCCCAGCGCTGGTGGGCGAGTTCCTCGATGGTGACGCGGGTTCCGTCCGCCTTCACGAATTCGAAGATCCAGTGGATGACCACGGTGTCGCCGTCCTCCAGCACGGGCGGGACGCAGGTGGTGTGGATTTCCGCGAACCGCCCCATGGTGGCGCGCTCGCGGGCGACGAGGGCATCGCGGCCCTTGCGCGGCGGCGTCAGGTTCTCCTGCATGGTCGCGTCTTCCGTATAGAAGCGCGCGATGGCCTCGTCGTGGCGGCCGGAGACGACGGTGGCGACGAACTCGTCGAGGACCGCGCGGGACGGCATCAGAACACGTTGGCTGCGGACAGCACCAGCACCGCCATCCAGAACTCGCAGACGAGCTGCACCCCGAACGCCGCGAAGCGCAAATGGATCGCCCGGGCCGAGCCCGACGAAATGTGGATCACCGATTGGACGATCCGCGCCACCACCACGATTTCGGCCAGCAGGTTGAACGTCGTGCTCTCCATGCCGGCGACCCATCCGGCCAGCACGATGGCGGCGAAGATCGCGAGATTCTCCGCCGCGTTGATGTGCGCGCGGTTGATCCGCCAGTAGGAGTCCTCGCCATGCGGCACGCCCGGCGTGAAGCTGGTGATCGCCGTCTCGCCGCGCACCACCTGGAGCACGCGGTCCATGCCCACCATCAGCACCAGCGCGATCACCCACAGCGCGTAGAAGACAAGCGCCACGATGGAATGCGGAACGGTCGCGAAATTCATCTCGGTCCTCCGGAAGGCCTACAGCGCATAGGACGCCAGCACGAGCGCCGCCGCAAGCAGGAAGCCGGTGTCGCGGTTGGCCTGGAACAAGGCGAGGCAGCGTTGCGCTCCCGCGCCGGGAAGCCGGGCCGCCTGCCACGCCAAATGCGCAAGCGCGGGAATCGCCAGCGCCGCGAACAGCCAGCTCGCGGTCACGTACAATCCGGCACAGAGGAACAGCGCCGCCTGCACCGCATAGAACGCCGCCACCCAGCGCGGCGCCGACGCGCCGAACAGACGCGCGGTGGACCTCACGCCGATCAGCGCGTCGTCCTCGACGTCCTGCAGCGCATAGATCGTATCGTAGCCCAGCGTCCAGAAGAGGCAGCTCGCATAGAGCAGCCAGGCGGGCAGGGCGAGATGGCCCGCCTCGGCGGAGAAGCCCAGCAAAGCGCCCCAGTTGAAGGTCAGCCCGAGCCAGGCCTGCGGCCACCAGGTGATCCGCTTCATGAAGGGATAGGCCGCCACCAGCAGCAGCGAGGCCGCGCCGAGCACGATCGAAAAGCGATTGAGCTGGAGCAGCACCGCGAGCCCGGCCGCGCATTGCGCCGCGAGGAACAGCCACGCTTTCCTCACGCTCACCGCGCCCGACGGGATCGGCCGGCTGCGGGTGCGCGCCACGGCCGCGTCGATGTCGCGGTCCACGATGTCGTTGTAGGTGCATCCGGCGCCGCGCATGGCGAGGCTGCCCAGCGCGAACAGGGCGACCAGCTCCGCGTCGCGCGCGGTGTCCAGCCCATGCCCCGTCATTGCCGCGCCCGCCGCGAGGCCCATCACGCACGGCCAGAACAGCAGCCACGCCCCGATCGGCCGGTCCATCCGCGCCAGCCGGAGATAGGGCTGCGCGGCGGCCGGCGCCGCATCGACCCATGTGCGTCCGGCATCGTCGGGGACTTGCGGCGGCGTCACGGCGCGAATTGGCGCAGAAGCGCGCTTACGGCATTGCGATCCTTCGGCGAAATGTCGCCCAGCCTGCGAGCGATCTGGGTGTCCCCGACCGCGGTGATGCGGGGGACACGAATGACGCAATCCTCGGGAAGGCCCGACCTCGAAAGATCGGAAATCGCGATGTCGCCCTTCCGCTGGCCGCTTTTCGCGGTCGTTATCATGGCGATCCAATATATCCCGTGATCCGCATGGAGGCGGTCGGCGGAAACGATCAATCCCGGCCGTCGTTTGGACTCCAGCCCCTCGATGAATGGGAAGTTGATGGAAACGACATCCCATCTCTTATAGATCACGGAACGCAGCCTCGTCCTCGGGGCTGTTCCAGTCCTCGAAGGCCGCCTCGGCCAGGCCGAGAAAGGCGCGGTCGAGGCCTTCGGCCTTGCGCAGGGTGACTTTTCCTTTGTCGAGTGCGAACGCTACCCTGTCGCCCTCCTTGAGGCGCAGGGCCTTGCGGATCTCGACCGGGATGGTGGCTTGGCCTTTGGATGTCAGGCGGCTCAGGAGCGGCTTGTTCATGTGCGTTGACCAGGTAATACGTATTACTCGATACCACAAATCGCCACCCAGGTGAACGGGCCGTCACAATGCACGATCATCTCTCCGAACCCGGCGGCAAGGGGCGGCTCCATGTCGAGGCGCCGCTCGGCGATGGCATGCGCGTCGCGCCGGATGACGGGCAGGCACATTATCTGCTGCATGTGATGCGCGCGAAGGCCGGCGACCGCGTGTCGCTGTTCAACGGGCGCGACGGCGAGTGGCTGGCGCGCGTCACGGACATCACGAAGCGCGGCTGCGCGTTGGTTTGCGAGACGCGGACGGCGGAGCAGTCGGACACGCCGGACATCTGGCTCTGCTTCGCGCCGATCAAGAAGACTCCGGCGGACTATGTCGTGCAGAAGGCGACGGAGCTTGGCGTGCGCGCGCTGCAGCCGGTGTTCACGCGCCGCACCATCGTGACCCGCGTCAATGCGCAGCGCATGCGCGCCAACGCCATCGAGGCGGCGGAGCAATCGGGGCGCCTCACGGTTCCCGACATTCGCGAAGCCGTCACACTCGACAGGCTTCTGGCGGATTGGCCCGCGGGGCGCCGTCTCTTCTTCTGCGACGAAGGCGGCGATGCGCGGCCCATCGCCGAGGCGGTGCGCGGGCAGCGCGGGCCTTGCGCCATTCTCACCGGACCCGAGGGCGGCTTCGATCCGTCGGAACGCGAGGCGATCCGCGCCCATCCCGCCACGATCGCCTTGACGCTGGGTCAACGCATATTGCGGGCCGATACCGCCGCGCTGGCGGCGCTCTCGGTATGGCAGGCACTGGCCGGCGACTGGTCCTGAACTGGTCCTGAATCGGAACTTGCGCGCGCATTGCGAAGTCTTTTAGATGCGCGCCTTCATCCCTCGGAGGAAAGATTATGTCGATCGACGGCAAGTGGAACATCACGGTGAATTCGCCCATGGGCGCGCAGAAATCCGTTGTCACCTTCAAGGCCGAAGGCAACACGCTGACCGGCACCGGCGAAGCGCAGGGCAATTCGCAGGCGATCCAGGACGGCAAGATCGACGGCGCCGACATCTCGTGGAAGGTCTCCATCACCACGCCGTTCCCGATGACGCTGGAATTCGCCGGCACGTTCTCCGGCGACACGATGTCGGGCAAGGTGAAGGCCGGCAATTTCGGTTCGTTCGACTGGTCCGGCACGCGCGCCTGATTTCGCGCGCTTCCCGTTCGCGGGACGGGCATTCCCATTTCGGATGGAGGCCGTCGCCCGGCATCGCCTTGCCGGGCCGGTGGCCTGTGACTACATAGTCGGCAAGTAAACGGGCGGTTCAGAATTCACACCCAGCCGAACGGGCATTAGTCCCGGCCGTTGCCAGGAGATGCGCATGTCCATACCGCAGTCCGCCGGCGGCCCCATCGGCTCGCGCGACGATCTGGTGCGCCATCTCGCCAGCGGCTCCAAGCCGCGCGAGCAATGGCGCATCGGCACCGAGCACGAGAAGTTCGTCTACGACCTGAAGACCTTCCGGCCCGTCGGGTATGACGGCCGCCCCGGCATCCGCGCCCTGCTGGACGGCATGCGCCGCTTCGGCTGGGAGCCGGTGATGGAAGGCGATCATATCATCGGCCTCGCCCAGAACGGCGCCTCGATCAGCCTGGAGCCCGGCGGACAGTTCGAGCTGTCGGGCGCCGCGCTGCGCACGGTCCATGAGACCTGTTCGGAAGTGAACACGCATCAGGAGCAGGTGCGCCAGGTCGCCGACGATATCGGCGCCGGCGTCATCGGGCTGGGTTACGCGCCGGACTGGCGGCTGGACGAAGTCCCCGTCATGCCCAAGGGCCGCTACCGCATCATGAAGCGCTACATGCCGCGCGTCGGCGGCTACGGTCTGGAGATGATGTTCCGCACCTGCACCGTGCAGGTGAATCTCGATTTCTCCTCTGAAGCCGACATGGTCAGGAAGTTCCGCGTCGGCCTGGCGCTCCAGCCCGTGGCGACGGCGCTGTTCGCGAACTCGCCGTTCCGCGAGGGCCGGCCGAACGGCTTCCTCTCCTACCGCTCGCAGATCTGGACCGATGTCGACAATGCCCGCGCCGGCATGCTGCCCTGGGTGTTCGAGGACGGCATGTCGTTCGAGCGCTATGTCGACTACGCGCTCGACGTGCCGATGTACTTCGTCTATCGCGACGGCAAGTACATCGACGTCGCCGGCAAGAGCTTCCGCGCGTTCCTCGCCGGTTCGCTGCCCGAGCTGAAGGGCATCACGCCGACCATGGCGGACTGGGCCGATCACCTCACCACGATCTTCCCCGAAGTGCGCCTCAAGACGTTCCTCGAGATGCGCGGCGCCGACGGCGGATCGTGGCGGCGCATCTGCGGGCTGCCGGCGCTGTGGACCGGCATCTATTACGACCAGCAGGCGCTCGACGCCGCCTGGGACCTCGTCAAGGACTGGTCGGCGGAGGAACGTTGGGCGATGCGCGACGCCGTGCCCCGGCTCGCCTTCGCCACGCCGTTCCGTACACGGACGGTCGGCGATCTGGCGCAGGACATGCTCGACATCTCGGCGGCCGGGCTCCGGCGCCGCGCGGCGCAGGATTCCGTCGGCATGACCGAGGAAGGCTTCCTCAATCCCCTGCGCGAGCTCGCCGCCAAACGCCAGACCCGCGCCGAACAGCTGCTGGAACGATTCCACGGCGAATGGCGCGGCGACATGCGGCCCCTGTTCAAGGAATACAATTTCCTTTGAGGAATTCGGGCCGCCAAGACCCTTCCTTGCCTGTAGCTAAGTCATTGTTTTTTTTCGATATCGCGGCAAGAACCCGCTTGAGTCGGATGGATAGGCAGAACATTAGCGGATCAAAATCAATTACAAATTGTTGACAACCACTTAAGATATCAACTTAAAGTTGACTCTTTTGCGATGCCCCGGCCGGTGGCATCTGCGCAAACGATAGGGAAGGTGTCGAATGCCAGAACTTGCAACGGAGCTGCAGGAGGAAGAGCGAGCGCAGCGCCGGGCGCTCGATGAGGCAGGAAAACTTCAGTGGCGCGGCGAATTGCAGGATGCACACGCTTGGACCCTGAAAGCCAGTTCGCGTGGTGAAGCAGAGCTCACAAAAATTCGCCTCAAATACGCGGAACGACTCGGCGCGTGGTACCCGAAAAGCGAACCCAATCCGGAAAATCCGCCGCAGCGCGACCACAGCCACAATCTCATCGCGCGTTTCACACTCGCTGGCGGCGTGTTCGCGATGTTGCTCGAGTGCGTTTTGGCTGGCTTTTTCTCGACGCGATTCTTCAATCTTTCCTTTTGGCTCGCCGCACTGCTCGGATTGGGAATTACCGTGTTTTTTGCTACGCTCGTATTGGCGTGCATTGCGGCGCTTGTGCTGGCGCGGTACCCCGATCGAGCCCGTGCGACGTCACGCCCCCTTATTCTGATCCTCTCGATTGCGCTTCCGACGGCATTGTTTTTCATGGCGGTCTTCTTCCTGACGCGCGGACTTCAGACACCGTTTTTGATTTCGCTTTTCGGTGCCGACACAGCCTTCCTGGCAATCGATTTGCCCATCATTGCCGGTGTGCTGCTCACCTTGCGCGGCCTCTTCAATTGGTCCGGTGAATATGAAGACGAATATCACCGCTTACTGACGGCGCTGGCTGGTGTGGAAGATCTTCGTATCTATAGTGAAAGAGAACTCAAGGACCTCGGCGACACGGAAGATACCGCGACCTCCACCGGAATCTCCCACTCCGGCGGCGAGGCCAATGGCGCGCCGGCGGTCCCACCCGAAGGGCAGAACGGCATCGGCACGGCTGGCAAGAATTTGTTGGCGATTCTGCTGACTGGTCTGGTGGTTTCTTCTATCTCACTGCATGAGGCACGCGCAGACGCAACCGTTTCGGCCCGCGCCGAATTGTGGCTGGATGATACGATTAGTGTGGATTCTGTTGATCGCGTGCAGTCGACAAACGCCCTGATGGACGTTGTTCCCCAGTTGTCTGTTACACACAAAATCACCAAGTGGTCCCTGTTCGGCTTTGGGTCCAATCCATGGCGGGAAATGCATTTCTTCGAATTGGAATTGCTTGCACGGCCGGAGCCGCCATGTCCCGAACCTGCGCCATCGGGTGACGACGACCTGTTTACCGGACCGATTGATCAGCACAATAAGACTTGCGCGGCCTTTCACCACCGGAAGCTCGCCGAATTGGACGAAATGCGTCGCGCGGATTATCGCCGAGTTGCGACCGCGCTCCAAAGCCACAGGCCGGAACCCGCGGACTGTACCAGCATCGGCGATCTGCTTAAGCGCATAAGCCAGTATTCCAATGCGCAATATACGGTCGTCATCAGCGATGGTGTCGAAACCTGCCGGGCCGGTGGATTGCGGCCAATACCCGCTCCCCAGGATGCAAGGCGTCGCGTGGTGTTCGTTTTGACGGAAGGCGTCGCGTCGGCCAAACGGCAGTCCGGCAAGACACAGGAAGAGCAATTCGAGGAGCGCAGGGCGGCGCTCCTGGGCGCAGCGCCTTGGCTGATTGTGATTACGCCATCCATGATTGACGAGAATATTTTCGAAGCTGCCTTGGCGCCGGCCGATACTGCATTTTCGCGTCCGCAGCAAAGACTGACCTCTTCATCCGGCAGCGGCAACGGCCGCTAGAGGTTCCACGACTGGCTGCCGCTCGGGGCAATCGATGTCTTTGAATACGCGCGGCGGATGGCGACCGGCTGTTCGCGTCCACCAACGAGTGCAACGCGCCGATGCGGACGCTGCTTGCGGCATGCGGCTGCGCGCCCACCGCCCGGATCGAGGATCTCGATCCGGGCGATCCGGAACTCGTCTTCGTGAAAGTCCTGAAGCGCTAGCGGCGATGCAGGATGTAGAGCTGCAGCAGCCCGAAATTCGCCAGCAGCGCGCCGTTGAAGGCCCATTTCATGTCCTTCAACATGAAGCTCGACGCCGGCCACATGACCAGCCCCGTGCCCTGGCCGACCCACAACAGCCCCATCAGCACCATCAGCACGCCCATCACGGTGAGCACGATGCGGATGATGGAAAAGAGTCCACCCATGATTGCCCCCAGTCTCCCGTCCGCTAGGCGCGGCGCGAATAGAAGATGACGATCAGCCCCAGCAGCGCCACGCCGGCGCCGTAATAGGCTCCGGTCCTGATGCCGTGATAGGACGGAATGTAGGCGGACGCGTAGGGCAGGGTGTAGTTGAGATAGTTCATGCCCTCGAGAATCCAGTAGATTCCGAGCGCGAGCGCGACCAGGCCCACGAGCAAAAGCAGAAAGCGCATAGTTTCCCCCTCAGGATGTGGCGGGCACTATAGCACGTTTCACGACGCTTTCATTTCGCCGCCACCGCGTGGCGGAAGCCCCGTCCGGCGGCCGATTTCCGGCTTCGCGCCGCGCTTTGGCGAGTTTGACACATCCGCGTCTGTGAGTTGTGGGCGCGCGTTGCGTCCCGCCGCCCGCTCCGCCATGGTCGCCGCCCTGGGGAGGCACATGCTGGCATCGATCATCGGCTACGCGGCCGCGTTCTGCACCACGGTCGCGCTGGTGCCGCAAGTCCGCAAGGCGTGGACGACGCGCTCGACGTCGGACGTGTCGCTGGGCTGGATATCGGTGCTGTCGCTGGGAACGTTCCTCTGGCTGGTCTATGGCCTCATGGTCGGCGACGGGCCGCTCATCGCCGCCAACGGATTGACCTGCGCGCTGGCGCTGACCGTGCTGGGATTCAAGCTGCGCTACGGCTAATCCGGCACCGTGAACACGAGGTCGATGGCATTCTCGATCGCGCCGGCGCTGGATACGAGATTGGCGACGGCATGCACATTGGCGTCGGGACGGATCGACTGCATCAGCGGGATCAGCACGGCATAGGTCAGGCTGTTGAGCGCCACCTTCGGCCACAGCGTATCCAGGGGATCGAGCTTGGTTGCGTCGACCAGCGGGGCGACGATGCGGGTGGCGAGGTCCTGCATCAGGTCGCTCTGCAGCACCACATAGAAGCTGTAGGGCGCGTTGGCGGGGATGACATCGTATTGCTGGAGGCTCATCGGCCGCTCCCCCCGGTGACGAACTGGTTATAGGTGCCGACCGCCTTCTGGTTGGTCTTGCTCCATTCCCGGATCCGCGTCTGCCGGATCATCTCGCGCAGCACCGATTCCAGCGTCTGGGACAGGTTGATCCCCATCTGCTTGGCTTCGGCCAGCACCTGCTCGTCGATGGAGACGTTCGCGGCGCGCTTGCGGCCGGCTCTCGGGCCGTCCTGGGGGGCCGCGGTCGCCGTCAGGGTGCTCTGGGCCAGGAGCATCATCTGGAGCTTCGGGTTCATGCGCACACTCTATGCGCATAATAGCTGCGCACGCAAGGGGAAACTATCTTTTCAAGGGCCCGGGCCGTCTAAGCTGCCAAAGGGAGGTCCCATGACCCGGCCCATGACCCAGGAATCCGCGGGCGCCCTGCGCGCTTTGTGGTTCGACTATCTCGACGCGGTAGCCCCCGTGCGGCCCCGGCTGCACCGGTTCTGCCTGAGGCTGACCGGCTCGGCATGGGATGCCGAGGATCTGCTCCAGGACACCCTCCTGCGCGGTTTCGGCGCCATCGGGCGGGGCGACCTGCATGGCGGACACAGCGCGGTATCGAACGTCGCGGCCTATCTGAGCCGCATCGCGGTCAACCTCTGGATCGACGGGCAGCGGCGCGAACGGCCCGGCGAGGCGGAGGATGCCGGCGCCCCGGACACGCCGGTTCTCACGCGCGGTGCCGGTGCGGCGCTGTTCGATCGCGCCGCGCCGCAGGAACGCGCGGCGATCGTCCTGAAGGATGTCTTCGACTTCAGCCTGGAGGAGATCGCGGACCTGCTGTCGACGTCCGTCGGCGCGGTGAAGAGTGCACTGCATCGCGGTCGGGCGAATCTCGAAACAAGGCGGGACGCGCCGCCGCGCAATGCCGCTTCGCCGGAATTGATCGACCGCTTCATGGCAGCGTTCAACGCGCGCGACGTGGCCGCCGTCACCGCGCTGCTTCTGGAACAGGTCACCATCTCGGTGCCCGGCGTCGGCGGCGAGCGCGGGCGCGACGCCGTCTGGATCGCCGCGTCGATGAGCCATGGCGCCATCCATGTCGAGCGCCGCCGCTTCGCCGACGAGTGGATCGTTGCCCATATCGGGGGCGGCACGCTCGTGACCGCGACGCGGCTGGAGGAGTCGGGCGGGCTCATCGCGCGCGCGACGAGCTACGTTCATTGCCCGGAAACGCTCGCTGTCATCGCCGCCGAACTCGGCCTAGCGGCGGTTGCCGCGGATTATCACCAGCCCCCTGAGATCCTGGCGCGAATGGTCGCCGGAACCGTGCTTCCGTGGCGCGTCATTCCGGCAGGGGGATGAACTCCGTCTCGCCGGGGATGCGGGGAAAGCGGCCATCTTTCCAGTCCGCCTTGGCCTGTTCCATGCGCTCGCGGCTGCTGGAAACGAAGTTCCACCAGACATGGCGCTCGCCATCCAGCGGCGCGCCGCCGAGCAGCATCACCCGCGCGTCGCTCACCGCCGCGATCCCGGCCGGCTCGCCGGCGTCGAACACGATCATGGCGCCGTCGCCATGGCGCGCGCCGCCGGCCTCGACCGTACCGCCGACCACCATCGCGCCGCGCTCGGCATGGTCAGGCGGCAGCGCGACGTGGCTGCCGGCGCGCAGCTGCGCGTCGGCGTAGAAAATCTCCATCGGCACCTTGACGGGCGAGGCGAGTCCGAATGCCTTGCCGGTGACAAGCCTGAGGGTCACGCCGTCCCGTTCAAGCGTGGGCAGGTCCGATTTGGCGATGTGCTGGAAGCTCGGTGCATCCTGCTCGTTGCCGCGCGGCAGTCCCACCCAGCTCTGGATGCCATGCATGCGGTGGCCGCGCGCCCGCACCTCCGGGCCCGTGCGTTCGGAATGCACGATGCCACGTCCGGCCGTCATCCAGTTCACATCGCCAGGCACGATCTCCTGCACGTTGCCCAGGCTGTCGCGATGCACCTGCGAGCCCGCGAACAGATAGGTGATGGTGGCGAGCCCGATATGGGGATGCGGGCGCACGTCGATGCCGTGGCCCGGCGCGAAATCGACCGGCCCGAAATAGTCGAAGAACACGAACGGGCCCACGGTGCGCTGCCGCGGCTGCGGCAGCACGCGCGCCACGCTGAACCCGTCGCCCAATTCGCGCTTGAGTCCGGTGAGATCGCGCATCGCTGGCTCCCTGTGTCCGCGCGAACCTAGCGCGCCCGCGATCACAGCGGAATGACGAATCCGCCGTCCTTGCTGCGTCCGATCGGCTTCACCCAGCTCACCGCGGAGAGCGGCAGCGGCCCGTAAAGATGGGGAAACAGCGCGCCGTCGCGCGACGGCTCATGTTTCAACGCCGCGCCCAACGCAGCCTCGTCCACCGCGACGAGCACAAGGTCGCGCGCGTCCGCGTAATGGCGCGCCAGCGTGCTGGGGATCTGCGCGGCCGTCGAAAAATGCAGGAATCCGTCGGCGCGGTCCTTCGCGGACCCGTCATAGGCGTCGCGGACGGCGGCCCACTCGGCGGCGTGGACGATTTTGAAGACGGAATTCATGACAAGACAACTATCCGCGCATTGTGTCCATGCGCGCGACCAATCTTGGCGTCGGCGGTCACGAGTGGTGCATCCAGAAATTCGGCGAGCGCAACGTAGGAAGCGTCGTACGCCGTCAGCGAGTCGCGGAGCTCCCAGATGCGTCCAAGCAGCGGCATATGGGCATGCCGATGTATGGTCCAATCGCGCATTGTTTCGAGCGCGGTTCGCGCGAGCGCGCCGTCCAGTCCCGCACGCACCATTCGCCGCAGCGAGCTTGCGAATTCGAGATCGATGAGGAACGGTGCGTGACGTTCTTCGTGAAATACATGCGGCACGGCTCTTAGGCCGCGCGGTGTCCGAAGCAACGCATCGATGGCTATCGATGCGTCAATGACAATCATCTACCGGAGCGCCGGTCGCGCTCTTCCCTGATGATCTGCGCAGCCGAAATCCCGAGCTTGACGAGCGGTTGCTTCGACAGGCGAGCGAGAATTTCGTCATCAGTGACGCGCTCCACAGCGCGCTGCGCCTCGCGCGTAATGTAGTCCGACAGCGATACACCTTCGGTAGCCGCGCGCGTCTTGAGTTTGCGGTGAAGATCGTTCGGGACGTTGCGCAATTGGATCATCTTGGACATGTGACTATGATAGTCACATGTGGGAAACATGTCAACGAATAGCCTGGCGTTCTAGCCGAAACGAGATCGTGCGGCTCTGATTTTTCGGTACCAGTTCATTGCCAAAACGTAGAGTATCGCGCCGACGATGGCTCCCACCAGGAGCGAGTCCGTGTAGAAGGCTGAGCACCCTGTACCCGCTGCCACAACAACGACGACGGCAAGCGCCGCCGCCTGCCATTCGATGAATGGTCTGCTGTTGCGACGCAACGCATCCCACATAAGAAGTGGCTCAACAATTGGCCAGAGTAAGGGGGCGGTGAACCTGACGATAGGACGGTTGACGTACGCTGGACGTTGAAGGTCTGTTCCCGAGACATCCGAAAAAACTTTGCTGCTGCTCCAGCTACCTCAATGAGCGCCAGTGTCCATCCAATCCCTAGACTCATCCTGAGCTTCCTTGCCGACCAACTAGGATCTCAAGCCGCCGTCCCGCCCACCGTCAGGCCGTCGAGGCGCACTGTCGGCTGGCCGACGCCGACCGGCACGCTCTGGCCGTTCTTGCCGCAGACGCCGACGCCCGTGTCGAGCTTCATGTCGTTGCCCAGCATCTTCACGCGCGTCAGCGCTTCGGGGCCGTTGCCGATGAGGGTGGCGCCCTTGATGGCGGGGCCGACCTTGCCGTTCTCGATCAGGTAGGCCTCGGTGCAGGAGAACACGAACTTGCCATTGGTGATGTCGACCTGGCCGCCGCCGAAATTCGTGGCGTAGATGCCCTTGTCGACGGAGGCGATGATCTCTTCCGGCGGCGTGTTGCCGGCCAGCATGTATGTGTTGGTCATGCGCGGCATGATCGAGCTGGCGAAGGACTGGCGCCGGCCGTTGCCCGTGGGCGCCACGCCCATCAGCCGGGCGTTCTGGCGGTCCTGCATGTAGCCTTTCAGGATTCCGTCCTCGATGAGCACGGTGCGCGAGGAGGGCGTGCCTTCGTCGTCGATGGAGAGCGAGCCGCGGCGGCCGGCGATGGTGCCGTCATCCACCACCGTCACGCCGGGGGCCGCGACGCGCTGGCCGAGCAGGCCGGCGAAGGCGCTCGTCTTCTTGCGGTTGAAGTCGCCCTCGAGCCCGTGGCCGATCGCCTCATGCAGCAGGATGCCGGGCCAGCCGGGACCGAGCACGACGTTCATCTCGCCCGCCGGCGCGGGGATCGAGGACAGGTTGACCAGCGCCTGGCGCAGCGCCTCGTCCACCGCTTCGTGCCAGTAGCCGGGCTCGAAATAGGTCTCGTAGCCGCCGCGGCCGCCGCCGCCATACTGGCCGCTCTCCTGGCGGCCGTCCTGCTCGACCACGACCGACACGCTGACGCGCACCAGCGGGCGGACGTCGCGATAGACCTCGCTGCCCGGGCGCAGGATCTCCACCGTCTGCCACTCGCCGGAGACGGACGCCGAGACCTGGCGCACGCGGCTGTCCTTGCCGCGGGCATAGGCGTTCATGTCCTCGAGCAGTTTCACCTTGGCAGTGAACTCCGCCGATTTGAGCGGGTCGATGTCGGTGTAGAGCTTCACATTGGTGCGGGCCGGCGCCAGCGCCACGGTGCCCGAGTATCCCTTGGTGACGGCGCGCACCGTGTCGCCCGCGCGGCGGATGGCGTCCTCGGACAGTTCGGTGGAGTGCGCGTAGCCGGTCGACTCGCCCGCCACCGCGCGCAGGCCGAAGCCCTGGGAAGTGTCGAAGTTGGCGGCCTTGAGCCGTCCGTCGTCGAACACCAGGGCTTCGCTCTGGCGGTATTCCAGGAACAGCTCGCCGTCGTCCGCACCCTTGAGCGAATCGTCGACCAGCGATTCCACGCGGCCGCGTTCCATGCCCGCCGGTCCGAAAAAGAAGTCGCTGCCTGTCATGGGTGGTCTCCCGGTGCGTCCGACGGAATTGATAATGATACGTAGATAATGACGGGGGCGCCGATTTTCGCCAGCGCGGGACGGTTCGCGCGATCCCGCGTGTCATAAGGTCGCAATGACTTCAGGGGCTTGGCCCGCGTACACCGATTGGGTGAATCTTCAAGGCTGCGGGGGCGGAAGCTGCCCGCCCAACCGTTTTGAGGCCGCCGGATGTCGCTTGGGAAAATTGGGCTGGGGACGCTGGGCTGGTTCCTGGCGCTGACGGGCGGGGCGCTCGCCCTGCCGCACGACTGGGGCACGGACTTCCAGCCCGCCGTCACGCCGGTGATGGCGAACATCGAGAGCTTCCACCGCGAAGTCCTCTACATCGTCACCGCGGTCTGCATCTTCGTGCTGATCCTGCTGGTGTGGATCGTCATCCGCTACAACCAGCGCGCCAACCCGGTGCCGAGCAAGGTCAGCCACAACACGGTGCTGGAGGTGATCTGGACGCTGGTGCCGGTGATCATCCTCGTCATCATCGCCATCCCGTCCTTCAAGCTGCTGTATTATGAAATGACCCTGCCCAAGCCGGACCTCACCATCCGCGCCGTCGGCAAGCAGTGGTTCTGGACCTACGAGTACCCGTCCGCCGGCAACATGCAGTTCGATTCGCTCGGGCTCTCCGACGACAAGGCCAAGGCCAAGGCCGCGGGCGAGCCGCGCCTGCTCGGCGTCGACAATCCGGTGGTGGTGCCGGTCAACAAGAACGTCATCGTCGAGACCATCGGCTCGGACGTGATCCATTCCTGGGCGGTGCCGCAGTTCGGTGTGAAGATGGACGCCGTGCCCGGCCGCGTGAACAAGACCTGGTTCCGCGCCACCCAGATCGGAACCTATTACGGCGAATGCTCCGAGCTCTGCGGCGCGCGCCACGCCTACATGCCCATCGAGGTCAAGGTCGTCTCCGAGGCCGATTATGAGGCCTGGCTGGCGGCCGCGAAGAAGAAATTCGCAGCGAACGGCGACGCCCCGGCGTCCACGCGCGTCGCGGCGAAATAAGGACACAGATCATGGCTGACATCGCACACGCCGCTCACGAAGATCACCCGCACGGCTGGCGGCGGTTCGTCTATTCGACGAACCACAAGGACATCGGCACGATGTACCTGATCTTCGCCATCTGCGCCGGCCTGGTCGGTGGCGTCCTCTCCATGCTGATGCGCGCCGAGCTGATGAAACCGGGCCTGCAGGTCTTCGCCGAGCCGCACACCTACAACGTCGCGGTCACCGCCCACGGGCTGATCATGATCTTCTTCATGATCATGCCGGCGATGATCGGCGGCTTCGGCAACTGGCTGGTGCCGCTGATGATCGGCGCGCCGGACATGGCCTTCCCGCGCATGAACAACATCTCGTTCTGGCTGCTGCCGTTCTCCTTCGCGCTGCTCATCATGTCGATGTTCGTCGAGGGCGATTCCGGC
>JBOHKI010000003.1:0-121812 GCA_050728855.1 Rhizomicrobium sp. | reverse complement strand
CCATATAGGTACTTGCGGCGCAGGCCGAGTCATGGGCCAATTCGGCGGCGATATGCTTCCGGTAAATGCTCATGATCTCGTCGCGCGTCACGGCCGTCTCCATAAACAGACTACGAGTCTGTATTTATAGACCCATGGTCTGTATGTCAACGGGAGACTCGTCCTGGTAGCCCAGGCCGACCGCCGTGCCGCCACCACCGCGGCCATCGTCGCCGCCGCCCGCCGGCTGTTCGACACGAATGGCTTCGACGCGACCACGATGGACGACGTGGTGGCGAAGGCCGGCGTCGCGAAAGGCGCGATCTATCATCATTTCGCCTCCAAGGAGGCGCTGTTCACCCGCGTGCTGGAGAGCATCCAGGAGGAGCTGGCTTCGGCGCAGGTCCCGGCGGCGGACCGCAAGCTTCGCGATCCGCTCGACCAGATCGCCGGCGGCGTGCTGCGCTACCTGCTCGCCGCCACCGGGCCGGGACGCAGGCGTATCCTGCTGGTCGACGGCCCGGCCGTGCTCGGCTGGCGCAAATGGCGAGAGATCGACGACCGCCATTTCGGCGCGGCCGCGCGCATGGCGGTGACGGCCGCGCTGGGCGAAGGCGCCGCGGCGGCTGAGATCGAGGCCGTCACCCATCTCCTCCTCGGCGCGGTGATGGAAGCGGCGCTTGTGTGCGCCACCGCGAAGGATCCGAAGAAATCGGCGCGCGAACAATCCGCCGCGCTGCGCAAGATGCTCGAAGGCCTCAGGACGAAATAGGAGAGACGCATGCTCAGCTGGAAGATCGGCGACGTGACCATCACCCGCGCGGTCGAGATGGAGATTCCGGTTCGCTACAACCCGAAATACTCCTTCCTGAAGGACGCGACACCCGAGGCGCTGGCGCAGATGCCGTGGCTCTATCCCCATTTCGTGACGCCGGAAGGCGCGCTGGTGCTGTCCATCCACGCGCTGCTCGTGGATGCGCCGGGAATGAAGCTCGTCGTCGACACCTGCGTCGGCAACGACAAGGCCCGCGCGCTGCTGCGCGGCCAGAAGCTGCAAACGCAATTCCTGAAGCATATCGCGGACGCGGGCTTTCCGCGCGAAGAGGTTGACGCGGTCGTTTGCACGCATCTGCATGTCGATCACGTCGGCTGGAACACGATGCTGGTGGACGGCAAATGGCTGCCGACCTTCCCCAACGCGCGCTATCTCATCGGCAAAAAGGAATTCGAGCATTGGTCCGGCGTGACGGAGGGCGAAAACGTGGAGATCATGGCCGACAGCGTGGCGCCGGTCTTCGCGGCCGGCCTGGCGCAGACCGTGGAAATGGATCACCGCATTTCGCCCGAACTGCGCCTGGTGCCGACCCCCGGCCACACGCCCGGACATGTCAGCGTGATGATCGAATCCAAAGGCGAGACGGCCGTGATCACCGGCGATTTGATGCACCATCCCTGCCAGGTCGCCCGGCCGGATTGGATTGCCGAATTCGACGACGACCCGCTGGCCGGCGCGGCCCGCCGCGAAACGATGATCCGCGAATGGGCCGACAAGCCCATCCTCGTTATCGGCACCCATTTCGCCGCGCCGACGGCGGGGCATATCCGGAAGGATGGTGCGGCCTACCGGTTCGAGGCATAGCGACACCTATCCGGGCGCCCAGCCGTCCATCGCTCTGGCCATCTTGACGTCCTTCTCCGTCACGCCGCCGGCGTCGTGCGTCGACAGCGTCACGTCCACCTTGTTGTAGACGTTGGACCATTCGGGATGGTGGTCCATCTTCTCGGCAAGCAGGGCCACGCGGGCCATGAAGCCGAAGGCGGCGTTGAAATCCTGAAATTCGAACTTGCGCGCGATGGCGTCGCGGCCGGGCACTTCGCGCCACCGCGGCAGGTCCTTCAGCGCGGCCTTGGCGCCCAGTTTCGTCATCTTTCGCCTCCAACGGAACATCGCGCCATCCTATAGTGGGTCATGGACTGGGCGAACCGGGAATCTCCGTCTCTCGAGGATTTCGAGACGCTGGCACGCGCCGCCTTTGCGACTCTTCCGGCGGAGTTCCGCGCGCTGGCGGACGGCGTGGTCTTCCTGGTGCAGGACTTCCCCGGCGAGGACGTGATCGCCGACATGGAACTGCAGAGCGAGTTCGATATCCTGGGCTTGTTCCAGGGGCCGGACCTCGCGGGCCAGGATTCGGGGCATCCCTCGCAGACCATGATCTTCCTCTACCGCCGCCCGATCCTCGACTATTGGGCGGAGCACCGCGAGGCGCTGGGCGATGTCGTGCGCCACGTGCTGATCCACGAGATCGGCCACCATTTCGGCCTCTCCGACGACGACATGGACGCGATCGAGGACAATCAGCGCAGCGGATAGCTGCGCTCCGGCGCATAGACGCTGCCGCCGGGCGAAAGCTGGCTCGAATAGAGGATGAATTCGTCCACGGCGAAGGGCGGGCTCGCATAGAGGGCGTGATCGGTCAGCCAGTCGAGCACCCTGCCCCGCGCCGCGGCGTGCAGCCGTGCCAGCGTGACATGCGGCGTGAATTTGCGCTCTTCCGCCGGCAGCCCGATGCGCTGGAGCGCCGTCTCGATCTTGCGCGCCAGATGGGCGACCGGCTCGGCCTCGCGCACGCCGGCCCACAGCGCGCGGGGGTGCTTGCCGCCGAATTCTCCGGTGCCGATCAAGGCCAGGGAAAATCTCGGCGCGGAGATCGCCGCCAGCGCGTCGTCGATGGATTGGGCGTCGCGGCCGTCCACCTCGCCGATGAAGCGCAGGGTCAGGTGCAGCTGTTCGCGTCCGCTCCAGCGCGCACCGGGCACGCCGCCCTGAATCAGCATCAGGCCCTGCGCCACCGCGTCCGGAATCGCCAAGGCCACGAACAGCCTCATGCCAGGCGCCCCAGCGGCAGGCGGCGGCGGAAGACGTAGACGACCGCGCCATAGGCGGCGCCGGCGAGCACGATCGCGATGCCCAGCACGAGCGCGTCATGCAGCCGCCCGCCATGCAGCAGCGGCGCGGCGAATTTCACCGCCGCCAGCGTGCCGGCCGCGGTTGCCATGGCCGCGGCGAGGATCGGCAACAGCGCGGCGCGGAACTGGGCGCCGATCCGCAACAGGCCGCCGCGCCGCGCCAGCACGACAAGCGCCGCCACGTTCACGAAGGCGCCGAACGACGTGCCCAGGGCCACGCCCGCGATGCCCAGATGGAACCCCCACACGAAAACTATCTTCAGCGCGATATTGGCGAGGATCGCGGCGACCGTGACGCGCGCGGGCGTCAGCGTGTCGTGCCGGGCATAGAAGGTGGACTGCACGATGCGGGTGAGCGTGAAGGCGGGAAGGCCGACGCCATAACCCGCCAGCGCGATGGCCGACAGTTCGGCGGCGTGGCTGTCGAACGCGCCGTGAGCGAAGATGGCGCGCATGATCGTGTCCGGAATCGTCACGAAGGCGACAGCGAAGGGAAGCGTGAGCAGGAGCGACAGCGTGGCGGCGCGGTTCTGCGCGGCGTCCGAACCGTCGCGGTCGGCCCTGGCCAGCCGCGCCGACATTTCGGGCAGCAGGACCGTGCCCAGCGCGATGCCGAGCACGCCAAGCGGCAACTGGTCGATGCGGTCCGCGTAATAGAGCGCGGTGCGGCTGCCGATGGGGAGCAGGCTGGCGATCACCGTGTCGATGAACGGCGCGATGACGATGGTCGCCGAGCCCAGCGTCACCGCGCCGAAAGCCTTGAAGAACTCCTTGATCTCCGGCGTCCAGCGCGGCCACGCGACGCGCAGGATGACGCCGTCGCGCGCCGAGGCCCACAGCATGAAGACCAGCTGGAGCAATCCACCGAGCAGCACGCCCCAGGCAGCCGCGAGGGCGGCGTTGGGAAACCACGGCGCGGCGAGCAGCGTGGCGATCATCGCCAGGTTCTGGAAGTTCGACCACGCCGCGGCGGCCCAGAATTTCTCGATGGCGTTCAGCATCGCCGAAAGCTGCACCGCCACCAGCGTGAGGATCAGATAGGGAAAGGTGATGCGCGACAGATGCACGGTCAGCGCCATCTGGTCGGCATGATCCGAAAAACCGGGCGCCAGAACGCGCACGATGTAGGGCATGAGCGGAAAGGCGAGCAGCAGGATGACGAGCTGCGCCGCCATCTGCCAGGAGAATACCCGGTCGCCGAACAAATCGGCGGCCCGAATCTCGCCGCGCGCGCGCAAGGCCGCGTAGCGCGGCAGGAAAGCGGGATTGATCGTGCCCTCGCCGAAGATCTGGCGGAAATAGTTCGGGAAGAGGAAGGCGACGATGAACGCGTCCGACAGGATGCCCTTGCCGAGAACCCACGCCATCAGGATGTCGCGCGCGAAGCCGGTGATGCGCGACAGCAGGGTGAAGCCGCCGACGGAGAGCAGCCGGCGGAACATCAGGGCTTCACCAGCTTGAGGACGTAGGGGAATATCCGCTCGACGATGATCGCCACGCCGGCGGGATTGGGATGGATGCCGTCCGCCTGGTTGAGCTTCGGGTTCAGCGCCACGCCGTCCAGCACGAAGGGATAGAGCGCCACGCCGAACTGTTTGGCGAGTGTGGGATAGATCGGATCGAACTGCGCGGCGAATTCGGGGCCCAGATTGCGCGGCGCCTGCATGCCCATCATGAGCACGGCGACATGCGCGGCTTTGAGTTTCGCCAGGATGGCGGCGAGGTTCTTGCGCGTATCGCGCGGATCGATGCCGCGCAGCGCGTCGTTGGAGCCGAGTTCGACGATGGCGGCGTTGGGGCGATCGGCCAGCGACCAGTCCAGCCGCGCCAGCCCGCCGGCGGAGGTGTCGCCGGAGACGCCAGCATTGATGACCGTCGCGTCGACGCCCGCGGTCCTCAGGCGGGCCTGGAGCACCGCCGGAATCTCCGTGCCCGGCGGCAGCCCGTACCCCTGTGTCAGGCTGGTGCCGAGCATGAGAATTTTGACGGGCGGGGCAGGGGTGGCTGGAATGGCCAACAGAAGAACGACTGCAGCCAGCGCAGTTGCCAACTTCCCCCTTGCGGGGAGGTCGAAAACGCGAAGCGTTTTTGGCTGGGGGACCCATCGTAGCGCACGTTCCCCCCACCCGAAAAATCCTTCGGATATTTCGACCTCCCCGCGAGGGGGAGGTTGAGTCCTATTTCTGTCCTTGAATCGCCACCGTGTCATGCCATATCGCCTAGCATGCCCTTCCCGCTCGCGCGACCGCGGGCTCACCTTCGAGTGTCCCATGCACGGCCCGGCGCCCGCGATCCATCTGGACAATATCAGTTTGACGCTGCGCAGCGCGGCCGGACCGGTGACAATCCTCACCGCCCTGTCGCTGACGGTGAACGACGGCGAGACCGTGGCGCTTCTGGGGCCGTCCGGTTCCGGCAAGTCCTCGCTGCTGATGGTGGCGGCCGGATTGGAAGCGCCGACATCGGGGCGCGCCGTCGTGGCGGGCACCGACATCACCACGCTGGGCGAGGACGTGCTGGCGCGATTCCGCCGCGACAATATCGGAATCGTCTTCCAGTCCTTCCATCTGATCCCCACCATGACGGCGCTGGAGAACGTGGCCGTCCCGCTGGAGCTGGCGGGCGCGACCGATGCGTTCGCCCGGGCACGCGCCGAACTCGAGGCGGTGGGGCTTAGCGCGCGGCTGGAGCACTATCCGGGGCAGCTCTCCGGTGGCGAGCAGCAGCGCGTGGCGCTCGCCCGCGCCATCGCGCCCAAGCCGCGCGTGCTGTTCGCCGACGAGCCCACCGGCAATCTCGACGGCGCGACGGGCGCGGACGTGGCCGACCTGCTGTTCGCGCTGCATGCGCGCTCGCATACGACCCTGTTTCTCGTCACCCATGAGGAAGCATTGGCGCGGCGGTGCGGCCGCATCCTCCGGCTCAAGGACGGCCGCATTGTGGCGGACGAAACCGCGGACGTGAGATGACGGGCCTCGCATGGCGCTTCGCACGCCGCGAGTTGCGCGGCGGGCTTTCGGGGTTCCGCATCTTCTTCGCCTGCCTGGTCCTGGGCGTGGCGGCGATCGCCGGCGTGGGCTCGCTCGCCGATGCACTCCTCACCGGCATGGCGACGCAGGGCCGCGTGCTGCTGGGCGGCGATGTCGCCGTCGGCCTCGTGCACCGCGAAGCCACGCCGGCGGAACATGCATTCCTGGCGACCCACGGCCGCGTCTCGGAAATCGTTTCCATGCGCGGCATGGCGTATGCGCTCAAGAACGGAGTGGAGGGCGAGCGGCAGCTGATCGAATTGAAGGCTGTGGACGGGCTTTATCCGCTTTACGGCCATGTCGATCTTTCGCCTGCGCAAACACTCGCCACGGCGCTCGCCTGCAACGCGCATGAATGCGGCGCGGCGGCGGAGCAGACGCTGCTCGACCATCTGCATATCGGACGCGGATCGCTGCTGCGGATCGGCTCGCAGGATTTCCGCATCACCGCGGTGTTGAAGGATGAGCCGGACCGGCTGTCCGGCGGCTTCAGCCTTGGACCGCATGTGATCGTTTCGCGGGACGGGCTGAGCCACACCGGCCTCGTCGTGCTGGGAAGCCTGATCGAATATTCCTACCGCATAGCCATGCCGGCATCCGCCTCGCCGGATGCGTTCCGCAAGGAGGCGCGCGCGGCGTTTCCCGATGGCGGCTGGCAGATCGGCGACCGCGATCATGCCGCGCCCGGCACCCAGCGCTTCCTCCGCATGGTGACCATGTTCCTCACGCTGGTGGGGCTGACCGCGCTGGCCGTGGGCGGCGTCGGCGCCGGGCAGGCAGTCGGCGCGTTCCTCGACCGAAAGCGCGCGGAGATCGCCACGCTGAAGGCATTGGGCGCGGAAGGCGGCACGATCTTCCTGATGTTCTTCTTCCAGGTGATGACGATCGCCGCCGTGGCGGTGGCGCTGGGGCTGGTGATCGGCACCGCCCTGCCCTTGATCGTAGGGCGAACCTATGGCGCCGACATTCCCGCACCGGCGATCTACGCCGTCTATGCCGGACCGCTGTGGCTGGCGGGCGCCTTCGGGATATTGTCCGCGGCAGCCTTCGCGATCCCGCCGTTGGCCCGAGCGCGCCAGATCGCGCCGGCGATGCTGTTCCGCGACGTCGTGGCGCCGTCGAAGGCGCATGGCGGGATGCGCTACCTCGCATTGGCGGCCGGCGCTGGGGCCGCGGTCGTGGCGCTGGCCCTGATCGTGGCGCCCTCGCCGCTGTTCGCGGCGTATTTCCTGGGTGGCCTTGCGGCGGGATTGGTGGCGCTGACGCTGTTCGCCGAAGCGTTCCGCTGGGTGCTGCACCGGCTGCCCCGGCCGGGATCCTCGACAATGCGGCTCGCGCTCGCGAACCTGACGCGGCCGGGCGCCGCGACCGCTTCGGTGGTGGTGGCGCTGGGGTTGGGCCTCACGCTGCTTTCGGCGGTGATGCTGCTCGACGGCACGATCTCCGCGCAGGTCAAGGACGACCTGCCCGCGACGGCGCCGACTTTCTTCTTCGTCGACATACAGCCCGACCAGACCCAGGCATTCGATGCCACGATCCACCGCTTTCACACGGACAATTATGTGCGCTCTCCCATGATCCGCGGGCGCATCGTGGCGCTGAATGGCGTGCCGGCGCGGCTGGCGAAGGTCGATGAAGGCTCGCGCTGGGCGCTGGCGGGCGATCGCGGCATCACATATGCCGCGGCTGCGCCCAAGGACACCGAGATCACCGCCGGCCAGTGGTGGGCATCCGACTATCAAGGCCCGACGCTGATCTCCTTCGACGCCGAATTGGCCGAGGGCATGCACCTGAAGCTCGGCGATACCATCACACTCAATGTCCTGGGCCGTGAGATCACCGGCACGATCGCGAATTTCCGGCATGTCGATTTCTCCAACGGGCGGCAGAATTTCGTGCTCATCCTCTCGCCCGGGCTGATCGATCACGCGCCGCACGATTTTCTCGCCAGCGTGCGCGTGCCGCCCGGCGAAGAGGAAGGCATGTACCGCGCCGTCACGGACCGTTTCCCGAACGTGTCGACCGTGCGGGTAAAGGACGCCATCGCGGAGGTGAACGGGCTGCTCCAGGAATTGAGCGACGGCGTGCGCGCGGCGAGCCTGGTGACGATACTGGCCGGACTTTTCGTGCTCGCGGGCGCCATCGCGGCGGGGCAGCGGGCGCGGCTGTACGATTCCACCGTCCTCAAGGTTCTCGGCGCCACGCGGGCGAAGATCGCATCGGTCTATGCGCTGGAGTACGGCTCGATCGGCCTGGTGACGGGAATACTCGCGCTGGGCGCCGGCACGCTCGCGGCCTGGGTGGTGGCGCATTGTGTGTTCGAGGTGCGGCTGGTGTTCAATCTGGGCGCGGCGCTGGCGACCGTTCTCGGCGGCGGCGCGGCAACCTTGCTGTTCGGGCTGGTGGCGGCATGGGCGGCACTGTCCGCCCGCCCGGCGCGTCTTTTGCGCGCGCCTTAGTCGAACGCCTTGGGATAGCGCACGCGCCAGGGGCCGGCGGCGAGCGCGTGGGCGCGCAACGCGAAGGCCTGATAGGCATTCCCCGAATAGACGCTCAGCAGATTTCGCGCCGCGCCGCGGGTGAAGCCGAAACGCTTGTAATAGGCGGGATCGCCCAGCACGGCCACGGCATCGAAGCCCATTGCCTTGCAGCGCACCAGGCCTTCGCGAATCAGCGCGCCGCCGATGCCCTCGCCCTGGCGGTGCGGCGACACCGAAACGGGCGCCAGGCCGCAGAGGCGGATTGTTGCGGGTTCGACAGAAAGCTTGCTGAAGAGAATGTGACCGTCGAGCGACGCTGCGGCCGAAACGAGCTCCAGCACCGCGTCATTGTCCGCGCGCAGCCGG
Organism: Rhizomicrobium sp.; assembly: GCA_050728855.1. Classification (GTDB taxonomy): domain Bacteria; phylum Pseudomonadota; class Alphaproteobacteria; order Micropepsales; family Micropepsaceae; genus Rhizomicrobium. The sequence goes on along the minus strand of JBOHKI010000003.1, from coordinate 112,991 downwards.
TTCACCAGTTCCGCTTCGTCCGAGCGGCCGAACGCCGCGGCCACCAGCGCGTAGATCGCGTCGCTGTCCGCCGCGGCTGCGACCCGGATCCCGTTGACCTCCCGCACTTGATCCCCCTTGCCCGAGGTACGATATTATAGGTCAAACCGCCCGCCTTCCGGGCAAAGGAGATTTGGCCTCATGGCTGACTACGAAAACCGCGCCATTCGCGCCACCACGGCCGCCGACGCTGTCGATGCGGGCCTGCGGGCGTACATGCTGCGCGTCTACAACTACATGTTCCTCGGCCTGGTGTTCACCGGCACGGCCGCCTACGGCACGTTCCTCGCCGCCGTGACGAACGATCCGTCGCAGGCGATCAGGCACCTTCCCAACGGCGTAATGCTGACGTCCTTCGGAGTCACGCTGTTCGGACCCCTGCTCTGGGTCCTCATGCTGGGTTCGCTGGGGATCGTCCTCTATCTCAGCTTCCGCATCCAGACGATGAGCGTGGCGGCGGCGCGCACCAGCTTCCTCGTCTACGCGGCGCTGATCGGGGTGACCTTCGCCTCGCTGTTCGTCGTCTATACCCAGGGCAGCATCGCCGAGGTGTTCTTCATCACGGCGGCGACGTTCGGCGCGATGAGCCTGTGGGGCTACACCACGCGCACCGACCTGACCGGGTTCGGGTCGTTCCTGTTCATGGGACTAATCGGCATCATCATCGCCATGGTCGTCAACATGTTCGTGCACTCGGCGATGATCTATTGGGTCGTGTCGGTGGCGGGCGTGCTGATCTTCACCGGCCTGACCGCCTACGATTCGCAGAAGATCAAGGAGAGCTACGTCGCCTCCGACGACGGCACGGTGATGGGCCGCAAGGCGATCTTCGGCGCGCTCAGGCTCTATCTCGATTTCATCAACCTGTTCCTGATGCTGCTGCGGCTGATGGGCAACCGCCGCTAGGCGGCCGTTTCGATTGCGGCCCCGGTGGCGACACCGGGGCCGTTTTGCTTGGGGAGCCATGAGCGACACGCCGCCGCCACTGAACGTCGAGCTCCATCCCCATTCGCCCGCCTGGGCGGGGATGGCCGAAGCCGAACGTGCGCGCCTCAAGGCCGCGCTGGGCGACACGCTGGTGACGGTGCTGCATATCGGTTCCACGGCGATCCCCGGGATCATGGCGAAACCGATCGTCGACCTGATGCCGCTGGTCACCGATCTGGACGCGCTGGATGCCAGGCGGTCCGCTATCGAGGCGCTGGGCTACCGGTGGTATGGCGAATTCGGCCTCGCCGGGCGGCGCTATTGCGTGCTGGTCGATCCAGCCACGGGCACGCGGGTCTTCCAGCTTCATTGCTACCGGCAGGATGCCCCGGAAATCCCCCGGCACGTCGCCTTCCGCGACTTCCTTCGCGCGCACCCTGCCATCGCGAGCGAATACGAAGCGGAGAAGATCCGCGCCGCGTCCGTCGCGTCGCACGACGTCAACCTCTACAACGACGAGAAGAACGCCTGGATCAAGCGGATGGAAAAGGACGCGCTGGCATGGCGCGCGGCTAATCCCGCATCGCCAGCGCCTTGATCAGCTTATTGTCGAATACCCGCAGCACGCCAGGGAGCTCGTGTCCGCGGCGCAGGATGTGGCCCGTCGTGGCGATGACCGAAAACTGGCCCTGGCGCGCCCGCAACTTGGGACGCTTCTCGACGCGGAACAGCGGCATCTCGCTCGCCCGCCGGAAGATCGAGAACACCGCAACCTCGTCCAGGAAATCGAGCGCATAGTCGCGCCACTCGCCGGCTGCGACCATGCGGCCGTAGATCGTGAGAATCTGGTTCAGCTCGCGCCGGTCGAACCGCACCGACGCGGCGGTGAAGCCCCCTTCGCTCCAAGGTCCAATCCGCGCGGCCGAGCGAGGCTCCGCGCGGAGGAACGCTATGGGTTCCTCGGCCATGACGGAATGATGAACCCGGCCCGCGGGCGATGCAAGGACCGAAGTGGCGGTTAACGCTTCCGCGCCAGCATCACGCCGTCGCCGATGGCGGCGAGCGCCATGTCCACGCGCGTGTCGCCGTGAATTTTGGCGTTCAAGGCGCGCAGGACGACGGTGTCCGGGTCCATGTTGGCCGGATCGGCCACCGCGCCGCTCCACAGCATGTTGTCCAGCGCGATCAATCCGCCCGGCCTCACGAGCTTGAGGCAGCGTTCGTAATAGCCATCGTAGTTCGTCTTGTCGGCATCGATGAAGGCGAAGGCGGGTTCTTTCGCAGCGATCATGGCGTCTAGGGTCTCGAGCGCGGGACCGAGACGGAGATCCATCTTCGCCGCCACGCCGCCTTCGGCCCAATAGGTCTTCGCCTTGTCGGTGAACTCGCGGCTCACGTCGCAACACACGCATCTTCCGTCCGCGGGCAGCGCCTCGGCGACGGCGAGCGAGGAGTAGCCGGTGAAGGTTCCGATCTCGAGATAGCGCCTTGCGCCGATCAGCCGCGCGGCCAGCGCCATGAACGCGCCCTGGTCGGCGCCGATCTGCATCATCGCCATGGGCAGCTTCGCGGTTTGCTCGCGGCAATGCGCCAGGGCGCTGGATTCGCGCGCGCCGGTGCGCTCGACATAGTCCTGCACGGATTGTGTGATCTGCATCAGGCGGCTCATGCTCGCGCTCCCGTGATTGTCGGCCACCAAATGGCCTTGTTTACGCCGCCGCGCCGCCCTCTGGCGACTGAATACTCGCTCCTGTCGGCTGGCTCATTGACGGCGGTGTCCGGAGTTTAGCAAGCCCCCCAGCCCCTCTCGGGCGCTTCCTCGGGCCAGCCGGCGACTTTCTCCACATTGCGAAGCGCGGCGGCGCGCGGCAGTTTGCCCCCGGACCATTTGGGGAGATTGCCATGCGACTGAAAGACCGGGCCGCCATCGTGACCGGCGCCGCGTCCGGCATCGGACAGGCCAGCGCGCAATTGTTCGCCAGTGAAGGCGCGCGGGTGCTGGCCGTCGACCTTCCGGGCAAGGGACTCGCCGAAGCACATGCGGGACAGCCGCGCATCGCCATCCTGGAAAAGAGCGTCGGCGAGGCGGATGCGGGCGACGCGATTGTGGGCGAGGCCGTCAAGCTGTTCGGCCGGCTCGACATCCTGATGAACAATGCGGGCGTCGCGTCCTCGACACGCATCGAGGAGATGACGGAAGACATCTGGCAGCGCACGCTGAACATCAACCTGTCGGCGCAGATGCGGCTGAGCCAGAAAGCGGTACCGCATCTCAAGAAGTCGCCGGCCGGTCGCATCGTCAACGTGGCGTCGGTGATGGCCGAGGGCACGGATTATGGCCTCTCCGCTTATTGCGCGTCGAAGGCCGGGGTCGCGGGGCTGACACGCACGCTGGCGCTGGAGCTGGGCAAGTTCGGGATCACGGCGAACTATCTGGAGCCCGGCGCCATCCGCACCGGCATGACCAGCGGCCTGTGGGACGCGCGGCCGGACGTGGCGGAGATCTGGGCGAAGAAGTCGGCGCTGCGGCGGCTCGGCCAGCCCCTCGATCTCGCCCGCGCCGCGCTGTTCCTCGCCTCCGACGATGGCGGCTTCGTCACCGGGCACGGGCTGGTGGTTGATGGCGGACTGATGCTGCGGGTCTAGTAGCCCAGCTTCTTCAAGACATGGGACATCTGGCCGAAGGGGCCGCCGACGGCTCCGGTGACAATGGAGATGGCCGTGCGCAGCCAGAAATCGTGCGGGCCGGTATCGCCGAGAGCCATCGAGATGCCGAAGCCCACGAGCGCGCAGGCGCCGCCGATGATCGCCCCGGCCAGAACGCCGCGCGCATGGCCGGGGCCGACATCCTGGGCATAGAGATAGCCCGCCGTGGCGGAGATCATCATGCCGGCGAAGAGAAAGGCGTGCGCGACGATCCACGGACTGTAGTGGCCGAGCCCCGCGAGCGTCACCTGCAGCAGGATGCCGACGATGATGGCGCGACGCATCGCCTTGGCGTCGATCATCTCCAAATCCCAAAAATCGAGCGTCCGCCGTCATCTTGGGTGGCATTCGCCCGTCCGTCCACGGGATTCGCGATCAACTCGTCGCGCGCGGAAGCCCGCGCGAAGCGGTTATTTGGAATCGGCCTTGTGCACGCTGGCCTCGGCCGCCGCGGCCTGCGCCTTCCAGTCGACGGGCCCCTTCTCGAAGACGTTCGCAAGCGTCGCGAGTTCCTCCGCGTTGCCATTGCGGAAATGGGTGAACAGCGAGTCGTAGCCCGGGCCGTCGCCATAGCCGACCTGGCATTCCGTCACCCGCGTGCGCCCATGGCCTGCGTCCTCGAACTGCACGATCGTCCGGATCGTGCGGATCAGGACCGGGTCGAACGGCGCACCCTTGGGAACGTGGGCATTGCGATAGGCGACCATCTTCAACGGCAGGTAGGCCACGATCTCGTTGCGGATGTTGTCCGGATCGCCGACCTTGCCGGAGAGCGAATAGGTCGCGTCCACCATGCCACCGCCGCCATCCAGCGCGACATGCGCGACCGGCGCGGCCCAGGAGGTAAATCCGGCATCGGTCATGAATGCGTCCCACACCTTCGCGACCGGAGCTTTCACCACCACGGTCAATTGCTGCACGCGGTGACCGTACGGATCGGTGTGGGAGGTGTCCTTGATTGCGGGTGACGCGTGCGCCTGCGACGCGAGAAGCGCCAATCCCAACAGCCAGACTTTCATGTTCGTCTCCTTGTTTGCGAAACTTCGCGTTCCAGCCGCGTGACGTAGTCGCGCAGCATGGCGACGGATTTGTCGAAGGCGTCGAGGTTGCGCTGCGCGCGCGCCTGCATGACGCCGCCTTCCATGGTGGTGAGCGTGAAGATTGCCAGACCCCGCCGGTCGAGTTCGCGCGGCAGCCGCGCGCCGGCCTCGGCGTAGCAGCGCTCCACCGCGTCCACCCAGCCGTCGAAATTGACCGCGAGCAGCTCGCGCACCGGCGGATCGGGCTCGTGGATCTCCAGCGCGAGGCTGCCGATGGGGCAGCCATAGAGGCACTCCGTGCCCTCCAGCGCGCGGCGATAAGAGGCGAGCAACGCGAAGACCTTCTCGATGGGATCGTCCACGCTCTGCCACGCCGGCTGAAGCAGCATGGGCGCGATGCCGTCGCGATACAGGCGCAGCACTTCCAGCAGCAGGTCCTGCTTGGTCGGGAAGAAATGGTAGAGGCTGCCCGAATTGGCGCCCGCCGCCTTCAGGATGTCCGCCACGCTCGTGGACTCATAGCCCTTTTCGGAGAACAGCCGCATGGCGGTGAGGACCAGTCTGGTTCTTGTGTCGTCGGGCATGGGGATCACACTAGTTGAACGATCAATCAAGTCAAGTGGCGCATGCGGGCAACGGTCCGAGGTCGATGGCTATTCCTTAATTTCCATGGTCTTGCGGCGACTCGGCGATTTCTCTAAGGCCCGGTTATGCCCGCCATGATCGAAATCTCCGGCCTGACGAAGCAATTCGGCACCATCGCGGCCGTTGCCGGGATCGATCTCACGGTGAGCAAGGGCGAAGTGCTGGGCTTCCTGGGGCCGAACGGCGCCGGAAAATCCACCACCATGAAGATGGTGACGGGCTACCTCACGCCGAGCGGCGGCACGGTGCGGGTGTGCGGCCACGATCTCGCCACCGATGCCATCGCTGCCCAGCGCACGATCGGCTATCTGCCGGAAGGCGCGCCCGCCTATGGCGACATGACACCGCGCCAATTCCTCGCCTTCATCGCGGAAGTGCGCAGCCTGCGCGGCGCCGCCGCCAAGCAGGCGATGGCCGACGCGGTGGCGGGCACAGAGCTCGACCCCGTGCTCGATCAGCCCATCGAGACGCTGTCCAAGGGCTTCAAGCGACGCGTCGGGCTGGCGCAGGCGATCCTGCACGATCCCGCCGTGCTGATCATGGACGAGCCGACGGACGGACTCGATCCGAACCAGAAACACGCGGTGCGCACCCTGATCCGCAAGATGGCGCCGGAAAAGGCGATCATCGTGTCCACACATCTCCTGGAGGAAGTGGAAGCAATCTGCACGCGCGCGGTGATCATCGACCGCGGCCGCGTGGTGGCGGACGGAACGCCGGCCGAACTGCTCGCGCGCTCGCGCCATCACAACGCCGTCACGCTCACCCTGCCCGCCGACCAGGCGGAACGCGCGAAGGCCAGGCTGAGGGCGCTGGCGGGCGTCGCCGGCGTCGACGAGACGGCGCTGCCCGGCGGCCTGGTGGATCTCACGGCGTTTCCCAAGAGCCAAAGCATCCTCGCCGAGGATATCAGCCGCCTCATCGCGAGCGAACACTGGGCGCTGAAGCGGCTCCACGTGGAATCCGGCCGCCTGGATGATGTGTTCCGCGCCATCACCACGCATGACGCCACGCGCGCGCGGGAGAGCCGCGCGTGAGCCAGGTCTGGACCATCTTCAAGCGCGAATTCCTGGCCTATTTCGCCACGCCGCTCGCCTACGTCTTCATCGTGATCTTCCTGATCGCGATGGGCTGCTTCACCTTCTATATCGGCCGCTTCTACGACAACGGCGTCGCCGATCTTTCGGTGTTCTTCGCCTATCACCCCTGGCTCTACCTGTTCCTGGTGCCGGCGCTGTCGATGCGGCTGTGGGCGGAGGAACGCCGCAGCGGCACGATGGAACTGCTGCTCACCCTGCCCGTCCCACTGTGGGCTACCGTGCTCGGCAAGTTCCTGGCGGCGTGGGCGTTCACCGGCGTGGCGCTGGCGCTGACCTTTCCGATCTGGATCACCGTCAACTTCCTTGGCCATCCCGACAACGGCGTGATCGTGGCCAGCTATATCGGCAGCTTCCTTATGGCGGGCGGCTATCTCGCCATCGGCTCGGCGATCTCCGCGACCACCAGCAACCCGGTCATCGCCTTCGTCGTCAGCGTCGTGGTCTGCTTCCTGTTCACGATTTCCGGTGCGCCGTTCGTTCTGGAGTTCTTCCGTGCCTGGGCGCCGTTCGCGGTGGTCAACGCGGTGTCGTCCTTCAGCTTCATCACGCATTTCTCCTCCATCACCCAGGGCGTGATCGATTTGCGCGACCTGATCTACTTCTTCTCGCTGATCGCCCTGTTCCTCGCGGCCAATATCGTGGCCGTCGACCTCAAGAAGGCGGGGTAGCGCGATGACGCCGCTCTCCCGCCGCCTCTATGCGCTGACCGCGCTGATCCTGGCCGCGATCGTTTTCGTCGGGCTCAACATCGCTGCCGACGCCACGATCACCACCGCGCGCCTCGACCTGACCGAGACCGGCGCCTTCACGCTGGCCAAGGGCACGCGCAACATCATCGCCGGGCTGGAAGAGCCGATCCACATCAAGTTCTTTTTCTCGCGCAAGATCGCGTCCGACTATGCGCAGATCAACACCTATGCCGGACGCGTGCGCGACCTGCTGCGGGAATACCAGGCGCTCAGCGGCGGCAAGATCATCCTCCAGGAGGTCGATCCCGAGCCCTATACCGAGCAGGAAGACGAGGCGGTCGCGGACGGTCTCACCGGCGCGCCCACGGATTCCGGCGACATGGTCTATTTCGGGCTGGTCGGCACGAACTCCATCGACGGGCGCGAAGTCATCCCGTTCTTCAGCCAGGAGCGGGAGAACTATCTCGAATACGACATCACCTCGCTGATCTATCGCCTCGCCAATCCCAAAAAGCCCAAGCTCGCCATTGTCACCAGCCTTCCGCTCGACACGGGCGCAGGGGGCATGGCCGCGATGATGCAGGGCGCGAGCCAGCCCTTCGTGATCTATCAGGAACTGGCGAAGAGCTACGACACCCAGATGCTCGACCCGTCATTCACGAGCATTCCGGCCGGCGTCGACGTGCTGATGATCGTTCATCCCGCACCGCTCAGCCAGGCGCAGTCCTACGCCATCGACCAGTTCGTGCTGAAGGGCGGCCGCGCGCTCGTCTTCGTCGATCCCTATTCGGAGATCGCGCAGGCCGGCGGGCAAGGCAGCGGGCCGGTTTCGTCAGACCTGCCGCAGCTGTTCCGGGCCTGGGGGATTTCCTACGACCCCAACAAGATCGTCGGCGACCGCAAGCTGGCGCAGCGGGTGCAGATCGGCGATCCGCGCAATCCGGTGGCGAGCTATCCGGTGTGGCTGCACCTGACGTCGGACCAGTTCGACACCGGCGACCAGATCACCGCGACACTTCAGGTGTTGAACCTTGCCAGCGCCGGCGCGCTCAGCCCGGCCAAGGGCGCCACCACGACATTCCAGCCGCTGGTCTCCAGTTCCAACGCAGCGGGACTGCTGGATGCCACGCAGGTCCGCTTCAACCCGCGGCCGCAAGATCTGATGACTGCGATCGAGCCCGCGGGACACCCTTTCACGATCGCCGCGCGCATTTCCGGCCCCGCTCGTACGGCGTATCCCAACGGCGCGGCCATGGCGCCGGGCGCCGCGGCGCAGGTGAAGGAGGCCAAGACCATCAATGTCGTGGTGATGGCCGACAGCGACATCTTCGACGACCGCTTCTGGGTCCATGTCGAGGATCTCTACGGCAAGAAGGTCGCCTCCCCCTTCGCCGACAACGCCGCCTTCGTCATCAACGCGGTGGAGAACCTCACAGGCTCCAGCGACCTCATCTCGCTGCGCACGCGGGCGACCAACGACCGGCCCTTCACCGTGGTCAAGAAGCTCCAGGCCGAGGCGCAGGCGCAGTTCCAGCAGGAAGCCGACGCGCTCCAGACCCGCATGACCGACACGGAGAGCCGTCTGCGCGCGCTCCAGCAGGGCGGATCGACCAACGGCCAGCCGGTCAATTCGGCGTCGCTCACGCCGGAGCAGCAGGCAGAAATCCAGCGCTTCAAGCGCGATCTCGCCGACACTCGCGCCCAGCTGCGCGACCTGCAGCACAATCTGCGCAAGGACATCGACTTGCTGGGCGAAATCCTGGCGCTGGTGAATATCGCGCTCGTTCCCCTGCTCGTGGCGCTTTTCGCCATCGGCCTTGCCATCGTACGCCGCCGCCGCCGTGCGCGCGCGATCCCGTTGTGAGGCGGCCATGAACCCGATCCTCAACGACCCGCGCCGCCGCAATCTCGCGATCCTCGCGCTGGCGGCGTTCGCGAGCATCGCGCTGGCGATCCTGGCGCTCAACGCCGAGCAGCGCGAAGTCGCGCCGCGCGAGACGCCGCAATCCTTCTTCCCCAATCTCGCAAGCCATATCCGCGAGATCGCGCGCATCCATGTGGAATCGAAGGCGGGCACGTTCGACGTCGTCCTCAAGCCCTACAAGGGGTGGGTGATCCCGCAACGCAACGACTATCCGGCATCGTTCGAGACGCTCAAGGGAACGATCGTCGGCTTTGCCGCGCTCATGACCATCGAGCCCAAGACCGCGCGGCGGGACTGGCTGCCGAAGGTGGGCCTGGGCGCGCCGCCGAAGGGCGACGGCACCCTGATCGAGCTGCGAGACGATCACAACCGCGTGCTGGCCGCGATGATCGTGGGCAAGAGCGTGGATATCGGCGATCCCAACGGCTCCATCGGCCTGTTCGTGCGCAAGCCCGATTCCAGCCAAAGCTGGCTGGTGAAGAGCCCGGTTGAATTCAAGAGCGGTGCTTCGGACTGGATCGAAAAGAACGTGATGGATGTCGACCGCGCCCGCATCGCCGAGGTCGACGTCGATCCCGCGGGCGGCGAGTCCTATGAAGCGCGGCGCGAGAAGCCGAGTGACGCCGACTTCGCGGTCGCCGACCTGCCCAAGGGCCGCGAACTGAGCGATCCGGGCGCGGCGGACGCCGTGGCCACAGCCGTCGCCGGCTTCACCTTCGACGACGCGCGGCCGGCCAGGGACTTCGATTTCGGCGACGCCGCGCGGCATATCACCAAGACCTTCGACGGCCTGTCCGTGACCGTCCAGACGATCAAGCAGGGCGACGACTATTGGGCGACCGTCGCGGCTGACAGCGCGCCGGGCAAGGCGCTTGCGGCGCGCGAGGCGCGCGAAATCGACGCGCGCACGGACGGCTGGGCCTATAAGCTCCCCGCACCCGAAGGCCAGCTCTTCATGACCGGTCTCGACAGCCTGTTGAAGCCATTGGCGGCCAAGACTCCGCCCAAGCCATGAGCGCGGCCGGCGACGATCCATTTCTGCGCGACAGCTGGTACATGGCCGCGCTGGCGCGCGATGTGCGGGCGGGCCAGCTCAAGCGCCAGATGCTGCTGGGCGAGCCGGTGCTTCTTGGGCGCATGAAGAACGGCGAAGCCTTCGCGCTGCGCGACATCTGTCCGCATCGCGGCGTGCCGCTCTCCGCCGGCCGTGTCATGCCGGAGAACACCGTCGAGTGCCCCTACCATGGCTGGCGCTTCCGGGCGGACGGCGCGTGCGCGCTCATCCCGTCCACGGCCGAAGGGCAGGACCTCGAGGCCGGACGAATCCGCGTGCGCCACTACCCGCTCCGCGAGCAGGACGGGCTGATCTGGGTCTATATGGCGGCGAACGAGCGCGAGGCGCCCAGAGGCGAACCGCCCCGCGTGCCAATCCCGGACGCGGCGCCACGCTGGGTGGAGAGCCAGCGGTTTCCCTGCGGCATAGACCACGCCGTCATCGGATTGATGGACCCGGCGCACGGACCTTATGTCCATGCCCATTGGTGGTGGCACAAGACGCCGCGCGAAAAGGTGAAGCACTACGCGCCGCTGTCAAACGGCTTCATCATGACACGCCACAAGCCGACCAAGCCGGTCTACGGCCTGCTCGGCGCCAACGTGTCGACCGAGATCACCTTCGAACTGCCCTCCACCCGCTTCGAGAACATTGATGGCGTCGTACTGGGGCGGACCTTCAAGGTGAGCGGCCTCACCGTCTGCACGCCGCTCGATGCGGACAGCACGCAGGTGACGCAGATCTTCTACTGGCCCGCCTGGATGTGGTTCGTGAAGCCGTTCTTCGACGCCATCGGCCCCACCTTTCTCGGCGACGACCGCAAGATCGTTGAACTCCAGCGCGAGGGATTGAAGTTCAATCCGTCCCTGATGCTGATCCAGGACTCCGACGTTCCGGCAATGTGGTATCATCGCCTGAAGAAAGCCTGGGCGGACTCGACTGCCAGCGGCGCACCGTTTGTCAACCCGATCCAGGAGCGTGTGCTCAAGTGGCGGAGTTAGCTTAACGCCCGTCCGTGTTTGCGAATCGATTTTGCGAGGCGCGCACGATCTTATCGATGACACTGTTCCGATACCCAAGGCGCCAGGCTTGCATGAAGCAGCGTTCCTGCTCTGCCATGTCGCCTTGCGCGCCGGCCAGCACACCCAGATTGTAGAAAGGCAGTGGGCAGAGCGGATCCAAAGCGACTACGGCATTCAGATGCGCGCGCGCAAGGTCGAGTTGGCCCAGCCCAATTTCCGCCGCGCCGAGATTGTTGAGGGCGAGCACCTCCGGATTGCGCGAATAGGTGCTGGACCCGAGCCAGATGAGATGCCGGATCCAGCGGTGCCCGCGGAAATATTCGAGAAATCGCTCCAAATGGAATTTCGACGCGGCGTAGTCTTTCGCGTTCAGAAGCCGCAGCCCGCGCAGTAAGTCCCGCCAGAAGAAGCCGAGGATTCGGCCGGGAATCAGCGCCGCCAAAATCACCGTGGCCAAAGCCACAGGGGAAGCGCGGAAATGCAGCAAGATGGCCCCTGCCAAGAGGGCCCCGCCGCCAAGCATGGCAAAATAGACGCCTTTGTAGAGGGTCGTTCGGGTCATCACTGTGAGTTAATGCCACATCTTGCCCTTAAGAGGGTTGATACTGGCTCCCCCCGCCTCTAAACGATCCCCTTAACCTGCAATCTGAACGGACCAAGGGCGCCCCGGCCGGGCGCGCTTCTGTCCGCACGCGAGAGACGATGCCCAAGCGCCAAGACATCCACACGGTCCTGATCATCGGCGCGGGGCCCATCGTCATCGGGCAGGCCTGCGAGTTCGACTATTCGGGGGCCCAGGCCTGCAAGGCGCTTCGGGCCGAGGGCTATCGCGTGGTGCTGGTGAACTCGAACCCGGCCACGATCATGACCGATCCCGGCCTCGCCGACGCCACCTATATCGAACCCATCACGCCGGAGTTCGTCGAGAAGATCATCGCGCTGGAGAAAAAGAACGTGCCCGCCGGCCGCGTCTTCGCGCTGCTGCCGACCATGGGGGGGCAGACAGCGCTCAACACGGCACTTTCGCTGCGCAAACGCGGAGTGCTGGAGAAATACGACATCGAACTGATCGGCGCCTCCGCGGACGCCATCGACAAGGCGGAGGACCGCGAGCTATTCCGCCAGGCGATGGTGAAGATCGGGCTGGACGTGCCGCGCGGCCAGACGCTCAAGGGCTATCTGCGCCACAAGAAGGGTGATGCCGGCAATTTCCTTTACGACGGCCAGAACAACCCCATCATGGAGCTGTCGCCGGAAGCCTTCGCGCGCGCGCTGGAGGCGCTGGACGAAGTTGGCCTGCCCGCGGTGATCCGGCCCTCCTTCACGCTGGGCGGCACCGGCGGCGGCATTGCCTTCAACCGCGAGGAATTCTTCGAGATCGTGGAACAGGGCCTCGATGCCTCGCCCACCAACGAGGTGCTGATCGAGCAATCGGTGCTCGGCTGGAAGGAGTATGAGATGGAAGTCGTGCGCGACCGCGCCGACAACGCCATCATCATCTGCTCGATCGAGAACATCGACCCGATGGGCGTGCACACCGGGGATTCCATCACCGTGGCCCCGGCGCTGACGCTGACCGACAAGGAATACCAGCGCATGCGCTCGGCCTCCATCGCGGTGCTGCGCGAGATCGGGGTCGAGACCGGCGGCTCCAACGTCCAGTTCGCGGTGAACCCGGCGGACGGCCGCATGGTCATCATCGAGATGAACCCGCGGGTGTCGCGCTCCTCGGCGCTGGCCTCGAAGGCGACCGGCTTTCCCATCGCCAAGATCGCGGCCAAGCTCGCCATCGGCTACACGCTGGACGAACTCACAAACGACATCACCAAGGCGACGCCGGCCGCGTTCGAGCCCACCATCGACTATGTCGTCACCAAGATTCCGCGCTTCGCCTTCGAGAAATTCCCCGGCGCGGAAGCCGTGCTCACCACGTCGATGAAATCCGTCGGCGAAGCGATGGCCATCGGCCGCACCTTCGCGGAATCGCTCCAGAAAGCCTTGCGCTCGATGGAAACCGGATTGACGGGCCTGGACGAAATCGACCTGCCCGACGATCCGAACGCCATCCGCGCCGCGCTGGCCCGCCAGACGCCGGACCGTCTGCGGCTTTGCGCCCAGGCCATGCGCAACGGTTTTCCCATGGACGACATCGCGGCGATCACCAGATACGATCCGTGGTTTCTCGACGAAATCGCGGCCATCCTGGCGATCGAGGCAGATATGCGCGCTACCGGGCTGCCGGCCACGGCCGAGGGCCTGAACGCGCTGAAGGGATTCGGGTTCTCCGACGCGCGGCTGGCGAAGCTCACGGGCGCGAAGGAAACCGAGATTCGCGCCCTTCGCCGCAAGCTGGGCGTCGTTCCCGTGTTCAAGCGCATCGACACCTGCGCCGCGGAGTTCAAGGCGCAGACCCCTTACATGTATGCGACCTATGAAAGCGCGACGAATGGCGCGCCGGAATGCGAGGCCGATCCCTCGGACAAGAAGAAGGTGATCATCCTGGGCGGCGGGCCGAACCGCATCGGCCAGGGCATCGAGTTCGACTATTGCTGCTGTCACGCCGCGTTCTCGCTGTCCGAACGCGGCTTCGAGACCATCATGGTCAACTGCAATCCCGAGACCGTCTCGACCGATTACGACACCTCCGACCGGCTCTATTTCGAACCGCTCACGGCCGAGGACGTGCTGGAGATCGTGCGCGTCGAGCAATCGAAAGGCACGCTGGCCGGCGTGATCGTGCAGTTTGGAGGCCAGACACCGCTGAAGCTGGCCAACACGCTGGTGGCCGAAGGCGTCCCGCTACTGGGCACCAGCGCCGATGCGATCGATCTCGCGGAAGACCGCAAGCGCTTCCAGGTGCTGCTCAACCGGCTGGACCTGATGCAGCCCCGCAACGCGACCGCGCTGACGCCGGAAGAGACCATCGCCGCGGCGCGCGACATCGGCTATCCGCTGATCCTGCGTCCGTCCTATGTGCTGGGCGGGCGCGGCATGGTGGTGGTGCCGGACGAAGCGACGTTGAAGGCTGCCGTGCAGTCCGGCGAGGTGTTCCGGGTGTCGGAGAACAACCCGGTGCTGATCGACGGATTTCTCCAGCACGCCATCGAGATCGACGTCGATGCCATCGGCGATGGCACCGGCGACGTGTTCATCGCCGGAATCATGGAGCATATCGAGGAAGCCGGCGTGCACTCCGGCGATTCCGCCTGCGCCTTGCCGCCCCATTCCCTGCCGAAGGAGACCATCACGGAGATCGAGCGCCAGACTGTCGCGCTGGCCCGCGCGCTCGACGTGCGCGGCCTGATGAACGTGCAATATGCCGTGCAGGGCCGGGATATCTACGTGCTGGAGGTCAACCCGCGGGCCAGCCGCACGGTGCCGTTCGTCGCCAAGGCCATCGGGCTGCCGGTCGCCGCCATCGCGGCGCGCGTGATGGCGGGAGAGAAGCTCGCGTCTTTCGACCTCAAGCCGAAGACGGCCAAACATATCGCGGTGAAAGAGTCCGTGATGCCGTTCAACCGCTTCCCGGGCGTGGACGTGATCCTCGGACCGGAGATGCGCTCCACCGGCGAGGTGATGGGACTGGACGAGAATTTCGGCCGTGCCTTCGCCAAGTCGCAGATCGGCTCCGGCCTCAAGCTGCCGCTGGCCGGCACGGTGTTCATCTCCGTGCGCGACGCCGACAAGGAATACACGCTGGCGCCGGCGCGCGCGCTTCTGGAGATGGGTTTCGAGATCATCGCCACGCGGGGCACCGCGAAATTCCTGCTCGACAACGGCGTCGAGGCCAAGACCGTCAACAAGGTGCTGGAAGGCCGCCCGCATGTGGTCGACGCCATCAAGAACGGCGAAGTCCAGCTGGTGTTCAACACCACCGATGGCGCCCAGGCGCTGGCGGACTCCTTTTCGATCCGGCGCACCTCGCTGTCGCAGAAGATCCCCTATTACACGACAATCGCGGGCGCGGCCGCCGCCACCCAGGCCATCGCCGCGCTGCGCGCCGGGTCCCTTGAAGTCGCCTCGCTCCAGTCTTACAGTTTGTAGCGTATTCGCCGATGAGCGGGATAAACGCCTAGGCGAATCAACGATTTAGGGCAAAGTGCCACGTTCGCATCGGCCGCGTTCCCGAAGGGACGGCCGGCGGGAGCGTCTTTGCCGTTGCGCAGGACCAGGGATTTCCATGGAACGCATTCCGATGACCGCCGCGGGCCACAAGGCCCTCGAGGACGAACTCAACCACCTGAAGAATGTCGAACGCCACGACATCATCAAGCACATCGCCGAAGCGCGCGCGCATGGCGATCTGTCCGAGAACGCCGAATATCACGCGGCCAAGGAACGCCAGGCCTTCATCGAGGGCCGTGTCATCGAGCTCGAGGACTCCATCGGCCGCGCCGAGGTCATCGACGTGTCCAAGATGTCCGGCACGACGGTGAAATTCGGGGCGACCGTGACGCTGGTGGACGAAGACACAGATGAGAAGCGCAAGTTCCAGCTTGTCGGCGATCTGGAATCCGATGCCAAGAAGGGCCGCATCTCGATCTCCTCGCCTATCGCCCGCGCCCTCATCGGCAAGTCAAAAGGCGACACGGTGGAAGTCGCCGCCCCAGGCGGCGCGCGGAGCTACGAGATCCTGAAGGTCGAGTTTCACTAGCTTCGCCGCGCCACCAGCGCGAGCGGTTCGGCGATCTCCGTGAAGCGGCCGTCCGGCGACAGGGCCGCAAGCGCGTCGCGCAACTCCTTTTCGAAGGCGGGCGCGCGGTCGCCGAGCTTCTGCGGTGCGGTCGTGGAGAGCGAATAGGCCAGCCCCACGATATGATCGGCGGTGATCTGACGCTTGACGAAGATCCCGAGGTGCTCGAGGCGGTTGAACGGCGAGTCCAGCAGCAGGGATTCGTGCTTGCGATATCCCGGGCTTGCCATGGCCTGGACGTGGGGTGAGCTTTCGCGGCCGTATTTGTTGCCGATATCGCGAAGAACCAGGCGCCAGGCGTTTTCCGCGGTGCGCGGATGTTCGTCGTGCAGCAGCGCGATCGCGCCGCCGGGAGCGATCAGCGAATCGAGTGTCCTGAGCGTGGCCTCCCGGTCCATCCAGTGGAACGAGCGCCCCATGGTCACGAGCTTGAACGGACCGATGCCCCTGGGCATGTCGAAGGAGCTCCCGGCGCGGGATTCGATTGCGACCCCGGCCTCGCGGGCGGCCGCGCCGGCGGCGGCGAGCATGTCTGGCTCAGGATCGACCGCGGTGACAGCCATGCCGGCCTGCGCCAGCAGAATGGCGATCGGGCCGGGGCCGCAACCCAGATCCATCACGGCATCGCCGGGCTTGAGGCCTACGGTCTGGATCACCCGGGCGATCAGCTCCGGCGGATAGGCCAGACGGTAGCGCGCGTAATAGGGGACCGTCGTCCGGAAGCGGCGTGGCTCATAGGAATCGGGATTATCGGTCGGGACAGGTTCTGCCATGGCTTTGCTTTGATTTGGACATCTTCTCCCTATACTAACGCCTGCCCGCTGGGGGAGTACCATGGCGACCATCGCACTCGTCGACGACGACAAGAATATCCTGGCCTCCGTCAGCATGCTTCTGGAGCAGGAAGGCTACACGGTCCGCACCTTCTCGGACGGCGCCGCCGCCCTGGCCGGCCTGTCTTCCGCCCCGCCCGACCTCGCAGTCCTCGACATCAAGATGCCGCGCATGGACGGGCTCGAATTGCTGCGGCGGCTTCGACAGAACGGTGACCTTCCTGTGATCTTCCTCACCTCCAAGGACGAGGAGATCGACGAGTTGATGGGGCTCAATGCCGGCGCCGACGACTACATCCGCAAACCCTTCTCCCAGCGGCTGCTTCTGGAGCGGGTGAAGGCGGTGCTGCGCCGCAACGAGCATCACAAAGTCCCGCCGACACCCGGAGAGCAGAAGAAGGAGGCGCTGACGCGCGGCAAACTCGCGCTCGATCCGCTGCGCCACGAATGCACCTGGGAGGGCAAGCCGGTGAGGCTTACCGTCACCGAGTTCCTCATCCTCCAAAGCCTCGCCCAGCGCCCCGGCTTCGTGAAGAGCCGCGACAACCTCATGGACGCGGCCTATGACGACCAGGTCTATGTCGACGACCGCACCATCGACAGCCACATCAAGCGCCTGCGCAAGAAGTTCAAGGCGGTGGACGACAATTTCGACGCCATCGAGACTCTCTACGGCGTGGGTTACCGCTACAAGGAAGCCTGACGCTGGCCCTCTTCAGCCGCTCCGCCGAACAGACCCGCGGACGTTTCTCCGCGCTTTCCCTGCGCATCATTCTGTTCAATGCGGTTGCGCTCGTCGTGCTGATCGCCTGCGTGCTGGTGGTTCAATCCAACAGCGCGGACCTGGTCGACGAACGGCTCTCGGGCATCCGGCTGCAATCGCTGATCGTCGCCGGCACGCTCGCCGAATACACCGCCAACGCCGACACCCGCACCATCAACATCGAGCAGGCCCGCCCGCTGCTGCGCCAGCTCATCGCCCCCACCAAGCTGCGCGCCCGGCTCTACGGCACCAACGGCCAGCTCCTCATCGACACGCGCAACCTGCTGGCCCGCAATGTCGTACAGGTCGCCGAGCTTCCGCCAATCGATTTCTGGAGCCGCACCGGCGCCGCCATCCGCCGCGTCTATGACGGCGTGATGGGCGTGCGCCCGTTCGAGAGCCTTGAGCCGTATTTCGAGGCGGGCAAGAACGGCCGTGTCTATGCCGAGGTCAACGCGGCGCTCAATGGCGACGTCGCCGCGGCGGAACGCGTCGACGAGCAGAACCGGCTGATCCTTTCCGTCGCCGTGCCGGTGCAGCGCTTCAAGGCGATCTATGGCGTGCTGATGGTCTCGACCGAGGGCGGGGATATCGACGGCATCCTGCGCCAGGAGCGGGCCACCCTGATCGAAGTGTTCCTCATCGCCTTCACGGTGATGGTGATCTCCTCGCTCTATCTGTCAGGCACTATTGCCGAGCCCATCCAGCGGCTGGCCGGCGCGGCGGACCGTGTGCGGCGCGGGCGCGCCGGGCGCGAGACCATTCCCTCGCTCGCCGAGCGCAACGACGAGATCGGCGACCTGTCCGAAACCCTGATCGCGATGACCAACGCGCTCTATGCCCGCATTGACGCGATCGAAAGCTTCGCGGCCGACGTGGCGCACGAACTGAAAAACCCGCTCACCTCGCTAAAGAGCGCGGTGGAGATGCTGTCGCGCGCCCGCGATGACGATGGACGTACGCGGATGATGGCGATCGTGCGCGACGACGTGAAGCGCATCGACCGGCTGATCACCGACATATCAGACGCCTCGCGTCTCGACGCCGAACTGAGCCGGGAGGCCACCGAGCCTGTCGACCTCGCCCATCTGCTCGAAACCATCGTGGACATCTACCGCATCACCCACGATCTCAAGGGCACCGAGATCGCACTGAGCGTGGACCTGCCTCCGGGCGCCACCGTCATCGGGCGCGACGAGAGGCTGGGACAGATCTTCCGCAACCTGATCGACAACGCCATGTCGTTCAGCGCCGCGGCCGGCAAGGTGACGATCGCGGCGGTCGCCGAGGGACAAAGCGCGCGCGTCACCGTGGACGACGAAGGACCAGGCATTCCGCCGGAAAACCTGGAATCGATCTTCGACCGTTTCTATACCGAGCGCCCGGCCGAGCATGGCTTCGGCGCAAATTCAGGTCTCGGCCTTCCCATCGCCCGGCAGATCGCCACGGGCCTCGGCGGGCGCATCTGGGCGGAAAACCGCCGCGAGGGCGGCGCGCGCTTCGTGGTCGAACTGCCGCTCTCCGGCGATGTCAAGTAAGAACCCGCAAATTTGATCCTTCCATGGCGCGCGCGGATTGCTATCGTTCGGCGCCTTTCCGCGACACGGACAGTATGATCGGCATCGTTCTCGTCACCCATGGCCGCCTTGCGCAGGAATTCATCGCGGCGATGGAGCACATCAAGGGCCCGCAAGGCCATCTGCGCGCCGTGTGTATCGGACCCGAGGACGACATTGAACGCCGGCAGCGCGAGATCGCGGCGGCCGCCAAATCCGTCGATCTCGGACGTGGCGTCGTGCTCGCAACGGACATGTATGGCGGCACGCCGTGCAACCTGGCCCTGACGCTTCTGTCGCCCGGCAAGATCGAGGTGTTCGCGGGCGTCAACCTGCCCGGCCTGATCAAGCTCGTCGACGTGCGCAACAAGCTGCCGCTGGAGCAGGCCGTGCAGGTGGCCATCGAGGCAGGTCGGAAATACATGCGGGCCGGTTCCGCGGATCTGCCGGCCGGAGTCGGCTGAACGTGGACGAGCCCGAGCGGCATCGCGCCCGCGCCCGCATCGTCAACGAGAAGGGACTGCACGCCCGCGCCTCCGCCAAGATCGTGGAAGCGACCGCGCGCTTCAAGTCGCACATCACCATCTCCTACGGCGGCGAGACGGTGGATGCCGATTCGATCCTCGACTTGATGATGCTGGGCGCGGGTCTCGGCAAGGATATCGACATCGAGGCCGTGGGCGACGATGCCGAGGACGCCATCACCGCCATGGTCGCGCTTGTGGAAGCCCGTTTCGGCGAGGATAAGTGATTTGCCAGCCCGCGACTCGCGCGCGATGGTGGCCGCCTGAGCGAGGGGAATCGCATGGATCCGAACAAAACGCTGCCCACCTGGGGCGCGGCCGCCATCGTCGTGGTCACGCTGGTCGCCGCCTGGGCGATCCTGCCGGGGTTTCACAAGCCGACCGGCGACAGCGCCAAAATCGCCGATCACTTCCCCAACGATGAGTTCCCCTCCACCTACAAGCCGCTGCCGTCCAGGCCGACGCTGATCCGCAACGCCACCGTGCTGACGGCGACGGACAAGGAGATCGATCACGGCGGCGTGCTGATGCGGGACGGCAAGATCGTGGCGGTGGGCCAGCATCTGGCGGTGCCGGAAGGCGGCGTGGTGATCGACGGCGCCAACAAGTTCGTGACGCCGGGAATCATCGACATCCATTCGCATTTGGGGGTCTACCCGTCGCCGTCCAACGAGGCGACGCAGGACGGCAACGAGGCCACCAAGCCGACGACGCCCGAAGTGCGCAGCGAGAATTCCGTGTGGCCGCAGGATCCCGGCTTCACCCGCGCGCTGGCGGGCGGCGTGACGGCGATGGAGATCCTTCCGGGCTCGGCGAACCTGATCGGCGGCCGCTCGGTGGTGCTCAAGAACGTGCCGGCGATCACGACGCAGGCGATGAAGTTTCCCGGCGCGCCCTACGACCTGAAGATGGCGTGCGGCGAGAACCCCAAGCGCGTCTATGGCGAGAAGGGCGGGCCGCAGACGATGATGGGCAACGTCGCCGGCTATCGCGCGGCGTTCGAGAAGGCGCGCGAATACCGCGAGGTCTGGCGCAAATACTGGAAGGGCGGCAGCAAGGGCGACGCGCCGGCGCGCGACATCGGGCTGGAGACGCTGGCCCTCGTGCTCGACAGGCAGATCCCGGTACAGATGCATTGCTACCGCTCCGACCAGATGGCGACCATGATCGACGTGTCGCACGAGTTCGGCTTCCGCATCGCCGCATTCCACCACGCTGCCGAGGCCTACAAGATCGCGGACCTGCTGAAGAAGAACCACATCTGCGCGGTGATGTGGGCGGATTGGTGGGGCTTCAAGATGGAAGCCTATGACGGCATCCCGGAGAACATCGCGATGGTGGATCACGCGGGCGCCTGCGCCACCATCCACTCCGACGATCCCATCGGCATCCAGCGCCTCAACCAGGAGGTCGCCAAGGCGATGCTGTCCGGGCGCCGCATGGGCTACGACATTCCGCGCGCCCATGCGGTGGCGTGGATGACGCGCAATCCGGCGATGGCGCTCGGCATCCTCGACAAGGTCGGAACGCTCGAGCCCGGCAAGGAGGCCGACGTGGTGCTGTGGGACGGCGATCCGTTCAGCGTCTACACCCATGCGGAGAAGGTGTTCATCGACGGCGCGCTGCTGTTCGACCGCGACAATCCCAAGATGAGCCCGCGCAGCGACTTCGAGCTTGGCCAGGAAGACAACGCCAACACCGGAGGAGCAGGACAATGAACCGCTCATGGATCCTCTCCGCCGTTTGCGCGCTGGTGCTTGCCGGTGCGGCCTCTGCGCAGGCGCCGGGCGGCGGCGGCGAACACCATACCATCGTGTTCACGCCGCTCACGCCCGCGACGCTCATCCAGCATGGCAAGGTCTACACCGTGGGCGCGGCGGGGACGCTTGCCGATGCCGATGTGCTGATCGTGAACGGCAAGATCGCGCAGGTCGGGCCGAACATCGCGCCGCCGCCGGGCGCCACGATCATCGACGCGCATGGCAGGCCGGTCACGCCGGGGCTGATGGCATCGTGGACGCAGCTGGGGATCGAGGAGGTTCAGCTCGTCTCCGAAACCAACGACAGCGCGCCCAACCAGGCGGAGGACAGCGCCGCCTTCGACACGGCGGACGCGCTGAACCCGGAATCGACGCTGATCCCGGTGGCGCGCATCGCCGGCGTGACGCGCTCGCTGACGGGACCGGCCGATTGCGGCGACGTGTTCTGCGGCACCGCCACCGTCATCCATCTGGGCAACGGGCCGGACATCGTCGACAGGAAGCAGGCCGGCGTCCTGGTCGAACTCGAACCGAATGGCGGCGCGCACCAGGCCAATTCGCGGCCCGACATCTGGGTGAAGTTCCGCGAGACGCTGGACGACGCGCGCGAATATCTCGCCCAGCGGGGCGGCTACCGGCGGCCCGGCGGCGCGCGCGATCAGCGCAGCAACAAGGTCGATCTCGACGCGCTGGCGCCGGTGATCCAGGGCAAGGAGCCGCTCATCGTCCATGTCGAGCGGGCATCCACGATCCGCCAGATCCTCGCCTATTGCGAGGCGAACCGGATCAGGCTGATCGTGGCCGGCGGCGGCGAGGCGTGGCAGGTGGCGAAGGAACTCGCGGCGGCGCATGTGCCGGTGGTGCTGGACAACGACAACAATCTGCCGGCCAGCTTCTCCGATCTCGGCGCGACGCTGAAGGGCGCCGCACGGCTCGACGCCGCGGGCGTCACCGTCGCGTTCCAGCCGCAGAACGACAACCCGGCGCAATACGCGCGCACGCTGAGCCAGATCGCGGGCAACGCGGTGGCCAACGGCATGCCGTGGGATCACGCGCTGGCCGCCATCACCGCGAACCCGGCGCGGATCTGGGGCATCGATTCCAGCTACGGCACGCTCGAGCCCGGCAAGGACGCGGACGTGGTGATCTGGGACGGCGATCCGCTCAACCTCGCCGCGCCCACCGCGGTCTTCATCAAGGGCGAGAACATCGCGCTGGTGTCGCGCCAGACCAGGCTGCGCGACCGCTACCGCGACCTGAACGACAAGAGCAAGCCGTTCTTCTACCGCTGATGAAGCGCGCCTTCGCTCTGCTCGCCTGTCTCGCGTTCTTCGCGCTCGCGCCGGCGCGTGCCGAGCCGGCACACGGCGCGATCGCGGCGCATCCCGCGCTGTGGACCGTGCATGGCGGGACGGCGACGGTGTATCTGCTGGGCGCGCTGCACCTGCTGCCGCCCGACGTCACCTGGCGCACGCCGCGGATCGAGGCGGCGATGGCGGCCTCCGGCGTCTTCGTGTTCGAGGCGCCGACGGACAAGGCGGGCCAGGCGGAGGCGTCCGCCTTCGTGGCGGCGCACGGCTTGCTGCCGCCGGGCGAAGCGCTACCGCGCCTGCTGCCGAAAAGCGCATTGGCCGACTACGCCTTCGCGATCGAGAAGGCGGGCGTGCCGGCGCAGGCGCTGGACGACAAGCAGCCCTGGCTCGCCTCGCTCATCCTGCAGGTCGGGATGATGAAGCAGGAACATTACGATCCCGGGTCCGGCATCGACCGCCAGGTCTTCGCCATCGCCACAGCGCGGGGATGTCCCGTCCGTTACTTCGAGACCGTGGGCCAGCAGCTTTCGCTGATCGCGCCGAAGGACGAGCGGCTGGCGATCGGCGAGTTCGTCGCCGACCTGCGCCAGCTTCGGCGCCAGCCCGACGAGATCGGCGCGCTCACCGACGCCTGGTCGCATGGCGACGTCCGTACCATCGACCGGCTGATGAACGGCGAGCTCGCCAAAGAGCCCGGCGTGAAGAAGGCACTGCTCGACGACCGCAACGCGGCCTGGGTCGCCAGGCTGCGCGCGATGCTGGACGAGAACCACACCTTCTTCGTCACCGTCGGCGCCGCCCACCTCGCCGGCCCCTCCGGCGTCCCCGCGCTGCTGCGCAAGGCGGGATATTCGGTGGATGGACCGTAGGGCGCTCGTGCGCCCTTCCCACCTCCCCTTCCCGGCTTCCTCCCCCGCGAGAGCGGCCACCTGCGCTGAAGCTCCGGTGGCCGGGTGTGCGCTCACTCGCCTGCCGAAGCCTTTGCGTAGGCAGGGGGAGGTGGATCGCACGACGACAGTCGTGCGAGACGGAGGGGGTGAGATTGCGGGCGAAAGCAGAGCGCGTCTCTTCACCACTGCCGTCCCCCTCCACACCGCGAATAAATCCGTACGCGGAGAAGTGAGCCACCCTCTCCCACCTCCCCCTTACGGGGAGGTCGAAATCGCGCAACGCGATTTCGGGCGGGGGTTCTCTCCGCCAGCGCGTTCCCCCACCCGAAAAATGCGAAGGGCATTTTTCGTTGGCACGCTGTCGCTACCAACCCCCGCAAGGGGGAGGTTGAGCAGAGGCGCGCCCCATACACGCCAAAGCCCTGGACCATCGCGATGGCCAGGGCTGGGGGTGATCGCCAGCGGGCCGGCGGCGTGGAGGATTCGAACCCTTCCGCTCGTTCACCCGATGGGTATCTCCACGGCTTGCATGCCGGAGAGAGACCGCTGGCCCTGCGCCCAAAAATCCCCGTCGGGTGGGGCGCACGCATGCCCGTCATCTCCAACCGGCGCGGGCTGCACGCAAGTGTGCGCCCTTGCCTGTCTGGTCTTGCGCTGTGGCTACGTCACCCAATGAAACTCCTGCGTGTCCTCGGCAGGAGATATAGTACACCCTAAAGTAGAACACAAGGGGTGCGAACAGGAAAGTTTGTGGCAGCCCATGCGCCCTTCGGCCGAACCCTATCTCCCTGATTTAGCGCCATAATCAACCTCCCCCTTGCGGGGAGGTCGAAAAATTCGAGCACGGCGAGAATTTTTGGGTGGGGGGCACGGTGGCGAAAGCGCGGCTCGGCCCCCCACCCGAAAAATGCGAAGGGCATTTTTCGACCTCCCCGCAAGGGGGAGGTTGTCTTCAGGGCTCCCCCGCACCCGCGGGGGTGAGGGAGATGTACGTTTCTCACCACTGCGGCGGGTGGGGGGTTGCGGTGGAGAGTTCGCGCAGGCGGCGGCAGACGCCGGCGGTGGCGCCGTCGGGCGGGGCCTTGGGATCGGCGAAGAGGATTTCGCGGATCTCCAGATTGGGCTTGAAGGCGAGCACGGCGTCGCGCACGCGGTAGAGGACGATGACGTTGGTGGCCCAGCCCACCCGGCGGGTGAACAGGCCGAGGAATTCCGGCGGGGCGCTGGTCACCAGCCCGACTTCCTCCCGCAGCTCGCGGATGACGGCCTGGGCGGGCGGCTCGCCCGCGTCCACCCCGCCGCCGGGGAAGTGCCAGCCGCTCATGTAGGAATGGCGCACCAGCAGCACGCGGCCGCCGCCGTCTTCCACCACGGCGCTGGCCCCGAACGCGACCGGCGTGCGCAGCGCCTTTGCGGCCAGGATCAGCGCCAGCCGCAGCCGCGCAAGGCGGGTCATGTCGCGCCGTGGTGGGGAAAGTTCCATCGAATCCGCTAAGGGTTTGCTAACCAGACGATCATAGCTTGTTCATTCACGTCGAGCTTTTTTGGGGAGCGCCGATAGTGCTGCCGATATGCCGCCTGCCGCAAGCGCGGCGCCCGATACGTGCGGGCGCCCCATGACGGCTGCCGCATTCGATTACCTGAAGGCGCTGGTCGTCGAGGACAACGCCCATATGCGCGCGCTCCTGCGCTCGCTGCTGCACGCGCTGGGGATGAAGCAGGTCTATGAGTGCACCGACGGCAGCCAGGGCTATCAGGAGCTGCGCGAGCGCAAGCCCGATTTCGTCCTCACCGACCTGTCGATGAAGCCGATGGACGGGATCGAGTTCACCCGCAAGATCCGCACCGGCCATGACACCCCCAATCCCTACGTGCCGATCGTGATGATCACCGGCCACACCGAGCGGCCGCGCGTGGAAGCGGCGCGCGATGCCGGCGTCACGGAATTCCTCGCCAAGCCGATCACGGTGCAGAACCTGCTCAGCCGCATCGTGGAGATCGTCGACCGGCCGCGGCCCTTCGTGCGCTGCGACGGTTATTTCGGGCCCGACCGCCGCCGCCGCCGGATGGACGACTATCCGGGACCATGGCGCCGCGCCGAGGACTACAAAGACGATCTGGCGATGCAGTAGGAATGCCATGTTCACCCGCAAGCGCAAGGCTGAGATCATCGACGCGAAATCCTACCCCGCCATGCTGCGGCCGGTGGACGTTTCCCAATTCGTGGCGCTGCTGAAGAGCGAGACCGCCGCCAAGCGCGCCGGCCGGGCGCTGACCGCGCGCGCATCCCAGCTCAAGGACGCGGTGCTGGACTATGTGTCGTCGCTCGAGAAGGCGGCGCAATTCGGCGACCATGCCGAGACCTATCTGCGCGCCCACGAGATCCGCGGGCTCGCCGGCACCGTCGGCCTCGTCGCCGCCGGGCGCATCGCCAACAAGCTCTGCCTCTATCTCGACGCCGCCATGCGCCGCGGCCAGACGCCGGACCGCATGGTGGTGATGCTGCATGTCGACGCCGTCGGCCGCGCCGCCCGCGCCACGGACGAAGCCACGCTGCTGGGCGACGAAGTGGTCAACGAGCTGGAAGCGCTCGCCTCCTACAAACTCGGCGCCATCGCGGCGGAGTGATTTTCTCCCCCCGTTTACGGGGGGAGAGCGGCCAAGGGCCGCGAAGGGGGACGTTTCGGCCGGCCGAAAATCCCCCCCGCGCTGCTGCGCAGCGCTCCTCCCCCGTAAACGGGGGTGGAAGGTCAGTATCCCATCAGCCTTGCGTAGCGGTCGCGGTGGTAGGAGGCGCCGCCGAAACTCGCTTCCGCGGCGCGAGCGCGCTTCAGGTAGAGACCGGAATCGTGGGCGTCGGTCATGCCGATGCCGCCATGCATCTGGACCATTTCGTTGGAGACGAGATGCGCGAGCTCGCTGGCCTTGGCCTTGGCGAGCGAGGCGAGCGCGGCCACGTCATTGGCGTTCCTGTCGATGGCGGCGAGCGCGGCCTCGACGCAGGAGCGCGTCAACTCCAGATCGGTAAACATCTTGGCGGCGCGGTGCTGCAAGGCCTGGAAGGTGCCGATGACCTGGCCGAACTGCACGCGGGTCTTGAGGTAATCGAGCGTGGTCTCGAAGCTCTGCGTGGCCGAGCCCAGCATCTCGGCGGCGAGGCCGGCGCGGGCGCGGTCGAGCACGGCATCGAGCACATCGGCGCTCATCATTGCGACGGCGGGCACTTCCACGTCCTGGAATTCGAGATTGGCGACGCCGCGGCTGTCGACGCTCCTGAGCGCCGTGCGGGTGAGACCCTTCGCGTCGCCCGGCACCAGGAACAGGCCGTTCCTGGCCGCGACGATGACGAGATCGGCGGTGGCGCCGTCGAGCACGAACACCTTCCTGCCGTTCAGCGTGTAGCCGCCGCCGGTCTTCCTCGCTTCGAAGGCGAGCTTCTCGGGCGCGTGATGCGGGCCTTCGTCGACCGCCAGCGTGGCGATGGCCTTGCCTTCGGCGATCCTGGGCAGCCATTCCCGTTTCTGCGCCTCGCTGCCGCCGAGCAGCAATGCCGAGGTTGCGACGAGGGCGGTGGAGACGAGCGGCGAGGCGGTGAGCGTGCGGCCGGTTTCCTCCAGCACGAGGCCCAGCGTCTGGTAGCCCATGCCGGAGCCGCCGAATTCCTCGGGGATGATGATCCCCGCCCAGCCCATCTCGGCCATTTCTTTCCACGCGGCGCGGTCGAAGCCATCCGCATTGGCGCTGTCGCGCAGCTTGCGGAATTGGGTGACGGGCGATTTCCCGCTCACCCACGACTTCGCCGCGTCGCGCAGCATGGTTTGTTCTTCGCTCAAGACTGCCATTTCAGCACCACTTCCGTGTTGTCATTCCAAACCTCGATGTCATCCCGGGCGAGCGCAGCGAGACCCGGGACCCATCGCGATTGCCGCTCCGTGGGTCCCGGCTCTGCGCGATGCATCCGCATCGCTCGGCCGGGATGACAGGCTTTCATTGATGATCCAGCAACCCCAATATCCGCTTGGCGATGATGTTGTTCTGGATCTCGAAGGTGCCGCCATAGATCGTGACGGCCTTGCCGCCGAGCCAGGCGCGGGTGGATTCGATCTCCTCGCGGGAGAAACCGTCGCCGTCCCAGCCCAGGCCCTGGCTGCCCATGATCTCCAGCAGCAGTTCGGCGCGGTCCTGCTGGAGCCGCGAGCCGGCGTTCTTCATGATGGAGGTGGTGGCGCTGGGGCTCATGTTGGAGCGGGCTTCGGCCTGGGCGCGCTGGATGGTGAGCGCGAAGGCCCTGGCGTCCATCTGGTGCCGGGCGATGCGGGCGCGCAGGTCGCGGTCGGCGATGCGGCCCTTGTCGTCGGTGCCGGCATAGGTCTTGGCGATCTCGTCGATGGCCTGTATCGCGCCGCCGCGCCCGGCGCTGCCGCCGCCGCTGCCGAGACCGGCGCGCTCGAACTGGAGCAGGCGCTTGCCGATGGTCCAGCCGCCGTTGAGCGGGCCCATCAGGTTTTCCTTGGGCACCTTCACATCAGTGAAGAAGGTCTCGCAGAACGGCGAGTTGCCGCTGATGAGCTTGATCGGGCGCACCTCGATGCCGGGCGATTTCATGTCGATGAGGAGGAACGAGATGCCTTCGTGCTTTTTGGAATTGTCGGTGCGGACGAGGCAGAAGCACCAGTCGGCGAATTGCGCGCCGCTGGTCCAGATCTTCTGGCCGTTGACGACGTAGTGGTCGCCCATGTCGACGGCCTGGGTGCGCAGCGCCGCGAGATCGGAGCCGGCATTGGGCTCGGAATAGCCCTGGCACCAGCGCACGGAGCCGGTGACGATGCCGGGGACGTGGCGCGCCTTCTGCGCCTCGCTGCCGTATTCCAGCAGCGTCGGGCCGAACATCATCACGCCCATGCCGCCGATCGGATTCTTGGCGCCGATGCGCGCCATCTCCTGCTGGAGGACCCTGGTCTGTGCGGGGCTCAGGCCGCCGCCGCCATAGGCTTTGGGATAGGTGGGCGTGCCCCAGCCCTTGGCGCCCATCCGCTCCTGCCACAGTTTGGCGTCGCCCGTGAGCGCGATGCCGGCCATGGCGGTCATCGACACGTCGCGGTCCTTCAGCGAGGCCGGAAAGTTCTCCGCGAGCCAGGCACGCGTCTCGGCGCGGAAGGATTCGAGATCGTCGGCGGTCGACATGTTCATCTCCCTGCTT
This sequence comes from Rhizomicrobium sp., assembly GCA_050728855.1. Lineage (GTDB taxonomy): Bacteria > Pseudomonadota > Alphaproteobacteria > Micropepsales > Micropepsaceae > Rhizomicrobium. The sequence goes on along the minus strand of JBOHKI010000003.1, from coordinate 84,313 downwards.
CCTGCCCCGCGAGAGCGGGGAAGGTGGCGCGCGCCGCCGAGGTGGCGCGTGACGGTAGGGGTGAGTCGATTTCGACAATCATCGTCAACACCAACACACCCTTCCACCGCTTCGCGGTCCCCTCCCCCGCTCTCGCGGGGGAGGAAGAACTCATTGATGATCCAAAAGGCCCAATACTCTTTTCGAGATCACGTTGAGATTCACCTCCGACGTGCCGCCTTCGATGGAATTGCCTTTCGATCGCAGCATGCCGCGCATGGCGGCGATCTCGCCCGGCGCGTAGCCGTCGCCGTCCCAGCCCAGGCCCTGCGTGCCCATGGCTTCCACCATCAGCTCGCAACGCTCCTGGTTCAATTTGGCGGCGGCGTATTTGATGATCGAGACCGCGGGGCTCGGGCCCTTCTGTGCCCTGGATTCTTCCTCGATGCGGCGAACGGTCAGCGCGAAGGCGCGGGCCTCCATGCGGTGCGCGGCGACGCGGGCGCGCAAATCGGCGTCGGCGATCGCGCCGGCATCCTCGCCCGCATAGTGCTTGGCGACGTCCTCCAGCTCCACGCCGGCGCCGCCGCCGAAGCCGCCGGAGGAGATGTTCTGGCGCTCGTATTGCAGGAGGCGCTTGGCGATCTCCCAGCCGCCGTTGAGCTTGCCCACCATCTGGTGTTTGGGGACCTTCACGTCGGTGAAGAAGGTTTCGCAGAACGGCGACTGGCCGCTGATCAGCTTGATCGGGCGGGGCTCGACGCCGGGGCTCGCCATGTCGAACAGCACGAAGGAGATGCCTTCGTGCTTCTTCGTCGCATCGGTGCGGACGAGGCAGAAGATCCAGTCGGCCTGGTCGGCGTAGGAGGTCCACACCTTCTGGCCGTTGATCAGGAAGTGATCGCCATTGTCCTCGCACTTGGTCTTGAGCGAGGCGAGGTCGGAGCCCGCGCCGGGTTCGGAATAGCCCTGGCACCAGCGGATCTCGCCGCGCACGATCTTGGGCAGGTAGGTCTTCTTCTGCTCTTCGCTCGCATATTCCAGCAGCACCGGGCCCAGCATCCACAGGCCGAAGGAGAGCAGCGCCGGACGCGCCTTGATGCGGGCGAGCTCCTGGCTCAGCACCTTGGCCTCGTCCTTGGAGAGGCCGCCGCCGCCATAGTCTTTCGGCCAGGTGGGCGCGGTCCAGCCCCGGCCGCCCATGCGGTCGAGCCAGAGCTTGGCGTCGGGGTTCCTGTAGGTGGCCTTGCGGCCGCCCCACACCGCGTCGTCCTCGAACGCGCCGCCGCCCTGCCCGCGCATCGAGGCCGGACAATTCGCCTCCAGCCAGGCGCGGGTTTCGCTGCGAAACGCTTCCAGATCCGCCATATTCTCACCCATACCGTTCCTTCGATTGCAGCATCAAACGGGGGCGATGGCAATTCTCCAATTGTCATGGCCCGCGAGCGGGCCACCCAGCTGACGCCCGCCCGGCTATCTCTGTACTCGCTCGACAGCGCGGGCAAAATCCTGCCAACTTCACCTGGGTAGCCCGCATTCGCGGGCCATGACATCGAGAAAATGAACTTCGTCAGCGACAATGCTTACGGTGCGTCACCTGAGATATTGGCGGCGGTGGCGCGGGCCGCGGAGGGCACGGCGGTCTCCTATGGCGAGGACGCGCTGACGGTGCGGGTGCGCGAGCGCCTGGCGGAAATCTTCGAGCATGAATTGGCGGCGTTTGCGGTGGTGAGCGGGACGGCGGCCAATGCGCTGAGCCTGGCGGTGCTGTGCCCGATGTATGGCGCGGTCTTCTGCCACCGCAAGAGCCACATCGCGGTGGACGAATGCGGCGCGCCGGAATTCTTCACCGGCGGCGGCAAGCTGGTGCTGCTGGAGGGCGAGCACGCCAGGATCGGGCCCGCCGCGATTGAGGCCGCGCTCGGCGAATTCAGCGCCGGCGTGCACAGCCCCAAGCCGGCCGTGGTCAGCATCACGCAGGCCAGCGAAATGGGCGCCGTCTACACGCCGGCGCAAATCCGCGCGCTGGCCGATTGCGCGCACGGCCACGGCATGGCGCTGCACATGGACGGCGCGCGCTTCGCCAACGCCGTCGCGAGCCTGGGCTGCGCGCCCGCCGACATCGCCTGGCGCGCCGGCGTCGACGCGCTGTCGCTGGGCGCGACCAAGAACGGCGCGCTGATGGCCGAGGTCGCTATCTTCTTCGATCCCGCCCGCGCCGCCGGTTTCGCCTACCGCCAGAAGAAGGCGGGGCATCTGGTTTCGAAGATGCGCTTCGTCTCCGCCCAGCTCGACGCCTATCTCGCCGCCGGGCGCTGGCTCGATACGGCGCGCCGCGCCAACGCGCTGGCCGCGCGGCTGGGCGAAGGACTTAGGCGCATCGCGGGCGTCACGCTGGCGGCGCCGGTGGAGGCGAATGCGGTGTTCGCCTGGATGCCCGGCGGGATGGCGGCAAGGCTGCGCCAGGTAGGGGCGCGCTTCTACGACTGGGAAACCTCGCGCGACGGCCGGGTGCTCGCGCGCCTGGTCTGCGCCTTCGCGACGCCGGACGAAGACGTGGACCGGCTGCTGGAAATCGCGCGCGCTTCGGGGCGCGACTGACGCCGCGCGCATCGGCACGACGTCATCGCGGATTGCAGTCCCGGCGCGAGCCGGGAATGCCTCGATGGATCATATCCGCCCGATCAGGGTGATGGTGCCGGCCTGGGTGACGCTGTCGTGGCCGCCGCCGTTGCCGATGCCGCGGATGTAGTCGTAGTTCAGGCCGATGGACCAGGCGCCCGTGGTGGCGGCGATGCTGCCGCCGGCCACGAAATTGGCCTTCGCCGGATCGGGACCGGTGATATTGAACGAGGTGTCGCCGCAGCCGCTGCCGGCGACGGTGGAGCAGACGAACTGCGCGCTCAGCTTCTGCGCCGCGTTGAGGAAGTCGTAGCGGTAGCCGCCGCGGATCTCCGGCTGGAGGAAGAATTCGCCGAAATTGAGATCCTGGCGCATGTCGAGGCCGAGGAAGCCGCGCACCGAATTGTTGTATTCCTGGCGGACCCTGAGATCGAAACCGTCATCGGCCTGCGAGGTGGTCACGCCGCCATTGGTTTCGGTGTAGCCCTCCTCGCGCATGGTCAGCGCGTCGATGCTGAGCTGCGGCATGATCACCGTGCCGCCGGCGGTGAGTGCTACGCCCGCGGTGACGCCGCCGGCCGCGATCGCGGCGGCGCGCTTGCCCTCGGCGATGCGCCTGAGCGAGGTTTCGTCGAAGTTGAAGTAGCGCTTGCCGTCGATGCTGCCGTAACCGACCGTCAGCTGGCTGTCGACGAACAGGCCCTTGCCGCGCCAGTCGGAATAGCCGGTGAGCATGTACCATTCCGAGGTCGTCTTGGTGTCGCGCGGCGTCTTCTCGCTGGTGTCGCCGGAGTAGAAGGTGAAAGCGCCGCCGTAACGCCCGGCGGCCGGCGAGCCGCCGTCGATGCCGAGCGCGAAGCCGAAGCCGGAATCGTTGAAGCCCGCGGCCGCGGTCTGGGTGCCGACGTTGAGGCGCTCGGTGAACTCCTGGCCCCACATCGTGGCGTCGCCGTCCTGGCCGGCATACATGCGCAGCGCGCGCTGGCGCGCGCCGACCGGGCCGGTCGACTGGTCGGTCAGCGACACCGCGAGGGCGCGCTGGGAGCCGGTCACGTCCGGCGCGAAGGACGAGTAGATCTTCTGGTAGAGCGCGTTGCCCTGCGCGGTGGTGGTGATGTTGCTGGCCGAGCCGGCGGAGATCACCGCCGCGCCCAGCGCGTTGTCGCTGGCCAGCGCGATGTTGGCGAGCGGGAACATCTTGGCGGCGTAGCCGGTCAACGGCAGCTGGTCCGGGTTGGTGCCGACGGTCTTGGGCGTCAGGTTCAGGATCAGCTCGGAATCGGTGTTGTTGATCGGCTCGGTGCCGGAGCACGGCAGCAGCGAGCCTGTGACGTTGTAGGTGCAGATGTCGCCGACGAAGAGGAACGGGACCTTGGAGCCGGCGACCTCGTTCTGGATCTCGCCGACATTGTCGATGGTCAGCATGTTCGCCGGCGACGCCATCAGCACGAATTGGGACGGATCGGATGTCGTCGAGGTGATGAAGCTTCCGAACGTCAGTGTCATGGCCGGCGTCTGCGCCGTAGCGCTGGCGGTGTGGATGTCGATGGCGCCGGTCGACTGGATGACGGCAAGGGCGCCGCTCGGGCCGACACCCGGGGCGTTGACATTGAAGGCCTGGGCCAGCGTCAGGCCGAGCGTGCCGCCGTTCTCCAGGGTCATCGTGCTGACCGGCAGGTTGGTGGTCACGTTCAGGCCGTTGTTGGTGTCGGTGCCGTCGTTCTGAAGGAACAGCGAGCTGCCCGGGCCGATATCGACCATGACGGTGCCGCCCGCGGTCTCCTGGATGGCGCCGGTGAACACGCCCGGATGGCTGGCGTTGCCCTGCTGGCCGATCTGGAGCGAATCGTGCCCGCCGCCGAAATTCAAATCGCCGTTCATCGAGGCGATGGTGTTGGGCGTCGCGCCCTCGTCGGTGATCGTATCGTTGCCGGTGCCGAGCAGGATCGAGCCCGAAATCATTCCACTGTTGGTGATGGTGACGTTCTGCGTGGAATCCAGCAGGTCGATGGCGGAGGCGACCTGAAGGCCGTTGTTCAGCGTCGAGACAACGGCGCCGATGTTGCCGCTGTTGGTGATCGTCTGCAGCGTGCCGCCGGAGGTTTGATCGCGGATGGCGAATGCCGAGAGATTTGCGATCGTGGCATCGGTGGTGGTGGCGCTGGCGCTGATTGTGCCCTGGTTGTCGATTTCGTTGACGGTGGCGTCCTGCAGGATGTCGATCGCGGTGGCGATGCCGGGGGTGGAGCCCGAAATCTGGGCGCTGATGATGCTGCTCGCCGCCGACGAGGCCGTGTTCTCCTCGTTGGAGTTGACGATTCGCGGCACCGTCACGTTCGTGCCGATGACGATGCCCTGCGCCGCGACGCCGGAGCCGATGGGGTTCACGTCCGTCGTGGTGGTCGCCGTGATGGTGCCGGCGTTGAAAATGCCGCCATCCACGTTGATCGCGTAGCCGTTCGATCCGTTGAGCTGGAGGCCGGTGACGCTGATGTTCGGGCCCAGCGAAATCGCGCCGATGCTGCCGCGATTGATGATGCCGAAGCCGGTGGCGTTGGCATCGGCCTGGAGCAGCGTCGCATCCGTCACCGCGCCGATGTGCATGTCGGACGTGTTCCCGGCCGTGATCAGAAAATCGAGGGCCGGCGACTCGCCCGATTCGGCGATGCTGGCGCGCCCGGTGGTGTCGGTGCTGGAGCCGCCATTGTAGAAACCGCCGCCGATCGAATTGGAGATCGTGATCGCGCTGCCCGCTTCCGGGTTTTTCGTGCTGGACGTCGTGGCGGCCGGCGTGACCGTGCCCAGCGCCTGGATGTCGCCGAGATTGGCGAAATAGCCGCTGATGGCGCCGGAGACGTTGACGCCTTGCGCGTTCGCGCCGGTGACGCTGATCACGCCCGAGGTCCCGACGGTGAAGTTGCTGTTGACCAGCGTCGTCGGGTTCTGGGCGAGCGTGCCTTCCAGGTTGACGCCGACGCTGGCGCCGCCGGTCGTGGCCGTCGCGGTGGTGGCCTCGAGCGTCAGCGTGCCGTTGATCGTGATGTCTCCCTCGACGATTGCCGAGGGGTTCACCAGAATGCCGGTGCCGTCGTCTCCGGCGAGGTTCAACGTCGAGCCGGCCTCGAGATAGATCGCGACGGGATTCGTCACGGCGAGGTTCGGGCTCGGGAGCGCCGAGGTGCCGGTGAAGACCTCGGAGCTGCCGCCAGTGCCGTTGCTGATCTCGATGCCGATCTTGTTCAGGCCGGAGCCCGACATGTCGATCGCGCCGGTGCTGTCGAACGCGCCGGTGAAGCCGGTGTCCAGCTGGACGCCGAGCGCGCCGGTGGTGCCGGTGTTGCTGATCGAGGCCTTGTTGGTGACAATATTGCTCGAATCGATCGTCACCGCGGCCGTGGTGGACTGCACGACCACCGAACCGTTGGTGTCGATCAGGATGTTGCCGGGCGCGCCGCTCGCGGCCGTGGCCGTGTCCACGGGCGTGGTCACTTTCGTCTTGATGTCGGTATTGTCGGTCGCGGCCATGGCCGGGCCGGACATGAGGGCGACTGTGGCGGCCGTGAGCAGCAACGCGCGTTTGTACACGTGAGACCTCTTGCTTCGCGGGCCGGTGGAAGGAGCGGACGGACAGAGTCCGGCCTGCGTCCTGAAGGGAGACACCCCAGCGCCCAATTCGGCGGCACATAACCAAAATTCGCACGTGTATGCCAGCCCCTAACAGCCCTTAATCCCTCGCTTTTTTGTTTTTTAATGACCTATTAGCGCCCCTCGCCTCAGAATGACCGCCGGAACAGTTGCCATTTAACCATTGGTCATTTGATGAACCGCCGCGTCAGCTTCTCCAAGCTCACCCAGAAGCAGGTCGCGGCCGCCGCGGCCCGCCATGAAATGCTGTACGCCGGCCGCATGGGCGGGGCCCGCGCGGTTTTCGCGTTTTGCGATCTGTCCGGGCTGGATCTGTCGGGCCGCAACCTGGCGGATGCGGACTTCACAGGCGCGGTGCTGGAGGAAGCCAACCTCGAAGGCTGCCGCCTGGATTCGGCGAGTTTCTTCGGAACCGATTTGCGCCGCGCCAACCTCGCCGGAGCGTCCCTGCGGCGCGCCGACATGCGCGGCGCCTGCCTGCGCGGCTCCAACCTGATCGGCGCGGACCTCTACGAAGCCGACCTGCGCGAAGGCACCATCGCGGAGAAGGACCGCTTCGGAAACCTGCGCGTGCTCCAGCACGATATCGGTCCGTCCGAAATGCCCGCAGCGCTGCTCACCAGCGCCAACCTCGAACGCGCCCGCATGACCGGCGCGATGGCGATCCAGGCCGACTTCACCGACGCCGTGATGAAGGGCTGCCGGCTGACCCGCGCCAACCTGCGCGACGCCAAGCTCACCGGCGCCAATCTCGAGAACGCGGACCTTTCGGGCTGCAACCTGTCGGGCGCGGATTTCAGCGGCGCGATCCTGGTGGGCTGCCAGATGAACCGCGCCAATCTCGACGGCGCGATCATGGCCACCGCGCTCACCGAGGCGCCGGCCGGGCGCAACATCGACGAGCTCGGCGCGCCCATCGCCGACATTTTGGATTCGCATTCGCGCTGGGCCGATACCGACGGGCGAGAGGGCAGGCCGGCCGATCTTTCCGGCATCGACCTGCGCGGGATCGCCTCGCTCGCCCATCGCGCGCTCACGGCGCTGATCGCGCCGGGCGCGGTGCTCTACGGCGTCGATCTTTCGGGCGCGTCGCTCCAGGGCTCGAACTTCGCCGGCGCCGATCTGCGCGGCGCGAAGCTTTCCGGCGCCGATCTGCGCGGCGCCAACCTTTCCGGCGCCAAGCTCAACAACGCCGACCTGCGCGATTGCAAGCTCGGGCCGCTCCTGATCTCCGACCAGCGGCTGCTGCCCGCGCGCCTCGACGGCGCGCAGGCGCGTTACGCCGATTTCCGCGGCGCCGATCTGCGCCGCGCCGCGTTCAACGATTGCGATCTCGCCTATGCCACGCTCGCCGATTGCGATCTGCGCGACAGCGACCTGGGCGGCGCGATCCTGACCGGCACCAAGCTTCCCGCGCAATTGTCGGATTCGCACGCCGCCCACGCCGCCAGCGCCTGACAGGCGCACCCCAATGGCGCGGGGCCGCGGTTTCCGCCATGATCCGGCCTTTCACGGGGAGGATGGATCATGCTTCGAGGAATGCTCCTGGCCGCGACGCTCGTGGCCGCGGTGGGCGCGGCGCAGGCGGCCGACATGCCGGCCTATGTGACCGCCGCGGTGTCGGATCCGGGACGGCCGGCCGCCGACATGGCGCGCGACGCCTCGCGCAAGCCGGCCGAGATGGTGGTGTTCGCGGGCATCAAGCCGGGCGACACCGTTCTCGAGCTTCTGCCCGGCGGTGGCTACTTCACCCGGATCTTCTCCAAGGCCGTGGGCCCCGGAGGTCACCTCTACGCGGCGGTGCCCGATCCGAAGGGACCGGATGCGGAGCCCGCGGCTGCGGACATCGCGGCCGCGCCCGGCTACGGCAACGTGACCGTGGTGCCGATCGTGCCGTTGCCGGCGCAGACGATGGGTCCGCTCGATGTCGTCTGGACGTCGTGGAACTACCACGACCTGCATCTGTCGCGCGTGCATGCCGACATGGCCGCCGTCGACAAGGGCTGGTTCGCGATGCTGAAGCCCGGCGGCGTGGTGGTGATCGTCGATCACGCCGCCCTGCCCGGCTCGCCGGCCGTCGAGACGGCGGACAAGCTGCACCGCATCGATCCGGCCGTCGTGAAGACGGAGATGGAAGCCGCGGGCTTTGTGTTCGACGGCGAGACCGGCATTCTCGCCAACCCCGCCGATCCGCACACCATGATCGTGTTCGATCCGTCGATCCGCGGGAAGACCGATCAATTCGCGTTCCGCTTCAGGAAGCCGAACTGACGGCAGAACGCCCGCGCGCTCGTTGGCAGCACGCGGGCGTTCTTCCTTCCGCCAGACTTACTGCGGCGTCTGACCCTGCTGCGGCGTTTGCTGCGGCGTTTGCTGCGGCTGGGCCGGCTGCTGCTGCGAGTCCGGAGTGGCGGACTGCGGCGTGGCCGTCGATTGCGGCGTGGCCGCCGGGGGCGCGGCCGTCGTCGTGGGGGCTGTCGTCGCGGGCGCGGCCGTCGACGGAGCCACCAAAGGCTGGACCGGCGCGCTCTGCGCGGGCGGCGTGACGGTGTTGGTCACCGGCGCGGCCACGTCCGGTGTCCTGGACTCGGGCGTCGCAGATGCCGGCTCGCTGCGGACTGCGCGATGGACGCGCGTGGTGTGCGTCGCGGCGGCGGGCGCAGCCGCCGTCTTCGCGGCGCTGGGCTGCGTGTCGATCACCGGCGCGGACGGCGTCACCGGTGCGGCGGCTGCGGGACTGGTCGCCGGCGCCGTCGACTGCATCGACTGCGATTGCACGCCCGGCGCGGGCGGCGCGGTGTTCGGCAGCGTGACGGCGGGCGGCGGCGGATTGTCATCGCTCGCGGATGCGTGGCTGAACCAGCTGGCCTGATATCCATAGACCGCGCCGGCGCCGAGCATGATCGCAACCACGGCCGCGCCGATCAGCTTGCCGGTGCGCTGGTCCACGTCGATGTTTTCTGCGGGCGTGACATAGGCTCTCATGTCGCTCATGATTTTCTCCTGCGGAAGGTCATCAGCGAAAACGCGTGTTCCGCCGGAATGTTTCGCCGGGAACGAACAAAGGCGGGAATGCGGCGGGAATGTGGAGCGCGCGGACGCTATTGCGCGGCATCGGCCGCCATGTCGGGCGTGCGCTGCCGGATGAAATTGCCCAGGCGCTGCAGCGAAACCCGCGCCTCGGGCACATAGGCGTTGGCCTGGAAGATGTGCTGCATGCCGTCATAGATCTCGACGCTCACCGGCACGCCGGCTTCGGCGGCGCGTTCGCCGATGCGGCTGGCGTCGTCGCGCAGGATCTCGAGGCTGCCGGCATGCACCATGATCGGCGGGAAATCCTTGAAGCTCGCGAACACCGGCGAGGCATAGGGATCGGCGGGGTTCGTCTTGCGCAGATAATGCCGCGCGGCCACGAACAGCAGCTCCCACGAAATCGCCGCTTCGTTGCGCGCGTTCTGCAGCATCGACCAGCCGGAGAGCGACATGTCCGCCCACGGGCTCATCGCCACGCAGGCCGCCGGCATCGGCAGGCCGGCGTTGCGGATCGCGAGCAGGCATCCGAAAGCGAGGCCGCCGCCGGCGCCGTCGCCGGCGAGCACGATCGAGCTTGCCGGAATCTTGCGCTGGATGAGATGGCGGTAGGCGTCGATGCCGTCGCGCAAGCCCGCGGGAAACGCGAATTCGGGCGCGAGACGGTAGTTGACGGAGAACGCGGTCGCGCCTGCGGCCTGGCTGAGCCGCGCGATGAGCGGGCGATGGGATTCCGGCGAGCCGGACACGTATCCGCCGCCATGGAAGTAGAGGATCAGCCGGTTCGGGCTCGCCGCATCGATGCGCACCCATTCGCCCTTGATGGGGCCCACCTGCGCCGGCTCGAAGCTCACATCGGGCGGGATCGTGCCGAAACGGTCGGAGAGATAGGCGAACTGGCGGCGCAACTCCTCGATATCGGTCTCCACCGACGCGGTTCTCGGCCGCGACATGCGGGTGAGGCGTCCGAAAAACGAGCTTTGCCAGGACGGCATCGGCGAACCGGGGATAGCGAGGGCACCGCAACAATAGGACCAAGATGACGGGCCTGTCACGCGGGGACTTTTGATGGTTCGCGACGAATTGGACGCCTAGCGGGCCAGTGCCAAAATCAGGTGCTCAAGCACCTCTCCCCGCGTAGCTATTTTTTTGGGTTCACGATCTTCGTTCAAGAGAACAACGAAATTTGTTCTTTCACGCTGCATGATCTCCAATGCGTGTCGATTGTCGATTCCGATCTTAGCTTTGGCCGACTTCCGAAAACCACATAGCTTGAGATTTGACTGATCTCCCTTGCCGATAGCCAAAACGAAATTCTCGATATGACTCAGCGGCAACTTAGCAAATCGAGCAGCCTCAGTTGCCGCAATAAATCGTCCGACTTGATCCACAACCATGACGAATGCATTGGGAGTAAGGCCGGTTAACCGATCCACGTACCCCTTTAGCTCGGCCGCTTTGTATGACCCGTAATGGAGTCGAAGCCGCAAGTTGACAACATCACCGTCCTCGATACCGGATACCAGCCGCTCGAGATGCTCCTGGCCAAGCTTTTCAAATTCGTAGACATCTTCGCCAGCCAATCCAGCGGCTTCAGCGGGCGCATTAGCCGCTGCTTGAAACTTCGCTGAAAAGCCTCCCCCGGAAACCTCATTCAAACGCCCGGACAAAAGCAGAAATATCAATAGAGTCACCAACAGTATCGCGATGAACGCGACGTCGGCGCTGACAGCATAGTGTACATCGCTAAGAGTCGACAGAAGCCAGAACGCCAGCAAGCCGGACCCAATCGCGAACAGCGCCGCCTTGATCTCGGGAACGCGCCTCAAACCGAGGTGACTGAGCCAATGCTCATCGTTTCGAATCATTTGCGAATTCCGTTATTGAATGACTTGACCGGCAACGATCAACTTACACCTAATCGATCATATTTCTAACCCAAACAAAAAGGCCGGGCGCTCCGCAGTAGCATGCGGATGCCCGGCCTTTGCTTTCGAGTGTCCGCTTACGCGGCCTTGGCGCTGCCTTCGATGGTCTTCAGCGACGGCGCTTCGGGCGCGTTGATCGCGATGCGGCGGGGCTTCTTCTCCTCCGGCACGACCTGTTCGAGGTCGACATGGAGCAGGCCGTTCTCGAGCTTGGCGCCGCGCACTTCGACGTGCTCGGCGAGCTGGAAGCGGCGCTCGAAGGCGCGGCCGGCGATGCCCTGGTAGAGCACGTTCGTGCCGTCGCTCTTCTCGCTCTCCTCGCGCTTGCCGGCGACCGTCAGGACGCCGTCACGCAGCTCGATCGTGAGATCCTTCTCGGCGAAGCCCGCGACGGCCAGCGAGACGCGGTAATGGGCGTCGTCGGTGCGCTCGATGTTGTAGGGCGGGTAGCCGTTGGCGGTGTCGTGCTGGGCCATCTGGTCCAGCATGTCGAACAGCCGGTCGAAACCGATGGTGGAACGGGAAAGCGGAGTGAAATCGAAACGCATGGTCAAACCTCCTGGAAGCGTTTGGTTGAGGCCCTGCCCCGACAGGGGCCAAGACCGTTTTCCTCGCCCGGACGCCGTCATGGCCGCCCGGACAAGTGCTTACCTAGGAAGGGTTTTCCGCTTTTCAAGGGGCCGCGGGACGCGCTTTGCGCCAATCGTCCACGCTCAAATCCGCCACGCCCCCAGATGCCACCACGCCAGCCCCCAGAAGGCGGCCATCAGCGTGTACATGACGATGTCGAGCTGGAATTTGGTGATGGCGATGCCGGTCGCGTTGACGATGGTGGTGTGCAGCCAGGCGCCCTCTTCGCGGTTCTTCGGATTGCGCCACTTGCCGGTGCGCAGCAGCGATTCCAGATTGTTGAGCACGCAGGTGTTCTTGTTGAGCTGCCACTGGCCGATCACCAGCGGCAGGAACACGATGTAGAAGTAGAGCGCGCCGCGCCACGGCGCCGCCCAGCCCGAGACGATGTAGCCCATCATCAGGAAGTGGAAGTAGAAGCAGAAACTGCCCAGCGCATCGCGCCTGACGGGATGTTCCGGTATCGCGGTCTCCAGAGCGGAGATTTCTTCTTCGCCGCGCGCGCTCATGCGATGTGGGTCTTCACGAAGCTGCCGATGCGGGCGATGGCGTCGCGGCCTTCGCCCAGGATGGGATGGAAGATGTGCCAGACATGCACCATGCCGCCCCAGCTCTCCGAGCTCACATCGACGCCGGCTGAGTCGGCGCGGCGGGTCAGCGCCATGGCGTCGTCGTAGAGCGCCTCCTCGGTGCCGACCTGGATCAGCAGCGGCGGCAGGCCCTTGAGATCGGCGAAGAGCGGTGAGGCCAGCGGCGTTTTCGGATCGGCGCCGGCCAGATACGCGGCGGCCATCTCGTCGAGGCCCTCCTTGCCGACCATGGGATCGCGGCTCTTGCGCGCGCGATGGGCTTCGCCGCCCTGGCTGAGATCGGCCCAGGGCGAGATCGCCACCGCGCAGGCCGGCATCGCCAGCCCCTTGTCGCGCGCGGCAACGAGTGTCGCGATGGTGAGGCCGCCGCCGGCGCTGTCGCCCATGATGACGATGCGGTTCGCGGCGATTCCGGAATCGAGGAGACCTTTGTAGGCGGCCACGGCATCGTCCACGGCGGCGGGAAACGGATGCTCCGGCGCCAGCCGATACTCCGCGGCGAAGGTGCGAAGCCCGCTCGCCTCGCTCACCGCGGCGAGCAGGTGGCGATGCGAAACCGGCGAGCCCAGGAGATAACCGCCGCCGTGAAGATAGAGAACCACCGCATCGCGGCGTGCGCGGCGCGCGGCGACCCACTCGCCTTTCACGCCCCCCACCGTGCCCGGCTCGACTTCCGTTCCATCGGCCACGGGAAAGAACGCCGCCAGCGATTCCAGCCGCGCGCGCTGATCGGCGAGGCTTGCATCCGCCGGCGCGTCGTTGCTCTTCAGGAAGGCCAGCACGGCCTCGCGCTCACTGCGTGTCATTGTCGGGCCCCCGATATCACCGGCAGTCTAAGCCCGCGGCAAGGGCCGCGCCATGGCCGCAAACCGGGATTGTGCCGCTTAATGACAAGTGCTCATATGCCGCCACATCCGCCGGAAAGAGCGGCCCGGGAGCATCACCTCACATCAGGGAAGACCAGCCATGAGCTCACCCCAGGTTCAGGAAATCGTGAAGCAGATGGGCAGCGCGATCGGCGACAATTCCGGCCTTGGCGGGACGCTGAAGTTCGATTTCGGCGATCCGGGCAGCGTGTATATCGACGGCAAGGCCACGCCCAACACGGTCAGCGACGGCGACGGCAAGAACGCGGACTGCACGATCACGCTCAGCCTCGAAACCTTCGAGAAGATGGTCAAGGGCGAACTCGACGGCACCTCGGCCTTCATGCAGGGCAAGCTGCGCGTGGCCGGCGACATGGGGCTGGCCATGAAGCTCGGCCCGATCCTCGCCAAGGCGCGTGGCTGAGCCGGGATTCATAAGCACGCCGGACGGCAAGCGGCTGCGCGTCGCGGTGTTCGACGCGCCCGCTTCGGCGCGCGGCGTCTGCGTGCTGGCGCATGGGCAGACAGAGTTCATCGAGAAATATTGCGAAGTCATCGGCGAGCTGAACGCGCGCGGCTTCACGGTGGCGACCTTCGACTGGCCGGGCCAGGGCGGCTCCTATCGCCTGCTCGGCAATCCGCTCAAGGCCCACATCGGGTCGTTCACGCAATATGACGCCGCCATCGAGGCGTTCCTCGACCAGGTGGTGAAGCCGATCGCTGCGCGCCCGCCGATCGCGCTGGCCCATTCCATGGGCGGCCACAACATGCTGCGCCTGATGCACGACCGGCCCAACGCGCTCGCCGCCGCCGTGCTCACCGCGCCGATGCTTCGCGCGGGCACGCGCGGCGTGCCCCGCCGGCTCGCGCTGGGCGCGCTCTATCTGCAGAACCTGTTCGGCAACGGCGACGAGTGGATCTGGGGCATGGACAAGCGCGATCCCATCGACATGGGATTCGACCGGCAATTGGTGACGTCCGACCGCGCCCGCTTCCAGCGCACGCAGGACATCATCAAGGCCCATCCCGATTTGAGGCTCGCGGGGCCGACCTGGAAGTGGCTGCAGCGCGCCAACGCCTCGATGGCGGAGGTGACGGCGCCGGGCTATGCCGAAGCCATCCTCACGCCGGTGCTGATCGTGGGCGCGGGCCGCGACCGCATCGTGGAGACCGAGGCCGAGCGCGCCTTCGCGCCGCGCCTGCCGCACGGCAAATATGTCGAGCTCGCCGATGCCGAGCACGAGATCCTGATGGAAAACGATTCCATCCGCGCCCGCTTCTGGCAGGCGTTCGACGCGTTCATCGACGACAACGTCCCCTCCTAAGCACGCGGACGAAGAATCCGCCCCGCGATCAAGGCGATGGGCGGCCCGAACAGGATCATGTTGGCGGCGAGGTTCTCCAGGAGCGGCGTCCACGAAGCAATCGGATGCTTGCGGGCGACGAGGGAGAGCGGCTGCACCACGAAAGTGAGAATGACGTTCGTTACGGCGCCCAGCACCACGCCCCATGCGACCGGCCGCTCCAGCAGCATGGGAAGCTTCGTGCTCGCGAAGACGAAGATGCCGGCGGCCACGATGGCGATGAACTCCTGGATCGCCAGACCCAGCGCCATGGTCGGCACGCCGCCCTGGAAGGACGCGTCGCGCCCGATCAAACCCGCCGCCAGGAAATGCAGGATGACATCGGGCCCGACGCCGGACAGCGCGCATGCGACGCCGATGTCCAAGGTCCCCGCGAACAATCCGCCCAGGATGCTCGCCCAGATATACTTGTTCATGATCGCGTCCCCCGATTGCAAGCCGATCATGCCGCGCGTTCACCGGCCCGGCACTTCACAGTCTCGTGCTGTCGCGGTTGTGCTATTGCGCGTCGCGGAGCAGGGCCACGGCTTCGGCATGGACGCGGGCGTCACCCGCGGCGAGCACGCAGGCGCCGTTGACGAAAGGCGCGCCAGTCCAGTCGGTCACCATCCCGCCCGCGCCCTCGATCACGGGGATCAGCGCCGCCACGTCCCACGGCGCCAGGCGCGATTCGATAACCACGTCGATGAAGCCCATGGCGAGCAGCGCGTAGCCGTAGCAGTCGCCGCCGAAATAGCTCATGCGCGAAAGTTCGCAGACGCGCTCGAACGCGGCGCGCTGGCCGCGGCTGAAATAGCTCCACGGATGGGTCGTGGATACGACCGCGGCGGAGAGCGCGGCGCAGGCGCGCGTCTGCATGGGCTCGCGCCCGTCCGGTCCCCGATAGACGGACTTGCCGTCATGCCCGATGAAACGTTCGTGCAGCACGGGCTGGTCGATGATGCCCAGAACCGGACGGTCGCCCTCCGCCAGCGCGATCAGCGTGCCCCAGGTGTGGCGGCCGGTGATGAAGGGTCGCGTGCCGTCGATGGGATCGAGGATCCAGGTGCGCCCCGAGGTCCCGGGTTCGTGGCCCCGCTCCTCGCCCAGTATGCCATCCCGGGGCCGCTCGGCGCGGATCAGGGCGCGCATGGCGTCTTCCGCGCCCCGGTCGGCCTCCGTCACCGGATCGAATATCGGCCGCGTGCCCTTGCCGCCCTTGTCGATGACCTCGATGCGCTTGCGGAAATAGGGGCGGATGACGGCGCCCGCCGCGTCGGCGAGGCGGTGGGCGAAGGCGAGTGTTTCGGAATCGATGGCCATGCGGCTTCTTAGCAGCGGGGAGCGCATGTCTCTATACTGGAACCCGGGATTATCGAGGAGCGGGACATGAAAAGCGTCGTAATCACGGGCGCATCCACGGGCATCGGCTGGGGTTGCGCGAAAGTGCTGATCAAAAAAGGGTTCCGCGTCTTCGGCAGCGTGCGCAAGCAGGCCGACGCGGACCGGCTGTCGAAGGAGTTCGGCGCCGGCTTCAGGCCGCTGATCTTCGACGTGACCGATGCCGCGGCGGTGCGCAATGGCGCGGAGCAGGCCGCCGCGGCGCTCGGCAACGAGACGCTGTCGGGCCTCGTCAACAATGCCGGCATCGCGATCGCGGGCCCGCTGCTCTATCTCGACGTGGACGAGTTCCGCCAGCAGCTCGAGGTCAACCTCACCGGTCAATTGATCGTGACCCAGGCCTTCGCGCCGCTCCTGGGCGCGGACACCGCGCGCAAGGGCAAGCCCGGGCGCATCGTCGACATCACCAGCGTCGGCGGACGCAACGCCAACCCGTTCATGGGTCCGTACAACGTCTCCAAGTTCGGCTTCGAGGGATTCTCCGAGGCGCTGCGCCGCGAGCTGATGCTATTCGGCATCGACGTGATCGTGGTCGCGCCGGGCGCGGTGGCGACGCCGATCTGGGACAAGGCCGAGCAGGTCGACGTGGCGCGCTATGCCAACACGCCCTACGCCGAGCCGCTGAACAAGATCCGCGCATACATGCTCACCATGGGCCGCAAGGGCTATCCGCCGGAGAAGATCGGCATGGCGGTGTGGCGGGCGCTGACGCTCGCCAAGCCCAAGGTGCACTACACGGTGTCGCCGGGCGGATTGCAGGACTTCCTGGTCGCGCACCTTCCCAAGCGCACGGTCGACAACATCATCGCCGGCAGGCTGGGATTGAAGCGGAAGACTTGACACCGAAGCGCGTAACTACTAATGTACGTACATATTTTGCATTGCCATATTCGAGAAATGTTCGAGGAGATTCTGATGTCGCCATGGCACGCAACCACTAAGTCCGAAGGCACGCACGATGACGTCGGGAATACGGTTCGAATGGGATGCGCGCAAGGCCGAAGCAAATCGCCGCAAGCATGGGATCAGCTTCCTCCTGGCCGTGCAAGCATTCGACGATCCCCTGGCGCTGCGGGACATAGAAGGTGATGAGCATGGAGAAGTCCGCTGGAAAATCGTCGGACAAGTGGGAAGAGCACTCGTCCGCGTCACCTGCACGATCGTCGAAGAAGCGGACCAAGAAATCGTCCGGATCATCTCGGCGCGCAAACTCACGCCGCGCGAACGTCGTGCGTATCACGGGAATTCCTAAGATGACGCCCGCGCTGCGCGCGGAACTTGCGGCACTCGAGGCGCTGCCCGACGATCGAATCGATACCAGCGATATTCCCGAAATGACGGAAGCGGATTGGAAGAGGCCGCATTATGTCGGCCTGTTCTATCGCCCGGGGAAAAAGAGCGTCACCATTCGCCTCGATGAAGACGTGGTGAAGTGGTTCAAAAAGCAAGGTAAAGGCTGGCAGACCAAGATGAACTGGGTGTTGCGGCTCTATTTCTCCAGCCATCGCAAGACCGGCGTGAAGGTCGGCCGGCCTTAGTCTCTACTCCGCCTCCGCCTTGGCGCGTTTGCGCAGATGCGGGGTCAGCTCGCGCTTGCGCAGGCGGATGGAGTGCGGCGTGACCTCGACCAGCTCCTCGTCCTCAATATAGGCGATGGCCTGTTCCAGGGTCATCGGCACGATGGGGGTCAGCCGCACGGCCTCGTCTTTCGAGGTGGTGCGGATGTTGGTGAGCTGCTTGGCCTTGAGCGGATTGACGTCGAGGTCGTTGTCGCGGGAGTGCTCGCCCACGATCATGCCCTGGTAGATCTTCGTGCCCGGGATGACGAAGAGCTTGCCGCGCTCCTCCAGATACCACAGCGCGTAAGCCACCGCCTCGCCGTCGCCGGTGGAGATCAGCACGCCGTTGCGCCGGCCTTCCACCGCGCCCTTATGGGGGGCGTAGCCGTGGAACATGCGGTTGATGACGCCGGTGCCGCGCGTGTCGGTGAGGAATTCGCCGTGATAGCCGATCAGGCCGCGCGACGGCGCGAAGAACACCAGCCGGGTCTTGCCCGCGCCCGTGGGGCGCATGTCCTGAAGCTCGCCCTTGCGCATGGAGATCTTCTCGATCACCACGCCGGCATAGGGATCGTCGACGTCGATGGTGACTTCTTCCATCGGCTCAAGCCGCTCGCCCTTGGGGCCGGTCTGATAGAGCACGCGCGGACGGGAGATCGAAAGCTCGAAGCCTTCGCGGCGCATCTGCTCGATGAGCACGCCGAGCTGGAGTTCGCCGCGGCCGGCGACCTCGTAGGCGCCCTCGCCGGTCTCGCGCACCTTGATGGCGACATTGCCCTCGGCCTCGCGCAGCAGCCGGTCGCGAATGACGCGGCTCTGCACCTTGTCGCCCTCGCGGCCCGCCAGCGGAGAATCGTTGACCGACAGCGTGATGGCGAGCGTTGGCGGATCGATCGGCTGGGCCTGGATCGGTTCGGCGACATTGATGTCGCAAAGCGTGTCGGCGACGGTGGCGTTGGGCAGGCCGGCTATGGCGACGATGTCGCCCGCCTCGACCCGCGCCACGGGGACGCGCGCCAGCCCGCGGAAGGCCAGCAGCTTGGTCACGCGGGTCCGCTCGATCTCCTTGCCGTTGCGGTCCAGCGCCTTGATGACGCGGTTGACGCTGATGGCGCCCGTCTCGATGCGCCAGGTCAGGATGCGGCCGAGATAGTTGTCGGCCTCCAGCGTGGTGACCAGCATGGTAAACGGGTATTCGTCCCCCGCCTTGCCCAGCGCCCTGGGCTTGGGAACATCTGCGACAATTCTGGCAAAGAGTGGCGACAAATCCTTGCGATCATCGGCCAGATCGGTCACGGCCCAGCCGCTGCGGCCCGACGCGTACAGGACATGGAAATCGAGTTGGTCGTCGTTCGCCTCCAGCGCCAGGAAGAGGTCGAAGATGCTTTCGAGCGTCTCCTTCGGCTGCGCGTCGTGGCGGTCGATCTTGTTGATGACGACGATGGGCTTCAGCCCCAGTTTGAGCGCCTTGGACAGCACGAATTTGGTCTGCGGCATGACGGATTCCGCCGCGTCCACCAGCAGCACCACGCCGTCGACCATGGAGAGGATGCGCTCCACCTCGCCGCCGAAATCGGCGTGGCCGGGCGTGTCGACGATGTTGATGCGCGTGCCTTCCCAGTCGACGGATGTGCACTTGGCCAGGATGGTGATGCCGCGCTCGCGCTCCAGGTCGTTGGAATCCAGGGCGCGCTCTTCCATGTGCTGGTTCTCGCGCACGCTTCCGGACTGCTTGAGGAGCTGGTCCACAAGCGTGGTCTTGCCATGGTCGACATGGGCAATGATGGCGATATTCCGGATGTCCATGGGCCTGCGGCTTTCGGGGAGCGCGCGCTTATAGACGGGCGCCTTCGCAACCGCAAACGCCTAGAATTTCCCTATTGTTTTCAGGCCCCAATCGCTGTCGCTGCCATAGGTGGCGACGATGGCGTAGGCGGGGCCGGCGAAGGCCAGAGCGCCCTTGAGTGCCTTGGCCGCCGCCACCGCGTCCACCTCATGCTCGGCGTCGGATACGGGATGGCCGGCGCAGCGCTGATGGGCGATCACGGCCAGTGCGTGGGCATGATGGGCGTCGGCCAGGAGGCCCACCTGGCTGAGGGCCGCCTCCCATTCCCCCACCCGCTTGGGCACGAGCAGGCCATCCGGCCCCGGCAGGACGACCATGTCCACCCTGCCGCAGCGCACCGCCCGGCCGATCCGGCTGGTGAAATCCACCTTGCGCTGGTGCAGGCGCCAGTCCGAACAGGTCACGGCCACGACCAGCTTGTCGTTCTTGCCCCAGAGCATGCATCCCCCGCATCGATTTGCCCTTCATTAAACACGATTCAGCGATCCGCCAATGCCCGGCGGACGGGATCGGACAGGTCGGGGAACATGCCGCGCGATCAAGCGTTTACGGCAGCGCCCCCGGGGATCGCCGTGCCGTTTTGTGACGGGAAAATAACGCGCACGCGGCGCCGCAGGGCGAGGTCGGGGCTCGAATTTTCCACAAGGCATGGTACGACACGGTACGGGAGCGATTATGGGTATGGCAGACGCGCCGCGCGGAGGCGGGCGTCCACCGGTTGTGCGGCCGAGGCGGGATTGCCCGCCATGCGGCCGATGGCCGTCAGGATCGGACAGGAATGAATATCAGGCTCCCGAATTCGCTTCAGACCTTCCCGGGTACGGTGACGGCCCTGCCGGGCAGCATCCGCCGCACCAACACACGCACGCGCCTGATCGCCGGAATCGTGGCCGCGGTCCTTGCGGTCCTGGCGATCCGCTACGTGATCGGGATCCTGTATGCCCCGGTCGCAGCACCCCACCCGGCGCCGCCGGTGCTGGTGGCGCAGGTGCAGGCGCGCGACGTGATCGCCCAGGAGCGCACCATCGGCACGGTGGTGGCCAACGCGACGGTGCAGGTGACCGCCCAGGTCGGCGGACAGCTCGAGAGCGCCGCCTTCACCGAAGGCCAGATCGTCCATCAGGGCGACGTGCTGTTCCGGCTCGACCCGCGGCCGTTCCTCGCCGCGTTGGCGCAGGCCAGGGCCACGATGGCGCGCGACCAGGCCTCGCTCGTCAGCGCGCAGAACGACGCCCGGCGCTATTCGGTACTGGCGCAATCGGGCGCCGCGTCGGCCCAGCAGCGCGACCAGGCCGTGGCGCAGGCGCGCGCGCTGGCCGCGACGGTAAAGGCCGACAAGGCGCTGGTCGACGTGGCCGCGCTCAACCTGCAATTCGCCACCATCCGTTCGCCGGTGACCGGCAAGACCGGGCCGATCCTGATCCAGCCGGGCAACCTGATCCCCGCCAACGGCACCAACCCACTGGTCACCATCACGCAGATCCAGCCCGTGAAGGTTTCCTTCTCGCTGCCGCAGACCGACATCGCCCGCATCCAGGACCGCATGGCGGCGCACGACCTGACGGCCACCGTGGCGATCCACGGCACGACGGAATCCACGATCACCGCGCCGGTGGATTTCCTGGGCAACCAGGTCAACGCGGCGACCGGAACCGTCGAGCTGCGCGCGACATTCGCCAATGAGGACTACCGCCTGGTGCCGGGACAGCTGGTGGATATCGAAGTCGCCATCAACAACTTCCCCCACGCGCTGACCGTGCCGCGCGATGCGGTGAACCAGGGGCCCGACGGCTCCTATGTCTATGCCGTCGATGCGCAGAAAAAGGCGCGCATGGTGGCGGTGTCCGTCCTCAACGATGACGGCACCACCGACGTCGTGAAGGGTGCCCTCAAGCCCGGCGAGACCGTGATCACCGACGGGCAGCTGCGCGTGCAGCCGGGCCGGCCGGTGGCCATCCAGAAGCCGGGCGGCGGCGCCAATAGCGGGGCGCGGCGCGGCGGCGCACGCGTGAAATGAACCTTTCCGAGCCGTTCGTCCGATTGCCGGTGATGACGACGCTGCTGATGGCGGCGCTCGTCATTTTCGGCGTGTTCGGGTTCTTCAGCCTGCCGGTCAGCGAACTGCCCAACGTCGATTTCCCCACCATCGTGGTGTCGGCGTCGCTGCCAGGCGCGGATCCCGAGACCATGGCCTCGGCGGTGGCCACGCCGCTGGAGAGCCAGTTCTCCACCATCGCTGGCGTCAGCTCGATGGATTCCTCGAGCACCGAAGGCTCGACGCAGGTCACCATCGTCTTCGACATCGACCGCAATCTCGACGGCGCGGCGCAGGACGTGCAGGCCGCGATCTCGGCGGCGACGCGGCAACTGCCGCAGCAGATGCCGACGCCGCCGACCATGCGCAAGGTCAATCCGGCCGACCAGCCGATCGTCTATCTGGCGCTGGGTTCGCAGACGCTGCCGCTCCAGGAAGTGGACAAATATGCCGAAACCCTGCTCGCGCGGCAGCTGTCGACGCTGGACGGCGTGGCGCAGGTCAACGTCTACGGCTCGCAGAAATTCGCCGTGCGCATCGAGGCCGATCCGTCGGCGCTGGCCGCGCGCGGCATCGGCATCGACCAGGTGGCCACCATCGCGGACGCCGCCAACCCGAACATCCCGACCGGCACGCTGAATGGCGAACGCCAGACCGTGGTGGTGCACTCGACCGGGCAGCTGACCGACGCGAGCCAGTTCCAGCAGCAGATCATCGCCTACCGCAACGGCGCGCCGGTGCGCGTCGAGGACGTCGCCAAGGTGGTGGACAGCGTCGAGAACAAGTATGTGGCGAGCTGGTACAACGGCAATCGCGCCATCGTGCTCGCCATCCAGCGCCAGCCCGGCTCCAACACCATCGCGGTGGTGGACGAGGTCAAGTCCATCCTGCCGCGCTTCCTGGGCCAGCTGCCGGCGACGCTGTCGCTGAACGTGCTCTACGACCGCAGCCAGTCGATCCGCGCCTCGGTGTCGGATGTCGAAACCACGCTGCTCCTGGCCGCGATCCTCGTCGTGGGCGTGATCTTCGTATTCCTGCGAACGCTCTCGGCGACATTGATCCCGTCGCTGGCGCTGCCCATCGCCGTCATCGGAACCTTCGCCGGGATGCTGTTCTTCGGCTTCAGCCTGGACAATCTCTCGCTGCTGGCGCTGACGCTGTCGGTGGGCTTCGTCGTCGACGACGCCATCGTCATGCTGGAGAACATCGTCCGTCATGTGGAAGCGGGCGAAGAGCCCTTCGAGGCCACGATCAAGGGCGCGCGCGAGATCGCTTTCACGATCCTGTCCATGACCGCCTCGCTGGCGGCGGTGTTCATCCCCATCGTGTTCATGGGCGGGTTGATCGGGCGCATCCTGCACGAATTCGCGGTCACCATCATCCTGGCCATCGTGTTCTCCGGCGTGGTGTCGGTTACGCTGACGCCGATGCTGTGCGCGCGCCTGCTCAAGCCGGAGCACAAGCGCAGCCACAACCGCTTCTACGAACTTTCCGAGCGCACCTTCGAACGCATGCAGGGCTTCTACGAGCGCACGCTGAACTGGAGCGTGGCGCACCGCTTCATCATCTTCCTCGTGTTCCTGGGCAGCATCGCGGCCACCATCCTGCTCTTCATGTTCATCCCGCAGGATTTCCTGCCGACCTCGGACACCGGGCAGATCCTGTTCATCACCGAGGCGCAGAACGGCACGTCGTTCGACCAGATGGTGCGCTATCAGAAGCAGGCCGCCGCCATCATCGCGGACGATCCCGACGTGGCGGGGTTCATGTCGTCGGTCGGCGCGGGCGGGACGAGCGCCGGCACAAATGCGGGGCGCATCTTCGCCACACTGAAGCCGCTCAGCGAACGGACGCGGCCGATCGGCCGGATCATGGAGGACTTCCGCCACAAGCTCTCCGGCATTCCCGGCATCAGCGTGAATGCGCAGATCCCGCCGATGATCCGCATCGGCGGCAAGCTCACCAAATCGCAGTACCAGTACACCCTGCAGGACCTCGACCAGACCGAGCTCCAGGAGACCTCGACCAAGCTGATGGAGGCGCTCCAGGACACGCCGGGCTTCGTGCAGGTCAACACCGACCTGCAGCTCTCCTCGCCGGCGATCGCGGTGACCATCGACCGCAACAAGGCGGCGGCGCTCAACGTGACGCCCGCGGCCATCGAGACGGCGCTGGGCGCGGCCTTCGGTGGCGAGCAGATCTCCCAGATCTACGGCTCGTCCGACACCTACAAGGTGATCCTGGAGCTGGAGCAGCGCTATCAGGCCGATCCGACCGCGCTCCAGCGGCTCTATGTGACGGCGGCGGACGGCACGACGCTGGTGCCGCTCACCTCGGTCACGAAGGTTGCGCCGAGCGTGATGCCGCTGTCGGTCAACCATCTGGGACAGCTGCCATCGGTGACGATCTCCTTCGACCTGGCGCCGGGCTATGCGCTCAGCGACGCGGTGAGCGCGATCGCGAAGGTGCAGCGCCGGATCAACATGCCGGAGACCGTGCAGTCCACCTTCGAGGGCACGGCCCAGGCGTTCCAGAGCTCGACCAGCGGGTTGGGTCTGTTGCTGCTCGCGGCGCTGGTCGTGGTCTATATCGTGCTGGGCATCCTCTATGAGAGCTTCATCCATCCGCTGACGATCCTGTCGGGACTGCCGTCGGCGGCGGTGGGCGCGCTGCTCACGCTGTGGCTGGCGCACCTGGCCTTCCTCCTGGGACTGGCCTCATCGGACACGACGCTCAGCCTCTATGCCTTTGTCGGCATGATCATGCTCATCGGCATCGTCAAGAAGAACGCCATCATGATGATCGACTTCGCGCTGTCGCGGGAACGCAGCGAGGGCGTCGCGCCGGAGAAGGCCATCGTGGAGGCCGCCCTGATCCGCTTCCGGCCGATCATGATGACGACCATGGCGGCGCTGATGGGCACCCTGCCCATCGCCATCGGCTTCGGGCAGGGAGCGGAGACGCGCCGCCCGCTGGGCCTCGCCGTCGTCGGCGGGCTGATGCTGTCCCAGCTGCTGACGCTCTACATCACGCCAGTGCTCTATGTGTATCTCGACCGCATCGGCACGCGGGTGAGCGGCATGTTCAGCCGCCAGCGGCCGCAGCCGGCCGAGTAGCCCCGGCGCTGCTTCGCCAACTCTTCTTCGCCAACTCTCCTTCGTCAGTCCTTCTTCGTCAGCGTGTCGATCGCGGCCAGGTCTTCCGGCGACAGCTTCCAGTCCGCGGCCTTCACGTTCGCCTCGATCTGCTCGGGCCTCGTCGCGCCGGCGATCACGCTGGCGACCGGCGAGCGCGCGGCGAGCCAGGAAAAGGCAAGCTCCAGCAGGCTGTGATCGCGCTCCTGGCAGAACGCCTCGAGCGCGCCCACGATCCGCCAGTTGGCATCCGTCATGTAGCGGTCGGCCAGGCGTTTCATCAGCGCCATGCGCGTGCCGGCGGGGATATCGGCGCCCTGCCGGTACTTGCCGGTGAGCATGCCGCTGGCCAGCGGGAAATAGGGCAGCAGGCCCATGCCGAAATGCCGGAGCGCGGGCACGAGCTCGCGATCGATGTCGCGCGACAGCAGGCTGTATTCGTCCTGGGCGCAGATGAAGGCGGTGCGGGCGCGGTCGCGCGCGGTCCAATGCGCGTCGGCGACCTGCCAGGCGGAAAAATTGGAGCAGCCGGCGTAGCGCACCTTGCCGGCACGCACCAGATCGTCCAGCGCCGCCAGCGTCTCCTCGATGGGGGTGGCGGAATCGAAACGGTGCTGCTGGTAGAGATCGATCCAATCGGTCTTGAGCCGCTTCAGGCTCGCCTCGCAGGCGTCCACGATGTAGCGCCTCGAGGCGCCGGCCTTGGCGCCTGAATCGTCCATCTGCATGGCGAATTTGGTGGCGAGGACGATGTCCTTCCGGCGCGGGCCCAGGATCTCGCCCAGCTGCTGTTCGGAGCCGCCGCGGTTGCCATAGACATCGGCGGTGTCCAGCAGGGTGACGCCCAAATCGAGGGCGCGGTGCACGACCTTGCGGGAGGATTCGACGTCGAGCACGCCGAAATTGTTGCAGCCCAGGCCCACCAGCGAGACCTTGAGGCCGGAGCGGCCCACATTGCGCTGTTCCATGCTCGTCCACTCCTTGCCGCGCCGGCCCACGAAACCTGGGGGATGGCGGACCGGCATCCACCATCCCATGATCTTTGTTTCACCGTCTCCACGCACCCCCCCTCCCCCCGGGGTGCCCGGAACGCGAAAGGGCGCCGGTTTCCCGGCGCCCCCGCTATCGACCCGGTTGCCCGGGCTTAGAGATGCACGCCCAGGGTCAAGCCGTAGGTACGCGGCTCGCCGACGAAGGCGTTGGTGAACAGGCCCGACGACGCGTCGGTGAGGTATTCGCCCGTCATGTTGTCCTTGTCGAAGATGTTCTTCACCCAAACCCGCGCGTACCACAGATTGTTCGGCGAGTTGAGCATGATCTGCGCGTTGGCGACGGTGTAGGACCGCACTTTGTCGGCGCCATCCTCGAAGATGCGGGCCCACTGGGCATCGGTCCAGTAGATGTCCGCGCGCGGGATCAAGGTGTAACCGTCACCCACATCGAAGGTGTACTGACCGCCGACACTGACCGTCCACGGCGGCGTGTTCGGCATCTGGTTGCCCTTCAGATTGACGGGATTGCCCTGAACCAGCGAGTAGGGATGCACGCCGGCGATGACGATTCCGTCGATCGTAGCCGCGGTCGCCGCGGAGCACGAACCGAAGCCCGACGGGATCGGGTTTCCGTTGATCACCGTCACGCCGCCGTCAGGCGAAGCAACCGCAAGGCCGGCCGCGATGGCATTCGGGAAGCCGGCGAGGTTGTTGATCACGCAGAGCGACGCCGTCTGCGCATCCTTGACCAGCGCGGTGTTGGTGGTGACGTTGCCCACCGGATTGCGCGGATCGATGTCGAGCTGGTTCTCGATCGAGGAATGCGTGTAGCCGGTGTTGAAGTTGAACTGGAGCTTGTCGGTCGGCGCCCAGAAGATTTCGCCTTCCACGCCGTACAGCCTGGAATTGATGTTCTGGTTGATCGACGTGCGGTCGATGATCTCCGACACCTGGAAGCCCGAATACTTGTAGTACCAGGCCGTGATGTTGGCCTGCAGCGTGCCGCCGAGGAACGTGTTCTTGGAGCCGAGTTCGTAGGCGTCAAGCGTTTCCGGCGAGAACGTCAGCGGGAAGGAGCCCGGGTTCAGCGGCGGCGGGTTGAAGCCGCCGTCGCGCACGCCGCGCGAATACGACAGGTACATGTGCGTCGCATCCGAGAAGTCCAGCGTCGGCGTCCATTCCACGAGGCCGCGTCCGGTCCACTCCCGGAACTCGGTGCTCTGGTTGCTGAAGCACGGCAGACCGCCCGGGTTGGGAATCGTTCCCGTCGCAGGGTCAACAACCGTCGAGTCTCCGCAGCCGCCGACCGCATTCGCAGACTCAGGCAGCACCAGCCAGTTGAAGCTTGGCGTGCCGATCGCGGTCGCCGAATTGAACAGCACCTGGCCGGACTCGAACGTCTTCTTGTCGATGGTGTAGCGAGCGCCGACCGTGAACTTCAGGACTTGAGGGATCGGCTCGTAGTACAACTCGCCGAACACGGCATTCGACAGCAGCTGATAGTCGTTGTTGTCGTTGTCGTATTGCGAGGGATAGAGCACGGCGCCGTTGGCGACGGTCGCGCCGCCCAGAACCACGGCCGCGTAGTCCAGCGTGTCGGCGTCCACGTAGTAGTGGGCGTCGTTGTGATCGTGGTTGTGGTAGAAGCCCAAATTGAAGTTGAACGGACCGGAGAAGTTCGAGGCGAAGCGAAGTTCGCCCGACCACTCGTTGTCACGGCCGTCGATCTGGTCGTAGCCGTACACATCGCCGCGGTAGCCGCTGATGTCGCTCAGGTTCGCGATGCCCGTATTGTTCGGGCCGGCGATGCGGGTAACCGGAAGCGTGCCGAGGTGGCCGGCGTAGTAGGCATTGTAGTTCGCCGACGCACCGGCGCCAAACGGGAATGGAGTGCCCAAGATCAGCTGCGCGGCCGTCAGGCGCGTACAGTTTACGATACCGAACCCGGTGCAGTACGCCTGCTGGGTCGCGGTCGGCGCGGTGTTGAGGCTGTCACCGGGAGTGTTGTTGTAGCTTTCCTGGCTGAGGCCGGAATTGTTGTCATAGCCGAACGTCAGATCCATCCCCAGCCAATCGGAGAGGTTCTGGTGCCAATGCGTCATGGCGAACAGATCCTTGCCGCGGCTGATCGGCGTGAACGGCGTGTTCACTTCGCGCAGCGAATGCGGAACGAATTGCGTCGCATTCTGGCCCGGAAGCGCGCCCGGCCCGACCACGTCGAACAGGCTCAGCGCATCGCCGAGAACCAGGTTGCTGGAGAGCAGCGTTCCCAGCGTCGCGTTGCCGTTGGTGGGCTCGAAGGCCAGCTTGTCCGGCAAGCAGCCCAGCACGCCCGACGGGTCGCGATCGCAAAGCTGGACCTGGCCGCGGACGCGCGAGTCGCTCTCGTGCGAGGTCTGCAGCATCATGTCGACCGTCGTGTCCGACGAAGGTTGCCAGCGGAACGAGCCGCGGAACGAATAGTCGTTGCGGCCATCGAGCTTGTCGGCGATTCCGGAGCCCGGGTTCAGGCCCGGATAGGCATTCTTCACCGTGCCGTCGCGGTTTTCCCAGAAGCCGGCGACGCGCAGCGCGGCCGTGCCGTCCGAGATGGGCATATTGACCATCGCCCGGACTTCCTGGTCGTTGTAATTGCCGTAGCTGCCCTCGATGTCCGACGCGAAATTGTCGAGATCGGGCTTGGCGGTTTCGACGTCGATCGCGCCGCCGGTGGCGTTTCTGCCCCACAGCGTGCTCTGCGGACCGCGCAGCACCTGGATGCCGAGGCTGTTGTCGAGATCGTAGTAACTCGCCGAGGTGAGCGGCGGGGAATTCAGGTAGACCTGGTTCAGGTTCACCGACACGCCGCTGTCACCGGAGGTGGACACGGCGGCGGAACCGATGCCGCGGATGGTGAAGTTCGACGGGCCGAAATTGCCGTGGGTGTAGCTCACCGACGGGATCGCGAATTGAAGGTCGGCGAAGCCCTGGATCTGGTGGGCCGTCAGGTCCGCGCCGCTGAAGGCGGACACCGCGATCGGCACTTGCTGGATGTCTTCCGACCTCTTCTGGGCGGTCACGACCACTTGTTCGACCTGGGCAAAGGCCGGCGCCGCCAAAGCGGTCGTCAGCATCAATGCACCCATGATGGTCAAGGACCGTCCGGTCCGAACCTTACGCTGTGCAGGCATTTTTCGAGCTCCCCGTTGCAATCCCGCCTTCAAAGGCGAAATTTTTTCCAGACGCACCCGTCCTCATCCCGGACGCAATACGGCCGTTTATTCGCACCAGTTCAAAAGATACGGGGAACCTCGCGAAACGAGCAAGAACATAATCCGGAAGGGGGCTTTCCGGCTCCCTTTCGTGCAGACCTTGTACCCGGAATGCAACACCGAATTGCCACTTTTCCGGGCGTTAACACCGAACCGCCTTTTCTAAGGCGGACTTTTTGTCAGTGGAAATGCTCGCGAAATGGGCCATCGCGCAATTCGAGACAGGCGGCCAGGCAACGCTCATAATCGCCGATCTCATTGTATATCTGGGCGGAGACGCGAAACGTCAGGCTTCCGCCGAAACTGGACACCGGCACGACGAGGCCGAACCGATTCGCCAGCGCCTTCTGGAAGGCCGGGGCGATTTCCGGACCGGCCGGCGAATCACCCAGCAGGATGGTCGCCATCGCCGCGCGCATCCCGGGCGGCGCCGCGCAGACCGTGCCCAGGCCCTCGCCGAGCAGATCTGCGCCCGCCCGCGCCAGCGCGGCGTTGCGGACCATGAGCGCTTTTCCTCCAAACAAATCAAAGGCTTGTCCTGCCGCCGCGAAGGCGAGCCACGGCGAGACATCCCGCGTGCCGATCCAGTCGAAAGCGGCGCGGTAGCCGGACTCCGCGCCGTGGGAGAGCACGGCCGGCAGTGTCTGGGCCTGGCGCTCGGGCGCCGTCCACAGAAGACCGCAGCCCCGTGGCGCGAAGGACCATTTGTGGGCATTGCCGGTGTACCAGTCGGCGCCAAGCGCTGGCACATCGAGCGCGATCTGGCCTGGGGCGTGGGCACCGTCGACCAGCACCGCGATGCCCGACTTGCGCGTGTGCGCCACGATCCGCGCGACGGGAAAGATGGTGGCGGTGGCGGAGGTGATGTGGTCGACCACCAGCAGGCGCGTGCGCGGCGTGAAGGCCGCCGCGATCGCCTCGGCCACGCCGTCGTCGCTTTGCGAGACGGGCGGCAATTCGGCGATCACGAGTTTCGCGCCCCGCCGACCGGCGCAGGCGCGCATGGCCTTCAGCACCGCGCCATAGACATGGGACGTCGTGACGATCTCGTCGCCCGGCGCGAGCGGGAAGGACGCCAGAACGCCATTGACCGCGGCGGTGGCGTTTTCGCAGAACACCCAATCCTCGCCCTGCCCGCCGAACCGCGCGGCGACATTGGCCGCCATCGCGCGCAGCGCGCCGGCAAGCTCGTCGCGGAAGAACGTGGTCGGATCGGATTCGATATGCGCGCGGATGCGGTCTTCCGCGGCGCGCACGAGTTTGGGCACCGCGCCGTAGGAACCGTGATTGAGATGGACGCGATCCGGCGCGAGCTGGAAATGCTTCAGCGCCGCGTGACCGTCTTCAACGCCGCCGGTATCAGTGACGCTTGGGGAACGGTCCCATCGGGAAGGGCTGGTCATCGCGGACGAAGGTGATGAAGGCGAGCAGTTCCCAGACATATTGCACGAGATTGCCGCAGAAGCTCTTCAATTCGTCATTCACCTTGCCGGTGATGGCGAGCACGATGAACTGCACCACCGTCAGCGCGAACACCAGCACCAGCGCGAAATAGGCGAGCACGCCGAAGAGCACGGAATAGAGCAGGCGCACGCCCGGGAACGGCGGATGCGCCGCCTGGGGCATGGGCGCGGCCGTGGGTGGAACGGTTCCGGACGGAGGCATGTCGGTCATCGCGGGCCCTCCTGTGCGAGGCCTGAGACTAATCTATTGCGCCTGCTGGCCCTTTCAAGCCGCGGCGGTGGGGAATTCGTCTTCCGGCGGCGCTTGCCGCGCCGGATGGTAAACCAGTCCGATCAGCAGCAGGCCCGCCAGATAGCCGCCGATATGGGCCTGCCAGGCGATGGTCTGGCCCGGCTCGGTGCCGAAACCGGCAAGGCCCGCGGCCAGGTTGGCGATCATCCAGAACACCGTGAAGGAGATCACCAGCCGGTCGGTGAGCGGCCGGAAGGTGTGGTCGTCGCGGTCGGCACGGCCATTGAAGCCCGCCATGCGGATGCCCGCCGCCATCATGCCGGAGATCGCGCCCGAGGCGCCGATGGCCGGATCGGGCGAGCCCCATCGCATGGCCAGATCGAACGCGGCCGCCGCCACGGCGCAGGTGAAGAAGAAGGCGAGGAAGCGCACGGGCCCCATGTTGCGCGCCACGACGCTGCCAAACGCGAGCAGCCAGATGGAATTCACCCCCACATGCAGCAGGCTGCCATGCAGGAAGGTGCAGGTGACAAAGGGCAGGACGCGGTCGAGCAGGCTGCCGCCTGCGCCGGGATGGGCGGCGAGCCAGGCCTGCGAATAGCGCGCCGGCACGAAGCCATAGTGCTGGAACACCGCATCGCTCGCGCCGGACCAGAACAGTTCGCGCGAGATCTCGATGCCGACGAAGACCGCGATCAGGCTCCAGATGACCAGCGGCGCGCGGATCGCGGGCTGCGAAGGGGGTTCGGTGAGGAAGGCCATGCCCTATCCTGCCCGCATCAGCGCCGCCTCGACCAGCGGCAGCCGGTCGTTGCCGAAATACATGCCGGTCCCGTCGACGAACATGGTGGGCGAGCCGAAGCCGCCCCGCGCGATGACCGCATCGGTGTTCGCCTTGAGGCGCTCCTTGATCTGCGGCGCGCCGGCTCGGTCGAGGAGCGCCGGGCCGTCCAGCCCCACCCCCTGCGCGATCGCGGCCAGGACGTCCGGCTGGCTGATGTCCTTGAGATCGCCCCAATAGGCTTCGAACACCGCGCGGGCGAACGGGACGAGCTTGCCCGCTTCGTCCGCCGCCAGCACGCAGCGCATCGCGGCCACGGCGCGGACGGGAAAGACCGCCGGCTTGCCGATGCGGATGCCGGCCAGCCGTGCCCAGTCCTGCAGGTCCTTCTCATAATAGGACGCCTTGCGCGGATCGGGATGGGCGCGGCGCTCATAGACATCCGGATTGACCGCGTTGAACACGCCGCCGACCAGAATGGGACGCCACGCCACCTCGGCGCGGCAGCGCGCGGCGATGTCGTGGATGCGGGTGAAGGCGAGATAGGTCCACGGCGAGGAGCAATCGAAGAAGAATTCCAGCTTGGCCACGGCGCTCTCCTCCGCTTTGGCGCAAAACTAGACGGCTTCGTGCCGCAATGAAACACGCGGCGTGCTTAACGGCCATTAAGCTTTGGCACGGCGGTTGCTGATGAGGGTGCGGACACAACCGGGCTCGTACCGCCATGCATGCAAAGACCATCGCCCTCGCTCTTGCACTCGCCGCCCTCGCCGGCGCGGCGCAGGCGGCCGATTATTCGAATTCCTCGAGCTACAACCAGGGCTACGGCATGGCGGCGGGCGAGGAAAACGCGCCCGTCAACGCCTCGCTGCGCGACGCCAACGGCAATCTCACCGTGGTCAACGGCCAGTTCACCTCCTCGCAGATGAGCCAGCAGTCGGGCGTGCAGCAGATGGCCACGATCTCGGGCATGTCGAGCCAGGGCACGTTCACCAATTCGGTCGCTTCGGGCGGTGGCATGTCTACTGCAACGGCCACTGCGATCGGCAACCAGCTTAACGTCGTGACCGTCGGCAGCAACAACACCGTCGTCGTCAACAGCAACCAGGTCAACAACGGAAACCAGACGGCCAATTCGAACATCGGCCACTGAATTCAGAGAAGAGAAGGGAAGCCCCTCCCATGTCCTCGGCCATGACTTCGCGCGGAAAACGCCATCTCCTGAAGCCCCTCGTGCTGCTCGGCGCACTGGCGGCGCTGTCGGGCTGCATCAGCACCTCGGCGGACGACACCGGACGCTACACCGCGCCCATCGGCGGCTCGCCGGTGATCGGAAACGAAACACCCTATTCCGCGGCACTGCGCTGCTTCGCGCACTACACCGCCCAGCGCCCGCTGCGCGTCGCCGTCGGCCAGATCGCCGACTACACCGGCAAGTACGAATCCGACAATTCGGGCCGCAAGATCACCCAGGGCGCGGCGCTGATGGAAATGAGCGCGCTGTCCAAGGCCGGCGTGCCGATGGTGGAGCGCTACGACACCTCCGTCGCCGAGATGGAGCTGAAATACGCCAACAACAAGCTTATCAGCGACGATAAGCCCGATGCCGGCCCCTCGCCGGCCCAGAACGGCGGCGACTACCGCAAGATCTTCGCGGGCTCGATCCCGGGCTCGAACTACTACATCGTCGGCGGCATCACCGAGCTCAACTTCAACATCCGCTCCGAAGGCGCCAACGCCGACGGCGGCGGCACCGCGACGAACAGCGTCAAGGGCACGGCCGGCGTCAACGTCTATGTGATGAATGTCGGCCTCGACCTCAGGCTGGTCGACACCGACACGCTGGAAGTCGTCGACGTCGTCTCCTACCAGAAGCAGATCATCGGCCGGCAGATCCAGGCCGGCGTGTTCGACTTCCTGGGCCACAATTTCTTCGACGCGAGCGTGGGCGAAAGCGCGCTCGAGCCGATCCAGCTCGCCGTGCGCTCGGTCCTGGAGCGCGCCACCCTGCAGATGGTCTCACGCCTCTACCGCGTGCCGGCCAACGCCTGCGCCGCCGCGGACGATCCGCTCGCGGGGCCCGACGACAACAATCAGCCCAACCCGCCGGCGCATATCGCGTCCGCCGACGTCACCAACACCGAGGAGCACCACCATGACACGTCTCACCAGAACCCTTATCGCTACTACAGTTCTGACGATCCTGCCTCTGAGCCTCGCCTACGCGGCGGGGTCGACTGATCCGGCGATCACCGGCCAGGGCACCAGCACGATCCTGAACGGCCAAGTCGACTTCCACGTCGCCAATTCGACGCTGAACGTCGACACCTCGAACGTCTCGGGCAACGTCGCCCAGCAATCGGTGGCCGGCGGCAACGCGGTCGACATCACCACGATGAACAACACCGAGGTGACGAACAACCAGTACGTCTCCAGCGTGAACATCAGCTCCAACATGAACGCCAATGTGAACAACACGGGCGGCACGGTGAGCCTGACCTCGCAGGCGATCTGCAACTCGGCCGGCGTGTCGATGGATCCGACCTCGACCAACGTCTACTCCAACCAGGAGTGCAACGCGGTCGACCCGTCGTCCACGCTCAACGCCAGCGTCACCAACGCCGGCAACGACGTGAGCCTGGCCAGCGCCGCGATCGGCAACAGCTTCGAGGAAGACACCAACGCCAAATACGGCGCGGTGCAGAACTACCAGATCAACAACTCGAACGTGAACTCCGCCGTCAACGGCAGCGTCACGAACGTGACGGGCAACGTGACCGCGACCTCCGCCGCGATCGGCAACACCGCCCAGATCGTCCATTACTGATCGACCGTTCCGCGACGGCGCGCCCTGGGGCAAACGGGCGCGCCACGGGAAGAGGGAGGGCTCGAGTTAGCCCTCCCTCTTTTTTATTTCGCCACGCAGACGGCGAGGCCCAGGATTTTTTCGTTCGAGAACATCACCGCGCGGCCACCGCTCCAGGCGGCGTAGAGATCGGGCGCGACCCTGTCGAACGCATCGGCTGCCCGGGGCAGGCGCGCGATCTCCCGAAGATGCCAGGCGCCGCTGGCGTCCTGCGCGGCGCGCAAGGCATAGCCGAAACCGGATGGACCGTTGCTGACAACGATTGAGCCCGGTAACTGGCCGTATGGGTGATAGAGGCCGACTTCGCCGAACACCGCGACCACGCCGTCCTCGGACGGCGCGAGACCGGCAACGTTGCCACCTTCCAGAATGACTTCGCTGCCGTCGGGAGCGATCCATCTCAGGTCTCCGCCCCATTCGCCCATGTCGCGTCCCTTGAGCACGCCGCCTTTGAACGCGACGTCCTCGCGCGACTGCTCCGGCGCGGAGAAGCGCAGTCCCTTCCACGCCCACACGCCGGCTTCGCAGGGCGCAACGTCGGGCGCGTCTTCCGCCGTCACGTCGATCGCCAGGACATCCGGCGGAAAATTCGAGTTGCCCGGCCGCACCGGCGGGCGCGCCAGCGCGCCTGCCGGCGATTGCAGCGCGGCAAGATCGAGCCCGGCTTCGTTCCGCACCGCCTCCAGCCAATGCGTCATGGCGAGCCGGCGCAACGACGGTATCGCGTCCCTCGCCCCGAGCCATGCCAGCGCGCGGGCGGCGCCATAAACCGCCCGCCAATCCGGATCGTCGAGCATCTTCTCCAGCGTCGCTGTCGCGGGGCGATAACCGATATAGCCCAGCAGCAACGCGCCCCGCGCGCGGTCGAGCCCATTGTGGGATTCCGCGAACCTCGTGAGGACGAGGTTGCCGCCGGGCAGGAGCTTTTCGCCATAGACCGCGAGTCGTGATGGGCAATCCGCAATGTCATCCGTGTCGGTGAACGCGTCCGGCGTTGCTCTGCAGGTCGCGAGTACCTCGACCAGCATCGAATCGTCGCCCATGAGAAGCAACAGAGTCTTCGCGGCGCCGTGCACCGGATCGGACTCATCCAGCAGCGCTCGAATCTCGCCGGCGTAGGGTTTGGCAAACGCGATTGCACCCTGGACCGCACGCAAAGAGGCCGCGCGGCGCGCCGGAGACTGCGTCTTGTCGGCGGCGATCTGCATCCATCCCGGCACGGAAGGTGCGGCCACGTCCTTCATATTCTGGATCAGCGCGATGGCTGCGCGCGCTTTTTCAGCGTCTTCCAGCATCGGCCAGAGATAGGGAAGTGTCTTGGTCCCCAGCGAGGTCAATACCAATCCGGATTGGTTTTGAATGTCACCATAGCGCGCCACGTCCGCCACCAGGGCCTGCATCGCGTCCGGCGTTCCAATGCGACCGAGCGGACGGGCGATCCATCCGCCCGGGCTCAGGTTCAGGGCGTGAACCAGGGCCGGGACGTCGGAGGCGTCGAAATCCTTCCATCCCATGAGGATCGCATCCGCCCGCTCGCGCCATCCCGGATCGCTGCCTTGCGCGCGGACAAGCAGCGCGATCTTCGCGGCTCGGCCGAAACGCTCGAGCGATGTGCGGTAAATGGCATCGTTCTCCGAGAACCCGCCATACGGCGCCGCCTTCACGGTCACGTCCAGCGCCTCGAGACAAGACGCAAGCGTGCCGCAACCCGGGAAGCCGGAAGGCAACGGCTCCGCCGCCCAGCCGGCGCTGGCCGTGAATATCATGAACGCGGCGAAGACCAACCGGCGCATCGAAACCCCACTCGCGGCGCCCAAGATTTCACTGGCGGCGGCGCGCTTCCCGGGACAATCTCCGGCTCAAATCTGGGGGAAATTATGGCCGTTCGCGAAATCACCATCCGGGGGCTCGTCCTCGGCGTTGCCATCACGCTGATATTCACCGCGGCCAACGTCTATCTGGGGCTCAAGGTCGGGCTCACCTTCGCAACCTCGATCCCGGCGGCGGTGATCTCGATGGCGGTGCTGTCGGCGGTGAAGGATTCCTCCATCCTGGAGAACAACATCGTGCAGACGGTGGCGTCGGCGGCGGGCACGCTGTCGGCGATCATCTTCGTGCTGCCGGGGCTTCTCATCGTGGGCTGGTGGGCCGACTTCCCGTTCTGGACCTCGTTCTGGATCTGCGCCTCGGGCGGCATACTGGGCGTGCTGTTCACCATCCCGCTCCGGCGCGCGATGGTGACGACATCCGACCTGCCCTATCCCGAAGGCGTCGCCGCGGCCGAGGTGCTGGAGGTGGGCGAGGCGGCGCGCGTGTCCAACTCGGCGGAATCGCGCGAAGGGCTGATGGCGGTGGTCTACGGCGCGGTGGCCTCGGCCGGGCTCGCCATCGTGGCCGCGACCAATTTCGCGACGACGGAATTCACGGCGTTCTTCCGGCTCGACCGCTTCGGCTATGCCAATGCCACCAGCGGCTTCGACATGGGCTTCTCGCTGGCGCTGGTCGGCGCGGGCTATCTCGTCGGCCTGTCGGTCGGCATGGCGATGCTGCTGGGGCTCGCGATTTCGTGGGTCGGCGCGGTGCCGATCCTTACCCATCTGACGCCGCCGGCGGCGGGGGCGGACATCGCGGCCTATACCGACCATATCTGGCGAACCCAGGTGCGCTTCATCGGCGCGGGCGCGATCGCGGTGGCCTCGGTGTGGACGCTGATCAAGCTGATCGGCCCCGTGGTCAGCGGCGTGGTGTCGACGCTGTCGTCGTCGCGCGCGGCCAAGGCGGGCGGCGACAAGCGCGACCTCGACCTGTCGCCGGGCATGATCCTGCTGATCGCGATCCTCTGCCTGCTGGTCATCGGCTATCTGCTCTATCTCTTCCTCGCCGCGACGCCGCTGGCGGCGAGTTCCACGACGCTGATCGTGGCCGCGATCCCCTTCATCTTCATCGGCGGCTTCCTGGTGGCGGCGATCTGCGGCTACATGGCGGGCCTGATCGGGGCGTCGAACTCGCCGATCTCGGGCGTGGGGATTCTCGCCATCGTCGCCTGCGCGGCGCTGCTGGCGGTGATCGTCCATCCCGCGCCCGAGCAGCGCACCGCGCTCGTCGCCTACGCGCTGTTCGCGACCGCCATTGTCTTCGCCATCGCCACCATCTCCAACAACAACCTCCAGGACCTGAAGACGGGCCAGCTCGTCGGCGCCACGCCGCGGGCGCAGCAATGGGCGCTGATCATCGGCGTCATCGCGGGCGCGGCCGTCATCCCGCCGGTGCTGAACCTGCTGGCCCACGCCTTCGGCTTCGCGGGCGCGCCCAATCTTCACACCGTCACGTCGCATCCGCTCGCCGCGCCGCAGGCGACGCTGATCAGCGCGCTGGCGCAGGGCGTGATCGGCGGCAACCTCAACGTCCGGATGCTGCTGATCGGCGCGGGCATCGGCGTGGGGCTCATCGTGCTCGACGAGGTGCTGGGGCTGGCCAAGCTGCTGCGGCTGTCTCCGCTGGCCGTGGGCATCGGCATCTACCTGCCGATGAGCGCCACGCTGCCGGTGGTGATCGGCGCCGTCATCGGCCATCTCTACAATGTGTGGACCCGGCGCACGCCCAATCCGGATTATTCCAGGCGCCTCGCGGTGCTCATCGCCTCGGGCATGATCGTGGGCGAGAGCCTGTGGGGCGTGATCCTGGCCGGCGTGATCTCCGCCACCGGCAAGGACACGCCCTTCGCGCTGGTCGGCGGCGATTTTGCGTACATCAACTGGATCGCCACCGGCCTGTTCGCCGCCCAGATCGTGCTGCTCTACGGCTGGATCATGGGCCGCGCGCGGAAGCACGCTATCAAACAATAGAAATCAACCGTCATGGCCGGGCCTGTCCCGGCCATCCATATTCCAGAGTGCCAACCGGTTGGGACTCTGGAATATGGATGGCCGCCACAAGGGCGGCCATGACGAACGTATGCTATTTCTTTGAAGCGATCTGTGCATGCAGCGCGAGCACGTGCTTTGCCTGTTTCAGGTGCGGCTGGTCGAGCATCTTGCCGTCGAGGGAAGCGACGCCCGCGCCCGACGCGAAGGCGGCCACGACCTTCTTCGCGTGCTCGACATCGCCCGCCGATGGCGTGAAGGCGGCGTTGATGGGCTCCACCTGGTCGGGATGGATGGCGAGCATGCCGCTGAAGCCTTCGCGCTGGGCCGAGCGGGCGGCGCGCTCCAGCCCGGCGCGGTCGCGGAAATCGGCGTGGAGGGTCTCGATGGCGTCGACACCGGCGGCCTTGGCGGCGATCAGGCAGAGCGAACGCACCATCCGGTGGGTGAACAGGAACGCGCCGTGTTCGTCGCGATTGGTGACGGCGCCCAATGCGGCGGCGAGATCCTCCGCGCCCCACGTCATCGCGGCCAGGCGCGGCGGCGGCGAGCGGTAGTCCTGGAGCGACAGCGCCGCGATGGGGGTTTCGCTGGCCACGGGAATGAGCTTGATCGTGCCCCGCGGCAGGCCGGCATTGACCTCGCGGGTGATGAGATGGGCGTCGATCACGCCCAGCGTGTGCGGCCCGTCGGGCTTGGGCACGATGAAGCCCGCCGGCCGGCTCGCCACCATGGCCTCGACGTCGCGGATGAAATCATCGCTGCCCAGGGGATTGACCCGCACCCAGAGCGACTGGGGATGATCGCCCTTGAGGAATTCCTTCGCCAGCGCGCGCGCCTTGGGCCGGTTCTCCGCAGCCACCGCGTCCTCCAGATCGAGGATCAGCGCATCGGCGGGCGAGGACGCCGCCCTGGCGAGCTTCCTCTCGCTGTCGGCCGGGACAAAAAGGAGCGAGCGAAGGATCATGGCCGCTTCGATTCCTTCCGGGATGAACCTTGGGGACGCTGGCGGCGCCGTCGTCCTGGTATCCGCAAGTCCGGCTGCGTGCCGCCCAATAGCGCCAGACGTCGCGCTGCCTCGCGCTCGACGAGCGCCTCCAAGGCGGCGTTCAAGATGGATTCGGTATTTCGCACTTGAAGCACATCGTAAGCCCGAAAAAACAATTCGTCGTCGACATCGATTGTAGCGCGCAATTCCACCTCCTCGGTCGCGTTCGCTCCCTCTCCCCGCGCATGTGGGGGAGAGGGTTAGGGTGAGGGGGTATCGGAACACGGAAGACGGCAGATGGGGATGGGCAAATTGGTACTCGCACTATTCCCGATCCCCGACTTCCATATTCAGACTCCCGCACCCCCTCACCCTAACCCTCTCCCCCGCATTGCGGGGGAGAGGGAACCGTTGGCGCCATCACTTCGGCCTCCCCAGCATCAGCGCGCTGCGCTTGCACTTGGCGACGGTCTCGCCCTTCTGGTTGATCGCCTTGTGCAGAAAGGTGACGATGCCCTGGCCGGGGCGGGATTTGCTGGCGCGCAGCTCCAGCACCTCGCTCTCCACATGCAGCGTGTCGCCGTGGAAGACGGGCTTGGGGAAGCGCACCTCGTCCATGCCGAGATTGGCGACGGTGGTGCCGAGCGTGGTTTCGCCGACCGAGATGCCGATCATCAGGCCCAGCGTGAACAGCGAGTTGACGACGCGGGTGCCGAACTCCGTGCCCTTGGCGTATTCCTCGTCGAGATGAAGCTGGGCGGGGTTGTGCGTGATCGCGGTGAAGAAGACGTTGTCGGCCTCCGTCACGGTGCGCCGGATGGGATGGACGAAAGTCTGGCCCACGGAAAACTCCTCGAAATAGAGACCCGGCATGGCGCAATCCGCTTGGTTCCGCGCTAGTGTTTAGTCCCGCTCCGGAGGCCTTCGCAATGTCGCTCCCCGCATCCGCCAAGCCCGCGACCTTCATTGCCACCTCCGACCGCGAACGCGCCAAGGCGTTCTATGCCGGCGTGCTGGGCCTCAAGCAGACGCATGAGGACCCCTTCGCGGTGGTCTACGACGCGGGCCACGGCATCGCGCTGCGCGTGGCCAGCGTGAAGGAACACACGCCGCAGCCCCAGACCGTGCTGGGCTGGGAAGTGCCCGACATCGCCGCCGCGGCGAAAGCGCTGGCCGCCAAGGGCGTCGTGTTCCAGCGCTATCCCGGCTTCGAACAGGATGCGCTCGGCATCTGGACCGCGCCCGGCGGCGCCGCGAAAGTCGCCTGGTTCCTCGACCCCGACGGCAACAATCTGAGCCTGGCGCAGCATTAAGGTCTGTACGCAATTGCAGCAGCGATATCTGGCTCGTTTTCCGCTGGAGAGAAAATGTCATCCCGGGTGAGCGCAGCGAAACCCGGGACCCATCGCGCCGTTTGCCCAATGGGTCCCGGCTCAGCGCGGCGCGAGCGCGCCGCTTGGCCGGGATGACAGGCTTTTCGCGCAGCGAGCCAATTGCGATTCGATGCTAATATGACTTCGGCAGGTCGAGAACGTTTTCGCCGATGAAACTCAGGATCATCTGTTCGGTCACCGGGGCGATGCGGGTGAGGATGCTTTCGCGGAACAGGCGCTCGACCTGGTACTCCTTGGCATAGCCCATGCCGCCATGGGTCATTACCGATTTGGTGCAGGCGTCGAAGGCGGCGCGGGCGGCGAGGAATTTGGCGGCGTTGGCTTCGGCGCCGCAGGGCTCGCCCGCGTCGTAGAGCGAAGCGGCGCGCATGGTCATCCACCAGGCGCTTTCCAGATACGCCCAGGCTTCGGCCAGCGGGTGCTGGATGCCCTGGTTCTGGCCGATGGGCCGGCCGAAGACGACGCGCTCGCGGGCATACGCGCTGGCGCGGTGCAGCGCGTCGCGGCCCAGCCCGATGGCTTCGGCGGCGATGAGGATGCGTTCGGGGTTGAGGCTGTCCAACAGGTAGCGGAAGCCC
Organism: Rhizomicrobium sp.; assembly: GCA_050728855.1. Taxonomy (GTDB): domain Bacteria; phylum Pseudomonadota; class Alphaproteobacteria; order Micropepsales; family Micropepsaceae; genus Rhizomicrobium. The sequence continues at coordinate 43,297 of JBOHKI010000003.1, read as the reverse complement.
TTGCCCTCCTCGCCGATGCGGTCTTCGTCGGGCACGAAGAGGTCGTCGATGAACACCGCGTTGGAGTCCACCGCGTTGCGACCCATCTTGGGAATGCGGCGCACTTCTACCCGCGCGCGGTCGAGATCGGTGTAGAACAGCGTCATCCCGTCGGTGGGTTTTTTGCATTCGGCTTTCGGCGTGGTGCGGGTCAGCAGCAGGATCTTGTCGGCGACCTGGGCGGAGGACGTCCACAGCTTGCGGCCCTTGACGACGTAACCTTCGTTATTTCTGCGCGCGAAGGTCTCGATCGAGGTGGTGTCGAGCCCGGCATTGGGCTCGGTGACGCCGAAGCAGGCCTTCTGCTCGCCTTTGATGAGCGGCGGCAGCATGCGCGCCTTCTGCTGCGCCGCGCCGTGGACCACGATGGCATGCGGCCCGAAGATGTTGAGATGGATGGTGGAGGCGGCCGAGAACCCGCCGCCGCCCCGCGTCACGGCCGCCATCATGATCGCGGCCTCGGTCACGCCCAGTCCCGCGCCGCCCAGTTCTTCCGGCATGGCGATGCCGAGGAATCCCGCCTCGGCCATCGCCTTGTGGAATTCCTGCGGGAAGCGGGCGTTGGTGTCGCATTCGCTCCAGTAATCGTCGCCAAAGCGGGCGCAGATCTTGGCGATGCTGTCCTCGATTTCACGATGGTCGATGGGCATCAGTCGAACCCTTCATCCGGCTTGATGGCGGTAGCCTCCAGAAGCGGCAGGAGGCGTTTCCGCATCACGTCGTGCCATGCTCGAGTATAGGCGCGCTTGCGCATCTCCATCACATAGGCGCGGCCTTGCCTGTAGAGCCGCCACGAACCCTCCGGCACCGGGCGGGTGGAGACGTAGTCGCCGACCCAGCCGCTGTCGCCCTCGCGCCAATGCCACTCGGTCGCGGCATTGAGGCGCGCCCGCATCTGTTCCAGCGAGAGCGGCGAACGGAAGGAGTAGGCGGGCGGGAAGGCGTCGATGACCATAAATTTTCTATGGGTACCGCGAAGCCAGCTAATCATTGCACCGCGATTCGCGCGGCGTAATATGCAATTCAGGGAAACGTACCAGGTGTTTGCTGGGGCTGGCGGTCAACGCCGAGGCGGACATGTCCGTGGAGATGCATAGATAAGATGAGTTCAGTCGTCGCCGACGGGCCGCGCGCCAAGCCGCGCCCCGGCATGAAGCCCACCGACATCGCCAACCCGGAATACTTCCACAAGGTGGTGGACTGCCAATATGCCTGCCCGGCCCACACCCCCGTGCCGGAGTACATCCGCCTGATCGCGGAGGGAAAGTACTCCGACGCCTACATGATCAACTGGCACTCCAACGTGTTCCCCGGCGTGCTGGGGCGGACTTGCGACCGGCCCTGCGAACCGGCGTGCCGCCGCGGCCGCGTCGAGGCCGAGCCCGTCGCCATCTGCCGGCTGAAGCGCGTCGCCGCCGACAACAAGGGCGCGGACGTGAAGGCGCGGATGCCCGTCGCGGCCAAGCAGAAGAACGGCAAGCGCATCGCGCTGATCGGCGCGGGACCGGCCTCGCTCACCGTGGCGCGCGACCTCTTGCCGCTCGGCTATACCTGCGTGCTCTACGACGCCGATCCGTTCGCGGGCGGCATGATGCGCACCCAGATCCCGAAATTCCGCCTGCCGGAAACGGTGCTGAATGAGGAATGCCAATACATCCTCGATCTGGAGCCCGAGACGCGCTTCGGCGAGCGCATCGATTCGCTCAAGGCGCTGCTGGCGGAAGATTACGACGCGATCTTCGTGGGCTCCGGCGCGCCGCGCGGGCGCGAACTGGAGATCCCCGGCCGCCAGGAAGCCGCGGCCAACATCCATATCGGCATCGACTGGCTGTCATCGGTGTCGTTCGGCCATACCACCGCCATCGGCAAGCGCGTGATCGTGCTGGGCGGCGGCAACACCGCGATGGATTGCTGCCGCACCTCGCGCAGGCTGGGTGGCGAGCAGGTCGACGTCGTCGTGCGCTCCGGCTTCGCGGAGATGAAAGCGAGCCCCTGGGAGAAAGAGGACGCGATGCACGAAGGCATCCCGATCCACAATTTCCTGGTGCCCAAGGAATTCACCCACAAATCCGGCACGCTGACCGGCGTGCTGTTCGAGAAGGTGAAGGCCGAAAAAGACGAGAAGGGCCGGCGCGCCCTGGTGCCCACCGGCGAGCCCGACGTGCACATGGCGTGCGACGACGTGCTGGTCGCCGTGGGCCAGGAGAACGCCTTCCCCTGGATCGAGCGCGACATCGGGCTCGAATTCGACAAATGGGACATGCCCAAGGTCGACACCGTGACGATGCAGTCGACCAATCCGCGCGTGTTCTTCGGCGGCGACGCGGCATTCGGGCCCAAGAACATCATCTGGGCCGTGGCCCACGGCCATGATGCCGCCGTGTCGATCCACCTGCTGTGCGGCGGCAAGGACGTGAACACCGGGCGCCCCGATCCGCTCACCAATCTTTCCAGCCAGAAGATGGGCATCCACGAATGGTCGTATGACAACGACATCTCGGTGGACCTGCGCTTCAAGGTACCGCACGCGCCCACCGAGAAGACGCTGCGCGACGTGAACATGGAAGTTGAGCTGGGCTTTACGCGTGAGCTCGGCTTCCACGAGGCGCAGCGCTGCCTGAACTGCGACGTGCAGACGGTGTTCGAGGAGAATCTCTGCATCGAATGCGACGCCTGCGTCGACATCTGCCCGATGGACTGCATCACCTTCACGCCCAACGATCCGGAAGCGGTGCTGCGCACGCACCTGACCGCGCCGGCGCCGAACCTCACCCAGGACCTCTATGTCAGCGATCCGCTCAAGACGGCGCGGGTGATGGTGAAGGACGAGGACGTGTGCCTGCATTGCGGGCTTTGCGCCGAGCGCTGCCCGACCGGCGCCTGGGACATGAAGAAATACATCTACGACACCGCCAAGGCCGCGTCATGCCGTTAAATAACCCGTCATGGGCGGGCTTGACCCGCCCACCCATCCAGCGCGCGTCGGCGCGCGCAAAGACGTTTCTTGCGATCGCAGACGCGGTCGCGATGGGTGGCCGGCTCAAGGCCGGCCATGACGTGGTGGGAAGAGGGCGATGACCCACAGCCCGATTTCCGCCACCAACGACTTCGTGGTGAAGTTCGCCAACGTCAACGGCTCCGGTTCGGCATCCGCCAACGAACTTTTCGCGCGCTGCATCCTGCGCATGGGCGTGCCAGTGGCGAGCCGCAACATCTTTCCCTCCAACATCCAGGGCCTGCCCACCTGGTACGAGGTGCGCGTCTCCGGCGACGACTGGCTGGGGCGGCGCGGCGGCGTCGACCTGATGGTGGCGATGAACCCGCAGACCTGGAACGCCGATATCGGCGAGATCGAAGCCGGCGGCTACCTGCTCTACGATTCCACCAAGCCGCTGACGAACCAGAAGCTGCGCGACGATCTCACGCTGCTCGGCGTGCCGCTCACCGCGCTGTCCAACACGCTGGACGGCACCATCCCGCGCGAGCGCCAACTGCTCAAGAACGTGATCTATCTGGGCGCGCTCTCGGCCCTGCTCGGCTTCGAGGCCAGGGTCGTCGAGGACCTGATCGGCGAGCAGTTCAAGGGCAAGGACAAGCTCATCAGGCTGAACATGAAAGCCGTCGAGCTGGGCCATGGCCATGCGGAGGCGAATCTGAAGGGCGCCTGCCGGCTGAAAGTCGAGCGCTCCGACAAGGTCGGTGACCGCATCTTCATCGGCGGCAACGACGCGGCGGGGCTGGGCTGCGTCTATGGCGGCGCCACGGTGTGCGCGTGGTATCCGATCACGCCGTCGACCTCGCTGGCCGAGGCATTCACCGCCCATTGCAAGGCGCTGCGCGTCGATCCCGTCACCAAGCAGAACAATTTCGCCATCGTGCAGGCGGAGGACGAGATCGCCGCCATCGGCATGGTGATCGGCGCCAACTGGAACGGCGCGCGCGCCTTCACCGCCACCTCCGGCCCCGGCATCTCGCTGATGCAGGAATTCTTCGGGCTGGCCTATTACGCCGAAGTGCCCGCCGTGGTGTTCGACATCCAGCGCGGCGGGCCCTCCACCGGCATGCCGACGCGCACCCAGCAGTCCGACCTCCTGCTCGCCGCCTATGCCAGCCACGGCGATACCAAGCATGTGCTGATCTTCCCGGAGAACCCGCGCGAGGCCTTCGAGTTCGCGGCCCAGGCCTTCGATCTCGCCGAGCGGCTGCAGACGCCGATCTTCGTGATGATGGACCTCGATATCGGCATGAACGACTGGCTCGTCGAGCCGCTCGCCTGGGACGATGCCCGCGCCTACGACCGCGGCAAGGTGATGACGCATGACGAGCTCGAGGCCGGCAAGCCCTTCGCGCGCTATCTCGACGTCGACGGCGACGCCATCCCGTACCGCACGCTGCCGGGCGTGCACCCCGCCAAGGGCACCTATTTCACCCGCGGCTCCAGCCACAACGCCTACGCGGTCTATAGCGAGGCGGGCAAGGATTACACCGAGGTGATGCAGCGCCTGCTGCGCAAGTTCGACACCGCCAAATCGCTGGTGCCGCAGCCGGTGGTGAAGTCGGCGCGCGCGGCGACGTGCTGGGGCGCGATCTATTTCGGCTCGACGTCGGTGGCGATGGACGAAGCGATGGCCACGCTCGACGCGCGCGGGCTGCAGATCGACACGATGCGGCTCAGGGCCTTCCCGTTCCCCGACAGCGTGATCGAGTTCATCGCCGCGCACGACCAGGTCTTCGTCATCGAGCAGAACCGCGACGCGCAGATGCAGAAGCTGATCGTCAACGAATGCGCCATCGACCCGGCGCGGCTGATCTCCATCCTGCACTATGACGGCACGCCGGTGACGGCGCGGTTCATCTGCGCCGCACTGGCCGAGCGCATGACCGTGACGCGCAAGGAAGCGGCGGAATGATCGTCTCCGCGAGCCGGCGCTTCGTGTTCGCGCACGTCCCCAAGACGGGCGGGATCAGTATCCGCGCGGCGCTGGCGCCGTTCGCGGACGAAAGCCTGCGGCTGCCCGCGCATGAGACGCTGGCCGGATTGGCGGCGCGGCTGCCGCAAACGCGCGGCCACTTCAAATTCGCCTTCGTGCGCAATCCGTGGGACCGGCTGGTCTCGTTCTATGCCTACGCGCGACGGTTTTTGGCCCGCACGTTGCCCGGGCTGCAGACCCTGAGCTTCGAAGACATGCTGCGCGCCCTCGATCGCCACGAGGACTGGACGCACGATGTCCACGCCTTCCGCCCGCAGAGCGATTTCGTGCGGGGCGCGGACGGCGCGCCGCTGGCCGATTTCGTCGGACGTTTCGAGCGCCTCGAAACTGATTTCGACTTGGCCTGCGCTCGCGCCGGCATCGCCGCGCGCCTGACGCATCGCAACGCATCGGATCACCGCCCTTACGCCGCCTGCTACACCGCCTGGAGCCGGGACTTCGTCGCCGCGCGCTATCGCACGGACATCGAAGCGTTCGACTATCGATTTGAAGACCATCAAGTGTCATGGCCCGCGACTGGTGACAGGGACCGGTATCAGCCGGGTCACGAATCTTCGTGGCCTCTTCGCAGCAATCAGAACCCAACTGGATGGCCCGCAGTCGCGGGCCATGACACGGTTGGTTGAACGGGCAATCGGATATCATGACCTACATCGCCAAGCCGAAGTTCCGCCATCCCGGGCTCGCCAAGAATGCCGTCGGCATGGACCGGCGCGATTACGAGGGACGCATCTCCACGCTGTGCGCGGGCTGCGGCCACGATTCGATCTCGGCCGCGCTGATCGACGCCTGCTACGAGCTCGCCGTCGAGCCGCATCGCGTCGCCAAGCTTTCCGGCATCGGCTGCTCGTCCAAGACGCCGGACTATTTCCTGGGCCAGAGCCACGGCTTCAATTCGGTGCATGGCCGCATGCCGAGCGTGTTGACCGGCGCCAATCTCGCCAACCGCGACCTGATCTATCTGGGCGTCTCCGGCGACGGCGACAGTGCCTCCATCGGCCTCGGCCAGTTCGCCCATTGCGTGCGCCGCGGCGTGAACATGGTCTATATCTGCGAGAACAACGGCGTTTACGGCCTCACCAAGGGCCAGTTCTCCGCCACCGCCGACAAGGGCTCGCGCAGCAAGACGGCGGTGAATTCGGATTCGCCCATCGACCTGGTTTCGATGGCGCTGCTGCTGGGCGCGACGTTCGTGGCGCGCAGCTTCTCCGGCGACAAGACGCAGCTGGTGCCGCTGCTCAAGGCCGCGATCAGCCACAAGGGCGCGGCGATCCTGGACGTGATCAGCCCTTGCGTGCAGTTCAACAACAACCCGCAATCCACCAAATCCTACGATTTCGTGCGCGAGCACAATGACGCGGTGAACCGCATCGACTTCATGGTGCCGCGGGCGGAGATCACCGCGGATTTCGCGCCCGGCACCGTCACCGAAGTGCGCCAGCATGACGGCTCGGTGCTGCGCCTGGCCAAGATCCATCCCGAATACAATCCGACCGACCGCGCCGCCGCGATGGCCTATCTCCAGCACCACGCCAGCCTCGGCAACGTCGTGACCGGCCTGCTCTATGTCGAGAACGACGCCGAGGACATCCACGGCCATCTCAACACGGCGAAAACGCCGCTCAACGCGCTGGGCGAGAAGGACCTCTGCCCCGGCTCCAAGGCGCTCGCCGCGATCAACGACGAGTACCGGTGAACCCGCCCAACGCGGCCGTCTTCGACTCCCAGCATGACGACGTTTTCGCGCGCATAGCCGACCGCTACGACCGGCTGTGCGATGTGTTCAGCCTGGGCATTCATCGGCTGTGGAAGCGCCACATGGTGGCGCGCATGGCCGCGCATCCCGGCCTTGTCGTGCTCGATTGCGCATCGGGGACCGGCGACATTCCGCTGCGCCTGCTGCGCAAGGGCGGTCCGGCGCGCGAATTCTGGGCCACCGATCTTTGCCCGCAGATGCTGGCGATCGCGCAACGCAAGCTCGCCGCGCATGCCGGACGCGTGCATGTCGCGCTGCGCGATGCCGAGGACCTGCGGGAAGTCGCCGACGAGTCCGTCGATCTCTATTCCATTTCCTTCGGCATGAAGATCTGCGACCGCGGCAGGGTGATCGCCGAGGCCCGCCGCGTGCTCAGGCCGGGCGGCACGTTCTTCTGCCTGGAAGCTTCGCGCATTCCCGTGGCGGCCATCCATAGCGCCTATCTGCGTTACATGGATTTCTGCCTGCCTGTCATCGGCCGCATCGCTGCCCAGGGCGACGCCAGCGCCTACGACTACCTGCTGCGCGGCGTCCACGGCTTCCCTGACCCGCGCGCATTCGCGGCGGAGCTGCGGGACGCCGGCTTCAACATGGTGCGCTACAGGAACCTGACGTTCGGAATCGTCGCCCTGCACGAAGCGACGAAGCCCGCGCGGTAGATTTCAGTCCCCGTCTCCGGCTCCTGGCAGATCAGGGCGCCGGGTTTGGGGGCAGGCATGCGGGTGAGCTTGCCGTGGGCGGCGGTCCACCAGCCGACGATCTCCCTGCGGCCGGACAGGCGCATGCCGACACCCTCGACGAGCGCGTCACGTTCGTGACATTGCAGCCAGGCATTGGCGTGTTTGGCATCGGGCAGCACCGCGACGTCGGCGATCCTGCAGGCCTGGTCGCCCAGGCCGATGATGAGGAAAGCGAAGCGCGCGCCCTGCTTCTCCATCGGGAAGACCCAGCCGTCATTGCCCAGCGTGACGGTGAGAAAACCCCTGGGCGTGGAATAGCCCGGGAAGTCCTTGCCGCGATCGTCGAACATGTGGCTGCAGGCCCTGCCGACCAGCGCCTTCGCGTCGGCCAGGCCCGCGGCGTCCACCGGAAAATCCGCGGCCATGGCGGAAGCACCGAGCGCCGCCGAGACGGCGAGCCCGTAAAGCAATTTCGATTTCATCCTAGTCCCCCGAAAACGGCGTCCAGATCACATCATCCAGCTTTCGCGCGCCGGTTGCCAGCATCGCCAAGCGGTCGAAACCCAGCGCGACGCCGCAAGCCGGCGGCATCTGGCCCAGCGCGGCCAGGAAATCCTCGTCGATGGGGTAGCGCTCGCCATGGATTCGCGCCTTCTCGTCCATCTCCGCCTCGAAACGTTTGCGCTGCTCGACCGGATCGGTGAGCTCGCCGAAGCCGTTGGCCAGCTCCACGCCGCAGACATAGAGCTCGAAGCGTTCGGCGACGCGCGGATCGTGCGGCGTGGCGCGGGCGAGCGCGGCTTCGCATCGCGGATATTCGCAGAGGATCGTGGGCTGTGAAATTCCCAGCCGCGGCTCGATGCGCGCGGCCAGGACCTTGGAGAAGATGTCCGCCCAGGTGTCGTCGTCCGCCGCCACGATGCCGCCGCGCCTGGCGGCATAGGCAAGCGCGTTGCGGTCGCCCTGCCCGGCCGCATCGAGCGTCTTCAGCAGATCGATGCCGGCCAGGTGGGTGAACGCCTCGGCCACCGTCATATGCTGCGCCTCGGCGCGCGGGTCGCAGGTTTTTTCGCGATGGGTGAAGGCGCGAAGACCCGTGGTCTCCGCGGCTTCGGCAAGGATGGCGAGGCTGTCGGCAATCGCGGTGCGATAGTCCTCGCCCGCGCGATACCATTCCAGCATGGTGAATTCGGGCGCGTGCGTCGCGCCCCGCTCGCGATTGCGGAAGACGCGGGCGAAATCGAAGATGCGGCTCTCGCCCGCGGCGAGCAGCCGCTTGGCGGCGAATTCGGGCGAGGTGTGGAGATAGCGGGTGTGGCGCGCGCCATCCGGCCCGATCCAGTCCGTGGCAAAGCCATGCAGATGCGCCTCGTTGCCGGGCGAGATCACCAGCGCGCCGCACTCGACCTCGGTGAAGCCGCGCGCCTCGAACCAGCGCCGCAGCGCGGCCTTGATGCGGTTGCGGGCGAGCAGCGCCGGGCGCCGGTCGGCATGGATGTGGGGCGACCACCATGGCGATTGGCTCATATGTTCCACACCCTTGTCCCAACCGGGCGCGCCCTTGGCCGCGGGCCGCCCGTTCTGCTATAGGCGCTGACCCTTGAGCGCCAATTGAAGAGGTTTTCCGTGGTTTCGGTTATCGCCAGCTCCGTCCGCAAAGGCAACGTCATCGAAAAGGGCGGCAAGCTCCATGTCGTGCTGACGGCGGAAAATATCCATCCCGGCAAGGGCACGCCCGTCACGCATCTGGAAATGCGGCGCATTTCCGACGGCGTGAAGGTGAGCGAGCGCTGCAAGACCACCGATACGCTGGAGAAGGCGTTCGTCGAGGAACGCACGTTCCAGTATCTTTACAAGGACGGCGACCACGACGTGTTCATGAATCCGGAAACCTTCGACCAGGTCCATGTCGGCGCCGACGTGATCGGCGATCGCCAGCCCTACCTCCAGGAGAACATGGAGGTCCGCCTGCAGAGCTTCAACGGCGTGCCCATCGCGATGGAATTGCCCGCGCGCCTCACCTTCGAGGTCGTCGATACCGAAGCGGTGATGAAGGGCCAGACGGCGTCGGGCTCGTTCAAGCCGGCGATGCTGTCGAACGGGGTGCGCACCATGGTGCCGACGCATATCGTGACCGGCACGCGCATCGTGGTGCTGACGGAAGACGGCTCGTATGTCGAGCGGGCGAAGGACTGACCGGACCTGGCCGGGCCCCAACTAGCCCAGATTGACGCTGGCCAGCCACCATACCGTGAAGATCGCGATGATGGCGAAGGTGCTGATCGCCAGTACGGCGACTATGCGCCCCGATACGGCGCCCTGGCGGGCCTCCTGGGTGTGCAGCTCGCGCGCGACATTGTCTTCCTCGGCCTGATCCGCCGACAGGGGATTGTGCATCGACATTGCGGCCTCCGCGTAATTTCCCGTGATTCAGGAAACGCTCGAGGCGGCCTGCGGTTTCGCGCGGGATTTCTTGCCGGGATCGGGCTTGGCGCGGAATTTCGGCATCTCCGCGTGGCGGTGCGGGCCTTCCGTCGCCAGCAGCATGGCGAACGGCTTCAGATGCGGCTGATGCATCATCACGGTGTGCACGAAGATGAGGATCGGCACGGCGGTGATGGCCGCGGGCGCGCCCCACATCCACACCAGCGTGGCGATGGTGACGAAGATGGCGATCGGGCTCACCACCAGCCGCCGTCCGAGCAGCCAGGGCTGCACGAAATAGGCCTCGATGGTGTCGATGACGAGAAGGATGGCTGGCGGCAGGAACGCGCCGGTCAGCGTGTCGGCCGTGGCGAATCCGACCAGCGCCGAGGACAGGATGATCGTCGTCGGCCCGATGATAGGCAGGAAGTTGAGCACGCCATAGGCGATGCCCCACAGCAGCGGCTCCGGAATGCCGGCGATGGTGAAGGCGATCGACGTGGTGACGGCGAGGCCGATATTGATCATCGACAGCGTGAAGAGATAGCCGGAAACGCGGTGGCGCACGTCGCGGATGATGCGCGCCATGCGCAATCGTCCGTTGAGCGAGCGGGGCAGCAAAATGAGCTGCTGGCTGTAGCGCTGGCGTTCCGACAGCAGGAAGATCGTCAGCACCGTCACATAGAGGATCATTGCCAGCACGTTCGGCGCGGTGAGCGCGACCGAGGTGATGACGCCGGTGCCGTTGACGGCGGGGGCGGCCACGACGGCTTCGGTCTTCGCCGGCGTGCCGGGGACATGGGTGATCTGCTGGGAGACCCGTTCGAAGGCCGCCAGCTGGCGCATCAAGGGCTCGATCTTGCGCTCGACCGAGCGGACGATCTGGGGCGCGCGCTTCACCCATCCCGTCGCTGCCGGCGCGAAGGAGCCAACGCCCGCCACGATGATGCCGACAGCGACCACCGCGGTGAGAAGGGCCGAGACCCCCGAATGCAGGCCCAGCCGCTCCAGCCGGTTGGTGATGGGGGCCAGCACCAGGGCCAGGATGATCGCCACGACCGTGGGCGCCAGAATCTCGCCCGCCGCCACGCCGATGGTGAGGGCGGCCACCACCGTGAGGCCGATGAGGCAGTTGCGGATGATATGGACGTCGCGCTTGAGGATGAGAATCCGGCGCTTCTCTTCCTTTGTGTGGCTGATGGCGATGGGGATCGGCGCGGTGGTCATAACAGCCGTTGTAGCGGCTGGGCGGACCGCGGGGAACGTCTTGGAAAGGGGGAGAAGTGAGCGGACACCCGATGCGGGGTGTCGAAGGGGCTGGGGCGTACCGGATCGGACATCCGCTCGGGGATAAGAACGAGGGTGCCCGAAAGCGGTTCCAAATATTTTTCCGGAAAAATGCGATTCCGCCGAAAAATTTGTAAGGCCTTGAATCACCTATGTTTTACTTGCGTCTTTTCAGGAAGGCTTCGACCACGCCGAGCAGGGCGGCGCCGAAAAGCAGCATCAGCGGGCGTTCCCGGGCGAGCAGGGTGAAAATGCCCCCGAGCCCCTCCGCGCCGTCCAGGATCGAGCGGCGGCGGCGCATGCCCAGCACCAGTGTGATGGAGAGCGGCCCCACCAGCAGCAGGAAGGCCACCAGGGCCGCGGCCCAGGCCTCGCCCAGTTCAGGGACGAGGGCCGCCCAGATCGCGTAGGCGGCAAAGCCCACGCCGAACCAGACGAAACCGGCGGCGATGACGATCAGGATGATCCTGGAAGCGAGGCGGGCGACCATTCTTGCGGGCCGTCAGCGGCGGAAGAAGATCAGGCCGAACAGGGCGCCGATCCCCGCCGCGATGGCGACCGCCTTGATCGGTTCCTCGCGCACGGCATCGCGCAGATTGGCCATGCCGTCGGTGGCCCAGACTTCGGCCTGGTCGACCGCCTCGGTGGCGCGGTCGCGGGCCTGGGCATAAGCGCTGCTGGCCCGGGCCTCGGCCGTCTTGAGCGCCTCGGAGAGCCGGTCGCCCGCTTCCTTGCTGGCGCCTTGCGCGAGCTTGCGGACGTCGGCCTGAAGCGTCTTCAGGTCGCCCACCAGCGCGTCGAGCTGGGCTTCGAGGTCGTCGTTCTTTCCGGCAGCGGACATGGGTTCCTCGTGGTTAATCGCAGTCTAGCGCCCGGATGTGCGCTGCACAACGAAGTTCGGCCCTCTGGCCGCTTTGCGCTCGAACCCTCCGGGGGCGCGCGTCTAGGCCGCCTTGTTACGCCGGATCGGGTGAAAAAAGAGTGCCTGGCCGACCGTGGCCTGGACCGTTTCGGGCAGGAACGGCTTGGCGATCAGGTAGGTCGGCTCGGGCCGTTCACCGGTCAGGAGCTTCTCGGGATAGGCGGTGATGAAGATCACCGGAATATCGAAGCTCCCCAGGATCTCGTTGACCGCGTCGATGCCCGATCCGCCCTCGCCCAGATTGATGTCGGCGAGCACGAGGCCCGGCTTCTTGAGGCGGGCCTGGGTCACGGCATCGTCGCGCGTGGCCGCCGTCGCCACCACTTCGTGGCCCAGCTCGTTGACGAGGTTCTCCAGATCGAGCGCGATGATGGGTTCGTCCTCGATGATGAGGACGCGGCTGCGCAGCTCGCCCTCGATGGCGTTCTGGGCATCGACGATGGAGGCCTCCACGGCTTGCGGCGTCTCGCCCAGGATGGTGCCGGCTTCCTCCAGCGTGAAGGATTCCACCGCCGTCAGCAGCAGCGCGGCGCGGCTCTTGGCCGACAGCGAGGCCAGCCGCTCCTCGGGCGTGGCGCCTTCCTGCTGGGTTGCGCCCGGCTTTTCATAAAGCTTGGCCGGGCTCGCCCAGATGCTGTGGAACACCCGGTAGAGGGCGACGCGCGGCGGCGCGCCGGCCAGCAAGCTCTGTTCTCCGGAGACCAGCGCGGTCAGCGCGGCGCGGACATAGGCATCGCCGCTCTCCTGGGAGCCGGTCAACGCCCTGGCATAACGCCGGAGATAGGGAAGGTGGGGGGCAAGCGCCTGCGCTACGGTCATGCAGCGATCTCCTTCGAACACCAAGGTAAGCCTCATCCCATAACGGCGGCAAACGGCAAAAGTTCCCCGCCGGAACCACCCGGCGGGCGGGGCGTTCTAGTGGCGTCCGGACCGGTCTGGGGAGGCAGCCGGTCCGCGAGGAACGGCGAAATTCGGGTTATGGTTCGGGAGGTTACAGGTGTCATTTGCGCCAAGAGGGCGGGGCTGGATTCCGGTGAAAGACGATCAGGGCAACGACCGTGACAGAAACCGCACAATCCGCGCGCGCCAACGCGCGCTCGGACGCGAGTTGCGCCGCATGTACGACAATGTGGCCCGCGAGCCAGTCCCGGACGATCTGCTGGACATCCTCAACAAGATCGACGACGGCAAGGGCGACAAGCCGTGACCGTGCCTCACACCGAGCACCGCAGCACGCCCGTGAAACCGGAAACGGACGAGACGTTCAAGCAGGGCATGCTTGAACTGATCCCGTTCCTGCGCGCTTTCGCCCGCTCGCTGTGCGGCAATCCGGAAATGGCCGACGATCTGGCCCAGGAGACGCTGGTCAAGGCCTGGCAGGCCCGCTCGATGTTCGCGGCCGGGACCAATCTCAAGGCCTGGCTTTTCACCATCCTGCGGAATCAGTTCTACTCCGACCGCAGGCGGGCGTGGCGCCAGGCGCCGTGGGACCAGGATGCGGCCGAGCGCATACCGGGCTCCGCCGGCGAACAGTCCTGGGCTGCCGACCTGTCCGACACGGCCCGCGCGTTGACATGCCTGTCGGACGAGCAGCGTGAAGCTTTGATACTGGTTGGTGCGGGTGGCTTTTCGTACGAGGACGCGGCGGGGATTTGCAATTGCGCCGTGGGAACCGTGAAAAGCCGGGTGGCGAGGGCACGCAAATCTCTTCTGTCCATTCTCGAAGGCGAGGACCCCCTGCCGGCGGCGCCCCACGCGACGGAAGGAGACGCCGCCCATGAGATCATGGCGCAGCTGGACCGGCTGGCTCCCCCACGGGAGCAGGCCGGACAGCCCAAGCGACGGATCAAGCGGGCCCCCGACGAGCGATAGCAGCGGCTGGTCGCTCCGGCTGAGACTTCTCGCCATCGTCATCGGCCTGTTGCTGCCGCTGGTCGCACTCATCATCGTGCAGGGCATCGACCGCGCGCGCCGCGAGACCGCCGACACGCGCCAGGAACTCGCCCAGACCGCGCGCGCCGCTGCCACGCCGGAGCAGAACATCCTGGGTTCCGCCGAGCAGATCCTGCGCGCGCTCGCCAACATGGACGACGTGCGCGCGGCCAATTCCAAGTGCAACGGCGACCTGGCGGACGCCCTGCACGGGCTGTCGTTCTTCACCAACATCACGCGGCTCGACGCCAGGGGCACGATCGTCTGCGCGGCGCTGCCCAAAGCGGTTGGCATCAGCGCCCGTAACGAACCGGTCTGGCAGGAAGCCTCCGCCAGCCGGGGCTTCGTCGTCAGCGGCGAGATGACGAGCCCCATCACCCACCAGCGCAACGTCGTGGGCATCCTGCCGCTTCAGGACGCGCGCGGGCGATTCCAGGGCGCGCTCGCCATCGGCGTCGATCTGCGCTGGCTCGAATATGTGGAGCGCGCCAACAAGCTGCCGCCGGGCTCGATGATGGCGCTGTTCGACCGCCACGGCCACGTCATCACCTCGAGCCGGATGCCGATCGCGCATGCATTGTTCGGCAATCCCGCGAACTGGAGCACGGCGGAGGGCGCCATCGCCTCGGCCAAGGACGACAAGGGCCATGCCTGGATCTTCGCCACCGCGCCGGTGATCGACAATTCGGTGTTCGTGGGCTTTGCCATGCGGGAATGGACTCTGCTGGCGCCGACCTATGTCAATGTCAGCGCGGATTTCATCGTGCCGCTGCTCCTGATCCTGTTCACCTGGTTCATCGTCTGGATGGTGAGCGAGCGGCAGCTGACGCGCTGGATCGTCTATCTGCGCCGCATTTCGCAGGCCTATCGCGGCGGGCATTACGCCATCCGGCCCGAACTGGGCGACGCGCCGCGCGAATTCCAGCTCCTCGGCGCGGGCCTCGCCGACATGGCGGAATCCATCCAGCAGCGTGACAAGAGCCTCCGGGAGGCCGTGGCGCAGAAGACGCTGATGGTGCGCGAGGTGCATCACCGGGTGAAGAACAATCTTCAGATCGTGATGAGCCTGTTGAGCCTGCAGGCCGGGCGGCTGCGCGATCCGGGCGCGCAGGCGGCGCTGCGCCAGGCGCGCGCGCGCATCAACGCGCTCGCGCTGGTCCACCGCATCCTCTACGAGATCGAGGACCAGAACACCGTCGACCTGAAACGCCTGGTCACCGACCTCACCGAGCAGACCCATGAAGGTTTCGGCGGCGAGCGCCGCGACATCCGCATCACGGTGGATGCGGTCAAGCGTGTCGCCTCGGGCGACGTGGCGGTGCCCCTGGCGCTGTTCATGGTCGAGGCAGTGACCAATGCCTTCAAGCACGCCTTTCCGCCGGGCATCGATGGCGGCACCATCCATGTCTCGCTGCAACCCGTCGCGGACGGCAAGCTGCGGCTGAGCGTGGAGGACGACGGCGCGGGATTTTCGGAAGACGAGCTCGAGGCCAGCATCGGCACCCAACTCATCCGCACCTTCGGCCTGCAACTGCATGGCACGGCGACGGTGCGCTCGGAACCCGGACGCGGCACGGTGGCGGAGATCGTGTTCCCCGATCCGGACGCCAAACCGGCGGACGATGCGTCCGCACCGCCCGCCGCGAATTGAGGAATGCCGCCGTCAGGCCCGTCGCAGCAGGCCCGCGATCAAGCTCACCGCGAACAGGATGAGGAACACCACGAAGATGATCTTGGCGATCGCGGCGGAGGCGATTGCCACGCCGCCGAAGCCCAGCACGCCGGCCACGATGGCCACGATCAGGAACGTCAAGGCCCAACCAAGCATCGTCGCGTCTCCTTTGAAGTCAGTCGCGAAAGGAAACGCGCGGATCGGCTTCGCGTTCAGTGGCCGCGGCGCTTGCGGGTCCGTGCCGCCTTCTTCGCCGAGCGCGAGCGCGCCGCGGCGGAGCGGTTGGCCGAGGCCCGGCCGCCTTTGCGTCCGCCCTTGCGCGAGGCGGCATGGCTTTCCGTCTTGCCGCGGCCGGAACCGCTCTTCTTGCCGCCGCCGGATTCCTTGTTGACGGTGGCCCAGGCGCGGCGCTCGGCTTCCTTCTTGCGGACGCCGCGATCCTCGTAGCCTTCCTCGATGTGCTCGGCCTTGCGCTTCTGCTTCCTGGTGTAGCTCGACTTGTCGCCGCGCGGCATGGGTCTTTCCTCCTGGACTCTCGGCCAAGCGCTAACGCTCCAGGCACGGCGCGGTTGCGCTTGCCATCGGGCGGCGGCTCTTTCACTCTCGCGCGATGGGGACCGAGAGCTACGTCAAAGGAGCATCGCTGCCGCCGCTCAAGGACGCGACCGTCGGCGCCGCGCTGGAAGAGGCCGCCCGCATCCACGGCGCGCGCACCGCGCTGGTGTCGCGCCATCAGGACATTCGCTGGACTTACGAAGAGCTGAACGCGCGCGCCGACACGCTGGGCGCGGGGCTGCTGGAGATGGGCCTGGCGCCCGGCGACCGCATCGGCATCTGGGCGGCAACCTGCGCGGAGTGGACGCTGACGCAGTTCGCCGCCGCCAAGGCGGGGTTGGTGCTGGTGACGGTCAACACCGCCTACCGCATGGCGGAACTGGAATACGCGCTCAACAAAGCGGGCTGCAAGGCGGTGGTGGCGATGCAAGGCCATCGCGGCGTCGACTATGCCGGCATGCTGCGGGAACTGCGCGCGGCGGGGAAGCTGCCGCGGCTGGAACACGCGATCGGGATCGGCGGCTTCGAAGGCTTCACGCCGCTTTCGGAAATCGCGGGAAACCCTTCGATCCTGCCGCGCGACCTTTCGGCGGGCGACGCCATCAACATCCAGTTCACCTCCGGCACGACCGGATTTCCCAAGGGCGCGACGCTCTCCCACCGCAACATCCTCAACAACGGCTTCCTCGAGGGCGAGCAGCTCGGGCTGACGCCGGACGACAGGTTGTGCATTCCCGTGCCGCTCTATCATTGCTTCGGCATGGTGATGGGCAATCTGGGCTGCCTGACGCATGGCAGCACGATGGTCTATCCCTCCGAAGGCTTCGAGCCGCTGGCGGTGCTGGAGGCGGTGGAGGCCGAGCGCTGCACCGCGCTCTACGGCGTGCCGACCATGTTCATCGCCGAACTCAACCATCCCCAATTCGCGCGCTTCGATCTTTCGTCGCTGCGCACCGGCGTGATGGCGGGCTCGCCCTGCCCCATCGAAATCATGCGTCAGGTGGTGGAGCGGATGCACATGCGCGAGGTCACCATCGCCTATGGCATGACGGAGACGAGCCCGGTGAGTTTCCAGTCCAGCCGCGACGATCCCCTGGAGCGGCGGGTCTCCACCGTGGGCCGCGTGCTGCCGCACACCGAGGTGAAGGCGGTGGATGAAAGCGGCGCTACGGTGCCGTGCGGCGTGGCCGGCGAATTGTGCACGCGCGGCTACTGCGTGATGCTGGGCTATTGGGACGATCCGGAGCGCACGGCGGAGGCCATCGACGCCGAAGGCTGGATGCACACCGGCGATCTCGGCACCATCGATGAAGAGGGCTACGCCAACATCGTCGGCCGCATCAAGGACATGGTGATCCGCGGCGGCGAGAACATCTATCCCCGCGAGATCGAGGAATTCCTCTACCGCCATCCGCAGGTGCAAGACGTTCAGGTGGTGGGGCTGCCCGACGCGAAATACGGCGAAGAACTATGCGCCTGGATCCTGCCGCGCCCGGGCGAGGCGCCGGACGAGGCCGCCATCCGCGCCTTCTGCGACGGCCAGATCGCGCGCTACAAGATCCCCCGCTACATCCGCTTCGTCGACTCTTTCCCCATGACGGTGACGGGCAAGGTGCAGAAATTCGTCATCCGCGAAACGATGATGGCGGAGCTGGGACTGAAGGCTGCGAAGACGGCGTGATTTTCCACCTCCCGCTTGCGGGGAGGTCGACAAAATCGCGAAGCGATTTTTCGGGTGGGGGCGACGCCGCGCGAGAACCCCCACCCGAAAAGTGCTTCGCACTTTTCGACCTCCCAGCAAGGGGGAGGTAAGCCAGCCCGCAAGCGGGTGAGGGAGTTTCAAGCCCTGCCGTAGTCGTCGGAGAAGCGTTCGATATCGTCCTCGCCGAGATAATCGCCGAACTGGATTTCGACGATATGGAGGGGCCCGGCGCCGGGGTTTTCGAGGCGGTGGATGGCGCCGAGCGGGATGTCCGCGGTGCCGCCCACCGCCGCCTCGAAGACACGTTCGTTACAAGTGACCCGCGCGGTGCCCTGCATGACGATCCAGTGCTCGCGGCGGTGGGCGTGGCGCTGGAGCGAGATGCGCCTGGCGGGATCGACGACGATCTCCTTGAGCTGGAAGCCCTCTCCTTGCGCGAAGCTGGTGTAACGGCCCCAGGGACGGACCACGGGTGAGAGGTCGCGGCGTGTCTGCGTGTGGCGCCACAATGAGCGCCAGGAACCGATGTCGCGCCAGCCGATGTCGCAAGGGACCACGGCGGCGCGGCCGGTTTTTTCCATCACGGCGCGGTCGAGCGAACCTTCGCATCCGAAGCGCGCAAGCTCTTCGCGGATGACATCGCCGCGAAAGAGAAACATACCGCTGTTCCACAGCGCGCCGTTCGCGATGAGCGCTTCGGCCCCGGCGCGTGGCGGCTTTTCAACGAAGCGTGTCACCGTCGAGCCGTCATGGACGATATAGCCGAAGCCCGCTTCGGGGCTCGTGGGCGCGATGCCGAAGACGACGATGAGGCCCTGCTCCGCCAGCTTTTCCGCTTCGGCAACCGCGCGGTGAAACGCCGCTTCGTCCGCGATGACGTGATCCGAGGGCAGCAGCAGGATCAATCCGGACTCCGCCTCACAGGCCAGCGAAGCCGCGGCCGCCGTACCATGGCGGACGGATTCCAGAATCACGTTCGTTCCGGGAAGCTGCGCGGCGAGCAGGCCGCGGTGCTCCTGATGCGCGATCACCGTCACCGGCGCATAGCGCGCGGCGCGGCGCACGGTCTGCTGGATCAGCGTCTGGGGGCCCGTCAGCGCCAGGAACTGCTTGGCGCGGAGCGGTGCGAGCCGCGTTCCGTCACCACCGGCGAGAACGAAGGCGCGCACGTCGGCTGTGACCCTCTAGATATGAATGGCGTGGCCGAGGGCGCGCAGCGCGCTCTCGTGGAAAGCTTCGCTCAAGGTCGGATGGACGTGGATCGTGCCGGCGATGTCTTCCAGCAGCGCGCCCATCTCCAGCGCGAGCGAGAATTCCGCCGACAATTCGCTGACATGGGCGCCCACGGCCTGGATGCCGAGGATGCGGTGGTCGTCCTTGCGCGCAATGACGCGCACGAAGCCGCCATTGTCGCCCGAATCCATCGACAGCGCGCGGCCGTTGGCGGCGAAGGGGAACATCGCGGTAATCACCTCCGTGCCCTTGGGAACATCGCCCGGCAGCAGGCCGGCGCTGACGATCTCCGGCTCGGTGAAGCACACCGCGGGGATCGGCGGATGGTCAAAGCGCGCGCGCTTGCCGGCGATGATCTCGGCCACCATGTCGCCCTGTGTGGCCGCCTTGTGCTCCAGCATCGGCTCGCCGACGAGATCGCCCACCGCCCAGACGTTCTTCATCGATGTGCGGCACTGGTCGTCGATCTTCACGAAGCGGTTGCCAGTTTCTTTGGCCATATCGACGCCCATCTTCTCCAGGCCCCAGCCTTCGGTGTTGGGCTTGCGGCCGACGGTGACCAGAATCTTGTCGGCGGCGAACTCTCCGGTCTTGCCATCCTTGGTCTCGACGACAAGCGACGTGCCGTCCTTCGACAGGCCTTTGGCTTTCGCGCCGAGATGCAGGGTGACGCCGTTCTTCTCCAGCCATTTGGCGACGGGCGCGGTCAGCGCCGCATCGTAAAGCGGCAGGATACGGTCCAGCGCTTCCACCACGGTGACCTCACTGCTGAGCTTGCGGAAGGCGATGCCGAGTTCGAGGCCGATATAGCCGGCGCCGACGACGACAAGTTTCTTGGGCAGTTCGGCCAGCGACAGCGCCTCGGTCGAGGAGATCACGGCGCCACCGAATTTCAGGAACGGCAGTTCCACCGCCAGCGAACCGTTGGCGAGGATGACGTGCTCCGCCGTCACGATGGTGTCGCCAACCTTGCAGGTCTTGGCGTCGGTGAAGGTGCCCCAGCCCTTGATGACGCGCACTTTCGCCCGCTTGAGCAGGCCCGCCACGCCGGTGTTGAGGCGATCGACGATGGTTTCCTTCCACTTCACCGTCTCGGCGAAGTCGAGTTTGGGCGCGGAGGCGAGCGTGATGCCGTGGCGGCCACTCTTATTACCGGATTGGGCACCCGCATGGCGCATGGTCTCGAATTCCTCGGCGACATGGATGATCGCCTTGGAGGGGATGCAGCCGCGGATCAGGCAGGTGCCGCCGACGCGGTCGGCCTCGATCAGCACGGTGTCGAGACCGAGCTGACCCGCGCGGATCGCCGCCACATAGCCCCCCGGCCCGCCGCCGAGGACGAGGACTTTGGTGTGAATGGATTCAGACATGGGACGCTCCGGTCGCGCTATCAAACACCTGTGTCATGGCCCGCGACTGCGGGCCATCCAGGTGACGGTGACTGGGCGCTGACTTCATTGGCTCAATTCATTTCTCGTCGAGTTCATGGCCATCCCAACTGGATGGCCCGCAGTCGCGGGCCATGACACAAAAAAGTTAGTCCATGAACAGCGTCGCCGGGTGTTCCAGCAGCGCTTTGATCTTCTGGATGAGCTCGGCCGCGGCGTAACCGTCCACGACGCGGTGATCGAAGGAGGAGGACAGGTTCATCATTTTGCGGATGACGATGGCACCGCCGCGCACGACGGGGCGTTCGATGATCGCGTTGGGGCCGATGATCGCCACTTCCGGATAGTTGATCACCGGCGTCGTCGCCACGCCGCCCAGGGTGCCGAGCGACGTGATGGTGATGGTCGAGCCGGTGAGGTCGTCCTTGCCGGCCTTGTTCTCGCGCGCGGCCCCCGAGACGCGGGCGACTTCCAGTGCGCTGTCCCACACGTCTCGAGCTTCGGCGTGCTTGACGACGGGCACGATGAGGCCGTTGGCGGTCTGCGTGGCGATGCCGATATGGACGGCATGGTGGCGATGGACCACGCCCGCCTCGTCGTCGAAGCGCGCGTTGATCTGGGGATATTGGGGCAGCACCTTCACCAGCGCGCGCATCAGGAACGGCAGCACGTTCAATTTCGGCTGCGAGGCCGCGCGGGTCTTGTTCAGATGCGCACGCAGGCTCTCCAGCTCCGTCATGTCGATCTCCTCGACATAGGCGAAATGGGGGATGCGGCGCTTGGAATTCTGCATCGACTCCGCGATCTTGCGGCGCAGGCCGATGACTTTCACCTCGTCGACGCCGTCGCGCCGGGCATAGCCCGAGGCGCGTGCGGCGGCCGCGCCCTTGCCGCCCGAGGCGATATAGGCGTCGAGGTCTTCGTGGGAGATGCGCCCCGCCGGTCCGGTGCCGGGGACGAATTGCAGCGCGATCCCCAACTCTTCCGCGCGCAGGCGCACGGCGGGGGAGGCGAGCGGCTTTGCGTTCGCGGTGCGGGTGGCGAAGGCGGGTGCTGCACTCTTGGTTTCGGCAGGCTTCGGCGCGGGCGCGATCTTCGCTTCCGGCTTGGGTTCGGGTTTCGCTTCGGCTTTCGGAGCAGGCTTGGGGGCTTCCGCTTTCTTCGCAAGCGCATCACCGGAAACATTGCCAGCGCCCTCCACTTCCAATTCCACAAGCGCCGCGCCGACGGCGGCCATCTGGCCGGGTTCGCCATGGAGGGCGACGATCTTGCCGCTCACCGGCGAGGTCATCTCCACCGTTGCCTTGTCGGTCATGACATCGACGAGGTTCGCATCCTCGTCGATCTTTTGTCCGACCTTCACATGCCAGGCGACGATCTCGGCCTCGGCGGTGCCTTCGCCGACATCGGGGAGTTTGAATACGTAGCGTCCCATCCTATTTCCCCCCCGATCGATTCAGGGCCTTCTTCATCGCATCGCCGACGCGCGCCGGCCCCGGGAAATACTGCCATTCGAAGGCGTGTGGATAGGGCGTGTCCCAGCCGGTGACGCGCTCGATGGGCGCTTCGAGATGATAGAAGCAATGCTCCTGCACCTGGGCCGACAATTCCGCGCCGAAGCCCGCGGTGCGCGTCGCCTCGTGCACGATCACGCAGCGCCCGGTCTTCTCCACCGACTTGACGATGGTCTCGATATCGAGCGGCACGAGGCTGCGGATGTCGATCACCTCGCCGTCGATGCCGGTGTCGTCGCAGGCCGCCTTGCAGACATGGACCATGGTGCCGTAGGCGATCAGCGTGATGTCGTTGCCGGGGCGCACGATGTTGGCCTTGCCCAGCGGGATCGCGTAGTGGCCTTCGGGCACTTCGCTTTCGGGGAATTTCGACCATGGCTGCACCGGCTGGTCGTGATGGCCACTGAACGGGCCGTTATAGATGCGCTTGGGCTCCAGGAAGATCACCGGATCGTCGTCCTCGATGGCGGAGATCAAAAGGCCCTTGGCGTCGTAGGGCGAGGACGGGATCACCGTCTTGATGCCGGCGACATGGGCGAACAGCGCTTCGGGGCTCTGACTGTGGGTCTGGCCGCCGAAGATGCCGCCGCCGTATGGCGTGCGGATGGTGATCGGCACGGTGAAGTCGCCCGCGCTGCGATAGCGGATGCGGGCCGCTTCGGAGACTATCTGGTCGTAGCCGGGATAGATGTAGTCCGCGAACTGGATCTCAACCACCGGGCGCAATCCGTAGGCGCCCATGCCGATGGCCGCCGCGACCAGGCCGCCCTCGGAGATCGGCGCGTCGAAGGACCGGGTGAGGCCGTGCTTCTTCTGCAGGCCATCGGTGACGCGGAAGACGCCGCCGAAATAGCCCGCATCCTCGCCGAAGGAGAGCACATTGGGATCCCTCGTCATCATGGTGTCGAGGGCGGAGTTGAGCGCCTGGATCATGTTCATGGTGGGCATGGTCAGACTCCCACCTGCTGGCGCTGCTTCTTCAGATGCTCCGGCGTGTCCTTATAGACGTCCTCGAACATGGTGGCGGCGCTGGCGATCTTGTTCTGGCCCAGCGTGCCGAAACTCTCGGCTTCCTTGTTGGCGGTCTTGACCTGCTCGACGGCGTCCTTGTGCGCGGCGTCGTGCTGCTCCTCGCTCCATTCGCCCAGCACGATCAGATGCTGCTTGAGCCGCGCGATGGGATCGCCCAGCGGCCACGCCTTGCCCTCGTCGAGCGGGCGGTAGCGCGTGGGGTCGTCCGACGTGGAATGCGATTCCACGCGATAGGTGAAATGCTCGATCAGCGTGGCGCCGAGATTGGCGCGGGCGCGCTCCGCGGCCCATTGCGTCGCGCCATAGACGGCAAGGTAGTCGTTGCCGTCCACCCGCAGGCTCGGCAGGCCGTAGCCCAGGCCCTTGGAGGCGAAGGTCGCCTCGTCGCCGCCGGCGATTCCGGCGAAGCTGGAGATCGCCCATTGATTGTTGACGATGTTGAGGATCACCGGCGCGCGATAGACCCCGGCGAAGGTGCAGGCGTAGTGGAAATCGCCCTCCGCCGTGGTGCCGTCGCCGACCCAGCTCGCGGCGATGCGGTCGTCGCCCTTGTAGGCCGACGCCATCGCCCAGCCCACGGCCTGCGGGAACTGGGTGCCGAGATTGCCGGAGATGGTGAAGAAGCCGTGGTCCTTGCTGGTGTACATGATCGGCAGCTGGCGGCCCTTCACCGGATCCTTCTCGTTGGAATAGATCTGGTTCATCATGTCGACGAGCGGATAGCCGCGCGCGATCAAAAGGCCCTGCTGGCGGTACGACGGAAAGCACATGTCGTCGCGATCGAGGACCTGGGCGGCGGCGATGGCGATGGCCTCCTCGCCGGTGCATTTCATGTAGAACGAGGTCTTGCCCTGGCGCTGGGCGCGGAACATGCGGTCGTCGAAGGCGCGCGTCAGCAGCATGGTCCTCAGCGCGCGGCGCAGCGTTTCCGCATCGAGCCTCGGGTTCCACGGCCCGTGCGCCTTGCCTGCCATGTCGAGCACGCGGATCAGCGAATTGGCGAGGCCGGCCGTCTCGCGCGGATGCACCGCGATGTCCGGGCGCGGCGCACTGCCGGCTTCGGGAATCTCGATCCCCGAAAAATCGGGCTTGTCGCCGGGACGATGCTTGGGCTCCGGCACGCGCAGCGATAGCGGCTTTCGGTTCTTCATCTGGGTCCTGGGCGCCTTTGTTGGCTTTGTTATACTGACCGGGGCGCCGCGCGAGATATCCGCTTCCGCAAAAGCCCGTCAAGCAACAAAATTTCGCCGCCGTCCGCGGGCCGCGAGCCGCACGTTTCATGCGGCCCCGGCCCGCTGCGGGATGGAATTGTGCTGGCAAGGATAGGGGTCTAAATCCGGACCATGCAATCGCAGCCGCCGATCCTGCTCAGGCCGAAATCCGTCTGGACCGAAGGCCATGACCGGCCGCAGGAGGGCTGGAGCGTCCTCATCGACGGCAACCGCATCGCAGCCGCCGGCCCCAGGGTCGAGGCGGCGGGGGCGCGGATCGTCGAGCTGCCGGGCCTGACCCTGCTGCCGGGCCTGATGGACCTGCATTCGCACCTTCTGCTGCATCCCTACAACGAGACGGCATCGGACGATCAGATCCTGAAGGAGAGCGAGGCCTCGCGGGTGCTGCGCGCGGTGGGGCATGCGCGCGACACGCTGACGGCGGGGTTCACGCTGCTGCGCGATCTTGGCACCGAAGGCGCGGGCTTTGCCGATGTCGACCTCAAGCGCGCCATCGAGGCGGGACGGATCGCGGGCCCGCGCGTGCTTGCCGCCACCCGCGCCATCGTGGCCACGCATTGCTACGTTCCGGCGCGGCACAAATTCCGTCCCGATTGCTGCCTGCATATCGGCGCGGAAGAAGCGAGCGGGCCGGCCGAGATCGCCAAGGCCGTGCGCCACCAGGTTTCGCACGGCGCCGACTGGATCAAGGTCTATGCCGACTATCGCGTGAGCGACAGCGGCGAGATCCGGCCGACCTTCTCCGAGGACGAATTGAAAGTCCTGGTCGAGACCGCACACACGCTGGGCCGGCCGGTCGCCGCCCATGCCGCCCACGACATCGGCATGACGCGCGCGGCCAATGCCGGCGTCGACACCATCGAGCACGGCTTCGGCGGCACGCGCGCGACCTTCGCGCTGATCGCGAAGAAGGGGATCGCGCTGCTGCCGACGCTGACGGTGGTGGAAGCGATCAGCGAATATTTTCTCGGCCATGTCCACGGCGGCGAACCCAGCCTGCGCATGACGGAAGCCGCGCAGGGCTTTGCCAATGCGCGCGCGGAAGGCGTGACCATCGGCTGCGGCAGCGATGTGGGGCCGTTTCCGCATGGCGAGAACTGGCGCGAGCTCGCCTGGATGGTGAAGCTCGGGATGTCGCCGCTGGAAGCGCTGCGCGCGGCCACGTCAATCAATGCGAAGATCATCCGCCGCGAGACCGAACTCGGCGCCATCAAGGACGGATATGTGGCGGACCTGATCGCCGTGGACGGCGATCCGGTGCGGGACATCGCGGCGCTGGCCAATGTGCAATTCGTGATGAAGGACGGCATGGTGCATCGCCGGCCGGGAATGGAACACTGATGGACACGCAGAAACTGAAGAAATTCGTCGACGGCATCTGGGACGACTCCGTCGTTCCCTCGATCACCGAATACATCAAGATCCCCAACAAATCGCCGGATTTCGATCCCGACTGGGAAAAGCACGGCTACATGGCCGATGCGGTGAAACTGATGACGGGATGGGCGCGCGAGAAGCTGGCCGCGTTCCAGGGCGCGACACTGGAAGTGATCCAGCTTTCCGGGCGCACGCCGCTGATCTTCATCGAAATCCCCGGGCAGAACGCCGACACCGTCCTGCTCTACGGCCATCTCGACAAGCAGCCGGAGATGACGGGCTGGGAAGACGGTCTCGGGCCGTGGAAACCGGTGCGCAAGGGCGACCGGCTGTTCGGCCGCGGCGCGGCCGACGACGGCTACGCGATCTATGCCGCGATCGGCGCGATGCTGGCGCTCCGAGAGCAGCAGGCGCCGCATGCGCGCTGCGTGATCGTGATCGAGGCCTGCGAGGAATCCGGAAGCCCCGACCTGCCCTATTACGTCGATCACCTGGCGGCGCGCATCGGCGACGTGTCGCTGGTGGTATGCCTGGATTCCGGCTGCGGCGACTACGACCGGCTGTGGCTGACGACGTCGTTGCGCGGTATCGCCATGGGCAATCTCACCGTGCGCGTGCTGACCGAAGGCGTGCATTCGGGCGACGCGTCCGGCATCGTGCCGTCGTCGTTCCGCATCCTGCGCGCGGCGCTGACCCGGGTGGAGGACGAGACCTCGGGCGAGATCAAGCTGCCGGAGCTGTTCGTGCAGGTGCCGCCGCAGCGCGTCGAGCAGGCCAAGGCGGCGGCGAAGATCCTGGGCGACGCGGTCTATTCCAAGCTGCCCTTCGCCGGCACGACGCGGCCGATGTCGGAAGATTTGACGGAGCTGGTGCTGAACCGCACCTGGCGCCCGGCGCTCGCGGTGACGGGCATGGCGGGCTATCCCGAGCCGGTCAACGCCGGCAACGTGCTGCTGCCCTATTCCACGGCGAAGCTCTCCTTCCGCCTGCCGCCCACGCTCGACGCCGGCAAGGCGACGGACACGATCAGGAAGACGCTGGAAGCCGATCCGCCCTACGGCGCCGAAGTGAAGTTCGAGGCCGAGCCGGGACAGGGCGGCTGGGATGCGCCCAAGCTTTCGCCATGGCTGGAGAAATCGGTGGCCGCGGCGTCGCAGGACGCGTTCGGCGCGCCGCCGGCCTATATGGGCGAAGGCGGAAGCATTCCGTTCATGGGCATGCTGGGCGCGAAATTCCCCGGCACGCAATTCGTCGTCACCGGCGTGCTGGGGCCGCATTCCAACGCGCACGGCCCCAACGAATTCCTCGACATCCCGACGGGAAAGAAAGTCACCATGGCGGTGGCGCGGATCGTGGCGGATCATTTCGCGCGGCGCTGAGGCGTCATTCGGCGGGAATTCTAGCGGCGGGCGGGCTTGTGCACTGCAACACAACCGGGAAGCGCCCGCAAAAGTTTGCGCGCGCCGCCAGTCGCGCCGGAACACAACCGAATGCTGGCAGGGGCGCGGCGGTCCAGCACGCGGCGCCCCGCGTCCCGCCATGACAAGCGCAAGTCGAGGCGCGGCAAACGTAACGTCCGTTACTCGCGCGGAACTGCATCGCCAAGCGGACGGGCGGAAGAAGGATTTCCGTGTGAAGGTTTCTATCGCGTGGCGTCGCGCCAATATTGGCCAGCGCAAACAACGCGATGCGTGACTGCGATTTTATACCGGACGAAGTGTCGGCGCATTGACTCGTCATGGTTGATTGGTTAAGAGCGTAACGTTCGTTCTTGGTGTGTGCGTGAACAGGTGTTGGGGCTGTTCAAGGCTGTCGGCAACTCGCTTTACACTCGATTGTCTCCGTCCCGCCCCTTTCGCGTGAGTGCTTGCGTTGCCTTCTCGAGGCGGCGTATCGGATCGATCCATCTGGGAGAAAAACATGGCGCAGCCCTATGTCGGCGAAATTCGCTTGTTCGCGGGCAACTTTGCCCCGGCGGGATGGGCGTTCTGCGCCGGTCAGATCATGCCGATCTCGGAGAACGAGACGCTGTTCAACCTCATCGGCACCACCTATGGCGGCGACGGCCAGTCGACCTTCCAGCTGCCGGACCTGCGGGGCCGGGCGCCCATGCATATGGGCAACGGCGCGACTTTGGCCGAGACCGGCGGCAGCGAATCCGTGACGCTCACCGTCCAGCAGATTCCGTCGCACAACCATCCGCTCCTGGCGACCGCCACGGGCCAGGCGCTGTCGCCCAACGGCGGGATCCTTGCCGTGCCGACCGGCGGCGTGCAGGGTTTCCAGACCTACGCAACGGGCGCCGCGAACACCGCGCTCATCGGCTCGTCGATCGTGAATGACGGCGGCAACCAGCCGCACGAAAACTTGCAGCCCTACCTCTGCGTGTCATTCATCATCTCGCTTTTCGGGGTCTATCCGTCGCCCACCTGACGGCGCGCGCATCGAGTCCTGGCGTCCCGTTCACTATGGAGCATCACGATGTCTGATCCTTTCGTCGCCGAAATCCGGATTTTCCCGTTCAACTTCCCGCCCAAGGGCTGGGCGTTCTGCAATGGGCAGCTCCTTCCCCTGTCGCAGAACACCGCGCTGTTCTCGCTGCTCGGCACCACCTATGGCGGCGACGGAAAATCCAATTTCGGCCTGCCGAACTACCAGGGCAACGTGCCGATGTTCTGGGGCCAGGGCCCGGGACTTTCGCTCTACGACATCGGCCAGACCGGCGGCGCGCAGAACGTGACGCTGATCGATTCGGAGATGCCCTCGCATTCCCACAGCCTCAACGCGCTGGCGAGCGCGGGCTCGACGGCAACGCCGAACGGCAACGCCCTGGGCGAAGGCCAATGGAACAACGGCCAGGGCCAGAGCGGCACCGTCCAGTACTACAGCGGGTCGACGGCGCCGAACGTGACCATGGGCCTCAATTCCGTGGGGACCGCCGGCTCGAGCTTTCCGCACAACAACCTCATGCCGTACCTGACGCTGAATTTCTGCATCGCCCTTCAGGGCGTCTATCCGCCGCGGACGTGAGACACATCCGTCGAGCGAGCGCTGGAAACGAGATCAAGGAGTAGAAGCAGATGTCCACCCCGTTCCTGTCCGAGATCCGGATCATGTCGTTCAACTTCGCCCCAAAGGGTTGGGCGACGTGCGACGGCCAGTTGCTCCCGATCAACCAGAACCAGCCGCTGTTCGCGCTTTTGGGCACGACCTATGGCGGCGACGGGCGGGTGAATTTCGGGCTGCCGGATCTGAGGAGCCGCATTCCCGTTCACATGGGCAGCGGATTCACGCTGGGCCAGCGCGGCGGCGAGAACGCCCACACGCTGAGCAACGCGGAAATGGCGACGCACAATCACGGCATGAAGGCCGCCGACGTGTCCGCCGACGGCGGCGCCCCGGGCAAGACGCCGGGCAACACCAAGGCGCTGGCGCAGGCCCATGCCGCCACCGGCGCGCCCTCGCCCGTGCCGGTGAACCTCTACGGCACCGGCGGCCCGAGCCAGGTGTTCGTGGCGAGCTCCATCGGCAACGCTGGCGGCAGCCAGGCGCACAACAACCAGCAGCCCTTCCTGGTGCTGAATTACTGCATCGCGCTGCAGGGCATCTTCCCGTCGCAGAACTAGCGCGAACGCGCACCGAACGCGAAAAAGGCCGCCCATCGTGGCGGCCTTTTTGTTTGCGCGGGGTGGAGCGCTCAGCTGAAGACGGACTGGTATTCCTGGCGGTCCGGCGAGGCGGTGTGGATCGGCATCAGGTGCAAATTGATCACCGGCCCGCCCTCGAACACGCAATCGTACATGCCGTTGGGAACGACCTCGCCCTTGGCGCCGCGAAAGATCACGATGAAGGGGGCGCGCTGGTAGCCCGGCGGCGGCGGGCCGTCGCCGCCCTCGACGCGGTCCAGCGTGAGGGTGAAGGGCGTTCCTTTCAGGTGCGCGGGTTTGCCGGCCAGCGGCGCGAAATCGGCGGTCTTGAGCATGTCCATGTCGTGCGGTCTTTCGATGCGGCGGAAATCCAGGACCGCAATCTAGTCGCAAGGCGCGCCGTCAACAACGCTCTTCGCGCGGCGTCCATTCAAGCAGGAGATTGGCGTCGTCGCCGCCGGTCTCGCGGAACCCGAGGCGCGCATAGAAACGCTGCGCCAGCGGATTGGCGGTGCTCACATTGAGCCGGATGCGCGCGCGCGCCTCCGACGCCAGGCGCTGAAGCGCCAGGAGCACGGCGCCGCCCGCGCCCTGCCCGCGCAGCTCGGGCGTCATCGCGATGTCGACGATGTGCAGGCATCCGGGCGTTTCGTCGGCCACGATGCGCCCGATCGCCCTTCCGTCGCGTTCGACGATCGCGGTCAGCGCTTGGGGATAGAGGCTCGCATAGCTGGCCGTCTGCGCGCGGTATTGCTGGCGCAGCACCGTGGCGCGCACCGCCTCCGGCAACAGCGCGAGCTCGGGCCGCGAGGCGCAGAACAGCGCGAAGCGGAATTCATCGTCGCGCGGCTGCCCGGCGCGGATGGCGAGCGGGCCGGCGGGCGAGTCGATTCCGGCTGCGAGGAACGAGGACAGGATTTCGGGCACCGATGCGTCCAGTTGCGTTGCGATGTTGGCCGGCGGACAACCCAGCGACTATAAGGCAACATGGCCGGGACACCGAACGCGCTCACCGCTGCGCAGACCCTCGCGCTGGCGCGCGCGCTCCAGACGCGCGGCCAGCATGCGGAGGCCGAACGCCTGTGCCGCGCGGCCATGGCGGCGGAGCCCGGGAATTTCCACGCGCTGCTGGCGGTGGGCACGTTCTGCCTTGAGCGGCGAACATTCGACGAGGCCGCGTCCGTGCTGGCGCGCGCCGCGGCCGCGGATCCCGGTTCCGCCATCGCCCATTACAGGCTCGGCCAGGCGCTGTCGGCGCTCGGCCGCTTCGAGGCGGCGAAAACCGCATTCGAGAGCGCGATCGCGTGCAACCCGCAATCGGCCGAATCCCATGGCGATCTCGGCAACACGCTGTCCGCGCTGGGGCGCCGCGACGAGGCGATCGCACGGCTGAAGACGGCGCTCGCGCTGGCGCCCGGCCGGGCCGAAACGGAAAACGACCTGGGTGCGGCGCTGGCCGCGGGCGCGCGCGAGGCCGAGGCCATCGTCCATTTCGATCGCGCCGTGGCGCTCAAGCCGGACTACGCACCGGCCTTGCAGAATCTGGCGAACGCATTGTCGGCAGCGGGAAGGCATGCCGAGGCAGTGTCGCGCTTCGAGGCGCTGGTGACGATCGATCCCGCCATGCTCGCCGCCCATTGCGGCCTGGGCTATGCGCTGCAGATGTCGGACCGGTCGCAAGAGGCGCTCGACGCCTATGAGCGCGCGCTCGCCATCGATCCGGGCTGCGCCGATGCCATCCGTGGCCGCGGCTTCGCGCGCCAGTCGCTGGGTGCGCTCAGCGAGGCGCGCGCCGATTTCGAAATGGCGGTGAAACTCGCGCCGCGCATGCCCGCCTATCACCGCGCGCTGGCCGAGGCCAAGACCTTCGGCCCCGGCGATGCGCAGATAGCCGCGATGCTGGCGCTGGCGGAGCGGATGGAGGAATTTCCGGCGGCGCAGCAGATCGAACTGCATTTCGCGCTCGCCAAGGCGCATCAGGATCTGGGTGAGATGGAGCGCGCGCTCGACCATCTTCTCGCCGGCAATGCAATGAAGCGGCGCGACATCGACTACGACGAGGCCGCGACGCTGACGATGTTCCGCCACATCGCGCAAGTCTTCACGCCGGAGCTTCTCGCCGACGTTCCCGGACGGGGCGATCCGTCCGGCGTGCCGGTGTTCATCCTGGGCATGCCGCGCTCCGGCTCCACGCTGGTCGAGCAGATCCTGGCCAGCCACCCGCGCGTGGTTGGCGGGGGCGAGCTCCATCACCTGAACTCGGCCGCCAAGGCGTTTCGCGGCGCCGACGTCCGCGCGTATTTTCCGGAAGTCGCCCGGCACCTGTCGCCCGCGCAGTGGCGCGATTTCGGCGGCCGCTACCTGGAGAAGCTGGGCGCGCCCGCGGACGCCGCGCGCATGACCGACAAGATGCCGGCGAATTTCCGCTTTATCGGGCTCATCCGCATGGCCCTGCCGGGGGCGCGGATCATCCACACCATCCGCGATCCGATGGACACCTGCATGTCCTGCTTCGCCAAGCTGTTCGCGGGCTCCCAGCCCTACACCTACAACCTGGCAGAACTGGGCCGCTACTTCCGCGAGTATTCCGCTCTGATGGCGCATTGGCGCCGCGCGCTGCCGCCGGGCGCGATGCTCGAAGTGCGCTACGAGGACCTGGTGCGGAGTTTCGAGCCCGAAGCACGCCGGATTGTGGATTATTGCGGGCTGGAGTGGGATCGGCGGGTGCTCGATTTCCACCGGACGGCGCGCCCCGTGCGCACCGCCAGTGTCACCCAAGTGAGACAACCTATTTACGCCACTGCCATAGGACGCTGGAAATCTTATGAAATGATGCTCCAGCCGCTCACGGACGAATTAAGCATAGGCTAAGTGTAGATCGGGTTGCGGTGGGGCTTGGCGGTATCAACAAGGCATGGATATACTAGACTATTGAACGGGCTGTCTTTCTCGGTTCGGACAAGAGTGGGCGAGTGATCAGACGGCGTGCGCAGCGCGCGTGTCCTGGGGAGGTTCTAAGATGAGCGTATCTCGGCGGTTGGGCGCAACCCTTACTGGCGACTCGGCGATTGACCCCAACGCGGCGATGGCCGCGGCGGACGGCTTCTCGTTCCAGAACGGACCGATCCACATTCTTCCCGTGTTCGGACATGACGGCGACGGCGCCACGAAAACGCACGACAACGTTTTCAGCCAGGCGGGTCTTCCCAACCTCGCGCACATCGCCAGCGAATGGGCGGCGAAGAGCGCGGACCATGTCAGCCATGCGGCCGTCCCGCTCAACCACACCGATCTGGCCGGCGGCTCGACGCCATTCAAGGCCGGCGCGGACCAGGCGACGACCTTCCACACGGTCGACAGCACGTCGCATCTGGCGGGGCTGATGACCGGCGACAGCACGGTCCTCAACGCCGTGGGCTTCGATCACGGCCAGCTCTCGGCGAACTTCTTCGCGGGCATCGGCGCGCATGACATTGCGGGCCTCGACCTCGGCCATGGCGCGACGCCGGGCGTGCTGCCGCACGCCGCTGACGCGCCCGCCGGCGCGCCGCCCGCCGATCCGCTCGATCCGGAGCTCTGGATCACGGCGTTTCAGGGCGTCAACGAGAACCTCATCATCCATGCCGACGACACCGGCACGCACAGCGCTGCCAACACCGGCACGCTTTACACGCCCGACAGCGCCAACCAGCCGACGACACTGGCCAGCGAGGCACGCGTCTTCGCCTTCGATCCGCAAGACAACACCTACGTCCTCATCACGGAGAACGCCGGCGCCGATCCGACCAAGATCTGGGTGGGCACGCTCTCTTCCGTCCTCGCCAACCCGACGAACACGCCGTCCTTCACCAACGTCTTCACCGACACGAGCAATGGCGGCGCCGGATGGGTCGCCGCCGGCCTGGCGCTGGACGAGGATAATGACGAGATCTACTTCACCGATCACCAGTCGCTGGAGAAGATCAGCTACACCGGCAGCGGCCTGACCGTGCTGGGCACCTCGTCGGCGCTTTCGGACAGCGGCTCGAGCGTCTTCATGGACGGCCTGGCGCTCGACCTGCCGCACCACGTCGCCTATTTCACCAGCGACACGACCCATTCCACCAGCACGACGCACGGCGCGCCGATCAGCACCGTCAACACCAACGCGATCTGGCAATCGTCAAGCCTGACGAACGCCTCGGGCTCGGGCTCGCTCACCTTCTCCAAGGCGGTCGACGTTCCGGTCGCGGACGGCGTGGTCTCCAACGGCACCGGCGAGCAGGGCATCACCGTCGATACCTCGACCGGCCTGATCTACTTCACCACGCAGAAGGTGACCTATTACAACGGCGTCTCCTACGTCCCCAGCAGCGCCGGCGTTTACATCTACAATCCCACCGCCGGCACGGTCGCCGGCGTCGCGTCACACACCTTCAAGACGGTTTGGACGCAGGGCGCGGGCGGCGGACCGACCGGAACGCTGGAGAGCATCCACCTCGACGCCGCAACGGGCGAATATTACGTCACGGTCAACGGCTCCGGCGCCAATGACGGCATCTATGTCGGCAGCATGACGGCCGGCGGCTCGACGCCGCCGACCCTGTTCCTCCAGACGCCGAGCTACACCCATGGCGGCCAGCCGATCACGTCCGATTTCGGGATCGACGACGCGCCCACCATGGGCTCGATCACGGGCACCAGCACCGAGGCGCTGCAGGGCGGCTCGGCCCTCACGCTGCTGACGGCGACCGGCGCGGATGCCGACACCGACAACGACAAGAGCTACGGCCTCACCGTCCACATCACCAACGCGCAGACCGGCGACAACCTCTATGTCAACGGCACGCAGAGCACCGCGCAGGACAGCGGCAAGGTCGCGGTGTCGTGGGATTCTACCACGCACACGCTGACGATGCGCGGCACCGACAGCTTCGCGGAATTCCAGACCCTGCTCAGCCAGCTCTCGTTCCAGGATGCCGGCACGGATGCGGGCTCGGGCAGCCATCCGACCCGCACCATCCAGTTTTCGTACTTCGACGGGCTGCTCGCCTCGAACATCCAGACCACGACCCTCGTCATCGACCGCGCGCCGACGCTGGGCGCCGACACCTACAACGTCCTGGAGACCGCCACGGTCACCGGGACTTCGGGCACGGCCGGAACCGGCGTGCTGGGCAACGACATCGACCTGGACGGCGACTCGGTGAACGTGACGGCGGTGAACGGGTCAAGCGGCAATGTGGCGGCCGTGGTGGACGGCACCTATGGCCAGCTTCAGCTGTTCGGCGACGGCCATTACACCTATACCGCCAACAAGACCTCCAACATCGACGCGGCGGCGAGCGGCTCGCACCCGATCGACACCTTCACCTACACGGTGTCGGACGGGCTGGTCGGCACGACGACCTCGACCGTCAGCTTCATCGTCGACCGCCCGCCGACGCTGGGCTCCGACAGCTACGCAGTGGTGGAGAGCAATTCCGTCACCGGCACGTCAGGCACGGCCGGCACGGGCGTGCTGGGCAACGACACCGACAAGGACGGCGATTCCCTTACCGTCACGGCGCTGAACGGATCGGGCGGCAATCTCGCCTCCGGCTCATTCACCGGCACCTATGGCCACTTCAATCTCGCCGCGGACGGCCACTTCACCTACACCGCCGATCTCACCTCGGCGATCGACAGCGGCGCGACCGGCTCGCACCTGACCGACACCTTCACCTACACGGTGTCGGACGGTCACGGCGGTTCGACCACGCAGACCGTCACCTTCACCATCGACCGGCCGCCGACGGTCGTGGCCGACGCGTACAACGTCGTGGAGAGCAATTCCGTCACCGGCACATCGGGCACGGCGGGCACGGGCGTACTGGGCAACGACAGCGACCGCGACGGCGATTCCCTCACCGTCTCGGCGGTGAACGGATCGGGCGGAAACCTGGGGTCAAGCAGCTTCACCGGCACCTATGGCCACTTCGATCTCGCCGCCGACGGCAGCTTCACCTACACCGCCGACCTCACCTCGGCGATCGACAGCGCCGCGACCGGCTCGCACCTGACCGACACCTTCACCTATACGGTGTCGGACGGCCACAGCGGCTCGACCACCCAGACCGTCACCTTCACCCTCGACCGGCCACCGACAGTCACGACCCAGAACGAGACCGTGGCCGAGAGCGGCAGCACCAGCGGGACCGGCGGCACGGCCGGCACGGGCGCACTGGCCGGCGACAGCGACCGCGACGGCGATTCGATCCAGGCCACCAAGCTCGACGGCAACGTCATCAACGACACGCTGTCGAACTTCGCGGGCACCTACGGACATCTCACCATCGGCAATGACGGATCGTACAGCTATGTCGCCGACATGACTTCGGCGATCGACGGCGCGGCCACCGGCTCGCATCCGGTGGACACCTTCACCGTCACCGTCGACGACGGCCATGGCGGCACGACCACGGAGACGCTGAATTTCTCGATCGACCGCCCGGCCATCGCGCAGGCCGATTCGATCTCCACCGTCG
The DNA here is from genome assembly GCA_050728855.1 of Rhizomicrobium sp. Taxonomy (GTDB): domain Bacteria; phylum Pseudomonadota; class Alphaproteobacteria; order Micropepsales; family Micropepsaceae; genus Rhizomicrobium. The sequence continues at coordinate 7,408 of JBOHKI010000003.1, read as the reverse complement.
AGTCCGCGACCGTAACGGCCTCGACCATGAACACAGGCCTGCTGGGCAACGACAGCGATCCGGACACCGGCACCAATGCCGGCCTCTCGGTGACGGCGGTGGCGGGATCGGCCGGCAATGTCGGCACCCAGTACACCTTCGCCGACGGCTCGTTCATCACCATCAATTCCGACGGCACCTACACCTACGATCCCAATCATGCCTGGGACTTCCTGCCCGACCCGACATCGGGGGCGCCGTCCACGGGGACGGAGACCTTCCAGTACACCATCACCGGCGGCTCGACACAGACAGTGACGATCACCATCACCGGCCAGGATTCGAACGACACGCTGCAGGGCACGGCGGGCGCCGACACCTACAACGGCGGCATCGGCGACGACATCTTCAAGATGCAGGATGGCGGCGTCGACAACGTCAGCGGCGGCACCGGCGACGACACCTTCTATTTCGGCTCGACGCTGACGGCGGCGGACACCATCAACGGCGGCACCGGCTCCGACACCGTGGTTCTGGGCGACGCCAGCTACACCGGCGGCAACGCGCTGGTGCTGGGCGCCACCACGCTCACCAGCGTGGAGAAGATCACCCTGCATGCCGGCTACAGCTTCGACATCACCAGCAACGACGCCAATGTCGCACCCGGCACCACGCTGACCATCAATGGCGCCTCGCTGGGCGCCGGCGACACGATCACCTTCGACGGCTCGGCGGAGACCGACGGCCACTTCCTGTTCCTGGACGGCGCGGGCAACGACAGCCTCACCGGCGGCGCCCAGCACGACGTGTTCCGCCTCATCCGCGGCGGCAACGACACCGTTCATGCCGGCGGCGGCAACGACCTTATCGTCATGGATGGCACGCTCACCGCCGCGGATCACATCGACGGTGGCGCGGGTAACGACCAGATCCAGCTCTCTGGCGACTATTCGGCGGGGATCACGCTGGGCGCGACGACGCTTACCAGCATCGAAACCATCCGCATGGCGCCTGGCTACAGCTATAATCTGACGACCAACGACGGCAACGTCGGGGCTGGCCAGGTGCTCTACGTCAACGCCGCCTCGCTGGGGGCGGGCGACACGCTGACCTTCAACGGCTCGGCGGAGACCGACGGCAGCTTCTCCATCCTGGGCGGAGCGGGCAACGACGTGCTCACCGGCGGCGCCGGCAACGACATCTTCAACCTCATGAACGGCGGCAACGACACCGTCCATGGCGGCGGCGGCAACGACGTATTCTCGTTCGACGGCGCGTTCACCGCCGCGGACACGATTGACGGCGGCACCGGCAGCGACACCATCTCGCTCAACGGCGACTATTCCGGGGGCCTGACGCTGGGCTCGACCACCATCACCAACATCCACCGCTTCGCCTTCACCGACGGCTTCAACTACAACATCACGCTCAACGCGGCCAACGCCGGCGCGACGGACGTGATGACGGTGGACGCGACTTCCATGACGGGCGGAAGCAACGGTGTCACGTTCGATGCCTCCGCCGTCACGGACGGAGCGCGCTTCGTCATGAACGGCGGCGCCGGCAGCGACAGCTTCATCGGCGGCGCCAGCGACGACATCCTCAACGGCGGCGACGGCAACGATTCGCTCACCGGCGGGCTCGGCCGCGACGTGATGAGCGGCGGCGCGGGCAGCGATACCTTCAACTTCGCCGGGGCCTCCGACTCCACCGGCCCCAACCACGACGTGATCACGGATTTCGACTTCTCCAGCGACCTCGTCCACATCACCGGCGCGACCGTGGGCGCCATCGACGCGGCGGTCACCACCGGCACGCTGGGTCCGGCAAACTTCGACGTCAATCTCGCCAGCGCGGTGGGCGCGGGGCAGCTGGCGGCCCATGACGCGGTGTTGTTCACCGCCGATGCCGGCAAGCTCGCGGGCCATACCTTCCTGGTGGTCGACCTCAACGGCGTCGCCGGCTACCAGGGCGGCCAGGATCTGGTCATCGAAGTCACCGGCGGCTCGAACTTCGCCAGCCTCTCGACCTCGACCTTCGTCTGACGGAAAGACACAGGAACGCGGACACGGGCGCCCCGCACGGGCGCCCGTTTTCGTTTCAGGTCTTGGCGCCCCACACGGGCGCCCGATTTCGTTTCAGGGGGTGGCGCGCCACGGACGGCGCAGCGCGCGCCACGCCTCGTGCGGATCGAGCGCCAGATGGAAGACCGCCAGCATCGCGGCAAGGTCTGGGAAATAGAGATAGCGGTAGTCGCAGGCGATCGAGATAACGAAGAAGCTCGCTGTCACAGCGAATCCCGCCGCCAGCATGCCTGCCACCGCGATGTCCTCCGGCCGCCGCCGCAACAGGACGATGAGCGCCAGCAGGCCCAGCACGGCGAAGACCGGATGCGACAGGACCGGCGTGCCGACGAAGAGGTTGCCGTATTTCTCCAGCGCCGCGTCGCGCGCATCGAAGCGCTCGGCGATGCCGAGCTCGGCCATCACCGGCGCCGGCCCGTCGACGCCCACCTCGAACGGCAGGCAGCGCTTCAGGTCGGGCGTCAAGAACACCCAGCGGAAAATCTCCGCACGCACGCGCAGGTACAGGCCCGGCCGCGTCGCGATCAGCGCGCGCCATTGCGCTTGCATGGTGCCGGGATCGGCGTCATCGAGCGCGTCCTGCAGCGCGGGGGCATCGCCCAGCGTGTCGTTGCGCTCCGGCGTCCATACGCGCACGCCGGTGGTGCGGATGATCGCCTCAAGGCCCTCGTCGTCGTCATGGATGACGCTCAGCGGGAAAGACGGATCCTTCGCGGCCGCGCCGATCACGTCGTAGGTCTCCAGCAATTGCAGCTGCACGAACGGCCCGGAGGTGCCGACCGAACGAATCGCCAGCGCCGCGCGGCCGCCCAGCACCACCAGGCCGCCCGCCACGAGCGCGCCAATTCCATAGAGCGCGGCCATGCGCCATCGCTGGCTCGCGCCCCGCCGCCCGGCAATGATTGCGAGCGTGCCCGCGCCCACCACGGCGACGATCAGCCCGTTCTGCCGCGCAAGCGCTGCCAGCGCGAACAGCATCAGAGCCCCCCCGATGAGGGCGAAGCGGATGCGCGGGCGCCGCCACAGCGATGCCGCGGCGGCCAGGCACACGAACCCGCCGCAGGATGCGTTGGCGAACAGCACGTCCTTCCAGACCGTGCCCTGGTAGATCAGCACCTGGGGCGTGGCGATCCACAGCGCCGCCACCACCGCCGCCGCCCAATGCGCGCGGGGCCGGAGCAACAGGAGCCCGGCCATGGCGCCGAAGAACAGCAGCGCGTCGGCCACCACGAAGAGCCCCGTGCCCCGTACCACCGCGTCGCACAGCCCCAGCAGCCAGGACATCACGGCGGGATGCCAGTTGGCATAAGCGCCGCTGCGGCCCTCCATCAGCTGGATCACGGAATCGTAGGACAGCTGGCCGGGGAGGCCGGCCGCCAAACAAAGGACAAAACCCGCCCCTATGACCCCGCCTGCTATGACGAATGACCGCGGCGGCCGCATGCCTTCCCCCGATTCGATGCGCTAAGCTAAGCGGACTGCGCCCCCAACCCAAAGCCCATGGCCCACAAACCGATCTTCTTCGACCTGACTGGACGCCGCGCCGCCCGCGTTTCCCTGATCGCGTGGCTGCTGGTGGTGGTGAGCGGGCTGATGGGGGCGGCGTTCCTGGCCAGCCTCGTCATGTCGCCCAAGGTGGGAAGCCTGCGCCTGCCCGGGCAGCTGACGGCGATCCAGCTTGAGCGTAAGGCCGTGGCGCCGGGGCTGCTGCGCGCGGCGGGAGACCTTGCCGCCGCCGCCCGGCTCAAGCGCGAGCAGCGCGCGCTTCTGCGCTGGCAGAAGGCCGAGCGCGGCCGGCATTCGCCGGTGCCCGAGGGAATTCTGGCGCCGCAGAAGGGCCGCTCGCTCTCCATCGCCTTCTTCCCCAACTGGGACCAGATCGCGCCGGACTCGCTCAAGGCGGCCCTTCCGGCGCTGGATTGGGTGATGCCCACCTGGTTCGACATGGCCGGGCCCAACCTCGACCTGAAGGACAATTTCAACCCTGCGATCTACGGCTATATCCGGCGCAACAAGCCCAGTGTCGCCATCGTGCCCACGGTGCAGAACGCCTCGCTGGGCAAGTGGGACGGGCCGGGACTGGCGCGGCTGCTGGCCGACCGCGCACGCCGCAAGGTGCTGGTCGACTCGCTCACTGCGCTGGTCGGCAGCCACAAGCTCCAGGGCCTGACGATCGATTTCGAGACCCTGCCCAACAAGGCCCATGGCGACCTCGCCGCGTTCCTCAAGGAGCTGACCACCGCGTTCCGCCCGCATGGCTGGATCGTCGTCGTCGCGGCGCAGTTCGACGACGACGACTGGCCGTTCGCGCAATACGCCAAGATCGCCGATTACACCGTGCTCATGGCCTATGACGAGCACTACCTGACCAGCGCGCCGGGCAGCATCGCGGGGCAGAGCTGGTTCGAGAACCTGCTCGACCAGCGCATGCGCGTGCTGCCGCCGAGCCATACGCTGATCGCGCTGGGCAACTACGGCTACGACTGGGCCGGACACGACAACGCCGACGCCCTCTCCTATCAGGAGGCGATCATCGCGGCCAACGATTCCGGCGCCGAGGTCGCGTTCGACGACGCCACCAACAATCCGCACTTCTCCTATCTCGACGACGACAAGACGCGCCACGAGGTTTGGTTCCTGGACGCCGTCACCGCCTATAACGAGATCCACGCCGCCGATCCCTACCGCCCCGCGGGCTATGCGGTGTGGCGGCTGGGCGCGGAGGACCCCTCGATCTGGACGGTGATGGGCAGGCCCTATGGCGCGCTGCCGCCGGCCAACCTGCGCACCATCCCCACCATCGAGGACATCGACTACGAAGGCGCGGGCGAGATGCTGCGTGTCGACGCGCTGCCGGAGACAGGCCTGCGCAGCTTCGAAGTCGACAAGCAGACCGGCGACATCGACGACGAGACCTATCTGAAGCTGCCCACCGGATTCGTGATCCGCCAATACGGCGCGTCCGGCAAGGTGATCGCGCTGACCTTCGACGACGGACCGGACGCGGAATGGACGCCCCAGATTCTGGACATCCTCACGGCAAAGCATGTGCCGGCCACGTTCTTCGACATCGGCGCCAACGCGGAAAGCAATCCCGGGCTGGTGCAGCGCGAGATCGCGGACGGCAACGAGGTGGGAAACCACACCTTCACCCATCCCAATCTGGCCGACGTGTCGCAGGAGGCGGTGAACCTGGAGCTCAACGCCAACCAGCGCCTGTTCGAAGCGCTGACCGGCCGCTCCATGCGGCTGTTCCGGCCGCCCTATCTGGGCGACGCCGAGCCCACCGACGGCGACGAGATCATTCCGGTCAAGAACGCGCAGGACCTCGGCTATCTCACCGTGGGCGAGCACGTCGATCCGGTGGACTGGGCGCTGCCGGGGGCCGACACGATCGTGCAGCGCGTGCTCGACCAGGTGCACAAGGCGCGTCCCGACATGCCGCGCAACATCGTGCTGCTGCACGACGCGGGCGGCGACCGCTCGCAGACCGTGGAGGCGCTGCCCGTCATCATCGACAGGCTCAGGAGCGAAGGCTACCGCTTCGTGCCGGTGTCCGAACTCGCGGGGCTGACGCGCGACCAGGCGATGCCGCCGTTGCCGGCGACGGTGAGCCTGCTCACCGACCGCGTGGTGTTCCTCACCATCTCGGCGACCGGCCATTTCCTCTATTATTGCTTCCTTGCGGCGATCTGGCTGGGCGTATCGCGGCTCTTCTTCCTGGTGGGATTGAGCATCTGGGGCCGGCGCAAGGAGATGAGCGAATTCCAGGCGCCGCCGCGCGAAGAGCACGCGCTTGTCAGCGTGATCATCCCCGCCTACAACGAGGAAAGCGTGATCTCGACGACGCTCTCCGGAATCCTGGCGAGCACCTATCGCAATCTCGAGATCATCGTGATCGACGACGGCTCGAAGGACCGCACGCTCGAGGTGCTGAGCCGCGATTTCGGAACCAATCCGCGCGTGTCGATCCTGGGCATCGCCAATGGCGGCAAGGCCAACGCGCTCAATGCCGGCCTCGGCCATGCCACCGGCGAGGTCGTCGTCGCGCTGGACGCCGACACCCAGTTCGAGCCCGACACCATCGCGCGGCTGGTGCGCTGGTTCGTCAACAAGGATGTCGGCGCGGTAGCGGGCAACGCCAAGGTCGGCAACCGCATCAACATGATCACGCGCTGGCAGGCGCTGGAATACATCGTGGCGCAGAACCTGGAGCGCCGGGCGCTGGCGGCGCTGGGTACGCTGACCGTGGTTCCGGGCGCGGTGGGCGCGTGGCGGCGCAGCGTCCTGATCGATTTGGGCGGCTTTCCGCTGGACACGATGGCGGAGGACCAGGACCTCACCATCGGCATGCAGCGCGAAGGCTATGCGGTGGGCTTCGACGCGTCCGCCGTTGCCTGGACCGAGGCGCCGTCGAGCGTGCGCAGCCTCGCCAAGCAGCGCTTCCGCTGGGCCTATGGCACGCTGCAATGCCTGTGGAAGTACCGCGGCATGACGTTCAACCCGCGCTACGGCGCGCTGGGACTGATCGCGCTGCCCCAGGTCTGGATGTTCCAGATCCTGCTGACGGCGCTGGCGCCGGTGGCCGACCTGCTGCTGATCTGGCAGCTGGTGTGGGAAGGGCTCGCCTATCTCGAGCACGGCGCGGAATTCAACGGCGGCGATCTCTACACGGTGGGGATCTACTACCTCGTCTTCGTGGTGGTGGATTTCCTGGCCGCGATCTCGGGCTTCCTGATGGAGCGCCGCGAGGACTGGCGTCTGCTGCCGTGGCTGATCCTTCAGCGCTTCGGCTACCGGCAGATCATGTATTACGTGGTGGTGCGTTCGATCTGGACGGCCATCCGCGGCGCCGTGGTGGGCTGGGGCAAGCTCGAACGCACGGGCACCGTGAAGGTCAGGCACGCGCCCGAGCGGCCATGACCGAAACGTCCTGAAACGAAAAACGGGCTTCCATCGCTGGAAGCCCGTTCGTTTCGTCCGGCCGGCCCTTCCCGCGCGGGAGTAGCCGGAGCGCGGCTCAGAGGATGAAGTCGCCGGCGACCAGCGCCGTGGTCGAATGGACGGTGATGAAGAAGTCCGCCACGCCGTCGCCGTTGACGTCGCCGCGCACCGAATAGGTGTTGAGGCCGGCGCTCACCACGATGAGTTCGCCCGCGTGATGGGTGAACCCGCCGCTGATCAGCGTGAAGGCGTCGTCGGCGCCGCCGGTGATGGCGTCGATGCCGCTCAGGTCGATCACGTCGCCTTCGGCGTGGCTGAAGTCCATGATCTTGTCGGCTCCGCCGCCGGGGGAGTCGGCGATCGAGTTGAACACGAAGTGGTCCGCGCCGGTACCGCCATAG
>JBOHKI010000002.1:0-133744 GCA_050728855.1 Rhizomicrobium sp. | reverse complement strand
AACCTGCTCGGCACTGTCTATCGCGAGATCGTGCAGGCGCTGGTGGACATGGATCAGATGTTCCGCCTGCTGAACCAGCCGCAGGAAGTGAAGGACAAGCCGGGGGCGCCGGATCTTGTCGTGTCCGGCGGCACGATCCGCTTCGACGATGTGGTGTTTTCCTACGAACCGGCGCGCGTCGTGCTCAAGGGGGTCAGCTTCACGGTTCCGGCTGGCAAGACCACGGCGGTCGTCGGCCCGTCGGGCGCCGGCAAATCCACGATCAGCCGCATCCTCTACCGCTTCTACGACATCGCCAGCGGCAGCGTGACCATCGATGGGCAGGACATCCGCGACGTGACGCAGGCGAGCCTGCGCGCCAAGATCGGCATCGTCCCGCAGGACACCGTGCTGTTCAATGATACCGTCCGTTACAACATCGCCTATGGCCGCATCGGCGCCTCGGAAGCCGAGATCAAGGAGGCGGCCCGGATGGCCCAGATCGACGGCTTCATCAAGGAGCTGCCGCTGGGTTACGACGCCATGGTGGGCGAGCGGGGGCTCAAGCTCTCCGGCGGCGAGAAGCAGCGCGTCGCCATCGCGCGCACGATCCTGAAGAACCCCCCGATCCTGCTGCTCGACGAGGCCACCAGCGCGCTCGACACCCACACCGAACGCGAAATCCAGAGCGCGCTCGCGGAGGTCTCGAAGAACCGCACCACGCTGGTGATCGCGCACCGCCTCTCCACCGTGGTAGATGCGGACGAGATCCTGGTGCTGGACCATGGCGAGATCGTCGAGCGCGGCCGGCATTCCGACCTCGTCGCGCGCGGCGGCCACTATGCCGCGATGTGGAACAAGCAGAAGGAAGCCGCCGCCGCCCGCGAACGCCTTAAGGCCGTCGAGGACGACCCCGACGTCCAGTCCGGCATCGCGCGGCCCGAACCGATCGCCGCGGACTGATCGCTACTCCGCCGCCTGGTCGTAGGGCGGTTCGTCGGACCTGGGATAGGTGAGGCCGGGCATCGCCGATGCGCGCTGGGCCCGGCGTGCTTTCCGCGCCGCGCGCTTCTCCCTGATCCGGTAGGGCAGGGCCAGCATAGCCGGCACCAGTCCCAGCGTGATCAGCTTGGAGAACGCCAGGCCGAACACGATCGCCGTCGACAGCTGCACCCACATCATGGCGTTTGGGCTGCCGATGGTGACGGTGCGCGAGAAGAAGTCGATCTCGATTGCCAGCATCATGGGGAACAAACCGCCGATCGCCGTTACGGTGGTGAGGAACACCGGCCGCAGGCGCTGCGCGGAGGAACGGATCACCGCTTCGACCGGATCCATGCCGCTGTCGCGCAGGCGATGGAAGGTGTCGATCAGCACGATGTTGTGGTTTACCACGATGCCGGCAAGCGCGAGCATGCCGGTGCCAGTCATGATCACCGAGAACGGCTGCTGCATCGCCACCATGCCGAACATGGCGCCGATCATGGCCAGGATCACGGCGATGAGGACGAGGCCGGTGTGATAGAAGCTGTTGAACATCGCCAGCAGCACGATCCCGATCAGGAACAGCGCCAGCAGGCCGGCGACGACCAGGAAGTTCGCGGACTCGTCTTGCTGCTCCTGGCCGCCGCGGAACGCGATGTGGACGTTCTGCGGGAACGCCTGCGTGGCAATCCACTCTTTGAGCTTGGCCACTTCCTGGCTCGGCAGCATGGCATGAACGGCGCAGGTCTTGGTCACGGCCGCCGTGCACTGCGCCTTCATGTTGGCGCGAACGTGGTAGACGCGATGGCCATTCACGCGCTCGATGGAGCTGACCTGCTGCGCCGGCACCAGCTTGACGAAATTGCTGGCCGGCACCATGCCGTTGGTCGTGGCCACGCGCACATCGTCGAGCGCGTGGATGCCGCGCGCCGCAGTGGGATAGCGCACACGGATGTCGACCTGCTGGTCCGAATCGTCGGGACGGTAGTCGCCCACGAAGATGCCGTCGGTCACCAGCTGCATGGCGGTGCCGATGGACTGCACGTTGGCACCGAAGCGGCTGGCGACCTCGCGGTCGATTTGCAGATCCCATTCGATGCCGGGAAGCGGGCGGGTGTCCTCCACATCGCGCAACTCGGGTTGCGCGTCCATGTGCTTTCGAACGGCGGCGGTGGTGGAAAGCAGTGAAGCGTAATCGTCCGACGACACGTCGATCATCACGTCCTTGCCGGTGGGCGGGCCGTTTTGCGGAAGGCGCACTTCGACATGAACGCCGGGGATGTTTGCCGTACGCTGGCGGATCGTCTCGAGGATATCGTTGCCGCGGCGGCGCTCGCGATAGTCCTTGAACTCGATGGAGAGGTGCCCGATGTTGTCCACCGGCGTGCCGCCCTGGCTGTTCAGATTGTTGCTCTGTCCGCCGGCCGCCGCGTAGATGTATTTGAGCCCATCGACCGTCGCGACGCGGCGCTCGACTTCCATCACGATGGCGCGCTTTTCCTGGGCGGAGAGATTGCCGCGCGCGGAGATCAGCACGCTGGCGAAATCCGGATCGGTGTCGACGAAGAATTCGATGCCCTTGTTCAGGAAGGCGAAGGACACGATCACGGTGACCGCGATCGCGGCCGCGCTCAGTATCACGCGTCCCGGATAGCGTGTCAGCCGCTCGGCCATGTGCGCGTACCAGCCGGTGATGCCCGGAATCTCGCGCCAGTCGCCGGTTTCCGATGCCTCGATGGCCTTCTCGTGTGCCTCGTCGCGCTCGGCCGCCTTGCCGAAAATGCCGCCCAGCACCGGCAGGAATATCAGCGCCACCGCCATGGAGGAGAACAGGACCACGATCAGTGTGATCGGGAAGTAGCTCATGAACTTGCCCGATACGCCGGGCCACATCAGCATGGGCAGGAACGCGCCGATCATGGTCAGCGTGGCGCTCACCACGGGCCAGAACATGCGTCTGGCGGCTTCGGCGAAGGCGAGCTTGGGCGTATGGCCCTCGGTCATCTTCCGGTCGGCGTACTCCACCACGATGATGGCGCCGTCGACCAGGATGCCGACCGCCAGCAGCATTCCGAACATGATCATCTCGTTGAGCGAGATATTCAGTCCGTTGAGGATCATGAACGCCATGAGGAACGACGTCGGAATGGCGATGCCGACCAAGAGGCCTGCGCGAAGGCCGAGCGCCGCCACCACGATGATCATCACCAGCACGATGGCGAGGAAGATGGAGTCGGAGAGCGAGCCCAGCTGGTCGCGGATGTCTGTCGATTCGTCGAACAGATAGATGGCGTGGACGCTGGCGGGCCAGTTCTGCGAGGCCTTGTCGATGAGCGCCTTCACCGCCTGGTTGGTCTGGATGATGTTGGCGCCGATGCGCTTTGTCACGTCGAGCGTGATCGTGCGGTGACCGTTCACCATGGCGTAGCTGGTGGGGTCGTAGAAGTCGCGATGCACGCTGGCGACGTCCGACAGCGTGACGGTCGCGTCCGCGGTCGAGCGGATGGGCAGGTTGAGCACGTCCCGCGGCGTCTCGATCACGCCCGGCACCTTCACCGCGAAGCTGCCGTGCCCGGTATCGATGGAGCCAGCCGCGATCAGCTGATTGTTGTTGGTGATGGCGTTGAACATCTCCGCCTGGGTGATGCCGTAGCTTTCCAGCTTGGCGGGATCGATGTTGATCTCGAGCTGTTCCTGGCGGTCGCCGCCGATGTCGACGTCGAGCACGCTGGGAATCTGCTTGAGGTCGTCGCGCAGGGTGCGCGCCATGGTCAGCAACGTGCGCTCGGGCGCCTCGCCGGCCAGCGCCACCGTGATCACGGGCTGCAGGCTGGTGTTGAATTCCTGGACGATGGGTTGCTTGGAATCGGCCGGCAGCTCGCCGCGCGCGGTCTCGACCTGTGCGCGGACGTCCTCCAGCGCCTTCTGCTTGTCGAAGGAGACGTCGAATTCCAGGATGATGACGGCGAAGCCCTGATAGGCGCGGGCAGTGATCTCCTTCAGGCCCTGGATGGAGCGCAGATAGGTCTCCATCGGCTTGACCAGGAGCCGCTCGCTGTCCTCGGGCGAGATGCCGGGATAGGGCACCTCGACCATGATCACGGGGATCGGGATGTCCGGCTGGGCTTCCTTGGGGATGGCAATGAACGCCCAGATGCCCGCAATGATGACCACCGCGAGCAGGCCGAGCACGACACGCGTGTTGGAGACGGCCCAGTCGATGATACGGATCATCCATGTCCCCTTTGCGGCACCGCGATGACGCGCGATCCATCATCGACGAATTGCTGGCCGATCGTGATCACAGTGACGTGGTCGGGAAGGCCGGTGACCCAGATGTTTCCGCCGACACCGTCCGATACGATGTTCACCGCCTTGAAGTGGACGATGCCGTTCTCGACGATGCGCACGCCGTAGACGCCGTTGTCGTCCAGCACCAGGATGCCGGAGGAGATTCTCTGCGCCAGCACCTGGCTCACCGGGATGTGGATGTCGGCGGACACGCCGTCGCGCAGCTTGCCGTCGGGATTGGGTAGTTCCACCTCGACGCGGAAGGTGCGCGTGGTGGCATCGGCGCGGCTGGCGACGAAGCGAACCTTGCCCTGCACCGTCTCGCCGGTGACGAGCTTGGCATCCGCCGGCTGGCCGTCCTTGATCTTGCTCACATCCTGCTCCGAGACCGTCCCCACCGCGAGGAAGGGTTCGGGTGCGATGACCAGTTCGCACTTGTCGCCCACGCGCATGTAGTCGCCCTCGTCGACGTAGCGGTCGTCGACGATGCCGTCGAACGGGGCCTTGATGCGGGTGTTGGCCAGGTCGATGTCCATGGAGCGCTGTTGGGCCTCGGCGGCTTCCAGCGCGGCGCGGGCCTGCTTGGCCTGGGTCTCCGAGACGTAGCCGTTCTTGGCCAGGGACGAGGCGGCGGAGAATTCCTTCTCCCGCTGGGAAACCAGTGCCCTTGCTTCGTCCACCTTGGCGCCGCGGTCGTTGACCTTGAGCTCGCAGAGCGTGTCGCCCTGCTTCACGCGGTCACCCTTGTCGAAATGGATGGCCTTCACCACGCCCTCGACCTCGGCGCGCACGTCCACCGCATGCAGCGCCTGGGTGCGCCCGCGGATGGTGAGCGTCGCATCACGGCGCGTGGCGTCGAGGGTCTGTACCTGCACGCGCGGGGTCTCCGTTATCTTCGCCTGCGCGCCGTTCGGGCCCGCATGGTTGCCGAAGATCGCGCCGGAGGCGATCCAGATCACGACGAAGGCGAGGATGAGTGTCGCCGCCCGGTAGCTGGGTTTCATGCGGCGGAAGAATTCCGGCTGCGCGGTTTCCCAAATTTTTTTCAAATTCTCGATCATGGCGCTCTCTTCACTCTGCGGCTTGCGCCCCCTGAACTTCGATTTCCGCGCGATGCTTGCGCAGGTAATCGAGCATTGCTGCGTAGATGGTCCGTCCCATGCCGAGCACGAAGTGCTCGCCATCGGTCTGCGGCCCGGAGTGCTCGGCGATCTGGGCGAGCTTGGCTTCGCATTGGGCCGCGTAGGCGTCGATCATCGCCGCCACCCGTTCGGGCGGGAGCAGATGCGAAAACAGCATGGCGAAGGCGAAAGGCGAGCGGTGGCGGTCTTCCGGCAGCGGCTTCAGCAGCGCGCCCATGAAGGCGGCGCGGCCGGCCGCGGTGATCGAATAGACCTTGCGGTCGGGGCGCTTTTCCTGCGCTTCCTCGCGCACGGAGACGAGCCCTTCTTCGGTCAGGCGGTTCAGCGCCGGATAGATCGAGCCGAAGCTCGCCTCGACGACGTGCTGGAAGCCCTCGTCCTCGAACAGCTTCTTGATCTCGTAGCCCGTCGCCGGGCCGCGCGTCAGAATTCCCAGACAGATAGTGCGAACGTCCATGCCCCAGCCTTCGAACTTGGTGCCTATATAGGTCTGATATAGATCAGGGCTATATAGGTCGAAAGTGTGGCATTTCAACCCTTAAGCCCCGGCAAATCTGCCGGGACTGCCTTGCACAGCCCGCGATGGGTGGAAAACTAGCGCCGGGTTCCAACGGCCGGAAACCAGCCTGGGACGCCTGGCGCAGCCGGTCAGATCACTTCGATGCGATCCACTTCGACGCCCTTCATGCCCTGACGGGTCGAATAGCGGATGCGCTGCTCGGGGGCGAGCGCCACCACGCCGGAGCGCCTCAACGCGCTGGCATGGACGTAGACGTCGCCGCCGCCATTGTCCGGCATGACGAAGCCGAAGCCTTTCTGGTCGTTGAAGAATTTCACCTTGCCTTCGACCATGGGACCGGACGGGCCGGAATCGCGCTCGCCGCCGCCGAACCGGTCGCGGCCGCCGCCGCCAAATCGATCGCCGCCGCCGAACCTGTCACCACCGCCAAAGCGGTCGCCGCCACCGAAGCGGTCTCCGCCTCCGAAACGGTCGCCACCACCAAACCGGTCGCCGCCGCCTCCGAACCGGTCGCCACCGCCGAAGCGGTCACCGCCGCCAAATCTGTCGCCGCCTCCGCCGCCGAAGCGGTCGCCGCGTCCGCCGCCGCCACCGAAACGATCACCGCCGCCGCGCGGTCCGCCGCGCGAAGGCGTGGGATCTGCGGTGGATGTGTCGATGCTGTGCACGGCTACGACCTGGAGGCCGCGTGGAGAATCCTGCAGATCGACGACCACGGTCGAGCCCTGGGGCACGTTGGGCTGTCCCAATGCCGCCAGCGCGGACGCGTGACAGAACGCATCGCCGCCAGATTCCAGAGTGATGAAGCCGTATCCCTTGGTCGCGTTGAACCACTTGACCGTTCCCTTGACCGAAGCCTGCGCGAGGGAACGCGAACCACCGTCGAAATTTGCCATGCCCAGATGCCTGCCGGTATGCCAAGTGCGCGCGCCGGGCCTTCCGGCGAGTGTCCGGGGCGCTTAACCGCAATCATGCCCGGAACTCCCGGCCGTCCGCAAGGCGGGGATGGGACGATTTGAAGTATTCGCAAGCCCGGCTAGTGAAGCGCCTGCAGCTTCTTGGCGATGTGGCTGGCCACTGTCTGCGCGGTAAAAAGGTTGTTTTCCCGCAGCCCCACGCCGGCATTGGTCGCCGCCGATTTCAGGACCTTGAGTTTCGCGGCATCGTTGGCCGCGTCGGGGATCGCGCCGTTGCCGCTGTTGGCGCAAGGGTTCAATTCCTTCGCGTCGAAGCCCGCGCCGTTCGGCCCGACGAGGCAGTTGAGTGTGTGGTGCAGATGGGCGTGCACGCCCGCGATGTCGGTGGCCTTGGACGCGAGATCGGCATGTTGCGCCGCAGTGGCGATTTCGCCGTTGAGGTCGGCGGCGCTCGCCGCGAACGGGAACGCGGCTGCCGCCGCGAACAGAAATAGCTTGTTCATATTGGTCCTCCCGGGGATGGCTGGCGTAGTGTAGCACAACCGAACCCGCTCCGGACGTCCCACCATGACCTATCGCGCACCCGTTCGCGACATCGCCTTTTCGCTCTACCAGGTCGCTGGCTTCAGCCGTGTGGCCGAGCTCGAGGCCTTCTCAGGCGCGGACGAGGCCACGGTTTCCGCCGTGCTCCAGGGCGCAGGGGCTTTCGCCGAGGGCGTGCTGGCGCCGCTCAACCGGGTGGGCGACCGCGACGGCGCCCGCTTCGAGAATGGCCGCGTCTTCGCGGCGCCGGGCTTTGCGGAAGCCTACCGCCGGTATTCCGGCGACGGCTGGAACGGGCTTGCCGCCGATGCCGCACAGGGCGGCCAGGGTCTGCCGCGCGCCGTGGCGCTGGCGGCGTTCGAGTTCGTCCATGCCGCGAACATGAGTTTCGGCCTGTGCCCGATGCTCACCGAAGCCGCGATTCATTGCCTCGCCGTGCATGGCGACGCGCGGCAGCGGGCGCTCTATCTGCCCAGGCTCGTGTCCGGCGAATGGACCGGCACGATGAACCTGACCGAGGCGCAGGCGGGATCGGATCTGGCGCTGGTGCGCACTCGCGCCGAGCCGGATGGTAACGGAGGTTACAAACTCTCCGGCCAGAAGATCTTCATCACCTGGGGCGACCACGATTGCGCGGACAACATCGTGCATCTGGTCCTTGCCCGCCTGCCGGACGCACCGGCCGGGGTAAAGGGCATCTCGCTGTTCCTCGCGCCCAAATTCCTGGTCGACGAGACCGGCAGGCTTGGCGCGGCCAACGCGCTCAGGCCGCTCTCGATCGAGCACAAGCTCGGCATCCACGGCTCGCCGACCTGCGTCATGGCCTATGAGGGCGCCAGCGCGGAATTGGTGGGCCAGCCGGGGCAGGGGCTCGCGCACATGTTCACGATGATGAACGCCGCGCGCCTCAACGTCGGCATGCAGGGCGTGGGTATCGCCGAGCGCGCCTATCAGCAGGCGCTCGCCTTTTCATTGGAGCGCAAGCAGGGCCGCTCGCCATGGTCGAGCGATCAGCCGGCGCGCATCTTCGACCTGCCGGACGTGCGCCGCATGCTCATGCTGATGAAATCCAGGATCGATGCGGCCCGCGCGATCTGCCTGTCGACCGCGGTGGCGGCCGATCTCGCGGAATACGCGGCTTCGGATACCGCGCGCGAGGCCGCGAAGCTGCGCGAGGAATTGCTCGTGCCCATCGCCAAGGCGTGGTCCACCGATACTGGTGTGGACGTCGCCTCGCTCGGCGTGCAGATCCATGGCGGCATGGGCTTCATTGAGGAGACCGGCGCGGCGCAGTACTATCGCGACGCACGCATCGCGCCGATCTACGAAGGCACAAACGGCATCCAGGCCCTCGATCTTGCGGGACGCAAGCTCGCATTGGCGAACGGCGCGGCCATGACCGCGCTCATCGCGGACATGCGCGAAACGCTCGGCCAGGGCCGCTCCGAAAGTTTCGCGGATGCGTTCAAGGCCGGCATCGATGCCTTGGAACGCGCGACCGCTGTCATGCTCGCCAACAAGGGCACGCCGGACGCGCTGGGCGCGGCGGCGCCCTATCTCACCTTGGCCGGCAACGTCATCGGAGGCTGGATGCATGCCAAGGCCATGTCCGCCGACCACGCCGACGCGGACATCCGCAGGACCAAGATGGCGCTGGGTGAGTTCTACGCGGCCCATGTGCTGGCGCCATCACCCGGTCTTCTGGCGGCGATCAAGGAAGGCGCGTCCGCCTATGCCGCGGCGTCGCCTGAAATGCTGGGAGCCTGAACGCTACTCGTGCTTCGGCGTGGGCGACGGGTTGGCGGGGACGTCGCCCTGCTGGAGATCGCTCGGGCCCGGCGTCTGCGGCACGGGCTGTTCGGGCTTGGACTCCACGTCCGGCGCGGGCGCGGACGCCGGCACCGCCGTGGTCTGCGCCGGGATCGTCTGCGTCGCATCGGCATCGGCTTCCGACCAGCCGCCGCCCAGCGCCTTGTAGAGGCCGACATCGGCCTGGACGCGGGCAAGCTTGGTCTGGATGAGCAGGTCCTGCGCGGTGAACAGCGTCTGCTGCGCCTGGAGCACGGCCAGCAGGTCGGCGACGCCTTCGCGATACTGGATTTCGGAGATGCGGAACGCTTCCGATGCCGCGCTGACTTCCTGGGTCAGATAGTCTTCCTGCTTGGCGAGGTTGGCGACCTGGTTGAGCGAAGTCTCCACGTCGGAGAACGAGCTGATCACGGCCTTGCGGTAATCGGCGACCAGCTCTTTTTCCTGCCCTTCGGAGAGGCTGAGCTGGCCGCTTTTCAACCCGCCGTCGAAGATCGTCTGCAGCAGTGAGGCGCCGATATCCCAGGCCAGATTGCTCGGATTGATCAGGTTCTTGATCATGTTGCTGGCGTAGCCGCCGGAGCCCGACAAACCGATCGAGGGGAAGAAGTTGGCGCGCGCGGCATCGACATTGCCATGCGCGGCAGCAAGCGCGGCCTCGGCCTCGGCCACGTCCGGACGGCGCAGGATCAGCTGCGACGGCAGGCCCGGCGCCACGACCGGCGACTTGATTCCGTCCAGTGTCTGCGCCTTCACGTCGAAACCTTCCGGCATGCGGCCGAGCAGGATGGCGAGCGAGAACAGCGCCTGGCGCTCCTGCTGCTGCAACGCCGGAATTTGGGCTTCCTGGCCGGCGAGCTGGGCCTCCTGCTGGGCGAGGTCGAGGCGCGAGGACACGCCATTGTCGACTTTGGCCTTGGTGATGGTCAGGATGCGGTTGGCGGCGGTGATGTTCTGCTGGGCGATGGCGATGCGTTCGCGCAGCGCCAGCACGTCGAGATAGGTCTGGGCGACGCCGGCCGTCGTGCTGAGGGCCACGACCTGCTGGGCGTATTGCGATGACTTCAGGGATTCGTCCGCGGCGCTCAGCCGGTTCCAGTTCTTGCCGAAGATGTCGACTTCGTAGCTCGCCTGCGCGCCGACGTTGAACTGGTTGCCGGTGAAGCTTCCCGGCACGCCCAGCGTCGAGCCGCTGCTGCGCGCCCGGTTGGCGGACGCGGTACCTTCGATCGTGGGGAAAAGCGGAGCGCGGGCGATGTCGGTGTTGGCCTCGGCCTGTTCGACCCGGGCGGCGGCCGCGGCGAGGTCGAGATTGTCGGCCTGGGCCTGGACGATCATGGCGCTCATCTCGTCGCTGCCGAATTCCGTCCACCAGTCGGGCTTGGGCCAGACATTGGCGCCGGCCACGACGGGGCCGGTGAAATTGGAGGGTAGGTTCTTGGAATCGATCGCCTGGGGAATGGGCGTGACGCAGCCCGCCAGCACAAGGGTCAGCACGGTGAGGGACGCGGACTGAAGCAGGAATTTCATGGGGTTACTCGCTAGCCAGTGCGACCACCGGATCGAGTCGCGCCGCCTTGAGGGCGGGCGCGAAGCCGAACACCAGCCCCGTCGCAACAGCACATGTAAACGCAATTGCGACGGGCGCAAGGGTGAAGGCGATCGGGGTGCCGAACGCCGACACCAGCAGGGCGGTTCCCGCCCCGACCAGGACACCGACGACGCCGCCCAGCGCGGACACCACGGTCGCCTCGGTCAGGAATTGCTGGAGGATATCGCGCATCCGCGCGCCGGTGGCCATGCGGATGCCGATCTCGCGGGTCCGCTCCGTGACGCTGACCAGCATGATGTTCATGACGCCTATGCCGCCCACGAGGAGCGAAATAGCAGCCACCGATCCCAGCAGGATCGTCAGGGTGTTCTGGGCGCTGGAAACCGTCGCCAGGATTTCCGCCATGTTGCGGACGAAGAAATCCTCCGTGTTGTTGTGGCGCGCGGTGAGCACGCTGGTCACGCGATCTTGAACGGCATCCATCTGTGAAACGTCGGCGACCGAGATGGTGACGGAGCGCACATAGTGTTGCCCGAAGATGCGCAAGGTGCCGGTGGAGAGCGGAATGAAGACCACGTCGTCCTGGTCGTTGCCGAAGGTGCCCGCGCCCTTGCGCGTCATCACCCCGATGACCTCGAACGGCACGTTGTTGATCAGCACATAGCGGCCGATCGGGCTTCCGCCATCCGGCATCAGGTTGTCGACGACGGTCTGGCCCAGCACCGCGACGGTCGCATAGCTGGTCTCGTCTTGATCGCTGAAGAAGATGCCGCTGGACACTGGCCAGTTGCGCACGTCGGAGAACGCCGGCGTCGTCGCGTCGACCTGGGTCTGATAGTCGACGTCGCCCAGCCGCACGGTGGCGCCGCCGGAGCTTTCCGGCACGGCGCTGGCGATGCCTGGCAGCTTGGCGATCGCGTCCGCATCGTCACTGGTGAGCGTGGCGACGGGGCCGTTATAGCCGCGCATGTTGTGGCCGCCCGGGCGCACCACCAGGAGATTCGTGCCCATCGAGCCGATCTGTTGCACCACGGCCTGCTTGGCGCCCTCGCCGATGGCCATCATGGTGACCACCGAGCCCACGCCGATGACGATGCCCAGAAGCGTCAGCACGGTGCGGAAGATGTTGGCTCTGAGTGCGCGCATCGCCATGCTCGTCGCCTCGCCCAGGCCGGACAGCGACAGCACGCCCGGCTCCTGCGACTTGTCGAGCACGGGTGGCGCGATCAGGCTGGCGCGCGATGGATCGGCGCCGGAATCCGCCACGATCAATCCGTCCATGATCTCGATGATGCGCTTGGCGTGGGCCGCGACGTTGCGGTCGTGGGTGATGAGGATGACGGTGTGGCCCTGGCGCGCGAGATCGGCGAGCAGCGCCATCACGTCCTCGCCGCTCTTGGAATCGAGCGCGCCGGTCGGCTCGTCGGCGAGGATGACGTTGCCGCCGTTCATCAGCGCACGCGCGATGGAGACGCGCTGCTGCTGTCCGCCGGAAAGCTGGTTGGGCCGGTGGCTGAGCCGGTCCTCGAGCCCCAGCTGCGTCAGCAAGTCCGTGGCGCGGGCCCGGCGCTCGGTGGGCGTGAGGCCGGCATAGATCGCGGGGATCTCGACGTTCTCCGCCGCGGTCGCGGTGCCGATCAGGTTGTAGCTCTGGAACACGAAGCCGAAGCCCTCGCGCCGAAGCCAGGCCAGCGAATCCGAATCGAGCGCGGACACATCCTCGCCCGCGAAGCGGTAGGTCCCCGATGTCGGCTTGTCGAGGCAGCCCAGGAGGTTCATCAGCGTCGTCTTGCCGGAGCCCGACTGGCCCATGATGGCGACGAACTCTCCGGCGAAGATGTTCAGGCTCACGCCGCGCAGCGCCTGGACCTCAACCTCGCCGCCGCCGGTGACGAATGTCTTGCGGACGTCGCGCAGGTCTATGAGCGGTTCGGCCTCAGCCGCCGCCGTGAAGCGTTCCGGCTGGGTGTTCATGGGATGCCGCCGACTCGCGCGTGACCGCCCGCCCCGTTCCGGCTGCCCGAATGCTCGCCCGAAGCGGCATCGGACTGCTTGAGGCCGACGACGACCTTCTCGCCCTCGCTCAGGCCCCACAGGATCTGCGTGTTCACCCGGTTGCTGACGCCGGTGACGACTGGCCTGGGCTCGATGGTGCCGTCGGCCTTCATCACCTGCACGAAGGCGCGCTTGGCGCCGGGCTCGCGCATCGCTGCGTGCATCTGGGTGCGCTGTTCCGGCGTCAGGCCGAAGCGGCTGCCAGCGCCCCGGGAATTGGGTTGGGCGGCCGAAGCATGATCCTGGTTCGGGGTCCGGGATCCGCTTCGACCGCCCGTGTGACCGCGCCCTTGATGGAGCGCCGATACGGGCACGGTCACAACGTTGTGCGCGGATGCCGTCACGAAGAACACTTGTGCCGTCATCTGCGTCATCAGCTGGTTGTCGGGATTGTCGACGTCGAATATCGCCGTGTAGAGCACGACGTTGTTGGTCACGGTCGGCGTCGGCTGAATCTGTACGAGCTTGCCGTACCAGCGCTTGTCGGGCTGGCCGAGCGTCGTGAAATAGGCCGTCATGCCGAGCTTCAGCTTGGGCACGTCGGCCTCGGAAACCTGCGTCCACACTTCCATGAGCGACAGGTCGGCGATGCGCAGCAGCGTGGGCGCCTGCTGCACGGAGTTGATCGTCTGCCCCTGCTTGATCGCTTCCGACACGACCGTGCCGGACATCGGCGCGTAGATCTTGGTGTAGCCGAGCGTGACCTGGTCGCCGTTGAGCTGGGACTGCGCCGCCGCGATCTGGCCCTTCAGCGCGTCGGCCTCGGCGCGCGCGGACTTGGCGGCCTGGGCGGCGCTGTCATAGTCGGCCTGATCGGTGGCGCCGGCGGCCATCAGCCGCTGCTGGCGCAAGTAGTTGGCGCTGCCCAGCCCGGCCTGCGCCAGTTTGTCGGCGAGCTGCGATTTCAGGTTGGCGAGGTTGCCTTGGTCCTGCTCGACCTTGGCGCTGGCGACTTGCGGGTCGATCACGGCCAGCAACTGGCCCTGCTTCACCGTATCGCCGATGTTCACATAGAGGTTCTTGAGCTGCCCGGTGGCCTGTGCGCCCACGTCGACGTAATCCTTGGGCTGGAGATTGCCCAGCGCGGTGACGGTGTCCTCGATGTCGCCGCGCGTGACGGTGGCCGTGACGTAGCCGGGCCCGGCATTCGTCGCCGCCGAATAGATGGCATATCCGGTGATCGCGAGGAGCAGCAGCGCCAACGCGCCATAGAGCTTGGGCCGGCGGTGGAAGATGGCGAGCGCGCGGTCGCGCGCCTTGCGCAAGCCCTCCGCGCCGGAGGATCGCGTTGCGGGGCGTTCGCCCTCATAGAAGAGCGGGCGGGTTCTCGTGGTGGTTGTTGCATTCAGCGTCATTGTCTTCCCGATCCCGATTGCGGGTGCCCTCAACGCTAGAATGGGAAGCAATAACCGCTGCAAAAAGGCGAGCCTATCGGGAAGTTGTATCGAAATGTCGCCGCTTGCCCGGCGCGACCGCTCTTCGCGACCAAATTCTTTCGCGCCGCGAGATAATTACCTGAAATACATGCACAAACGACGCGGGCGCGCCGCTTTCGCAGCGCGCCCGTCGTTAACCGGTCCGGCGTTTTCTACCGCAATCAGGTTCCGTTGGCGGGCTTCTTGATAACGCGGAAGCGAGTCAGCTGCTCGCTCGCCAGTGTGAAGCCCGGCGAAATCTCCACCGCCTTGCGGTAGTCGAGATAGGCGCCGCGAATATCGCCCAGCGCCTCGTCGACGATGGCGCGGTCATAATAGGCGATCTCGGGTTTCTTCGAACCCATGCTGATGCCCTTGTCGATGTCGTTCAGCGCGTCCTGGTAGCGCTTGAGCACGATCATCGTGGCGCCGCGATCGACATAGCCTTCGCCGAGCGAAGCGTTGAGCGACAGGCCGTGATTGTAGTCGTCGAGCGCGCCGTCCGGATCGCTGTTGCGCGATTTGAGGATGCCGCGGTTGATGTAGGTCGCGGCGCGATCGCTGGTGGGCATCGCGCCGTCCAGCGCGTAGTTGCAGGTCGCGATCCCGGTTTTCGGATCGCCGCCGAACTCCGCCGCCTGGTAGCAATTGTGCGCCAGCGATGCGCCCAATACGGTGATCGCCGCCTGCGCTTGCGACCCCAGCATCATCGCCGCCGCCGCCGTCAAAAGAAGTGCTCGAATTCTCATGCCACGCTCCCGTTTCACCGTCGGTAGACAGTCTCGCACCGCGGCGATGGCCCGTCCATCTTGGGGCGATCACGAGCGCGTTGCCGGCGAAGCCGGGGATTCTGGCCGGCGAGCCCGAAAAGCAAGGCGCGTCGGCCATTTGCGGCTTCGGCGCAATTGCTCCACAAATCGCCCGCTTTTGCCCGCTTTCACTTCGCCGTGAGGATATCCGCCATGACGTGGCCCGCCATCGCGCCCATCCTGCTACTGTGCGTCTCCAATGTGTTCATGACTTTCGCCTGGTATGGCCAGCTCCGCTATCCGGGCGTGGCGCTGTGGGTCGTGATTCCGGTCTGCTGGGGCATCGCATTCTTCGAATACTGCTTTGCCGTTCCCGCCAACCGCATCGGCCACACCGTCTATTCGGCGGCGCAGCTCAAGACGATCCAGGAGGTGATCACGCTGACCGTGTTCGCCGGATTCTCGGTGCTCTATCTGAAGGAGCCGCTGAAATGGAATCACGGCGTCTCCTTCCTGTTCCTGGTGGGCGCGGCCTATTTCGGCTTCGCCAAGTTCTAGCCGCTCCAGGGATCGTCGCTGAAAGTCTTGACCGGGCGGAGCGGCACGCGAATGCCGTCGCGCATGCCGAGATAGACGATCAGGGTCATGGTGTTGGCCTGGGCGTTCCATTCGATCTGTGGCGCGACGCCGCCCGGCTTGCGGAACGTGCTGCCATCGAACTCGAAATTCTTGGGCTGGACATCGCCCCAGCCCGCGGCCAGCCCCTGCGCCAGCCTTGCACGGATGGCGGCGCGCGCATCCTCGCCGCCGGAGATGTTCTCCGCATCGGGCGCGCTGACGAAGATGTTGCCCTTGGCATCGATCTCGAGGCGGGCCGCGATCATCGTGTCGCCGCTCTCATAGGCGCCCTCCCAGCGTCCGGCCGGCGGCTGGCTGTGCCGCGAGCAGGCGGCAAGGCACAGAACAACGAAGAACAGGGCAGCGATCTGGCGCATGAGAATCGATCCGAATCCCGCGCCATCATATCGCGCCCATGCCCGGCGTGACATCGCCGGCTCTTGCCCGGCCAGCGCCGCGGTTGATAGGAACTGATCTCAACCGGAAAGGCCCGAGTCACGTGTCTCCGTCCCCGCTTCCCGAAGGCTTCCTGGCAGAATCGCTCAACCGCATTCAGCCTTCGCCCACCATCGCGATGTCCCAGCTGGCGCGCGATCTGAAGGCGCAAGGCCGCGATGTCATCGGACTGGCCGCCGGCGAGCCCGATCACGACACCCCGGAAAACATCAAGCAGGCGGCGATCGACGCCATCCGCCAGGGCAAGACGAAATATACCGATGTCGAAGGCATCCCCGAGCTGCGCCGGGCGGTCGCGCTGAAATTCAAGCGCGAGAACGCGCTCGACTACACCCCGGCACAGACCTTCGTGGCGCCCGGCGGCAAGATGGTCGTCTATGCCGCGCTGACCGCAGCGCTCAATCCGGGCGACGAGGTGGTGATGGCGGCGCCCTATTGGGTCAGCTACCCCGACATCGTGCTGCTCGCGGGCGCCAAGCCGGTCGTCGCGAAAACGCATCTGGAAGACGGCTTCAAGCTCAAGCCCGCGGCGCTCGACCGCGCGATCACGCCGCGCACCAAATGGCTGATCCTCAACCAGCCCTCCAACCCGTCCGGCGCCTGTTACAGCCGCGCGGAGTTGAAGGCGCTTGCCGATGTGCTGCTCAGGCACCCGCACGTCTGGGTGCTGACCGACGACATGTACGAGCATCTGGTTTATGACGGCTTCAGGTTCGAGACCATCGCCGCCGTCGAGCCGCGCCTCTACGAGCGCACCCTGACGATGAACGGCGTGTCCAAGGCCTACGCCATGACCGGCTGGCGCATCGGCTATTGCGCGGGGCCGGAACCCTTGATCAAGGCGATGGCCAAGCTCCAGTCGCAATCGGTGTCGAGCGCATCGTCGGTGTCGCAATGGGCGAGCGTCGAGGCGCTGACCGGGCCGCAGGACTTCATCCCGAAATTCCAGAAGATCTTCGAGGCGCGCCGCGACCTTGTGGTGTCGATGCTGAACCAGGCGCGCGGCATCGAATGCCCCAAGCCCGAGGGCGCGTTCTACGTCTATCCCGGCATCCGCAAATTGATCGGCAGGACGGCGCCCAGCGGCAGGATCATCGCCTCGGACGGCGATTTCGCCGCCGAGCTTCTCGCCGCCGAAGGCGTGGCCGTGGTGCATGGCGAGGCGTTCGGCCTGTCGCCGTTCTTCCGCATCTCCTACGCGACCTCCACGGAAGCCCTGGAAGAAGCCTGCCGCCGCATCCAGCGCTTCTGCGGAAGTCTCGCCTAGATCGCGTCCTTCAGCCTGTGGCGTTTCAGTGGGTCGGGATCGAGGGTGCGGCCGGACATGGCGCCCAGCCAGTCGAGGCCCCGCGCCAGTTTCACGTTCTCGCCGACGATGAGGATCGCGGGGGCGCCGCTTTCCTTCGCGTGCGCGCCGAGTTCGCCCAGCGTGGTGATGCGCGTAGTCTGTTTGCCCGATGTCGCGTCGCTGACGATCGCGGCCGGCTCGCCCGGCGCGCGCCCGGCGGCGATCAGCTTGGCCGCGATCGCATCGGCATGCGCCAGCGCCATGTAGAGCACGATCGTCGGCGAGCCCCGCGATATCGCGTTCCAGTCGAGGACCGGCAATCGTCCGTCCGCGCCGTGTCCCGTCACGAACGTGACGGCGTGATTGGTGTCGCGATGGGTGGCGGGAATGCCGGCATAGGCGAGGCCGCCGATGCCGGCGGTGATGCCCGGCACGATGCGGAAGGGAACGGACGCGCGGGCCAGCGTCAGCGCCTCCTCCGCGCCGCGCCCGAACACGAACGGATCGCCGCCCTTCAGCCGCAGCACGCGCCGGGATTTGCGGGCGAGCGAGACGAGCGTGCGCGAGATGTCCGCCTGCTTCGCCGACTTCACGCCGCGGCGCTTGCCGGCATAGACGATCTCCGCCGCGGGCCGCGCGAATTCCAGCAGCGTCTCGTTGACCAACGCGTCGTAGAGGATGACGTCGGCCGCGGCGATGGCGTGCAGGCCCAGCGCGGTGATCAATCCGGGATCGCCGGGACCCGCGCCCGCGAGCCACACCCAGCCGGGCTCGAAGGCGGGCAGGGCCAGCGCATCCGCCAGCCTGGCCGCTGCCGACCGTCGCAAGAGCCTTTTGTCGTCTCGGGAAACCATATTTCACGCCAATCTGATGTATGATATTATAACACACATATTGAGTCCGTTAAATATGCAGGCCAATGGCTGGCGCAAGCTGCGGCGAAGGCTAAGATCGCCCGCCCAAATCCGGAGATTCCATGCGCCTGCTCTGCGCGGCCTTGCCGCTCCTTCTCCTCGCCGGCGCCGCTTCGGCCGCGTCACCCTGGACGACGTTCAACGATCCCGACGGGGTCTTTCGGGTGTCGATGCCTAGCGCGCCCAAGACGCAGACCGATTCGGTGACCAACACCGACGGCACGCCCGTCGGCATGATGGAATATGTCATCGACCGCGGCGACAACGCGATGCTGGTGATCATTTCCGACCTGACGCGCTATCCGGACGCCGACCACGACAAGGTCATCGCCGGCGCGGTCGACGGCGCGCAAAAATCCGCCAAGCTGGTGCAGCAGACCGCGACCCGGCTCGACGGACAGTCCGGCCAGGAGGTGATTCTGAACGATGCCTCCGGCAACACCATCGACGACCGGATATTCTTCGTCCATGGCAAGTTGTATCAGGTGATGTATGTGCTGCCGCCGAAAGCCGCGCCCGTCCTCGTGGCTGACGTGAAACGCTACACGCGCAGTTTCCACTTCGTGCGCCACTGAGGTTGTCTTCCGCATGACGCAGGGTCCCGTCCCCAACACCTATGAATACGAAACCCTCCCTCTCATCACCCCCAACGGGTTCCGCGAATACGACGCGCGCTGGCTGTTCGGCAAGGAACTGAACCTCTTGGGCGTGCAGGCGCTGGGCCTCGGTCTCGGCACCTACTTCTGCGAGCTGGGCATCAAGCCGCGCGTGGCGACGGGGCACGACTACCGCTCCTATTCGCTGTCCATCAAGCAGGCCCTCATGCTGGGGCTGATGACCGCCGGCTGCGAGGTGGTGGATGTGGGGCTCGCCACCACGCCGATGTGCTATTTCGCGCAGTTCGCGCTCGACTGTCCGGCCGTCGCCATGGTCACTGCCAGCCACAATGAGAACGGCTGGACGGGCGTGAAGATGGGCGCGGTCAAGCCGCTCACCTTCGGGCCCGACGAGATCACGCGCCTGAAGGCCATCGTGCTTGGCCACGAAGGCAAGCCGCGCCCCGGCGGCAGCTACACCCGCATCGACAATTTCCGCGAGCGCTATCTCGAGGGCGTGACGCAGGGCCACAAGCTGTCGCGGCCGATCAGGGTGGTGGCGGCCTGCGGCAACGGCACGGCGGGCGCGTTCGCGCCTGAGGCGCTGACGCGCATCGGCGCCGACGTGATCCCGATGGATGCCACGCTCGACTACACGTTCCCGAAATACAATCCCAACACCGAAGACATGCACATGCTCCATGCGATGGCGGACGTGCTGAAGAAGAGCGGCGCGGAAGTGGCGCTGGGCTTCGATGGCGATTGCGATCGCTGCGGCGTGGTCGACGACACGGGCGAGGAGATCTTCGCCGACAAGGTGGGCGTGCTGATCGCGCGCGACCTCTCGACGCGCAACAAGGGCGCGACGTTCGTCGCCGACGTGAAATCCACGGGCATCTTCGAGATCGATCCGGTGCTGAAGGCCAATGGCGCCACGACGGATTACTGGAAGACCGGCCATTCCTATATGAAGCGCCGCACCCACGAGCTGGGCGCGCTCGCCGGCTTCGAGAAGAGCGGTCACTATTTCTTCAATCCGCCCATCGGCCGCGGCTATGACGACGGCATCGTCGCCGGCATCGCGATCCTGGAAATGCTGGACCGGGCCGGCACGAAGAAAATGTCGCAACTGGTTGGCGAATTGCCCAAGACCTGGGGCTCGCCCACCATGGCGCCCTACTGTCCGGATGACAAGAAATACGCCGTCGTCGACGCCATCACGCAGGAATACGAAGGATTGAAGGCGCGCGGCGAGACGGTGATGGGCCAGAAGATCGTCAAGCTCGTCACCGTTAATGGCGTGCGCGTCACGCTGGAAGACGGAACCTGGGGCCTCGTCCGCGCCTCCTCGAACAAACCCTCGCTGGTCGTCGTCGTCGAAAGCCCGGTGTCGGAAGCCAGGATGCGCGCCATGTTCGCCGACATCGACGCGCGGCTGAAGAAACACCCCGAGGTCGGCGAGTACGACCAGAAGATTTGATGCAATCCGGCTCTCCCTCAAGGAGAGTGTGAACCGCGGAGCGAAATGCCGCTAAGCTCCGGGAAAATTGCAGGAGCACGCCATGTCCAAGATCGACGAATACAAAGGCGCTCATGTCACCGTCGTGAGCGAGGGCAAGCGCTGCATCCATTCGCGCTATTGCGTGCTCAACCTCAACCAGGTGTTCCTGCCCAATGTGGACGGGCCGTGGATCAAGCCGGATGCGGCGTCGCATGAGGCGGTGATCGCGGTGGTGGCGAAGTGCCCGTCGGGCTCGCTGCGCTTCCGCGGCGAAGGCGACACGCCGCAGGAAGGCGCACCCACCGTCAACACGGTGCGCGTCTGGGAGAACGGGCCGCTGGCCTTCCATGCCGAGCTCGACGTCGCCGGCGATACGTCCAGCCGCCGCGCCACGCTTTGCCGCTGCGGGAAATCGTTCAACAAGCCCTATTGCGACGGCATGCACCTGAAATCCGGCTTCCGGGCCACGGGCGAGCCCGAGGCGACCGATGCCGCCACGCTCGCCAGGCGCGACGGTCCGCTGAAAGTGGTGCCGACATTGAACGGCCCTTTCCGTGTCGAAGGCAGTCTCGAGGTCTGCACCGCGAGCGGTCACACCGTCACGCGCACGACCGAGACGTGGCTGTGCCGTTGCGGCCATTCGAAGAACAAGCCGTTCTGCGACGGCAGCCATGAGGGCGCGGGATTCCAGGCGCCCGGCGAGAGCGACTAGGACAGCGCGTCCCAGATCATGCGCCCCGCCGTTAGCGCGATGAATCCGGCGAACACGATGCGCAGGCGCGAGCGATCCATCTCATGGGCGAAATGCGCGCCCACCGGCGCCATGAAGTAGGACGCCGGCGCGATCAGCGCGAGGCCAAGAAGATTCACATAGCCGAACGAGTAGGGCGGCAGTCCCTGCGCGTGCCAGCCGCCGATCACCGCACCCAGCGTGCCGGGGATGGAGATGATCACACCGAAGGCCGATGCCGTTCCCACGGCGCGGTGGATCGGCATGCCGCACAACGTCATCGCCGGCACGCCCACGGTTCCGCCGCCGATTCCCATCATCGTCGAGATGCCGCCGATGAAGGCCGGCAGCGCGAGGCCACCCACGCCGCCGGGCAGGCGATCGGCGAGCCGCCGGTTCTCGCCGCCGAACGCCAGATGCAGCGCCACAGGCACCGCAACGCAGACGAATACGATGGAGAGCGCGCGCCCGCTCGCGAGTCCCGCCAGCGCGCTGCCGATGACGACGCCGATTACCATCGGCGCCAGCCAGCGGCGCAGCAGATCCCAATCGACGGCCCCTTTGCGGTTGTGCGCCATCACCGAGGAAAACGAGGTGGGAATGATGGTGGCGAGCGACGTGCCCACCGCCAGATGCATGCGGATGCTCTCGTCCACGCCCATGAGCGCCAGCACATGATAGAGGATCGGCACGATCACGATGCCGCCGCCGACGCCGAGAAGGCCCGCGACCAGCCCGCCGAACACGCCCGCGATCACCAGCCCGAGGGCCAGCGTGCCGAGTTCTCCGGAAGCCAGCCCGCCGATCATGCCGCCACGCGGTCCGCGCCGGCGCCAAGCCGTGCCAGCGCCGCATCCAGCACGGCGATGTCCGCGCCCGGCCGCGTGGCGTGCTCGCTCAGATGACGCCGGAACAGGCGCGCGCCCGGCCGGCCGCTGAACAGGCCCAGCATGTGCCGCGTCATCGCGTGGAGCGGCACACCGTCCCCGAGCTTGCGGGCAACGTAGTCGCGATAGACGCGCACCGCGTCCTCGACCGTCACCGGTTCGCCGTCGAAAAACCGCGCGTCGACCTCGGCCAGCATCGCCGGCGACTGATAGGCGGCGCGGCCCAGCATCACGCCGTCGGCATGCACCAGATGCGCCTCGGCCTCGTCAAGCGTGTCGATGCCGCCATTGACCACGATGGTGAGCCCCGGATTTTCCCGCTTCACGCGATAGACGAGCGCGTAGTCCAGCGGCGGCACGTCACGGTTCTCCTTCGGCGACAATCCCGCGAGCCAGGCCTTGCGCGCATGCACGATGAACACACGGGCGCCGGCCGCCGCGCACATGGCGATCGTCGCGCGCAGCGACTGCTCGGGATCCTGGTCGTCGACGCCGAGCCGGCACTTCACCGTCACCGGAACGGAAACGCGCGCGCGCATTGCCGACACGCAATCCGCCACCACACCGGGCTCGCGCATCAGGCAGGCGCCGAAGCGGCCCGACTGCACCCGGTCGGACGGACAGCCGACGTTGAGGTTGATCTCGTCATAGCCGAAATCCGCCCCGATCCGCGCAGCTTCCGCCAGCCTCGCCGGTTCCGAGCCGCCCAGCTGCAGCGCCACGGGGTGTTCGGCCGCATCGAACCCGATCAGCCGCTCCCGGTCGCCCCGGATCACGGCCTCCGCGGTCACCATCTCGGTATAGAGCAGCGCCCGGCGCGTGAGCCCGCGATGCAGGACGCGGCAATGCCGGTCCGTCCAATCCATCATCGGGGCCGTGCAGAATCTGTGGTCCTGGGCGGTCATCGGATCGAAGGCGGTCGCGTTGCGCCGGCGGCCGGCCGGCAGAGGCGCCACCCTCTAGCGTGTTTCCGCCCGGCAATGAAGCCGCCGGCAGTCGCGGCCACGCTGGGCGCCGGGGCGCGCCACGGCACTGCCGCAATCGGTTTGGGAAGAATACGACGATGCGCACGTTGCCTACCGGCGGCCGACGACGCCACCGCGCATTTCCGCGCCTCGTTTCATTTCACGCGGTAATCCCCCGGGAATCCGCGGGCCGGCGGTTCAGCCGGGAAACGCTTTGCGCCCCAGCCGGTTGTACCGGTTGCGCGATTCCGGCCGGAACCGGTCCTGATGCTGCGCATTCGTTGCGGCGGAAGCGCGCAATTTTTCGCCGTGCGCGGAAAGCTCTTGCCTGCCGCGGCGGATTGGTTCAAGGCCTTGCCGCGAGCGACGCAGCCTGCCGGAGCGCACACCCTGCAGCGCAGCGCTCGTCCTGCGATCCATATTCCGGCCGAGAATGAGCGAATCCGAATCCCCCGAACGTTCCGTCAATCTTTTCGTCTTCTCGCTGATCGCGGTGGTGCTCGGCATTGTCACGGGATTGGGCGCGGCGCTGTTCCGCGTGCTCATCTCGCTGGTCCACAATCTCCTGTTCTTCGGCAAGCTGTCGGCGGTCTACGACGCGAACGTCTACACCCCGGCTTCGCCGTGGGGGATCCTCATCATCCTGGTTCCCGTCATCGGCGGCCTGGGCGTCGTGTATCTGGTGCGCACCTTCGCGCCCGAAGCGCGCGGTCACGGCGTGCCGGAGGTGATGGATGCGATCTACTACAAGGAAGGCCGCATCCGGCCCGTCGTGGCGGCGGTGAAGTCGCTGGCGTCGGCGCTGGCCATCGGCAGCGGCTCGGCGGTGGGCCGCGAAGGACCGATCATCCAGATCGGCGCCTCGCTCGGTTCCAGCATCGGCCAGATCGGCCGCCTTGAGGCCTGGCAGCGCATCACGCTGGTTGCCGCTGGCGCCGGCGCGGGCATCGCGGCCACGTTCAACACGCCCATCGGCGGCGTGATCTTCGCCATCGAGCTGATGATGCCGGAGTTCAGCACCCGCACCTTCCTGCCCGTCGCGCTCGCCACCGGCATGGCCACTTTCATCGGGCGGATATTCTTCGGGCCGCGCCCGGCGTTCAACGTGCCGCCGGTAGGCTCGGTGCCCGACCATCCCTCCGCCGCCTATGTGCTCGTGCTCTATGCGGCGCTGGGTCTTATCGCCGGCCTCGGCGCCACCGGCTTCATCCGCGGCCTGCACTATGCCGAGGACAAGTTCGAGAAGATCGGCAACGCCTATCTCCGTCACGCCATCGGCATGGCGATGGTCGGCACGATGATGTACGCGTTCCTGCTCTACTCCGGCCATTACCAGATCGACGGCGTCGGCTACGCCACGATCCAGAACGTGCTGCTGGGCGGGCTGGCGTCGGCGCCGCTGCTGGCGCTGCTGTTCGCTTCCAAGCTCACCGCCACGTCGCTGAGCCTGGGGTCGGGGTCGTCGGGCGGCATCTTCTCGCCGTCGCTTTACATGGGCGCGACGCTGGGCGGCGCGTTCGGCGCGCTGATGCAGCCCTTCTTTCCGGCCGGCGACATCAGCATCCCGGCTTTCGCCATGGTCGGCATGGCGGCCATGGTCGGCGGCGGCACCGGCGCGGCGATGACGGCCGTGACCATGATCTTCGAGATGACCTTGGACTACGGCATCGTCATGCCGATGATCATCGCGGTGGCCATCGCCATCGGCTGCCGCCGCATGCTGTCGGCGGAGAACATCTACACCATCAAGCTGGTCGGCCGCGGGCATTTCATCCCCAAGGCGCTGCACGCCAACATGTTCCTCGTGCGGCGCGCCGGCGAGATCATGGACAAGGACATCCTCGTCCTGCCCGAGGAGACGCCGTTCGACGCGTTTCTCAAGATCCCCGAGCATCTGGGCCGCCTGCGCCACGTCGTGGTGACGCGTGGCGAGACGATCACCGGCGTGCTGCGGGTCAACACCGCGCTGCGCCGCGGCCAGGAGGAAGCCTTCGCCGGCATCACGCTGGGCGACGTGGCGACGACGGATTTCACCATCGCCCGCGAGGAAGACATCATGTTCAACGTGATCGGGCGGATGTGGCGGCGCAAGGCGACCATGGCCGTCGTCGCCGCGGGCGGGCGCGTGCCGCGCAAGGCCGGCGTGATCGGCGTGATCACCAAGGAACACGTCGCGGACTCCGTCGCCGAAAGCATCCGCCCCTACGCCGCCGGCGAAGCCGCGCGCTGACTGGCGAATCCCTTATCTGTCAAACCAGCAGGACCACGGCGCAGCCCATCAGGCCGAACAGGCCCAGTGCGGCGCCGGACGCGATCAGGCAGAGCACCAGGCTATCCTCGATCAGCGCCAGCGCGAGGCCGGCGGCGATCAGAGCGGGCAAGATGTTGGTAAGGGGTACCGGCAGCAGCATCGCCGCGCCCAGCACGAAGATCAGCAGCGCCGAGGAGAACCGCGCCGCGGCCGGCAATCCGTGTCCCGCCAGCGGCATGCGGGTCTCGCAGAAGCGCAGCACCGCGATGGCGCGATCCAGGACGCTCCGCGCCATGCCCGGCCCGATGTGGCGTGACGCGATGGCAGAGGGAAGCGCGTGGCCTGCGCCCAGCAGCATCATCTCGCCGGCCAGAAGGCAGAGCACGACGCCCGCCGGGATGCACAGGCCGGGCAGGATGCCCAGCAGCGCCAGGATGAAAAGGAGAAGGTACGCGGCCTCGGTCTCGAGTTGCTCGTGCAGCCAGCCGATGGTCGCACCGTTTTCCGGAAGCGCAATGCGGACGCGCTCCAGCGTGGGGACGGGCGGGTGGCCGATAGCGGACATCGAAGCCTCAGGCTTCTGCCTTGAGAGTGACGCGGACTTTCCACCGGAGACTCTGGGCCTCAGCTATTGACGGCCTCTTAACCGGATGTGGCAAGATAGAGTGCAATTCGCAGCGTGGTTTGATTTCGGTCAACGCGGGCTGTCGCGCTCTTCGCCGCGGATTAACGCCCCATTCACGCTTGGTACGCGTACCCACGTAGGGGCATCTCCGAACTGGAAAACCGCACGGCGGCGGCGCACCGTGGCGATGCTGAGAAAGCTTCACCGTACGAGAAAGCGATGACCATACTGCGCGGCATATTCTGGTTTTCCGTCGTGGCGTTCCTCATGCCGCAGGCGCCGGCTCCGCGGCAGGGCTACGACATCGCGGCCATGGTGCGGCACGCGGTCGTTTCCGAATTGATCCTCGTCAAGGGCAAGCTGAATCACGACAACGGCGTCGCGGCCGCGCCTCGATAAGGCGCAGGACGAAACTTTATCCGCCCTCCTTGGACGCATGCCGTGCTGCGATGCGTCTCGCCGCATTGGCGAGTTCGGCGCGCAATGACGACGGTGCGATGACTTCCACGTCCTCGCCCAGCCGCAGCAAATCCCGCAATCCCGTCGCGCCGGGCTCCAGCGGCAGCGTGCAGGCGACCCAGCCGTCCTTGCCGGGCGGCTGGACCGTCAGGCCGGCAGTCTGCGCGACATGGGGACCGAGCAGCCCGAGAAGCCTGACGCCGCGCGGCGACAGCCGCACCTTCGCGCGCTCGCTGTAGAGCCCTTCCTCATAGGCGCGCGACGAGCGCGTCCAATGCGCGGCGAGATCGAACGCGCGCGGCCGGACGTAAATCTCGTCCGTCACATTCGCTTCCACGATGGCCGAGGCGCGATAGGTCCGAATCTGACGGCCGCTGTCGGCGACCAGGTACCAGACGCCGCCCTTGAGCACGAGGCCGAGCGGACCCAGCCTGCGCGGCCGGACCTGTCCCTCGCTGCGGTAGCGGATGCGCAGGTAACGTTCGTTCCAGACGGCTCGCGCGATGTCCGGCAGCAGGCCGGTACCTTCGCCCTCTCGGAACCAGCCCGCCGCATCCAGATGAAAGCGCGCGGCGACCTTCTCCGCCGCCGGCTGGTGGCCCGCCGGCAGCGCGGCCAGCAGCTTGAGGCGCGCAGTGGCGAGCATGTCGGCCATGCCGAGCTCCGCGGCCGGCCCCGGCAGGCCCGCGAGAAACAGCGTCTCGGCTTCGGGCTGCGTCAGGCCGGTCAGCTTGGTGCGGTAGCCATCCATCAGTTGGAAGCCGCCGCTGCGCCCGCGGTCGGCATAGACCGGCACGCCCGCGGCGCTCAGGGCATCGATATCGCGATGGATGGTGCGGACGGAGACCTCGAACTCCCGCGCCAGCGCGGCCGCGCTCATCCGGCCCCGCACCTGGAGCAGCATCAGGATCGACAGCAGACGGCTCGCCAACATTATTTCAGTCTATCCGCAATACATGACATTCGATGTCATGTTTATCCGGCTACACCGTCGCCCGCAACCACAAAGGATCGCGCCATGAACTTCGCATTCGCCGCTTTCGCGACACTCGTCGCGGCCGCGCCGCTCGCATCCGCCAACGCATCGGGAGACACCGCCATGACGACCCAAGCCGCCGATCACAGCCACGATTTCGATTTCCTTGTGGGCAAGTGGCGCGTCCACCATCACCGCCTCAAGGCCCGACTCGCCGGCAGCAAGGAGTGGGAGGATTTCGAGGGCACCAGCGAGATGAAGATGACCATGAACGGCATGGGCACCTTCGACGACAATTTCATCGACATCCCGTCGGGCGGCTACTGGGCCACGGGCATCCGCGGCTACGATCCGAAGTCGCAGACCTGGGCGATCTGGTGGCTCGACGCGCGCAACCCGCACACCATGGAGCCTCCGGTGATCGGGAATTTCAACTTCCAGGACGGCGTGGGCATCTTCGAGGGGCCGGACATGCTGCGCGGCAAGCCGATCACCGTGCGCTTCACCTGGTCCGGCATCACCGCGAACACGGCGCATTGGGAGCAGGCCTTCTCGCCCGACGGCGGCAAGACCTGGGAGACCAACTGGGTGATGGATATGACGAGGGTGAAATGAGCGCCTGCTGCGCCATCGTCGAGCTTCGGCAATACACGCTCCGCCCCGGGCAGCGCGACACCCTTGTCGCGCTGTTCGAGGCGGAGTTCGTCGAGAGCCAGGAAGCCTGCGGCATCACGCTGATCGGCCAGTTCCGCGACCGCGACCGCCCCGACCGCTTCGTCTGGCTCCGAGGCTTCCCTGGCATGGAAAGCCGCGCCGCGTCGCTCGCCGCCTTCTATGGCGGCCCGGTGTGGAAGCGCCATCGCGAGGCCGCGAACGCCACGATGATCGATTCCGACAATGTCCTGCTGCTCAAACCGGGCCGGGGCTTCGATCTGCCGGCGCGGGGCCCGGCGCGCCCGGCCGCGCCGCTGTTCGCGCATATCTGCCAATCGGACGAGACCTTCGCGGCGCGTTTCGCGGCCACGCTGGCGCCACGCCTCGATCCGCTGGCGTGGTTCGTCAGCGAGCATGCGAAGAACACCTTCCCGGCGCTGCCCGTGCGCGAAAACGAGACCGTGCTGGCGTGGTTCGCGCGCGCGGAACCCCCCGACATCGGGCGGCCGGTCGAGACTTTGCGTCTCGAACCGACCGCGCGCTCGCGGTTGCGCTAGTTCTGCGGCATCGGCATTCCGCCGCCGCTGGTACCGGGAATCTCGATCTCCACGTTCTGCATCATGCCCTGGTCCTCATGGTCGAGGATGTGACAGTGCAGCACGAACTCGCCGATATAGCGTTCGTAGCGAGTGCGCGTGATGATCGTGTAGACGCCTTGCGGATAGGGCGAGCCCGGAGGCGCGCCGTACTTGATCCAAAGCGTGTCTTTCCACACGCCCTTGAGCCCGGGATATTGCGGGTCCGGCGGGCTGCCGGGCGCCGTTCCGAATGCATCGACGGCGCCGGGCGCGCTCACATCGTTCCCGTTGGGATCGTAGATCGCCACGATCTGGAACGGGTTGACGTGGATGTGGAAGGGATGACTGACGAAGCGCGACTGCATGTGCCATTCGTCGATCCCGCCCAGCATCAGGTGCCGGTCGACGCGGTTGGGGTCGTAAGGATGCGGATTGAACGGCTTCTGCGTGGGATGCTGCCAGTCGAAAGGATCCTGAGCCACTTCGAACAGCGTGTTGTTGGGATCGGAGGTGTCGATATAGAACGTCAGGTACTGGTAGCCGGTCACGTCGCCCTGCTCGATGTCGGGATGCGGCGTGAAATCGGTGAGCATCAGGTTGTTCCTGAGATCGGCGATGACCGTCTTGACGGAGCTGGCCGGCATGGTGCGGGCTGCGGAGGCCACGAGATGCTGTTGGAGATAGACGTCCATGTCGGCGACTTTCTCCGGCCCGGCCGCCATGACGACGCCGAGCAGCCGCGGCGTGACGGTCGCCTGGCTGACGCTCGACGCCGCGGAGACCTGCGCGTTCACGACGCAGTAATTCCCGGCCTCCGGAAACACCACCAGCGCATCGGCGCGATAGCCCGGCTGGAGCGTCGTCACCACCGTCTTCTGCGCCTGCGCCATGGTCAGGCCGTCCTGCGCGATCAGGTGATAGGGAATCGGGTTCTTGTCGTCGCAATTGGCGTGGATGTAGGCGCTCTCGTCGCTCGCCAGCAGCTTGTCCGCCGAAGGCGCGCCCATCTTCATGCGGTAGAACTGGACCGAGATCGTGTCGCGCACGCCGGCATGGACCATGCGCCAGCGCTCGATGTCGCCCGCCCTGGCCTCGAAGGTCGGCAGCACCAGCCCGTTGATGCTGGTGTATCGCGCCGACGCCGCCCAGTTGCCGGGACCGAAACCGAAGGGGCCGTTCAAGGGCGGGCCCGACGGCGTCTTGTCCTCGTAGAATTCGATGACGCCCTTATCGCCGGCATCGCACACCCACTGGATGACGGTGTAGTTGCCGTTCTTGTCCTTGACGGGCTGGCCGTCCGGGCCGGTCTTGTACTTGACCTTCACGCGGCCCTGATCGTCGACGCAGGCGTACTGGATCTGCTGCATCACCAGCACCTGCTCGGTGTAGCCCTTGAGCAGCGTGTCGATGTCGCCATGCGTGCTCGCGGTGGGGACGCGGTTGCCGCGGATGATGAGCGCGCCGGCCATGCCGCTCGACACCTGAAGCGCCGTCGAGCCATGTTCATGCGGGTGATACCAGAACGTCCCCGCCGGATGGTCGGAAGGGATGTTGTATTCGTACTGGAACGTCACGCCGGGCGGAATCTCGAGCAGCACGTTGTCGCTGTTGCCGGCCGGGCTGATCCACAGCCCGTGCGAATGCATGTTGGTGGTGTTGAAACAGTGCGGATGATCCATGTTGGTGACGACCTTGGGGCAGGACGGGTCGTCCTTCGGCAGGTCGTTGTGCAGGGTCATGCGCACGGTGTCGCCGGGATTGACCTCGATGGTGGGGGCGACGAAGGGCGCATCGGGGTTGACGTCGGTGCCGACATAGGAGCGCAGGTGCACCTTGTCGTTCACGCCGGTGTTGGGGTTGTAGATCTGGCTGTCGGTGTAGACGACGTGAAGATCGAGCAGCTTCTCGCCCGGCGTGGCCGTGGTCGTCACGGCGGCCGGTGCGGGCGCCGCGAGCAGCACACCCTTCTTGTTGCGCTTGGGCGGCGCGGCCTTGGGCGCCGCAGTCGCGGTGTTGACCAGCGCGCGGGCGATGGGCAAAGCCGACGGATTGTGCACCACGCGCGATTGCGCATGTGCCTCGGGCGCGAATGCGAATGCGGCGAGTGCCGCGGCGGACGCGGCGCGCAGGAACATCGTCATGTGGAAGCCCCCAGGGCGGCGACCCGGCCGCATATTTCGCGGCAACGTTACAAGTAAAAGCCGGTATCGGGCAAATATAGATTGCCGCGATCTACTTCCCCGCCGCGACCCGCCACACGATATTGCCCACGTCGTCGGCCACCAGCAGCGCGCCGGACTTATCCACAGCCACGCCCACCGGACGCCCATAGGCGAGCCCCGTCTTGGCATCGGCGAGGAAGCCGGTGAGAAAATCCTCGGGCTCGCCGTCCGGCTTTCCGTCCTTGAACGGTACGAACACGACCTTGTATCCGGTCATCCCCGCGCGATTCCACGAACCGTGCTGGCCGATGAAGACGCCACCCCGGTAATGCGCGGGAAACGCCGGCGCGGTGTAGAAAGCGAGGCCGATGGAGGCGGTGTGCGCACCCAGCGCGTAATCCGGCGCGATCGCCCTGGCCACCATGGCGGGGTTCTGCGGTTGCACGCGCTCGTCGACGTGCTGGCCCCAATAGGACCACGGCCAGCCGTAGAACGCGCCCGGCTTCACGCCGGTCATGTAGTCGGGCACCAGGTCATCGCCCAGCATGTCGCGCTCGTTCACCGCAACCCACAGCACATGCGTGACGGGCTCCCAGCCCATCCCGTTGGGATTGCGCAGGCCCGACGCGTAGATGCGCTCGCCCGAGCCGTCCGGGTTGATCTCCAGGATGTCGGCGCGGCGCTTCTCCGCGGCGATGCCGTCATCGGCGATGTTGCTGCCGGAGCCGACGCTCACATAGAGCTTCTTGCCATCGGGGCCGGCGACGATGTTGCGCGTCCAGTGGTGGCCGACGGGGATGTCGAGGATCTTCTCGCCCGGCGCCGTGATCGACGTCTCGCCCTCGGTGTAGGGAAAGCGCAGCACCGCGTCGGTGTCGGCGACATAGAACGTGCCGTTCAGCAGCAGCATGCCGAAGGGCTGGTTCAATCCCTTGAGGAACACGGTGCGCACGTCCGGCTTGCCGTCGCCGTCGGTGTCGCGCAGCAAGGTGATCTGGTTGGCGCTGGGCGGAGCGGAGCCGTTCTTCTCGTCGACCCAGTGCTGCACGGCATGGGAGAGCGAATCCACCGGCACCGGCGCCGGCGCTGCCTCCGCCACGAGCACGTCGCCATTGGGCAGCACATAGACCCAGCGCGGATGCGCGAGGTTCGCGGCATAGCGCGTGACAGTGAAGCCTTGGGGCGCGGTGGGGGATTTTCCCGCCGGCCACGGCGCCGTCGAATTGACGTTCATCGTGGGGATGGTCTGGGCGTCGGGCGCGGGCAGGCGCGGATTGGTCCCGAAATTCGACTTCGGCGGCGGATGCGGATTGCCGTCGCATCCGGCCAGCAAGCAGCCGCCGATGAGCGCAAGTCCCAACCCGAGCGCGCGCATTGTTTGTCCCGTTCCCCTCAATGCCGGATGCGACACTATCCAATCCAGGTTAAGGATTAAACCGCGATGCCGCCGCTCTTAGGCTTTCGTAAACCTGCAGCGGCTCGTGTTGTCACGCGCCCGTGCGCTCCTTGAAGAACGCGATCACCCGCTCTTCGGCGAGCTTGGTGGGCGAGCCCGGCTTGTCGACCAGGTTGATGGTCAGCACGGAATGCGCCCCGCCGCCGGGGCCGGGCCGGGCGTCCTTGGGATCGATCTCGATGGCCTCGAAGCGGCCGCCGAATTCGCGGCGGTAGGTGTCGAAGCGCTCATCCGGCACGAAGCCGTCCTTGAAGAAGCGCAGGCCGATCATGGAGAGGTCTTCCTTCTCCATGCGGTCGCGCGCACATTTTATTTCCGCCGCCGATGCGTCGGTCTTGAATTTCTTGCCCTTGCCGAGGATCGGATTGGAGGGCTGGGACAGCACCGGCGCCACCACCGAGGGCTCCGTCATCATCGCCAGCGCGAAGCCGCCGGTGAAGCACATGCCCACCGCGCCCACGCCCTTGCCGCCGCAGCTCGCATGTGCCTGCCGGGCGAGCCCGCGCAGCCAGTCGACGATGGGACTCGATTTGTCGTTGGCCCAGACGTTGAACTCGCGCGCGATGCAGATCGTCTTGACCATGGTGCCGAGCGCGTAGCCGACGGTCACCGGCCGCCCCGGCTCGCCGAACAGGCTCGGCAGGAACACGGTCATGCCCGCCGCCGCCACGCGGTCGGCGAAGCGGATGACCAGCGGATGCAGTCCGGGCATCTCGTGGATCACGATCACGGCGGGCCCCGCGCCGCGGCGCCAGACATGCCTCGTCCACTTGCCATGCGTGAAGTCGAAGCCTGCGTAATCCTTGAGCGCCGCCGTGTAGTCCATCCCCGCCCTCCTTGCGATGTGCCACTCTATGACAGGAACGCACCGGCGTGCAGCCTCCTTGTCAGGCACACGGAACCGGCTACGCTGGCGCGACTTTCGCCCCATCCTTCGGAGTCTCGTACGATGCTGCTGCGCTC
This sequence comes from Rhizomicrobium sp., assembly GCA_050728855.1. Lineage (GTDB taxonomy): Bacteria > Pseudomonadota > Alphaproteobacteria > Micropepsales > Micropepsaceae > Rhizomicrobium. The sequence continues at coordinate 100,709 of JBOHKI010000002.1, read as the reverse complement.
AATCTCCGCCGTCGCCCTGGTGGCGCTCGCCGCCGCGCCGTCCTCGGCCGCGGATTTCATCCACCGCAAGGCCGGTCTGTGGACTCTCACCATGCACGTCGATGGCGTGAGCCACATGCCCGGCGCCACGCGCATGTGCCTGGACGCCGGCACCGACGCCAAGCTGATGAACCATTCGATGGCATGGCAGCCCAAGGATTGCGATCCGCCGTCCATCCAGGGCATGGGCGCGATGCGTACCGTGGACGTGACCTGCCACATGGATGGCGGCATGCAGAAGACCCACATGGTGATGACGTTCGCGGGCGACAGCGCCTACCACATGGACATCGACACCCGGAACACGCCGCCGCGCTTCGGCCGCGGCTCCATGCACATGACGCAGGACGCCAGGTGGACGGGCGCGTGCCCGTCGGACTTCAAGCCCGGCGATGTCGAGGTCGCGGGCATGAAGGTCAACGTGCTCAATGGCGGCGGCATGGCCGGCGGCCACATGACCAAGGCGCAGATCGAGGCCCTCATCAAAGCGCATCAGCACTGATGGGGCAGGGTGGCGACACGGCGGTCGATGCCGAGCTCAGGCGGCTGCGCGACAGCATCGACAACATCGACGCGGCGCTGGTGCACCTGCTGGCCGAGCGCTTCAAATGCACCAAGGCGGTGGGCGAGTACAAGGCTACGCACGGCTTGCCGCCGGCCGATCCCGCGCGCGAGGCCCAGCAGATCGAAAGGCTGCGCGCGCTGGCCCGCAGCGCCCGGCTCGATCCCGATTTCGCGGAGAAATTCCTGTCCTTTATCGTGCAGGAAGTGATCCGCCATCACGAGGCGATCAGCCGCACGAAGGGCTGACGCCGGGCGCGGGCCTTGCGAACCCGTCCGCCCATCCCGACATTGGGTGAGGCCGCCTTTCATCCCCCAGGAGGATTCCATGTCTCTTCGTATCAACGACATCGCGCCCGATTTCGAAGCCCAGACCACCGAAGGCAAGATCCGCTTCCACGACTGGATCGGCGACAAATGGGCGGTGCTGTTCTCCCACCCGAAGGACTTCACGCCAGTCTGCACCACCGAGCTCGGCACCATGGCCAGGATGAAGCCGGAGTTCGACAAGCGCGGCGTGAAGATCATCGGCCTCTCCGTCGATCCGGTCGACAAGCATTCCGGCTGGGCGAAGGACATCGCGGAGACGCAAGGCACCGCCGTCAACTTTCCGATGATCGGCGACGACGACTACAAGGTCTCCAAGCTCTACAACATGCTTCCCGCCGAGGCCTCGGGCGATCCCGCCAAGCGCACCGCGGCGGACAACCAGACCGTCCGCAACGTCTTCGTTATCGGGCCCGACAAGAAGATCAAGCTGATCCTGGTCTATCCCATGACGACGGGGCGCAATTTCGACGAGGTGCTGCGCGTGATCGATTCCCTCCAGCTCACCGCAAGGCACAAGGTGGCGACGCCGGTGAACTGGAAGCAGGGCGACGACGTCATCATCGTGCCTTCCGTCTCCGACGAGGACGCGAAAAAGACCTATCCCCAAGGCTGGAAAACGCTGAAACCCTACTTGAGGATCGTCTCCCAGCCGAAATAGGCGGTTGTTTGGCCGTTGTTTCAGGGCGCGGGATGGTATATATCATTGATATATACCATCCGGACCCAAGCCCATGAAAACAGCCAAGATTTTCATGTCCGGCCGCAGCCAGGCCGTCCGCCTGCCCAAGGAGTTCCGCTTCGAGGGTAAGGAGGTGCGCGTGCGCAAAGTCGGCAATGGCGTGATGTTGGAACCGATGAAGAAAAACTGGGAAGCAATCTTCGCAGAGATCGACAAGCATATCGATCCTGATTTCATGAAGGACGGCCGCGATCAACCGCCAATGCCGCCGGACGAAGATCTGTTCGAGTGAACTATCTGCTCGACTCAAACGCGGTTATCGCACTCATGCGGCGGACGCCGCCGCAGGTGCGCGACGCGATCCTCCGCGCCGAAGCGGCGGGACACGAAATATTCCTTTCCTCCATTTCGCTGCAGGAGCTCTGGTACGGCGTTGCGCGCAGCAGCCGTCCAGCGGCGAACCTGAGAGCCCTGCGCGAACTGCTCGCACAAGGCAGACTTGTCTGGCCGTTCGATGCAGACGACGCCGAAGCCACCGGCAACATTCGCGGCGCGCTGTCGTCGAACGGAAAACCCATCGGGCCCTATGACGTACTCATTGCCGGGCAGGCGGTGCGGCGCAACGCAACCCTTGTGACCGCGAACGAAAAGGAGTTCCGGCGCGTACCTGGCTTGCGTTGGGAAAATTGGGCCGTATCAAAAGCTTAGGAACCGGCGCGCCGATGGACCGTTGTCTCCATGCATTTCCAAGGAGACTGAGGAAAATGGACAAGGATCGCATCAAGGGTTCCGCCGACCAGGCCAAGGGCGCCATGAAGGACGCCGCCGGCAAGATGACCGGCGACCAGAAGCTCCAGGCCGAAGGCAAGGCCGACAAGCTGAAAGGCAAGGTCGAGAGCGCGGTGGGCGGGGCGAAAGACGCCATCCGCGACGCGCGCGACGAAGCCCGTCACTGAACCAGGTCAGTCTCGCAAAGCCGCGAGACCGCGCGGGAGGCCGGAAGAATTGGCCTCCCGCGTTTTTTGCGCAAGCTCCGGAATGCGGAGGCGGATTTCGCCGCTATCATCGGCCGCGAAACCGATGGGACCGGCTCATGGCATCCGCCGCGCGCACAACAGGCATTTCCGCCCACGTTGCGGCGCATGCATGGCCGGACATCTCCGCGAACCTCGCCCGCTTCGGCTACGCCGTCATTCCCGGCCTGTTGCGCGCGGACGAATGCGCCGCGGTAGCGGGGCTCTATGGCGACGACGCGCGGTTCCGCAGCACGATGGTCATGTCGCGGCACGGCTATGGCAGCGGCGAATACCGGTATTTCGCCTATCCCTTGCCCGAGCGTGTCGCCACTTTGCGCACCGCGCTCTATCCACCGCTGGCCGAGATCGCCAATGAATGGAACGCGAGTCTGAAGCGCGACATCGGCTTCCCGCCCACGCACGCGGCCTTCCTGAAGCGCTGCCACGCCGCGGGGCAGACGCGGCCCACGCCGCTTCTGCTGCGCTATCGTGAAGGCGACTACAACTGCCTGCACCAGGACCTCTACGGCGAACACGTCTTCCCGCTGCAGGTCGCGATCCTGCTGTCCAGGCCGGGCGAGGATTTCACCGGCGGCGAGTTCGTGCTGAGCGAACGGCGCCCGCGCATGCAATCCCGCGCGGAAGTGGTGCCGCTACGTCAAGGCGACGCCGTGGTGTTCGCCGTCAACGAGCGCCCGGTACAGGGCGCGCGCGGCACCTACCGCGTCAAGATGCGCCACGGCGTCAGCCGCCTCCGCTCCGGCCTGCGCCAGACGCTGGGCATCATCTTCCACGACGCGAAGTAGACTAAGGATCGACTGTTCAGGAGAAATGTCATCCCGGCCAAGCGCTGCGTCCGCAGCGCGTAGGGCTGGGACCCATCGAAACAACGTCGCGATGGGTCCCGGCGCTCGCTGCGCTCGGCCGGGATGACAGGGAGTATTGTCCACGAAGGTTGATTGAGCGGCCGACACAGAAGCAAGCTCGTGCTGGGCCAATTGGGCCTTGATAGCCATGCGCTCCCCGCTATCATGCTACCGCTGACAAATTGTCGAGGGCGCCCGATGGACGTGAGCTTTTCGCCGGAAGAGGAACGTTTCCGCAGCGATGTGCGGGAGTTCATCGCGGAAAATCTGCCCAAGCTGGGCAAGACCTCGCGCCGCGAATTCGAGACCAAGGAGGATTTCCTCGCCTGGCACAGGGTCCTCTACAAGAAGGGCTGGGTGGCGCCGCACTGGCCCGTCGAGTATGGCGGCACGGGCTGGAACGTGACGCAGCGTTACATCTTCAACGAGGAGAGCGCGCAGGCCGAGGCGCCGATCCTGTTGCCGTTCGGCCTCGCCATGGTCGGCCCGGTGATCTACACCTTCGGCAACGACGCGCAGAAGAAGAAATATCTGCCGCGCATCCTCTCGGGCGAGGATTGGTGGTGCCAGGGCTATTCCGAGCCGGGCGCCGGCTCCGACCTCGCTTCGCTCAAGACCCGCGCGGTTCGCGAGGGCGACCATTACATCGTCAACGGCCAGAAGACCTGGACGACCTTGGCGCAGTTCGCCGACTGGATCTTCTGCCTGGTGCGCACCGATCCCGCCGCCAAGCAGCAGGAGGGCATCTCGTTCCTCATCATCGACATGAAGACACCCGGCATCACCGTGAAGCCCATCATCGTGCTGGATGGCGCCCATGAGGTGAACGAGGTCTTCTTCGACAATGTGAAGGTGCCGGCCGAAAACCTCATCGGCGAGGAGAACAAGGGCTGGACCTACGCCAAGTTCCTGCTCGTCAACGAGCGTTCCGGCATCGCCGGCGTGGCGCGCTCCAAGAAGGCGATCGAGCGGCTGAAAGAGATCGGCCGCGCCGAGATGCTGGACGGCAAGCCGCTCATCGCGAGCGAGGACTTCACGCGCAAGATCGCGGAGACCGAGATCGACCTGTCGGCGCTGGAATATACCGAGCTGCGCACGCTGGCGCAGGAGAGCAAAGGCCAGATGGCGGGGCCGGAAAGCTCCATCCTAAAGATCAAGGGCACCGAGATCGGCCAGCGCATCACCGAGCTGACCATGGAAGCGGTGGGCTACTACGCCTATCCGAACGACCGCTTCTTCGGCGACAATGAATATCCGCCGGGGCCGGACTATGCCGCGGGCTCGGCCGGTATCTACTTCAACAACCGCAAGACCACGATCTTCGGCGGCTCCAACGAGATCCAACGCAACATCATCGCCAAGGCGGTTTTAGGATTGTAACCAAACCTGTCATCCCGGACGCGCCGCAGGCGCGATCCGGGACCCACGGTGAAGCATGCGCGATCACGTCTATTTCGTGTACATGCTCGCCAGCAAGCCGCAGGAGACTTTGTACGTGGGCGTGACGAATGATTTGCTGCGGCGGGTGACCGAACATCGTGAAGGGCTCGTGCCGGGCTTCACCGTAAAGTATGGCGTGAAAAAGCTGGTCTGGTTTGAACAATACGGAGACATCAATCTCGCCATTGCTCAGGAAAAGAGACTGAAGCGACGGCGCCGGGATTGGAAACGGTCTCTGATCGAAATGGACAATCCCCACTGGGCTGACCTGTATCCGGGCATGCTCGCGGGTGGGTCCCGGATCGGCGCTCGCGCGCCGTCCGGGATGACAGGGAGTGACTGATGGACTTCTCCTTCACCGAAGAGCAGACGTTGCTGCGCAATTCCGTCTCGAAATATCTGGCGGACAACTACGCCTTCGAGACCTTCAAGAAGATCTCGCGCAGCGATCCGGGCTGGTCGCAAGCCAACTGGAAGCAGTTCGCCGAGCTCGGTCTGCTCGCGGCGCCGCTGCCGGAGGAGCATGGCGGGCTCGGTGGCGGGCCGGTCGACACGATGATCGTGATGGAGGAGTTCGGCCGCGCGCTGGTGGTCGAGCCCTTCGCGCAGACCGTCGTGGTCGGTGGCGGCTTCCTCAAGCGCGGGTCGGACGCGCAGAAATCCGAATGGCTGCCCAGGATCGCCGGCGGCGAGACGGTCATCGCCTTCGCCTTCGCCGAGCCGCAGGGCCGCTTCAACTACGCCGATCTCACCACCACCGCGAAGAAGAGCGGTGCGAATTACGTGCTCAACGGCCAGAAGGCCGTCGTGCTGGGCGCGCCGTGGGCGGACACGCTGATCGTCACCGCGCGCACCGCGAGCGGCCGGCGCGACGAGAAGGGCATCAGCGTCTTCCTCGTCGACAAGAAATCCAAGGGCGTCGCCACGCGCGACTATCCCACCGTCGACGGCCTGCGCGCCTCCGAGATCACGTTCGAGAACGTCGAAGTGCCGGCCGCCAATCTCATCGGCCACGCTGACGACGGATTGGCGCTTGTCGAGCAGGTGACCGACGAGGCCATCGCCGCGCATTGCGCCGAAGCCGTGGGCGCGATGAAGGTGCTGCTGGACCAGACGGTCGAGTACTCCAAGACCCGCAAGCAGTTCGGCGTGCCGATCGGCAAGTTCCAGGTGCTCCAGCACCGCATGGTCGACATGTTCATGAATGCCGAGCAGTCCGCCTCGATCACCTACATGGTCACGCTGAAGCTCGACACGGGCGACACCGAGCGCAAGAAGGCGGCATCGGCGGCCAAGGTGCAGATCGGCAAGGCCGGGCGCTTCGTCGGCCAGCAGGCGGTGCAGATCCATGGCGGCATGGGCATGACCGACGAACTGGCGGTCGGCCACTACTTCAAGCGTCTCACCATGCTCGACACCCTTTACGGCAACGTCGACCACCACCTGAAGCGATACGCGGCGCTGGGCTAGCCGCGCATGGGCGAGAGCCACGCGATCGTCGCGTTCATTACGCCACCGCCCGGTTCGCAGCCAGCACACGCTCGCGCGGCAGATACACCGTCACGCGCGTGCCCGAGCCGAGTTCGCTTTCCAGCGTCACCGTGCCGTCATGGGCCTCGGCGAAGCCCTTGACGATGGCAAGCCCAAGGCCGGTGCCCTTGTCCGCCGTCGTCACGTCGTGGCGGCCGTGGCCGAAACGCTCGAAGACGTGGGCCTGCTCTTCGGGCGCGATGCCGATGCCGGTGTCCTCCACGCCGAAGGCGAGGCGGCCGTCCGGTTCCATCCGCGCGAACGCCGTCACGCAGCCGCCGGGCGGCGTGAATTTGATGGCGTTGGAGAGAAGATTGTTCGCGATCTGGCGGAGCCCGCGCTCGTCGGCATGTACTGCCGGCAGGCCGCGCGCGATCTTCTTCGCCAGCGACACCGGCTTGGCCGCCGCGGCGGCCTCGTGCGCCATGAAGGCTTCGTCAAGCAGGAGCGCGAAGCTGAACTCGCTTTCGCGCAGGTAAAGCCGGCCGCCCTCGATCTTGGCGAGGTCCAGCATGTCGTCGATCAGCGACAGCAGGCTGGTGCCGGAATCGTGGATGATGCCGGCATATTCCGCGCATTTCTCGGGCGTCGTGCCGAAGGCGGTGTTCTGCATGAGCTCCGAAAAGCCGAGGATCGCGTTCATCGGCGTGCGCAGCTCGTGATTCATGTGTGACAGGAACTGCGATTTCACCAGCCCTGCCGAGACCGCGCGGCGGCGGTCGCGATCGGACTCAGTCTTGGCCGTCTGGAGGCTGTCGACCAGCGCGGCGCGCTCGTGCTCGAGCGTCAGCATCTTGGTCATCGATCCGTGCAGCGCCACCAGCTGGCCCGACATCAGCAGCAGGAACACCGCCGCCAGTCCCGCCAGCGTATGATCCAGCGGATAGGGCGAGAGTGCGGGCGGGGCGACGATGAACACCGCATGGATCGCGAAGACGTTCACCGCCGAGGCGGGATGCACAGCGGTGATCGCGATCGAGCCGGCCAGCGAGCAGGCCAGGATCAGGATCAGCATCATGTGGTCCACCGGCTCGCCCGGCGCCCACAGGAACACGCTCATCGAGCACCACGCCAGCAGGAAGAGCGAATTCATCGTCACATAGATGCGCGCCCGGCGCCTGAGGTCGTCGACGGTCGCCACCGCGTTGGCCGCCATGCGCCGCCCCACGATCTGGAGCGCGAAGCAGATCACCGTGAGCGCCGCCCACCACGTCATGCGCACCGTGCGCGACACCCAGGGCTCGCAGGCCTCGGCGATGAAGAATCCGCCCACGGGAATGAGCAGCGCCGAATAGCGCGTGCTCTGCTCGTAGAGCTTCATCTGGGCATCGAGCAGCCAGGCATCTTCCGCGCCGGGGTTCATCGAGCGGGCGACCGCGCCGATGCCGTCGCGCGACAGCGCGCGCACCTGCGCGATCAGCGCGGCGCTTCCGCCCAACAGGCTGGTGACATTTGGCAAGCCCGGCTCCGCCAATGCGTCTGGTGCATCCTGGCAAGAATCGATTAAGGCTTGATTTAATGTCAGCGCCGCGAGGTGCTAAGACTGTCCCGGAGTGGGAATTGCCGAAATGGAGATCCGATGTCCGCGCTGCTGTTCGAAAAGTCCGGCCCGGTGGTCACGCTCACGCTCAACCGGCCCGATGCGCGCAATCCGCTGGGCGAGGAGGGCGATGGCGAACTCTTCGCCGAGGCCTGCGCGCGCATCAACGCTGACCGCGAGCTGCGCTGCGTCATCCTCACCGGCGCGGGCAAGGCGTTTTCCGCCGGCGGCAACCTCAAATCCATGCGCGAGCGCTCGGGCACCTTCTCCGGCGTCGGCGTGCACATCCGCGAGCGTTACAGGAACGGCATCCACCGCCTGGTGCGGGCGCTGTGGGCCGTCGAGCTGCCGATGATCGCGGCGGTGAACGGTCCGGCCATCGGCCTGGGCAACGACGTCGCCTGCCTTGCCGACATGCGCATCGCGGCCGAGAATGCCATCTTCGGCGCCACCTTCCTCAAAATCGGCCTGGTGCCGGGTGACGGCGGCGCCTGGATCCTGCCGCGCACCATCGGCCATGCCCGCGCCGCCGAACTGTTCTTCACGGGCGACACCATCGATGCCGCCACCGCGCTGTCGTGGGGCCTGGTGAGCCGCGTCGTGCCTTCCGCCACGCTGATGGACGAGGCCCGCGCGCTGGCCGCCCGTATCAGCCGGCAACCGCCGGATGTATTGCGCATGACCAAGAAACTCATGCGCGAGGGCCAGAGCGTGAGCTTCGACACCATCATGGAAATGAGCGCCGCGATGCAGTCGCTGGCGCATCTGACCGCCGACCACCGCGAGGCCGTGACCGCGTTCTTCGAGAAGCGCGAGGGCCGGTACACCGGCGAGTGAATCTTTAGAATCCGTTTACGGACCATTCAGCTTGCTCTGGCATTGTCGCCGCCATGTACCGGGTGGTTGACTGCATCGTGGAGCAGCACGATCTGCGGCTGGTTGTTCTGGCCGCGATCATCTGCGTGCTCGCCTGCTGGAGCGGCGTGTCGCTGGCCTCGCGCGCGCGCGTCAGCACCGGCCGGCCGCGGCTGCTGTGGATCGCCGCCGCGGGCACGGTATTCGGCACCGGCGTCTGGGCGACGCATTTCGTCGCGATGCTGGCCTACCACAGCGGCTTGCAGATCGGCTACGACCTTTATTGGACGGTCGGATCCATCCTCGTCGCGGGCACGATATCGATCGCCGGCTTCGCGGTGGTGCTGAGGCCCGGCATGGCGCCCTTTGGCGGCGCGCTGCTGGGCGTGGCGGTTTCGGCGATGCATTTCACCGGCATGCGGGCGGTCGAGGGACCGTTCGTGCTGAGCTGGAGCATGTCCTATGTCTGGGCGTCGCTCGTGCTCAGCGTGAGCCTCGCGACGCTGGCCGCGATCGTCGGCGTCACGGTCCGCAATGTCCGCGGCCGCGTCGGGGCGACGGCGCTGCTGACGCTGGCGATCGTCGCGCTGCACTTCACCGCGATGACGGCCGTGACCCTCGTGCCGAACGCGCACACCTCCTACGACGACGTCGTGCTGGCGCCGGAATCGCTGGCCATCGCGGTCGCCGCCGCAGCCCTGCTGATCGTGGCGCTGGGCCTCATCGCCGCGCTGCTCGACAATCATCTGGCGCTGCGCCGCACCGACGAAGCGGCCCGCCTGCGCGCGCACATCGTGGAGCTCGAGGCGACCCAGCTCTCTCTCGAGCGGGCGTCGAAGGACCTGACCGCCGCGCTGGGCAAGGCGTCCGCCGCGAGCGAGGCGAAATCCGCGTTTCTGGCGGCGATGAGCCACGAGTTGCGCACGCCGCTGAACGCGGTCATCGGATTTTCGGATATGATCCTCTCCGAAGCACTCGGTCCGTTCGGCCATCCGAACTACCGGGAGTATATCGGCGACATCAATCGCAGCGGCATCCATCTGCTCGAGCTCATCAACACCGTGCTCGATCTGTCGCGGCTGGACGCCGGAGAAGCGCTGTTGATTGAAGAGACCGGCTCGCTCCGCGCCATCCTCGAGGACGCGCTGCGCATCATCGCCCCGCAGGCCGAAAAGGCGCAGGTGCGGTTGACGGCCGAGTTCGCGGCCGCCATACCCGGCGTGCGCATCGACGTGCGCCGCATGACCCAGGTTCTGGTGAACATCCTCTCCAATGCCGTGAAGTTCACCCCGCCGCAGGGCCGCATCCGCGTGAGCCTCGATTGTCCGGACGGTGCGCGCATCGTCGTCGCCGACACCGGGATCGGAATCGCCGAGCGGGACCTGCCACGCGCCTTCGAGCGTTTCGGCCAGGTCGACAGCAGGCTGTCGCGCAAATATGAAGGTACGGGGCTCGGCCTCCCGCTCGCCAAACAGCTTGTCGAGCTGCACGGCGGAACACTGGTTCTGGAATCGAAAGCCGGCTCCGGAACGAAAGTGACGATCTGCCTGCCCGCCGAGCGCCTGGTCACAAATCCGGTATCGGCGCCCCTGCAATTCGCGCCGGCGGCTTGATCGCCGCAGTTCGCCACGACGATTTCTTCAATTTCGAACCCATCATGGCCGCGACATGCCCAGCCGCGACGACTATGGTCGGCTGATGGCCAACATCGTTTTCCGGAGACCGTCATGACCGTCATCGCCAAGGCAGGCAGCTTCGCGCTGGGGGATCGCCGGGTGCGCCGGATGGGCTATGGCGCGATGCAGCTGGCGGGTCCCGGCGTGTTCGGGCCGCCGCGGGACGCCGGCCAGGCCCGCGCCGTGCTGCGCGAGGCGGTGGCGCAAGGCGTCGATCACATCGACACCAGCGATTTCTACGGCCCTTTCGTCGTCAACCGGCTGATCCGCGAGACGCTGCATCCCTATCCGGACGGCCTGACGATCGTCACCAAGGTGGGCGCCGTGCGCGGCGAGGATGGGTCGTGGAATCCGGCGCAGAGCCCCGCGGAGCTGACGCGCGCCGTGCACGACAACCTGCGCAATCTCCAAGTCGATATCCTCGATGTCGTGAACCTGCGCGTCACCGGCGCCATCCACGCGCCCACCGAAGCCCCGATCGCCGAGCGGTTCGAGGCGCTGGCCGGGCTTCAGCGCCAGGGCCTCATCCGCCATATCGGGCTGAGCAATGTCACCGCGGCGCAAGTGGCGGAAGCGCGCGGCATCGCCCCCGTCGTCTGCGTGCAGAACCACTACAATCTCGTGCACCGCGCGGATGACCCGCTGATCGAGGCGCTCGCGGACGCCGGCATCGCCTACGTGCCGTTCTTCCCGCTGGGCGGCTTCTCGCCGCTGCAGTCCCATGTGCTCTCGAGTGCTGCGGAAACGCTGGCCGCCACGCCGATGCAGGTGGCGCTCGCCTGGCTGCTGCATCGCGCCCCGAACATCCTGCTCATCCCGGGCACGTCGTCGCTCGCGCATCTGCGCGAGAACCTGGCCGCCGTGGAGATCGCGATTCCGCCGGGTGTGCTTGCGCAGTTGAACGGCATCGGCGGCGAGAATCCGAAACCCGGCTAGGACGCCGCCTTCAACTCCGGCGCACGCCGGATGCGTTCCCTGGGCAGCGTCGCCGTCACGGTCGTGCCTTCGCCGATGGCGCTTTCCAGCGTCACCGTGCCGCCATGGGCTTCGATCAGGCCCTTGACGATGGGCAGGCCGAGGCCGGTGCCCTTGTCGGCGGTGACGACGTCGTGGCGTCCCTGGCCGAAATTCTGGAAGACGCGGTCCTGGTCGTCCGCGGCGATGCCGACGCCGGTGTCGCGCACGCCCAGAGCCAGCCCGCCATCCGCGGCGCGGTGCGCGAAACAGGTGACCGTGCCGCCCGGCGGCGTGAACTTGACGGCGTTGGTCAGCAGGTTGAGCAGGACCTGCTTCAGCGCGCGCTCGTCGGCATGGATGAGCGGCAGCCCGCGCGCGATCTCGCAGCGCATGTCGAGTCCGCCGTCGCGCAGCCGGACCTCGAGCAGCGGCACGCAATCCGAGACCAGGTTGGCGACGTCGACCTCGCCCTCGCGCAGCTTCAGGCCTCCCGCCTCGATGCGGGCGAGGTCCAGGATGTCGTTGATGAGCGCCAGCAGGTGGCGGCCGGACTGGTGGATGATCCTCGCATATTCGCCGTACTTCTCGGGTTTCATCGCGCCGGAAAAGATCGTCTCGGAGAATCCCAGGATGGCGTTGAGCGGCGTGCGCAGCTCGTGGCTCATGTTGGCGAGGAATTCGCTCTTGGCGCGGCTCGCCGCCTCCGCGCGCTCGCAGGCGCGGTCGGATTCGGCCTTGGAACCGGCCAGCGCCGCGATCAGGTCGTTCTTGTCGTCGCGCAGCACGAGCATGTCGCGCGCCGTGGCGTAGAGATGCGTCGACATCCAGGCGCAGTAACCGACATAGAGCAGCACCAGCAGCGCCAGCCCGTCATATTCGAAGCCGCCTTCGTGCAGCGGCAGCACGAAGAGCAGCGTGCCGTAGACCGCGTAGCCGATGACGGTGAGATGCCGGCTCGGCCCCACCAGCGCGGAATTGCCCGACAGCGTGCAGCCGACGATCAGCATCACCAGCATGTGGTTCAGCGCGTCGCCGTGGCGCCAGAACAGGACGCCCTGCGCGCTCCAGACCAGCGTGAACACGAAGTAGGAGACCGCCGCGACCGTGATCCAGCGCGGGTCGCCGGGTTCGTCGGGGTCCGTCCGCAGGAAACTTGCCGCCACGTAACCGAGCGGCGCGCTGCCCACCGTCAGCATCACCCACCAGGTGGCGAGCAGGGGCACGCCGACCCATTTGGCGAACATCACGCAGATGACCGCGCCGAACACCGGCATCAGCCACCAGTTGGGCGCGAGGATCCGCAGGGCCAGCCGCAACTGGTCGAGCGCGAGCCTGTCGCCCGCCTTGCGCGCCTGCTGATCTGCGTCCGCCATGCTCTTTCCCGGCCCCGCCCCCGCGGGTGGCGTCCAATATGGCGGCGCAGGGTTAAGGCGGCCTTCACCGCCATGGTGACCGGCGCGTTAACGGGATTGCCGCGCGGCAACCGGGCGGTCTAGCCTTGCCGCCGACAGCAATCGCAACAGGAGAGTCTCATGGCCATCGGCGTCGTCGCGACATTGAAAGTGGCGGAAGGCAAGGGCGAAGCGTTCGAGGGCGTGTTCCGCGACCTCGCCGCGCAGGTGACGGCGAACGAGCCGGGCAACCAGCTCTATCGCGTGTTCAAGTCGCGCGCCGACGCCAACACCTACATCGTGATGGAAATCTACGCCGACCAGGCGGCGCTGGAAGCGCATGGCAAGTCCGATCACTTCAAGGCCGCCGGCCCCAAGATCGCCCCCACTCTCGGCGGCCGGCCCGACGTGCAATATTTCGACGAGATTTAGCGGCAGGTACATGCGCGGGCCATGACACCCTGGTTTGAATCCAGCATCTGGAACTCCCTATGGATATGACCTTCTCCCCCAATGACCTCGCCTTCCGCGACGAGGTCCGCCGCTTTATCGACGAGAATTACGACGAGGATCTGCGCGCCAGGAACGCGCAGTCCAGGAACGGCTATCTCGACAAGGACGGGATGCTGAAATGGCAGCGCGCGCTATACCGCAAGGGCTGGGCGGCGCCGCACTGGCCGGTGGAGCATGGCGGCGCGGGCTTCACGGCCACGCAGAAATATCTCTTCGACCTGGAGATGAGCGCGGCGGGCACGCCCACGATGTCGCCGATGGGCCTGCGCATGGTGGCGCCGGTCATCATGGCGTTCGGGACCGAGGCGCAGAAGAAGCAGCACCTGCCGCCGATCCTGGCCAGCACGATCTGGTGGTGCCAGGGCTATTCCGAGCCCGGCTCCGGCAGCGATCTCGCGTCGCTCCAGATGAAGTGCGAAGACAAGGGCGATCACTATCTGCTCAACGGCTCGAAGATCTGGACCACCCATGCCCAATGGGCGGACTGGATGTTCAACCTCGTGCGCACCAGGCAGGGCGCCAAGCCGCAGGAAGGCATCACGTTCCTGCTGGTGGACATGAAGACGCCCGGCATCAAGGTCGAGCCGCTGGTCACGCTGGACCTGCCGGTCGCCGGCCAGCAGGAGATCAACCAGGTCTTCTACACCGACGTGAAGGTGCCGAAGGAAAACCGCATCGGCGAGGAGAACAAGGGCTGGACCTACGCCAAATATCTTCTCGAATTCGAACGCGGCAACGCCTATGGCCCGGGCCTGAAGCGCGCGCTCGGCAAGGTCAAGAAGTTCGCCGCGCAAACCGAAGCCGGCGGCGCGCGGCTGATCGACGACGGCAATTTCCGAAGCCGGATCGACGCGTTGGAGATCGAGATCAGTTCGATGGAGTTCTTCGAGCTGCGCATGTTCTCCGCGATGAGCGCGGGCCAGCGCCCCGGCGCGGAATCCTCGATGCTCAAATGCAAGGGCACCGAGCTTCAGCAGGCGATCAGCGAATTGTCGGTCGAGACCGTGGGCTACTACGCCATGCCCTTCATCCAGGACACCTGGTCGCGCTCCAACGAACCGCGTCCCGGCCCCGACTATGCCGCCCCCGTCGCGCCCTACTACTTCAACCTGCGCAAAGCCTCGATCTACGCGGGATCGAATGAAATCCAGCGCAACATCATGGCGAAGGCGGTGCTGGGGCTGTGACGCAAATGTTGACTTTGACCCCAAAACGGGTAGTTTGGGGTCATGGCAGACGTGAAGATCCGCAAGCTGCCCGACTGGGTGGTGAACCAGTACAAGCGCAGCGCCAAGCTGGCCGGCCGCAGCTTGGAGGAAGAGTTGCGCGTCTTTCTGATGGATGCGTCACAGGCCAAGTGGCGGTTTTGGATCGACAGGCTGGAAAAGTCGAGGGAACAGGTGCGCAAGCGTCACGGCGCCTTGCCCAACTTCGTGCTCGAAGAACGTAAAGAGCGCGAGCGCAAGGCTCGATGATGCCGGACGCCGACGCTTTCGTGGTTGACGCCAGTGTCGTGGCCGAACTTTTTCTTCCTGGACCGAAGACCAAAGCGGCTGAGAGGTTTCTTGGCGATGCGCCGCGGCGATACAGGCTCATCGCGCCCAGGACCGTTGTGGCTGAGGTGGCTGCGGCTATCGCCCGCGGCGTACGTCGGGGCGCGCTAAAACCATCCGAAGCGCGAACGGCGTATTCCAATTGGCTTCAGATGCTGGAAGACAAGTTGATCGAGATTGTTCCGGACGGCGATCTTCTTGCGCCAGCCTTCGACCTTTCGCTCCGCCTTCATCATCCCCTGCACGACTGCATCTATGTCGCTTTGGCGAAGTCGGAGTCCGCCGGCATCGCGACTTGCGATACCGCACTCGTACCGAAATGCCGCGCGCTAAGAATCCGCGCTGAGGCAATCACCGCCTGATGTTGAAATCTAAGCCGCCTTCGTCGCCAGCCGGGCTGCCGGGAAGTGCGCGGTGATCGTCGTACCCTTGCCGGGTTCGCTCGTGATGGTGAGGTCGCCGCCATGCAGGCGGGCGAGAGAGCGGGAGATCGGCAGGCCGAGGCCCGTGCCCTGATGCTTGCGGGCGAGCTGGGAGTCGATCTGGCCGAACGGTGACAGCGCCACGGCGATGTCCGCCTTGCTCATGCCGATGCCGGTGTCGCTGACCGCGATGGCGAGCCCGCCGGCCGCGGCCCGCGCGCAAAGCCGCACGCGGCCGCCCTCGGGCGTGAACTTGACGGCGTTCGACAGCAGGTTGAGCAGGATCTGCTTCACGGCGCGCGCATCGCACCGCAGCGGCGGCAGGCCGGACGCGATGTCGGTCTCGAGCGCGACCGCGCCATCGGCGGCCCGGGATTTGACCAGCGTCACGCATTGCTCCGCCAGGTCGCTCACGCAGATGTCGCTTTCGCGCAGGTCGAGCTTGCCGGCTTCGAGCTTGGCGAGGTCGAGCACGTCGTTGATCAGGTCGAGCAGATGGGCGCCGCTCGAATGGATGTCGCGGGCATATTCGACATATTTGGGATTGCCGACCGCGCCGAACAGGCCCGTGGTGATCACCTCCGAGAAGCCCAATATGGCGTTCAGCGGCGTACGCAGCTCGTGGCTCATATTGGCGAGGAATTCGGTCTTGGTGCGGTTGGCGAACTCGGCCGCCTCCTTGCTCTTGACCAGGTCTTCCTCGGCCTTCTTGCGCGCGGTGATGTCGGTGAGCCAGGAGAGCGAGGCGGGCTTGCCGTCCCAGTTCACCAGCGTCGCCAGTGTATCGACCCAGGCGAAGGTGCCGTCGCGGCGCACCAGCCGCAACTCGTAGTGCGAGGTGACTTCTTCGCCGGCGGTGCGCGCCCGGATGCGCTCCAGCACCATGGCGCGGTCATCGGGATGGATGGAATTGTTGAGCGAATCCTCGCCCAGCGCGTACAGCTCCTTGACGGTGTCATAGCCCAGAAGCTGGGCGTAGCCGTCGTTCAGGAACAGGACTTCGCTGCTGGTGCGCACCACGACGCCCTGGAGCGAACCCTCGACGACGCGGCGCATCTGCCGCTCCGCGCGGCGAGCGACCGCGGCCTCATCGGGCACGAGGGCCACATGGGCCGCGCCATTGCGGGACCGGAAGGTGCCGAAGGTGGTGAAGAGCTTGCCGTTGGCCCGCTCGAAGCGGATGCGGATGGTGATCTCTTCGCCCGGCGCATCGCGCACGATACGGGCCGCGCCCGAAATCGCGGCGCGGTCGGCGGCGATCACGCGATCCTCGAAGCGTTCCCCGATATTGAGCGCGCGCGCCATCGCTTCCGCTTCGGGCGTCGCCCGGACGGACAGGATCGCGCCCTCGCGGTCGAGGACGATATCGACACGGCGGATGCCGTGAGCGTCGGCTGCCACGTTCTCCCCCGGAAAGCCGCTGGGCGGAAGTTTAGGCGCGCGCCCTTAACGGGCCTTTACCGCCCACAAAGCGCCGCAATGCCGCCTTTTCGGCAACGAATTGCGGGCCGAGCCTTTGCCGCCACCTGGAAGGGGAGAACCTCAATGCGCATCTCACTGCTCAACCGCGCCGTGTCGCTTGGCCTCGGCGTGATGTTCACCGCGATGCTCGCCGCCTGCATGGACCGGACCGCCGATCGCGACAACGGCACGCAGACCGTCGTCGCAACGCCGATGAATGCACCGCCTCCGCCACCGCCGCCACCGCCGGCCGACGAGAACACCGTCACGATGGCCGCGCGCATTCCCCGGCAGGGTCTCTATTCATCGTCGCCGGTGAGCGCCGCCGGCCAGCAGGAATTCAAATTGCAAGGGTCCACTTCGGCGGCCGGCGCGCTCAATGCGCCTTCGAACACCATGGCGGACGCCACGAATCCGCAAGGCTATTGGCAGCCGGAGAACACCTCCAAATTCCCGCAGGCCGCGCCCAATGCGGTCAAGGTCACCGCCGACGATCCGGTCTCGACCTTCTCGGTCGATGTCGACACGGCATCCTACGCCTTCGTGCGCGACACGCTGAACAACGGGGCCATGCCGCCGGTGGATGCGGTGCGCGTCGAGGAGATGGTCAACTATTTCGACTATGGCTATGCCGGTCCCGAAGACCGCAAGACCCCGTTCCGCGCCACCACGGCGGTCTATCCCGCGCCGTGGAACGCCGATACCGAGATCCTGCACATCGGCATCAAGGGCTTCGAACTGCCCAAGGCCGAGCGCCCGCCGGTCAACCTCGTCTTCCTGATCGACAGCTCGGGCTCGATGGACGAGCCCAACAAGCTGCCGCTGCTCAAGCGCGCCTTCCGCCTGCTGGTCGATCAGCTCTCGGAGAAGGATCGCGTATCGATCGTCACCTATGCGGGCGCCGCGGGCGTCGTCCTCGACCCCACGTCGGGCGCCGACAAGCAGAAGATACTGGCCGCGCTCGACAAGCTCGAAGCCGGCGGCTCGACCGCGGGCGGCGAGGGCATCCGCATGGCCTATCAACTGGCCGAGGACACCCGCATCAAGGGTGGCGTCAACCGCGTGCTGCTGGCGACGGATGGCGATTTCAACGTCGGCATCACCGATCCCGCGGCGCTCGAGGGCTTCGTCGTGGGCGAGCGCGACAAGGGCATCGATCTCACCTGCCTGGGCTTCGGCGTCGACAATTACAACGACGCGATGATGCAGAAGCTGGCGCAGGCCGGAAACGGCAATGCCGCCTTCATCGACACGCTGAACGAGGCCCGCAAGGTCTTCGTACAGCAGGTCGGTGGCACGCTCTTCACCATCGCCAAGGACGTGAAGATCCAGGTCGAGTTCAATCCCGGCCGCATCGCGGAATATCGTCTCATCGGCTACGAGACCCGGCTGCTCAACCGCACGGATTTCAACAACGACAAGGTCGACGCGGGCGACATCGGCTCCGGCCACACCGTCACCGCGCTTTACGAACTGACGCCCGTGGGCTCCAAGGCCGTCAAGGCCGATCCGCTGCGTTACGGCCACGAAGCCCATGGCGATCCCAAGGGCGAGATCGCCTTCCTCAAGATCCGCTACAAGCTGCCCGGCGAGACCACGTCGCATCTCATCGAGCGGCCGATCACCGACGCCGACGTGGTGGCGGATTTCGGCAAGCTGCCCGCCGATCTGCGCTTCGCCGCGGCGGTGGCCGGCTCGGCCCAGCTCATGCGCCACGATCCCTACATCAAGGATTTCAGCTTCGCGCGTGCCCTGACCATCGCCCAGGAGGCCAAGGGCGCGGACCCGTTCGGCTACCGCGGCGAATTTGTCCAGCTCCTGCGCACTGCGCAAACCGCCAGCGGCCTGAAACCGCTCGCCCCTGAGCATCCGGGGCGGTAGCGCACACGTCGGCCTCCCCCTTGCGGGGAGGTCGAAACGCGAAGCGTTTCGGGCGGGGGATTCGCGCAGGCGGCGACCCCACCCGAAAAATGCGAAGTGCATTTTTCGACCTCCCCGCGAGGGGGAGGTCGTTCGCGCGCTGGCGGCTCGCTCCCGCGTGCCGTAGACATCCTCCATGTCCGCCCTCGACGTCACCAACGAGATGCTGCTGCTGGGCGCGCTGCTCGTCATCGCGGGCATCCTGTCGAGCCGCATCGCCACGCGGTTCGGCGCGCCGATCCTGTTCGTGTTCCTGCTGATCGGCATGCTGGCGGGCGAGGACGGGCCGCTGGGCATCCGGTTTTCGGACTACCATCTCGCCAATCTCGTGGGCGCGCTGGCGCTGAGCGTGATCCTGTTCGACGGCGGCTTGCGCACCCGGATGGCGAGCCTGCGCGGCGTGCTCGCGCCGTCGCTGATGCTGGCGACGCTGGGCGTGGTGATCACGGCGCTGCTGGGCGGCGCCTTCGCCTATTGGACGCTGCATCTGGGCATGAGCGAGAGCTTCCTGCTGGGCGCCATCGTCGCTTCCACGGATGCGGCGGCGGTGTTCTTCCTGGTGCGCATGGGCGGGCTCCAGTTGCGCCGCCGGGTGGGCGCGACGCTGGAGATCGAGTCCGGCACGAACGATCCGGTGGCGGTGTTCCTGACGCTGGCGACGGTGGGCGTGATCCTTGCCGGGCATGCGTCCGCCGGCGCCATCCTGGCGTCGCTGCTGGAACAGGGCCTGATCGGCGCGCTGGCGGGCCTGCTGGGCGGCGCCGCGCTTGTCGCGCTGCTCAACCGGTTCGAGCTGCCGACGGGGCTGCATCCGCTCCTCGCCATCGCCGGCGCCGTGCTGGTCTATGCGGCGGCTTCGGTCGCCGGCGGCTCGGGATTCCTCGCGGCCTATGTGGCGGGCCTCGTGCTCGGCAACCGCCCGGTGCGCGCCTTCGCCAGCATCACCAGCCTGCACGACGCGGCCACCTGGCTCGCCCAGATCGCCATGTTCCTGGTGCTGGGGCTTCTGGTCACGCCGCACAACCTCGTGCCCATCGCGCTGCCCGCGCTGGGGCTGGCGCTGTTCCTGATCTTCGTGGCGCGCCCGGCGGCGGTGTGGCTGTGCCTGACCGGCTTCGGCTACGATTTGCGCGAGAAGCTGTTCGTGAGCTGGGTGGGATTGCGCGGCGCGGTCTCGATCTTCCTGGCCGTGGTGCCAAGGCTCGTCGGCCTGCCCCATGCCGAGGTCTATTTCGACACCGCCTTCTTCGTCGTGCTGGTTTCGCTGTTGCTGCAGGGCTGGACGACGCGCGTGGTGGCGCTGCGGCTGGGACAGGCGCTGCCGCGGAAGACCGCGCCCGTCGCCCGCGTCGAGCTGGACCTGCCGGGCCAGCTCGACCTGGAGATGGTGGGCTATCCGATCGGCGCGGACAGCCGCCTGCTCACGGCCTCGACCTTGCCCGCCTGGGTGCGCCCGGTGCTGGTGATCCGCAAGGGACGCATCCTCGATCCGACGCAGGCCGGCGCGCTGTCGGCCGGCGACTACGCCTATTTCCTCGCGCCGCCGCTGCGCGTCATGAGTCTGGACCGGCTGTTCGCGTCCACCGCAATGCGGCATTCCGAAGAGGCGCTGGACAGCGAATTCCCCATCCGCGGCGACGCGCCGCTCGCTCGGCTGAACGAGCTCTACGATCTGGCGCTGACCAATATCCGCGCCGGGCAGACGGTGGCGGGTCTCTTCGCCGAGCAGTTCGAGACCGCGCCGCAGGTGGGCGACACGATTCCCCTGGGCAAATGCATGCTGATCGTGCGCGCGTTGGACGACGACGGCGTCTCGCGGGCCGGGCTCCAGCTCGAGGAGGACCGGCTCGCCGATGCCGGGCTGTGGAACAGCGCGCGCGGATTGCTGAAGCGCGCGCTGTCCTAGCGGTGCAGCGGCGCGCCCGGCGCCGGCGCGCCCGGCCGCGCGCTGTCTTTCGCTTCGGCGGATTTGAGCTTCTCGTGCCAGGCCACGATCTGCTCGCGCCAGGCGGGATAGAGCGGCTCGTCCTCTTCCATCGCGGCGAGCAGGGCCAGAAAGTTCACCACGCGGATGGTGTTGCCGCGGCGCACGAGGATGCCTTCGCGCTCCATGCGCTTCATCATCTTGTTGACGGTCTGGCGCGCGGTGCCGAGCATCGCGGCCATCTCGTCCTGCGTCACGTCGGACGCGGTCGGGTCCACCGAGGCCGGATCGTCGAACGACATGTGGACGCTGGGGCGCGACAGGTAGGCGAGATATTTCGCCATCAGGCAGCGCAGCGAACCGGCGATTCGCACCTGCAGGCCTTCGATGTCCTGCCGGTGGGCGACGGTGAGAAAATCGATGAATTCCCGCAGGCGTTCCGGATCGTCGCGGATCAGGCCCATGAGCGCGGCGCGCGGGATCAGGATCACGAGGCAATCCACTCGCGCCTGCGCGGTGAAGGGTGCCTCGAGGCCGTCCCAGGCGGGAAGAAACCCGAACGGCCAGCCGGGCCGCACGATCGTGCTCGCCATCTGCTTGCCGTTGGGCCATGAGCGCCCGTTGAGCAGCGAGCCTTGCATCAGCACGTAAAGGCCCTTTGTCGGCTCGGCGGCCTGGATCACGGCCTCGCCCTTGCCGTACTGCCACAATTGGGCGGCGGCGCAGAGCGCGTCGAACGGCGCGTGCGGCCATTTGGAAAACAGGCCCACGCTTTTCAGCGTCGCCCGGATCGTGTCCGCCTTGTCGAAGACGCGCGTGGCCATGCGTGCCGCCAGCCCCCCAATCCGGCACGGCGCCAACCGTATAAGCACGATACGGATTGTTCAAGACACGCCGCCGGCGGCCGGCCGGCGCGCGATTCACATTCGTTACATCGCGGCGGCTTACGGCGCGACGGGCTTGTCCTTCATGCGCTCGAAGAGATGCGCGCCGTGCTCGCCGCCCATGGTGAAGTGCTTGGCGCCCGTGAAGTCGGAGATCTTCGCCCAGTTGGCCGCCACCGTATCGGCATCTGCGCCATGGCCGAGATTGATGCCGGTGGATTCCACGATCTGCGCCGAGGAGAACACGCCCGCGCCGGCGGAGATGATGATGCCGGTGGGCGCGTCCTCGCTCGCCATGAACACCACGGCGGGCGTCACGTATTCGGGCTTCAGCGCCTCCAGCATCTGCGGCGGCATGAGGTTCTCCGTCATGCGCGTGCCGGCGACGGGGCAGATGGCGTTGACCTTGATGTTGTCCTTGGCGCCTTCCAGCTTCAGCGTGTTCATGAAGCCGACGAGGCCGAGCTTGGCCGTGCCGTAATTCGTCTGGCCGAAATTGCCGTAGAGGCCGGTCGAGGACGTCGTCACCACGATGCGGCCGTATTGCTGGTCGCGCATGATCTGCCACATCGCCTTGGCCGGCTTGACCGTGCCCATGACGTGGACCTGCATGACGGCGTCGAAATCCTTGAGCTCCATCTTGGCGAAGCTCTTGTCGCGCAAGATGCCGGCGTTGGCGATCAGCACGTCGATGCGGCCCCAGGTGTCCATCGCCTGCTTGACGAGATGGGCGACGCCGGCGTCGTCGGTGACCGAGGCGCCGTTGGCGATCGCCGTGCCGCCGGCGGCCGTGATCTCCTTGACCACCGCTTCCGCCGCCGCGCTGTTGCCGCCGGTGCCATCCACCGCGCCGCCCAGATCGTTGACGACGACCTTAGCGCCGCGCCTGGCGAAATCGAGCGCATGGCAGCGCCCGAGCCCGCCGCCCGCACCGGTGACGATGACGACCTTGCCGTCGAAGCGGATGGTCATGGGGGAACTCCCTTCGAATTTCAGCCGGCGCGAGTGATGGCGGATGGGGCGGGGGCGGTCAAGTGAAGCCTGTCATCCCGGCCAAGCGCTGCGTCAGCAGCGCGCAGAGCCGGGACCCACGGTCGCGCAATCACGATGGGTCCCGGCTCTCGCTGCGCACGGCCGGGATGACATTCGCGCAATTCGCGGCGCTCGCCCGCGATGACAATCCGTCTATGCAGTGGTTGCCCGTGAACTCCTGGGCCTCAGCGCCGCGCTTGCCGGCTTCTCGATCGTCACGTAGATCAGCCACCCCCACAGCACCGCGCCTGCCAGCACCAGGAACGGCGCCACCCAGTGCCACACCGGTTGCCAGGCTTCCCACGGGCGGCCGAGGACGACCGTGCCCGGATCGGGCAGCCAGTGGAGCTGCGCGTGGCGGGCGAGCTGCAGCACCACGAGCTGGCCGATATAGACCGCGTAGGAGATCTCGCCGAAGAACAGCAGCACGCGCGTCTGGAAGACTCGCGCGAGGAAGCCGCGGTCGAAGGCGAGCGCGAAGATCAGCGCCATTTCCGCCAGCGCGGTGCAGACGTCGTAGGGCGTGCGCGCCCAGCCGGTGTCGTAGAGCGACACGCCCAGGCCCAGCAGCGCCAGCGCCTGCATGAGGGAGAAGACGTTGTCGTCCAGCGCATCGGCGCGCGGCTTCACTTCGCGGAACACCATCGCCAGCCCGACGCCGATGGCGAAATCCGCAACCCCGCGGAACATGCCGTTGTGGAAGGTGAGATCGAGGCCGTAGCCGGTGTTGGCCAGATACGCGAGCCCGGCGATACCCGCGGCGATCAGCGCCAGCGCCGCAAGCCAGCGCCCGCGCGCGACCCACAGATAGAACGGCAGCAGCAGGCACAGCAGCCATTCGACGCTGACGAACCACGACGCGCCGTTCCACGACAGATAGGGCAGCGTGTTCCATCCCTGCACGAGGAAAACGCTCGCCACGAAGCCCTGCCACGAGATGATCGGGTGATAGGGCTCGTCATAGATCGACAGGTAGCCGTAATGCGCCGCCACCGCGCGCAACACCACCACCATCGCCGCCATCACCAGCAGCATCGCCAGATGCA
Source organism: Rhizomicrobium sp. (assembly GCA_050728855.1). Lineage (GTDB taxonomy): Bacteria > Pseudomonadota > Alphaproteobacteria > Micropepsales > Micropepsaceae > Rhizomicrobium. The sequence goes on along the minus strand of JBOHKI010000002.1, from coordinate 77,074 downwards.
GCGGATAAAGCCGCGACAGCCGCGCCTTGAGGAACGGCAGATAAGCGCGGCCCTCCCAGAATTCCATCACCCGCGCGGCATAGACGTAGGTCAGCACGAAGCCCGACAGCGCGAAGAAGAACTCCACCCACAGATAGCCGCGCCCCACCGGCAGATCGAACCACTTCGCCCCGCGATAGCCATGCCCCTCGCAGAAATGAAACAGCACCAGCACCATCGGCGGAATGGCGCGCGCACCCATCAGGGCGCGGATTTCGGGGGGGCGGGGTGGGATACTCATTGTGGAAACATCATGGCGATGCGCTGCCGTTTATGAAAATGGCCGTTTGCGCCACTGCCCATGCGTGCTCGTTCGTCGTTGCATCCTGGTGGCTGCGCTCGCGGGTCAGCGTCGTGGACTCGATCATTGTGAAAGCCCCCGCCATATATTGGCCGTGAAGACCGTCCGGCATAAAGCGCCAATGCCTTGACTTGTTCCCTTTTTGTTGCAACAATTACAGGTTGATTCTCGGGCCCTCTTCTGGGCCCGCGAAGAACAGGAGAGGGGGAGGGGGGTCCCCAGTCCCGGGAAAACAACCGGGAAGACAAAGATGAGGGAGAACAAGGGATTGGAGAGGCCGCTGTCGCACCCCCTGTCGCAGGCGCACGCCGGATTTGCGGGTCGGCGCGGTCCCGCAGCGACAGCGCCGCGGGGGCGTGACAGTCTTGTCGCGCGATTCGCTGGCGGGCGGCGTTGTACCTGCACCTTCAATCCCTTCTCGGCATCTCAGCGATCGTCGCCGCAGCATGGGCGATGTCTGAAGATCGGCGGGCGTTTCCCTGGCGGGTGGTCGCGGTCGGGCTGGCGCTGCAGGCGGGCATCGCGCTCCTGCTGCTCGACGTGGCGCCGGCGCGCAATGGGCTGCTCGCGCTCAACGGCGTGGTCGACGCGCTGATGGCGGCGACCAGGGCGGGCACCGCGTTCGTGTTCGGCTTCGCGGGCGGCGGGCCGGCGCCCTATGCGGTCAGCGATCCGCGTTCCACCACGATCTTCGCGTTCCAGATCCTGCCGCTGGTGATCGTCATCTCCGCGCTGGCGGCGCTGTTGTGGCATTGGCGGATCCTGCCCGCGGTGGTCGGCGGTTTTGCCTGGTGCCTGCGCAAGACAATGGGCATCGGCGGCGCGGTGGGGCTGGGCTCGGCGGCCACGATATTCCTCGGCATGATCGAGGCGCCGCTGCTGATCCGGCCGTATCTGGCCAAGATCAGCCGCGCGGAGCTGTTCATGCTGTTCTCCGTCGGGCTCGCCACCATCGCGGGCACGGTGTTCGTGCTCTACGCCACGATCCTTACGCCAGTGCTGCCGGGCGCGCTGGGCCAGCTTCTCGTCGCATCCTTCATGTCGCTGCCGGCCGCCATCCTGATCGCGCGCATCATGATCCCCGGCGTCGAGAAGACCGAGGCCGACGTGGCGCCCGAATTCAAATACCGCTCCAGCATGGACGCGGTGGCCCGCGGCACGGAGGACGGCCTCAAGCTCTGGCTCGGCATCGTCGCCATGCTGCTGGTGATCGTGGCGCTGGTGGCGCTGGCCGACATCGTGCTGGGCCACATGCCGGATGTCTGGGGCGCGCCGCTCACGCTGGAGCGCGTCTTTGGATGGATCTTCGCGCCCGTGGTGTGGCTCTTCGGCGTGTCGTGGAACCAGGCGCCGGTGGCGGGCTCGCTGATGGGCCAGAAGATCGTGCTCAACGAATTCGTCGCCTACCTGAAGCTGGCGGCGCTGCCGGCGGACGCGCTCGACGCCCGCTCGCGCCTCATCATGGTCTATGCCATGTGCGGCTTCGCCAATTTCGGCTCGGTGGGCATCATGATCGCGGGCGTGAGCGCGCTGGTGCCGGATCGCCGCGACGAGATCGTGCCGCTGGCGATGCGGGCGCTGGTCTCTGGCGCCATGGCGAGTGGGCTGACCGGCGCGATGATCGGCCTGCTGCCGCTTGGCTAGGTCAAATCGGTTCAAGACGGTCCCGGCGGATCGGAGGACGATACCGGCATGAGCGACACCGTCCGGTTCCGGCCGATCCACATCGTCCATATTCTGGTCACCGCCGCGCTGGCCTTCGCCATGCCCGCGATATCCGGCACGATCACCCACTTGCTGCATCAGCGCTTCGGCACGCCCTATGCGGGGCTGCCGGGGCTCTACGTCCAGCACGGTTTCCAGCTCGCCGTGGCGCTTGCCTTCATCCTGGTGCTGAAGCGGCTGGTGCCGGCGGATTATGGGCTGCATATGCCGCGCGGGAAGAGCTATGTGCGCGCCGCGGTGCTCTGGGGCCTGTTCTTCGGCGTGCTGATGACCATGGTGGACTACGCGCCGCAGCTTCTCGCCCACACCAAGCCCGATCCGGGCTTTCCGCTCACCCCCGGCAACGTGGCGGGCTGGACGTTCTTCGAGGGCGTCTATGTCGGCCCGACGGAGGAGATTCCGTTCCGGGCGGTGCTCGTCACCTATCTTGCCACGACGATGCCGTTGCGCCTGAAGATCGGGCGTTACGACATGTATTGGGCGGGCATCGTGGTGGCGCTGCTCTTCGCGCTGCTGCATGCCAACAATTTCGACACCCGCAACTGGCCCGAGGCGCTGGGCCAGCAATTCTACGCCTTCGCGCTGGGCGTGCTCTATGCCTACTGGCTCGAGAAATCGCGGAGCGTCGTGGCGCCGATCGTCGGCCACAATGTCGGTGACGTGGTGGAATACTTCATCCTGTTCGCGTGGATTTTCTGGACATAGCGAAGGCGTCCGCCAGCAGTTCGTACGACCGCAGTCGCGACGCGAAATCGTAGGTGATCGTCACGATCACAAGCTCTTCCGCGCCGTGGCGCTCCGCCAGCGCCAGGAGCTTCGCGCGCACCTGTTCCGGCGTGCCCACCGTCGAGCGGCGTTCGATGCCGCGCAGCAGCGCGCGCTCCTGCTCGACATAGGGATAGTCGCGCGCTTCCTCCGGCGAGGGAAATGCGATCGGCTGTCCGGTGAGCAGCTTCACGACCCACAGGTTGCGCGACAGTGCGAGCCGGCTGGCCTCCTCCTCCGTCTCCGCCGCCAGCGCCGCCACGCCCATCGAGATCGTGGGCCGCGCGCACCACGCGCTGGGCTTGAAGCGCTCGCGATAGGCCTCGCACGCCTCCTCGCTGCCTTCGGGGCTGATGAAGTGCGCGTGGCTGAAGGGCAAGCCCATCTCCCCCGCATAGACCGCGCTGTGGATGCCCGAACCCAGCATCCACAGCTCCGGCCGCGTGGCGCCGCGCGGCATCGCGTGGATGCCGCGATAGGGATGATCGTCCGGCAGCGGCGTGCCGGACGCGTCGTCGAGGAACTGGCGCAGCAGATGGACCTGGCTGGGGAACGCGTCGATCCCCCAGGCCTGCGGCCCCGCCTGGAGCGCCTGGGCCGTGCGCTGGTCGGAGCCGGGCGCGCGGCCGACGCCGAGATCGATCCGCCCCGGCGCCAGGATCTCCAGCATCCGGAACTGCTCGGCCACCTTGAGCGGGCTGTAGTGCGACAGCATCACCCCGCCCGAACCCACGCGGATGGATTTCGTCTCCGCCGCGACGCGGGCGATGAGCACCTCGGGCGCCGAACCCGCAAAGGAGCCGGTATTGTGATGCTCCGCCAGCCAGTAGCGGTGATAGCCCAGCGCCTCGCAGGCGCGCGCCAGTGCGAGCGTTTCCGCCACGGCGTCCGCGGCGCTGCCGTCCTTGCGGATGGGAGATTGGTCGAGAACGGAAAGGCGCATGGTTTGCAGCTTTTCTTAACCTATCGGCCCCAGCCTTGCCGGATGCTCGATCGCGATGCCGAAGCGCCCGTCGTCGCGCCGGCAAGCACGCGCTTCCGGCATAGCATCTCCGTGGCTGAAATTCAGAATCCTTTGCTGCTGAAGGGCCTCGAACTGTGGCGCAGCCACTGCGCCGGCCGGCCGTTTCCCACCCGCGCCGAGATGTCGCCGCGCCTGCTGGCACCGCTGCTGCGCAACACCTTGCTGGTGAAGGTGCTGGGTTCTGCCGAGGAGTTCGAATTCCGAATCGTGGGCGATGCCATCGTCAGCGCGCAGGGCGCGTCCTTCCAGGGCATGACCACGGCGCAGATCGACGGTAAGCTCCCCGGCTACGGCCGGATGCTGAAACAGGTCTATCAGGGGATCTGCGAGAGCGGCGAGCCGGGCGCCCATCGCGGCTGGTTCGAGCGCCGCGCCGACGGCCGCGCCTTCTTCCACGAAAGCCTCTGCCTTCCCCTGGGTGAACAGGGCGGCGCGGTGGACCATCTGCTGATCCTGGGCGTCTACGCCTACAACGACGATCTCGCTCTGCGCTAAGCTCGCGCCGAACGACACCCGGAGACGCGAGATGGCGCTCGACGCCGAGACCCGAACCCAGCTGCTCGAAACCGTGCGCCGATTCGTGGCGGAGGAATGCGTGCCGGTCGAGGCCAAGGTGTCGGAAGAGGACCGCGTGCCGGATGCCGTCGTGGCCGGCATGCGCGAGCTCGGCCTGTTCGGGCTTTCCATCCCCACCGAATATGGCGGCCTCGGGCTGACCATGGAGGAGGAAGTCCTGGTCTGCTTCGAGCTCGGCCAGACCTCGCCCGCCTTCCGCTCCGTGATCGGCACCAATGTCGGCATCGGCAGCCAGGGCGTGGTGATGTTCGGGACCGAAGCGCAGAAGGCGGAATGGCTGCCCAGGCTCGCCAGCGGAGAGGTGATCGCCAGCTTCGCGCTGACCGAACCGTCGGCCGGATCGGATGCCGCCTCGGTCCGCACAACCGCCATTCGGAACGGCGACCACTACGTCGTCAACGGCACCAAGCGCTTCATCACCAACGCCAATCGCGCCGGCATGTTCACTCTGCTGGCGCGCTCCGATCCGTCGAAGAAGGGCGCGGGCGGCGTCTCGGCCTTCATCGTGCCCGCCGGCACGCCGGGTGTCAGCGTCGGCAAGCCCGAAAAGAAGATGGGCCAGCAGGGCGCGCATATCTGCGACGTGATCTTCGAGAACGCCCGCGTGCCCGCTTCGCTCCGGCTGGGCGAGGAAGGCGAGGGCTTCAAGGTTGCGATGCAGGTGCTGGACCGCGGGCGGCTGCATATCTCCGGCGTCTGTGTCGGCGTGGCGGAGCGTCTGATCCGGGAATGCGTCGCCTATGCCCGCGAGCGCGAGCAGTTCGGCAGCCGCATTGGCGATTTTCAGCTCATCCAGGGCATGCTCGCCGACTCCAAGACTGAAGCCTATGCCGCGCGCTGCATGGTGCTCGACGCCGCCAGGAAGCGCGACGCCGGCGAGAGCGTCACGATGGAAGCGGCCTGCGCCAAATATTTCGCGTCCGAGGCGGTGGGCCGAATCGCCGACCGCGCGGTGCAGATCTTCGGCGGGGCTGGCTATGTCGCCGATTATGGCATCGAGCGCTTCTACCGCGACGTACGCATTTTCCGCATCTATGAAGGTACGTCGCAGATCCAGCAGATCGTGATCGCGCGCAATCTGTTGCGCGGGGACAATTCGTGAGTCTCTCCGCTTACCTGCGCGCCCCGCTCCGCATCGCGCTTGTCGCGTCGCTGCTCGCACTCGCCTCCTGTGCGCCCGAAATCGCGGCCACCGGATTGCAGAGCACGACGCCCGCCATCGAAGCCGATGTCTTCGTCACGCGCGACGGATTGCGCCTGCCGCTGCGCCGTTGGGACGCCGACCATCCCAAAGCCATCATCGTCGCGCTGCACGGCATGAGCGACTATTCCGAAGCCTTCGACCTACCGGGACCGGTCTGGGCGGCGGATGGCATCACCACGCTGGCCTATGACCAGCGCGGCTTCGGCCGCGCGCCCGATCCCGGCGTCTGGGCAGGCACGGACGCGATGCGCCAGGACCTCGACGATTTCGTCGACGCGGCGCGCGCGAAATATCCGGGCCTGCCGGTCTACGCGCTGGGCGAGAGCATGGGCGGCGCCGTGGTGCTCACCGCGCTTGGCTCCGGCTATCCGCTGCACGTCAACGGGGCGATCCTGGTCGCGCCGGCGGTCTGGTCGCGCGAGGACATGCCGCTCAGCTATCGCGCCGCGCTGTGGCTGGCGGCCCATCTCGTGCCGTGGATGCATTTCTCCGGCGAGGGGCTGCATATCGTCGCCTGCGACAACATCGCGGTGCTGCGCAAGCTGTCGCGCGATCCGCTCTACCAGCACGACGCCCGCGCCGATCAGGTTCACGGCCTTGTCGATCTCATGGACCGCGCCCGCCACGCGCCCGAGCACATGGATGCGCCTCCGCCGATCTTGTTTCTTTACGGCGCCAGGGATCAGGTGATCCCCGACAAGCCGACCGAGGCCGTCATCGCCGCGCTCGGCCCGCGCGCCGAAGTCCATCGCGACGACAACGGCTATCACATGCTGCTTCGCGATCTCGATGGCGAGAGCCAGGACAAGATCGTCGGGGACTGGATCGCCGCTCACAAATAGTCGACGCGCTCCCCAGACGCATCGCCGTTCATCATCGCCACGATGTCCTTCCCTACGGTGCGCGACAGGCGGTAGTACTGATGCCCGGCGTCGAAGGTGGCGCGGGGATAGTCGTTGACCACACCGGCATTGCGATGGCGTTGAGCGTGGCGGTGCCGAACGTGCCGATGGAACGGTCCGTGACCGGCCCCATGGTCCCGCTCGACGCGTTTGCCAGATCGGTGTCGGTGACGGCGACGGCGCCGAAGACGGTCTGGGCCGCATCCGGGGAAGCAAGGTCCGCGCCGAAATACGCGCCGGACGGGTTGCGGTTGGTGGCGAAGTAGACGGTGGTCCCGGGCAATGCCATCGCGCGCTCCTTCGTGAAATCATCGAGTCTTGACGGACCCTAGCAGACTCCGCGAAATCACGCGTGATGAGGATCACGATCGCAGGCGCGGGCGCCATCGGGGGTTGGATTGCCGGACTGCTCGCGGATGCGGGCGCGGAGGTGTCGCTGTTCGCGCGCGGACACACGCTGGCGGCCTTGCGGGCGTCCGGTCTGCGCATGAGGCGCGACGGCGTGGAGACCCTCTATCGCCTTGCGGCGTCGGACGATCCCTCTGCGCTCGGCGTGCAGGATTGCGTTGTCGCCGCGGTAAAGGGACAGGCGATGCCGGCCGTGGCACCCGCCATCGCGCGGATGTGCGGCGCCGGGACCATCGTGGTGCCAGCCCTGAATGGAATTCCCTGGTGGTTCTTCCAGGTCCCCGGCGTGCCCCTGTCCGGCACGTCCGTCGCGGCCATCGATCCGGACGGAAGCGTCGCGCGGGCCATTGCGTCTACCCGCGTCATCGGATGCGTCGTGCATGCCAGCGCCTGGACGCCGGAGCCAGGCGTGGTGGAGGTGCAGGGCGAGGATCGCCTCATCCTTGGCGAGCCGGGTGGCGAACGCTCCGCGCGCCTTGCCGCGGTGGCGGGCGCGTTCGGCACACCCAAGGTCAAGATCGTCTCCAGCGACAATGTCCGCCGCGACATCTGGACCAAGCTCTGGGGCAACATGACGATGAACCCGCTGAGCGTGCTCACTGGCGCCACGACATTGCGCATGCTTTCCGATCCGGACGTGCGCGAGCTGGTGCGCACCATGATGGTGGAGATGCAGCGGCTGGGTTCGCGCCTCGGTCTTCCCATCGCCATGACGCCCGACGACCGCATGGAGGTCACGCGACGGCTGGGTGACATCAAGACGTCCATGCTCCGCGACTGGGAAGCCGGCCGCGAGATCGAGCTTGGACCGATTCTTGGCGCGCTGACGGAGATCGCGGATTTGGCCGGCGAGCCGGCCCCCTACATCCACGCCGTGCTGGGCCTCACGCGCATGATGGCCGCCACGCGCGGGGCGCTTCGCGCTGTCTAGGATTTCGCTAGCGCCTCACGCTGCTTGAGCAATTTCGCGAGTTCTGCTTCCTGTTGCGCAATGCGGTCGGCGGCAAGGTCTTCGTCGGCCGCGCCGGATCGCGCGGCGGCCTGCTCGGTCAGCTGGCGCAAATTGTCCCGCAGGATGGCGATGTCGTTGTCCAGTTCTGCGAGGGCTGACTTGTTGGCCATGTCGAATATCCTTCCATATGCCGGCGATCCTGCAACGGCCGGGCGCGACAATGGCTGCGATCACGCCACCTTCGGTCCACCATATTTCAGCTGTTTTCCGCAGGCAATCCGGCGCTCGGCGGCGTGAACAAGGGACTTGCATGCGTTTTCGCCGCGTAGTAGTTTCTACTACATGAGTAGTAATACAACGTGACGGCCATGGCCCAACCCAAACTGAGCAAGCTGGAACTTCAGATCATGGAAGCGTTCTGGACGCATGGCGCGTCCTCGGTGCGCGAAGTGCAGGAGCATTTTCCACAGGCCAGGCGCCCAGCCTATACCACCATCCAGACCATGATCTACCGGATGGAGGCCAAGAAGGTCCTGAGACGGGTCAAGAAGATCAGCAACGCCCACATCTTCGAAGCCACGATCTCGCGCAACACGGCACAACGCCGCCTCATCGACGAACTGCTGGGACTTTTCGGCGGCCGCATGCAGCCGGTCATGGCGCATTTGGTCGAAACCGGAAAATTGACACTGGAAGACTTGCAATTGGCCGAGGAGCGCTTGCGCGATCTGGCAGGCAAAAAAGGGCAGGGTAAATGAGCGCCGTCTTCGATCATCTCTGGCAATCGACGCTCTTCACGGGCGCGCTGGGTCTGTTGACGCTCGCGTTCCGCAGGAATGCCGCCGCCGTGCGTTACGGATTGTGGTTTGCGGCTTCCGTGAAATTCCTGGTGCCGTTTTCGGCGCTGATCGCGCTTGGCGGCGTGCTGTTCCGCCGCCTTGCGCCCGTCTATCCCGCACCGCTCATCTTCCAGCGCGTGGCGGCCGTAGCCCAGCCCTTCTCAGACGCGAATCCGGCAGTCGCCACGCCGCCGGCGGCAACGGACTTCCACGTAACGGCATTTCTCTTCGGCGTGTGGGCTTGCGGCTTCATCGTACTGTCCGGTCTGTGGCTGATCCGCTGGGCTCGGCTCAGCGAGATGGTTCGCGTAGCGCGCGACGTCTCGGCGGCGCCGCCGCTAGCTATGAAAGCGTCCCCCGCCATGCTGGAACCGGGTCTGGTCGGCGTTTGGCGCCCCGTGCTGCTCTTGCCCGAAGGCATCCTCGAGCGCCTTTCCCAACGCGAGATGGACGCCATCGAAGCCCATGAACGCTGTCACCTCCGTCGCCGGGACAACCTGACAGCGGCGATCCACATGCTCATCACGAACCTGTTCTGGTTTCATCCGCTGCTGTGGTGGCTGGGCACGCGGTTGGTGGAGGAACGCGAACGCGCCTGCGACGAGAGCGTGCTGGATGCCGGCAACGATCCCGCGACATACGCCGACAGCATTCTGAAGGTCTGCCGCTTCTACTTGCATTCCCCGCTCGCCTGCGCCTCCGGCGTGTCGGGCGCCAACCTCAAGCATCGCGTGGAGACGATCATGGAGAACCGGACCAGGCTTGGTCTGAACGCCGCGAAGAAGACTCTCCTGGCCACCATCGCCGCGTCCGCATTTGCCGTGCCGCTGGCGATCGGGATGACGTCGTCGAGCGCCACGGCACAGGTCGGTGACACCGCGAAACTTGTCCCGGAGAGGCTCGCCGAACAGCGCCAGCCGCGCAAGGAGGTCGCGATCGATCCGGCGCGCTTCGACAAATTCGTGGGTTACTACCGCCTGACCGCGACCGACATTTTCGTGATCAGCCGCAAGGTCAATCACTACTTCGAGGCTGTGATCGGCGAAAAGCCGGTGGAGATGTTCTCGGAAAGCGCGAACAAGTTCTTCCTGAAGGGCCTCAGCCTGCCCGCGCAGTTCAGCTTCACGACCGACGCTTCAGGTCGTGTAATTGAGATGGTGCTTCACCAGAGCGGTGAGGAACAGCACATGCCGCGGATCTCGGACGCAGACGGACAGGCGGCCCAAGCGGCGCTGGAGCGACGGATTGCCAGCAACACGCCAAGTCCGGGTACCGAGGCAGCGCTGCGCCGCCAGATCGACGGATTGATGAGTGGCAAGCCGGACTATGGCCTGATGGCGCCGACGCTTGCAGCCGGCACCCGCCAGATGCTCGGCCAGCTTCACGCGATGATCGCGGCGTGGGGCCCCGTGTCTTCCGTCAAGTTCGTGGGCGTCGGAAAGAACGGCATGGACGTCTATGAGGTCATCTGCCGCAACAAGCGCTCGAAATGGGACATCGCGCCGCTGACGCCCGACGGAAAGATTTCGAGCATTTTTTTCAGCGAAGAGACATGAATCGCCCGCGTTCCAGGAGACCTGCACATGAAAGTCATCATAGCCGCCGCGGCGGTCATCGCATCGACACTCGCGCCTGCAAGCGCGGCCGACATCCCCGATACGCGCGCGGGCCATGTGCTTGCGGCCTGGGTCGGCGCCTTGAATTCCGGCGATCCGGTGAAGCTGAAGGCCTACATCGATACCTATCATCGCAAGACGACGCCGCAGGACTATCTCTACCTGCATCAGGTCGTCGGTGAAGTCACGGTCCTGAAGATCGAGAAGAACGAGCCGAACGACGTCATCGCCATCCTGGGCGAGGCCAACGATGACGACGCGTTGCGCGCCGAATTCAAGGTCGATCCAACAGACCCGACCAAGCTCGAGATTGGCCAGGCCGCGGGCATCGACCGTCCCGACGACCTCGCCATCCCCCGCCTCAGCCAGGCGCAGGCCCTTGCGGGGTTGACGGCGAAGATCGACGGGCTCGTCGCGCAGGACAAGTTCATGGGCGTCATGCTGATCGAGGACCATGGCAAGATCCTGCTCGACAAGGCCTGGGGCTATGGCGACCGCGCGGCCAAAACGCCGCTCAAGCTTACCGACAAATTCCGCCTCGGCTCAATGAACAAGATGTTCACCGCCGTCGCGACCCTGCAACTCGTGGGACAGGGCAAGCTCGCGCTCGACGGCACCGTCGGCCGCTATCTTCCGGGCTATCCCAACAAGGAGATCGCGGACAAGACCACCATCCGCATGCTGCTGACGCACACCGGCGGCACCGGCGACATCTTCGGCCCGGAGTTCGACAAGCATCGCCTCGAACTAAAGAGCCTGGCCGACTACGTGAAGCTGTACGGTTCGCGCGCGCCGGAATTCCCGCCGGGCACCAAGTCCGACTATTCCAATTTCGGATTCATTCTGCTGGGCGCAATCATCCAGAAGGTGAGCGGCCAGGACTATTACGACTATGTCCACGATCACATCTTCGTACCCGCCGGCATGACGGACACGGGCTCGCTGCCCGAAAGCGTGAACGTGCCCGGCCGCGTGAAAGGCTATACGCAGAAAGACGGCAAATGGGTTGTCAACACCGATACCCTGCCGTGGCGCGGCACGTCGGCGGGCGGCGGCTATTCCACCCTGGCCGATCTGCTGCGTTTCGCCCATGCGATGATGGAAGGAAAGCTGCTGCCCGACGCGTTGCGCGATGCCGCCACGCGGTCGGAAACGCAGGATGACTGGTACGGCTATGGATTCGAGTTGCATGGAACAGGGCTGGCGCACAGCTACGGCCATTCCGGTGGCGCGCCGGGCATGGCCACCGAGTTTCGAATCTATCCGCAAGCCAAGACCGTCGTGATCGGCCTGTGCAACATAGATCCGCCGGGAACCGTCGTCGGCTATTACGCGAACCGGATGCCACTGAAGCCCTGAAGGCAGTTCGCCGGCAAAGGCCGGCTTGCCAAGGCGAAGCTGTTCGATCCCGGATGGCGCCTCCGCTTCATGCCGGCGCGCGGTGCGGTAGCAGGCGCTTTCCGCCGAGTAGCGAAGAATGGTGGGCGCGACAGGGATTGAACCTGTGACCCCTCCCGTGTGAAGGGAGTGCTCTCCCGCTGAGCTACGCGCCCGTTCGCTGCCGAAACGGACCCGCCCTATAGGGCGGAGGCCCGAAGGGCGTCAAGCTTGGTCCGGCGCGGGCGCCAGGAGCCGCGCGGCAAGCGCCGGGACCTCGCGGAAGTCGTCCGTCACGGCGTCGCCGCCCAGCGCGTGAGCGGGTTCGGGCGTATAGCCGTAGCTGAGCAGGATTACCTTCGCGCCGGCGGCGCGGGCGGTGGCGACGTCGGTCCGGGAATCCCCGATCATCAGGGCAGGTCCACCGCCCAGCTCGTCCACCACATGGTGAAACACGCGCGGATCCGGCTTCACGTAGCGGTACCGTCCGGCGCCGTGGATCGCGCCGAAGAAGCGGGCGAGGTTGAGCTCCTCCAGCAGTGGCCCGGTCAGTTCCTGCGGCTTGTTGGTGAGCACGCCCAAGCGCGCGCCGCCCTCACGCAGGCGGATAAGGGTCTCTACCACGCCCGGGAACGGGCGGCTCTCATCGGCCAGATGGGCGCGATAATAGGTGATGAAGGCGTCGATGAGCGCAGGGAGGCGATCGGGTGCGGCCGGCGCGCCGGTCCGCGCCATCGCCTCGTTCAGCATGGCGCGGGCGCCATGGCCGACCAGATGACGCAAGTCGGCGATGTCCACTGCGCGCCGCCCTTCGGCGGCGAGCACGGCGTTGAGCGCGCCCAGAAGGTCGGGGGCGGTGTCGACCAGGGTACCGTCGAGGTCGAAGACCAGCGCCGTCATTCTGCGTTCAGCCTTGTTGTGGCAATATACGGTCGCAAATCGTCATTTTGCCTTGATTCCGGAACAGGTTATCGCAAATGCCGACACCCTTCGCCACCTTCACGCCGCACGCCGCATGAGCCATCGCGCCGGTATCATACTTGCCGCAGGGCAGGGCACGCGGATGAAATCCGCCAGGCCCAAAGTGATGCACGAAGTCGCCGGCTTGCCGATGCTGGGTCACGTCGTCGCCGCCATGCGCGGCGCGGGCATAGACCGCATCGTGGTCGTCAGCGCCCCCGCGATGGACGAGCTGCGCGCATTGGCCTCGGCGCTTGGCGCCGCCAATGCGATCCAGCACGAGCAGCTCGGCACCGGCCATGCCGCGGCATCGGCGCGCGAGGCTTTGGCGGGTTTCGACGGCGCGCTCCTCATCAACAATGGCGACATGCCGCTGGCGCGAGCGGAGATGATGGCCGAGTCACTCGCCTCCGCGGAACGGCACGGGCTTTCCGTCGTCGCGTTCCAGCCGGCGGATCCCGCGCATTACGGCCGCGTCCTGCTGGACACGGACGGGCTGCTCGATCGCATCGTCGAATACACGGATGCGACCGAGGCGCAGCGCAGGATCGATCTTTGTTGCGCGGGCACCTATTCGGCGGCCAGCGCCGGCAAATTCTTCGAATGGGCGTCGAAGCTGTCCAACGCCAATGTGCAAGGAGAATACTACCTTCCCGAAGTGCCGCTCATCGCGAAGGCCGACGGCGTGACGAGCGCCGTCACGGTCACGGACGAGATCACCGTCATGGGCGTCAATTCCCGCGCCGAGCTGGCGGCGGCCGAAGCGCAGATGCAGGCACGGTTGCGTGCCAAGGCACTCAGGGCCGGTGCCGGCATGATCGCGCCGGAAACGGTCTGGCTGTCCTACGACACCGTGCTGGAAGCGGACGTGCAGCTTGAGCCCAACATCGTGTTCGGACCGGGCGTGATCGTGCGCAGCGGCGCGCGCATCCGCGCATTCTCGCATCTGGAGGGCGCGGAAGTGGCGCGAGGTGCCATCGTCGGTCCCTATGCGCGGCTCAGGCCGGGCGCGGTGATCGAGGAAGACGTCCATATCGGCAATTTCGTCGAGGTGAAGATGGCGCGTGTGGAAAAAGGCGCAAAGGCCAATCACCTGGCCTATATCGGCGACGCGCGCGTGGGCGCGGGCGCCAATATCGGCGCGGGCGTCATCACCTGCAACTACGACGGCTTCGACAAACATTTCACCGATATCGGCGCGGGCGCCTTCATCGGCTCGGATTCCGCTCTGGTGGCGCCGGTGAAAGTGGCCGACGGCGCCTATGTCGGCGCCGGCTCCGTGATCACCATGGACGTCGGCAAGGACGCGCTCGCCGTGACGCGGGCGGAGCAGCGCGAGGTAGCCGGCTGGGCGGAAAAATTCCGCGCCCGCAAAACGGCCGAAAAATCGAGCAAGGGAAAGAAATAGAATGTGCGGCATCGTCGGCATCGCCGGGCGCGAGGAAGCGGCGCCCCTCATTCTGGAAGCGCTGCGGCGCCTGGAATATCGCGGCTACGATTCCGCCGGCATCGCCACGTTGGTGGGCGGCCATATCGAACGCCGCCGCGCCCCGGGCAAGCTGAGCAAACTGACCGAGACATTGGCGAAACATCCATTGTCGGGACGTACCGGCATCGGCCACACACGCTGGGCCACGCATGGCGCGCCGACCGAAGGCAACGCCCATCCCCATGCTTCCGCGCGCGTGGCACTGGTCCACAACGGCATCATCGAGAATTTCCGCGAGCTGCGCGACGAGTTGCGTAAGAAAGGCCACACGTTCAGCTCAGAGACTGACACCGAGGTGGCCGTGCACCTGGTCACCGACTATCTCGATCAGGGATTGGCGCCGGAAGAGGCGGCCAAGGCCGCAGTGCGCCGCCTGACCGGCGCCTATGCGCTGGCGATGATCTTCAGCGACGCCGAAGGCCTGGTCATCGGCGCGCGGAAGGGAAGCCCGCTGGCGGTGGGCTACGGGACGCATGAGGCCTATCTCGGTTCGGATGCCTTCGCGCTCGCGCCTTTCACCAATCGCGTCTCCTATCTCGAGGATGGCGACGTCGCCGTGCTGCGCGGGGCGGACGTGACCATTTTCAACGAAGCCGGCGCGCCGGCAAACCGCGAGGTAAGGATCACGTCGGCCTCCGCCGCGCTGGTCGACAAGGCTGGTCACAGCCACTTCATGGCCAAGGAGATCCACGAGCAGCCGGATGTCATCGGCCACACACTGGCGCACTATCTCGATCCCGCGGGCCCCGTCGTGCGCCGCCAGGGCAAGGGACTGCGCGACGCGCTCACCCGCGCCACTCGGCTGACCATCTCGGCCTGCGGCACCGCCTATTACGCCGGAATGGTCGGCAAATACTGGTTCGAGAAGCTGGCGCGCCTGCCGGTGGAGTCCGACGTGGCCTCCGAGCTGCGCTATCGCGATGCGGTCTATCCCAAGGATGGCGCGGCGCTGTTCGTCTCCCAGTCCGGCGAGACGGCGGACACACTGGCGGCGCTGCGCGATGCCAAGGCACAGGGGCAGACGACCATCGCCGTCGTCAATGTCGCCGAAAGCTCCATCGCGCGCGAGGCTGACATCGTGCTGCCGACGTTCGCGGGGCCGGAGATCGGCGTCGCCTCGACAAAGGCGTTTACCTGCCAGCTTGCGGCGCTAGCCAGTTTCGCCATCGCGGCCGGCGAAGCGCGCGGCACGCTCAGCGAGAAGGACGAGAAGACCTATTGCGCCTCGCTGTTGGAGGCGCCGCGGCACGTCGCCGAATTCCTCAAGCAGGAATCCAAGGTGCGGGCGTTGGGCGAGGAAATCGCGCGCGCCCGCGACGTGCTCTATCTCGGCCGCGGCGCGAGCTTCCCGCTGGCGCTGGAGGGCGCGCTCAAGCTGAAGGAGATTACCTACATTCACGCCGAAGGCTACGCCGCCGGCGAGATGAAGCACGGCCCCATCGCGCTGATCGACGAGAACGTGCCCGTGATCGTCATCGCGCCTCACGACGCGCATTTCGAGAAGACCATCTCCAACATGCAGGAGGTCATGGCGCGGGGCGGCAAAGTGGTGCTGATCTCCGATGCCGAGGGGATTTCCCGCGCCGGCGATGTTTGGGCGAGCCTCGAAGTGCCCACCGCCAACGCCTTCATCGCCCCGCTGCTCTACGCCATACCCGTGCAGCTGTTGGCCTACTACGCCGCCGTCGCCAAGGGCACCGACGTCGACCAGCCGCGCAATCTGGCGAAGAGCGTGACGGTGGAATAGACGTGCGATAGTCGCCGCAAAGGCGAGATTTCCGCGAGAAAGAAATTGGCGGCCTTTTCCATCCGGTGCTGGAGCGCCCGGTGTGCCGCCCGCCGCGACGGCGGCTCGCCCTTGAGGGCACGCTCGTGACCCTGGCCGCGATTCCCTGATAGGGTTTTCGCATGACCGAATCCGATCCCGCCGTATTGAAGCGCGCCGCCGCCCTGCGCGCGCTCGATTTCGTCACCGACGGTATGAAGCTGGGCCTGGGCTCCGGCTCCACGGCCGAGGCGTTCCTCGACGTGCTGGGTCCCCGCGTGCGCGGCGGGCTCAAGATCATCGGCGTGGCGACCAGCGAGCGCACGGCGCAGAAAGCCCGCGCCTTGTCGATCCCCGTGGCCGATCTCGACAGCCAGGCGCCGCTCGACCTCACCGTGGACGGCGCCGACGAGGCCGACCGCGACCTCAACCTCATCAAGGGCGGCGGAGGCGCGCATCTGCGGGAGAAGATCGTGGCCACCTCGTCGCGGAAAATGGTGGTGATCACGGATTCGTCCAAGCTGGTGGCGAAGCTGGGCAAATTTCCGCTGCCCGTGGAAGTGTCGACCTTCGGCCACGGCACCACCGCGGCGCGCATCGTGGCGGCTGCTGGAAAGCTCAAATACCGCAACGTGCCCCTGACGCTGCGCATGAAGGACGATGCGCCCTTCAAGACGAATGGCGGCAACTACATCTATGACTGCGCCTTTGGAGTCATCGCGGACGCGGCGGCGCTGGCCGAGGCGATCTCGGACATCCCGGGCGTGGTCGAGCATGGCCTGTTCGTCGGTATCGCCGGCACGCTGGTGGTTGCGGGACCGGGCGGGGTGGAAGTGATCGAAAGACCATGAGCTACGATTTCGACCTGTTCGTCATCGGCGGCGGTTCCGGCGGCGTGCGCGCCAGCCGCATGGCCGCGCTCTCCGGCGCGCGCGTCGCCATTGCGGAGGAATACGCCTTCGGCGGCACCTGTGTGATCCGCGGCTGCATCCCCAAGAAGCTGTTCGTCTATGCCGCCCAATTCGGCGAGGATTTCGAGGACGCAGCCGGTTTCGGCTGGACGGTGCCGGACAAGCATTTCGACTGGAACGTGCTGGTCGCCAACAAGAACAAGGAAATCGCCCGGCTCTCCGATCTCTATCGCGCCAACGTCGTCAAGGCGGGCGCGGAGATCATCGACGAGCGGGCGGAGTTCGCCGACGCCCACACCATCCGCCTGAAGAAATCCGGCCGCACCGTCTCCGCCGAACGCGTCCTGATCGCCACCGGCGGGCGGCCATCGCACGGGCGGGGACAGTTGCCAGGCGCCGAGCACTGCATCACCTCGAACGACGCATTCTACCTGGAAAAGCTGCCGCGACGGATCGTCATCGCCGGTGGCGGCTACATCGCGGTGGAGTTTGCCCACATCTTCCACGGGCTGGGCTGCGACGTGACACTGGTCTATCGCGGCGACAAGGTGCTGCGCGGCTTCGACATGGACATGCGCGACGCGCTCTGCGAGTCCATGCGCAAGAGCGGGCTGCGCGTGATCACCAGCCGCAATTTCAAGCGCGTCGACCGGCGCGGCGATGAGTTGTTCGCTCTGACCGACCACGATGAAATTCTCGAAGCCGATCAGGTGATGCTGGCCATCGGCCGCGTGCCGAACACGGGCGGGATGGGACTGCAAAACGCCGGCGTCGCCACGGGCGAAAAAGGCGAGGTGAAGGTGGATGCCTATTCGCAGACCAGCGTGGCGAACATCTACGCCATCGGCGACGTGACCGACCGTCTGGCGCTGACGCCGGTGGCGATCCACGAGGCGATGAGCTTCTGGAACACGGTCTATGCCGGCAAGACCACCAGAGTGGATCACTCCGGCGTTCCCACCGCGGTGTTCAGCCGCCCGGAGATCGGCACGGTGGGGCTGTCCGAGGAGAAGGCGCTGGCGGCGGGCCATTCCATCGATATCTACAAATCGTCGTTCCGCCCGCTCAAGCACACCATGTCCGGTCGCGACACGCGCGCCCTGTTCAAGCTGGTGGTGGATACGAAGTCGGACAAGCTGCTCGGCTGCCATATCTTCGGCTTCGACGCCGCGGAGATCGTGCAGACCGTGGCCGTCGCCATGAAGATGGGCGCCCGAAAATCGGACTTCGACACCACCATCGCGCTCCATCCCAGCGCCGCGGAAGAACTGGTCACGATGCGCACCAAGTCCTATTCCAAAGAACCCGGCGCGTAGCGCGCATGGTCATCCACACCGTGTTCGATCTGCTGGCCTGGTCGAGCGCGGCGCTGCTCGGCTGGTGGATTTCGCGCAAGGGCTGGCTCGCGGGCGCCACGGCGCGTCCGGCATTCCGCGACGATCCCTACTATTTCCTCGCGCTGTCGGTGGGCGCGGTCATCGGCGCGCTGTTTTTTGGCAGCTTTAACATGGGGCTCGCCGGGTTCTGGACGCTGGGCCATTCCATCGCCGGCGCCATCGCGGGTGGCATCGTCACGGTCGAGATCTACAAGCTCGTGCGCGGCATCCACGGTTCGACCGGCTTGCCGTTCGTCGCCCCGCTGGCGCTGGGCATCGGTGTCGGGCGCTTCGGTTGCTTCTTTGCCGGGCTGCCGGACTATACCTACGGCTCGCCCACGCGCCTGCCCTGGGGCGTGGATTTCGGCGACGGCATCGCGCGCCACCCCGTCCAGCTTTACGAATCCGCCGCCATGTTCCTTTTTTTGGCCGTTTTCCTCGTCCAGGTTTCGCGCAAGTCGGAATTGTTCCTCCGCCACGGCTTCTATCTCTTCGTGGGGTGGTATGCTTTGCAGCGCTTCGCGTGGGAATTCCTCAAGCCCTATCCGACGGCGATCGGTCCGTTCAACCTCTTTCATCTCGTCTGCCTGGTTCTGCTGTCCTACTCGCTCTTCATGATGCGGAGACACAATGACCTTCGTGCGGCCGTCTAAGGACTACATCTTCTACGGGCAGACGACTTCGCTGTGCGAGGAATGCCTGAGGCTCGTCCCGGCCAAGATCGTGATCGAGGAGGGCGAGGTATTTTTCCTCAAGCGATGCAAGGATCACGGCGCCCAGAAGACAAAAGTGTCGAGCGACGCGACCTATTACAAGAGCCAGAAGGACTGGCTGAAGCCGGGAGACCGCCCACTCGCCTTCCAGAGCCGCACCCATCTGGGTTGCCCCTACGATTGCGGTTTGTGTCCCGATCACGAGCAGCATTCGTGCCTGGCGCTGATCGAGATCAACGATGAGTGCAATCTCACCTGTCCGGTGTGCTTCGCCGACTCCTCTCCCCAGCGCAAGCGCAACCGCACGCTGGCCGAAGTGGACGCGATGCTCGAGACGCTGGTCGAAAGCGAGCATGAGCCGGACCTAGTGCAAATCAGTGGCGGCGAGCCCAGCATCCACCCGCAAATCCTGGAAATCCTCAAGCTCGCCAAGTCCAAGCCGATCCGCCATGTGATGATGAACACCAACGGATTGCGCATCGCCCGCGACAAGGCGTTCGTGGCGGAGCTTGCGAAGCTCACGCCGGGGTTTGAGGTCTATCTGCAGTTCGACTCGATGAAGAAGAGCGCGCTGGAGAACCTGCGCGGCGCCGACCTGAGGCGCATCCGCGACAAGGCGCTGGCCAACCTGGAAGAGGCGGGCATCGCCACCACGCTGGTCTGCGTCATCAAGCGCGGCCAGAACGACGACGAGATCGGCGCGATCGTCCGCCACGCGCTGACCTACAATTGCGTGCGTGGCATCACCTTCCAGCCGGTGCAGGACGCTGGCCGCAACGAGGATTTCGACAAGAATCGCGACCGCTTCCTGCTTTCCGACATCCGACGGGAGATCGGGCTCACCTCCGGCATCTTCGACCTCGACGACGTGATTCCGCTGCCCTGCAACCCGGACGAGATCGCCATCGCCTACGGGTTGCGCGACGGTACGAACGTGACGCCCATCACCAAGCTGATCCCCAAGGACGAGCTCCTGGCCGCGGCCCCCAACACCATTTCGTTCGAGAAATATCCCGAGCTCCAGAAGCGCGTCTTCAACCTGATGTCGTTGTCCACCACGGGCGAGGCGACGAAGACCGCGCTGGGCGACCTGCTGTGCTGCCTGCCCAAGGTCGAGGTGCCGTCCGATCTCGGTTACGACAAGGTGTTCCGCATCGTCATCGTGCAGTTCCTCGACAAGTACAATTTCTGTGTCGGCACGGTGAAGCGGTCCTGCATCCACTTCGTGACGGCGGACAGGAAGATCATTCCCTTCGACACCTACAACCTGTTCTATCGCGAAGGCATAGACCGGAAATTTCGGGAGCCCGCCCATGTCTGACATGCCGCAAACGCCGCCGCCGCCCCGCAAGCCGCAATGGACCGTTTGGGCGCTCACCCTGTTCGTCATCGGCCTGCTGATCCTCATCCCGTCGGGCCTGTGCACCGGCGTGTTCGGCGTGGCGGGCATTTACGACGCGGTCACCAGCGGCTCGGGCAGCGACTCCGCCGGCTTCTTCATGGAAGCGCTCATGGTCGGCGGACCGTTCATTGCGGTAGGCATCGGTCTCGTCATGGCCGGCCTGTCGATCCGCAAGCGGGGATAGGCGGTGGAAAATCCATCGCAATCAAAGCCGCGGAGCAGGTTCGCCTGGATTGCGACCGCGGTCATGATCGTGGGATTCGTGCCGCTGTTCCTGACCGGGCCGTGCACGGTGATCTTCGGGATTCCGCTTCTGATCGCCGGCGTGAGGTCCCAATTTGACGGGAGCAGATTCAACGATTCGGGGATGTCCGATGCCGTGTTTGGCTGGGGCTCGATCTCGCTTGCCGGACTTGTCATCATCCTGGCTGGGCTCTGGTTGCACAGATGGCTGGAAAGACGATGAAGATCGATCTGCTCTCTCCCGAAAGCTTCGCCGCGGGCCATCCGCTCTCGCAATACCGCTGGCTGCGGGAGAATGCGCCGGTGTTCTGGCACGAGGAGCCGAACGGCAAGGGCTTCTGGGCGGTGACGCGCTACCGGGACGTGTGGGAGGTGGATCGCGATTTCCAGTCGTTTTCCTCCGAGCCCACCATCATGATCGCCGATCCGCTGATGGAGCAGGCGGGCGCCTTCGGCCCGTACAAGATGATGCTGATGATGGATCCGCCGCAGCACACGGCCTATCGCAGGCTCATCCGCAACGAATTCACACAGCCGGTGTCGGCCGGCCGCACGCCGCGCATGAATGCTCTCGCCAGACAGATCGTCGACGCCGTCATCGCGAAGGGCGAATGCGATTTCGTCGGCGAGATCGCGGGCGAGATGCCGTCCTATGTCATCGCGGAGCTGATGGGCCTGCCGCTGGACGACGGCCGCGAGCTCTACAAGCTGACCGAAGCCATCCACACCGCGCCCGAGGCGCAGGAGGCCGGCGCGGGCGCGGCCGCGGTGTTCAAGATGTTCGAATATGGCCGCAAGGTCATCGAGGAAAAGCGCGCACGGCCCGCCGGTGATCTCGCCACCAAGCTGCTCGAGGCTGAGGTCGACGGCAAGCGGCTGGAAGACATCGAGTTCCTGCTGTTCTTCCTGCTGCTGATCGACGCCGGCGGCGACACCACGCGCAACCTGCTCTCGGCCGGATTGATCGCTCTGCTGGAGAACCCCGATCAGTTCGCCTGGCTCAAGGCCGATCTTCCGGCGCGATTGCCCGCGGCGCGCGAGGAATTGCTCCGCTGGACCACGCCCGTGATCTACATGCGCCGCACCGCCAAGCGCGACACCGTGCTGGCGGGCGAGAAGATCGAGCAAGGCCACAAGGTGGTGATGTATTTCGGCTCCGCCAATCGCGACCCGGAGAAGTTCGACCGCCCCGATACGCTCGACCTGTCGCGCGCGCCCAACGAACACATCGCCTTCGGCACCGGCCCGCATGGCTGCCTGGGCCAGCACATCGCTCGCATCGAGATCGACGCGATCCTGACGGAGGTGCTCACGCGCCTCGATCGCATCGAGATCGCGGGCAAGCCGGAATGGCTGCCGTCGAATTTCATCTCGGGACCGAAGAGGCTGATGGTGAAGTTCAATCAGTAGCGCACGCGACGGCGTTACCCAAACACCTTGCTCGCGCTCAAACCGTCGAAGATGAACTGCATGGCGAGCGCGGCCAGCAGGATGCCGGAGACGCGGGCGATGACGTTGGCGCCGGTCTGGCCGAGTATCTGCATCAGCCTGTCCGACAGCAGCATCGACAGGAACGTCACCGCCAGCATGACGGCCAGCGCCGCCAGCACCCAGCCTTTGTCGCCCCAGTCGTGCGCCTTGCCCATCAGGAGCACAATCGCCGTCATCGAGCCGGGGCCCGCGGTGAGCGGGATGGCGAGCGGGAAGACGGCGATGTCGGTGTTGTCCTTCGCCGCCTCCTCTTCGCTGGAGGTGAGCGAAGAGATGGCGGTGCGCTGGCCGAGCAAAAGGTCCGCCGCCACCAGCAGGAGCAGCACCCCGCCGGCGGTGCGGAAGGCAGGCAGGCCCACGCCGATCAGGTCGAGCAACTGAATCCCGCCCAGCGCGAACGCGACCAGCACGATGAGCGCCACGCTCGCCGCCAGGATGGCGAGCTTGCGGCGTAGGCGCGGCGAGTCGCCCGCCGTCAGCGCGAGGAACATCGAGGCCACTTCGACGGGTCCGATGGCGACGAACAGCGTGGCAAGGGCGGTGGGGAAGATGTGCAGCATGGTGGGCGCTCTATGCCCCGCCACGGCGCGCGCGTAAACCCTTCCGCCACCGCCACGATTGTGCCGCAATCGCTCCACAATCCGGGCCGATCCTGCGCGGGCTTTTGGGATGAGCAGGCCATGGCCATGAATCTCGAGCCCGCCGGCGGGGAAATCCCGGCCGAGTTCAACACCACGCCGCTGATCGACGTCATGCTGGTGCTGCTGACGCTGCTGATCATCACCATTCCGATCCAGACCCACGCGGTGAAGATCGACCTCGGCAAGGGTCCGCCCACGGCGCCGCCGGTCACCGACACGATCGACGTGCAGTTCGACGGCACGCTGTTGTGGAATGGCGCCGCGGTGAACCGGGCGACGCTGGACGAATATCTCGCCCGCGCCGCGGTCCAGACGCCGCAGCCGGAAATCCACGTCGCCGCCGACCGTCTCGCCCGCTACGACGGCGTCGCCAAGGTGCTGGCCGATGCGCAGCGCCTGGGCGTGACGCGGATCGGCGTGGTGGGCGCGCAGAACGCGTCGCCCTGATCAGGCGGCCTGCGCGCAGACAGCCTCGTAGGCGGCGGAGATGATCTTCGCGTCGAACACATCCACCGCGAGCTTGCGCGATTGCTCGCCCATGCGCGCGATCGTCGCGGGCGATGCGATCACATCGGCCAGTGCGGCGGCGAATTTGGCGGAATCGTTCGGCGGGCACAGCCGGCCGGAGACGCCGTCGATGACGATGTCGCGGCAGCCCGGCGTGTCGGTGGTGACGATGGGCGCCCCCGCCGCCGCGCCCTCGATCAGGCAGCGCGGCACGCCCTCGGGGTAGAACGATGGCAGCGCGACCGCGGCGGCATGGCGGAACATGTCCTCCAGCGCGGCGGGCTCGACATGGCCGGGCCACTCCACCGCGCCGCGCGCCTCCGCGGCCTTTAGCCAGTCGCGTGGCACGTCGTCGGGCGCGTTCATGCCGTAATCGCCGCTCAGGCCGCCGGCCAGGATGAAGCGGATCCGCGGGAAGCGCGGTTTGAGCAACTCGGCCGCCTCGACGAACTCGCGCACGCCCTTGCTCCACACCATGCGGCACGCCATCACGACGAGCGTGCGATCCGCGGACGCCACGGTGGGGTCCGGCTTTAACGCGTCGGTGTCCACGCCGGAGCCAGGAATGTGAAAGGTGCGCGCGCGCGACACGATGCCGGCTTCAATCATGCGCTCGCGATCGGATGTGTTCTGGAACACCGCCCGCACCCGGCCGCCGAAGGCCAGCTTGTAAAGCGGCAGATAAAGGTTGCGGTATTTGCTCATGGCGCCGCCCATGACGATGCCGATGCCGTTGACGCCATTGACGATGACCGGAACCCCGGCGATCCGCGCGGCGAGCCCGCCGAGGAGATAGATGCGCGCGTTGAAGTGGAACGCGGCGTCCGGCTTCAGGCGCCGGTAGAGCGCGATGAACTGCACCAGCGTGCGCAAATCGGCCAGCGGCCCGAAGCGCGAGCGGGTGAGCGCGATCGGCGCGGTCTTGATGCCCTCCGCCTTGACTTGGCGCTCATAGTCACCGTCGCTCCAGTCGGCGACCGCGGTCACGTCATAGCCGGCGCGGATGAGGGCGCGGATGAGCTCCAGCCGATAGCGGTAGATGCCCCACCCGAAATGCGCGGCGACGACGACCTTGCGCCCGTTTGCGGACACGGATTTCCCCCTTGGCCGGCGGCCGGACTCGGCAGCGTGCGCCTATTCGGCCGCGCCCGGCGCGCCCTTGGGCAGCGTGAGGCCCCACAACGCCTTGCGATAGGCCGTCACGACCCGATAGCGGCTCGGCACGTAGTGCGGCGAGCCCGCGGGCCAGATCATCGCCACCGTGATCGCGGCGAACGTGCCGAACACCAGGCCCACGAACAGGCCGAGCGCGATGAGAACCACGGGGTTGGGCCAGGTCGGCAGGTCCGACGAGTAGGCATTCTGCAGCACTACCGAGGCGTAAGGGAGGTACTGGTTGATCGACATGCGGGTGGTTTCCTGCGCAGAAAGAAGGCTGAGCAGTGTCTGGCGCTCGTCCACGACAGTGGTCTGGTTCAGTTTGTTCTGGAGGTAGGCGATCTGCGCGTCGGTGAGCCGCGCCGCTTCGTCGCGGATGATCGAATCCGCAGCGCGGTCCAGCTCGCGCATGAACCGGCCGCCGAACTCGGGATAGGGCGTCGAGAACGCGATGGAGTTCATCGAGGTGGCGTTCACCTGCGTGACGGTCAGGTTGTCCGTCAGCCACTGCGCCAGGCGTTCCGCCGTCGGCGGCTTGTAGGTCGGAAGGCCGAAGATGAAGTTGAAAGTGCGCTGGATGATGCTGATGATGTCGTGCGGCGGATAGAATTTCTTCGTCGCCGGATCCCATTCCTTGTAGAAGATCTTTTGAAGAACCTCGGGATCCTTCTTGATCACGACCGCCGCGCAGCGCGGTGACATGATGAGCTGCATGTAGAGATCGAAGGGCTGCACGTCGCTGGTGGCCGAGGAGCCGATCAACCCGGCCAGCGGCCCGGCCAGCGAGCTCAAGGTCGAACCCAGGCTCTTGTCCTGGCTGGTCTGCGACGGGTAGGCGACATAGGTGATCGTGTATTGCGGCGGCGGCAGAATGATGAGTGCGCAGACGATCACCAGGCACAGCGCCGTGGTCACCCACACGATGCGGGAGCGCTCGCGGACCGCCGTCACGAAATGGCCGACGCTCAGTCCGCTGCCCTCGTCGAGGGCGGCATAGGGGTTCATCTGGTCCATGCGATCCGTCCGTTCAGCGCGCCGAGATGTCAGGGTTAGCAAATTCGCCCAACCCGTGCGAGGCTTATTATCGCATGATTTGCTTGGGTTAGGCGCGTGCGGACGAAAAATTGTTAATGCGGCCCCACGGCTGTCCCCAATGTCGCGCTACGCTCTGGCGAAGCGGGACCGGCCGGGTTAAGGCAGCGCGGCGCGGGATTCCGCAGGGGCAGACGGGGCGGCCGGAACATTCATGACAGAGCCTAAAGGCCGCATCCTCGCCAATGCGCTGAACTACATGGCCGGCCAGGGCGCCATCGCGGTGTTCGGCCTGGCCTCGAGCATCGTGCTCGCGCGCTACCTGCCCAAGGCGGTGTTCGGCCAGTATTCCTTCCTGCTGGCGCTGGCCATCATCTTCATGCCCTTCCTCGACATGGGCGGGCACACGCTCTACCTCGTCGAGGGCGCGCGCGACCGCGCCAAGATCGGCGCATCGTGGTCGCGGGCCATCGCGCTCAAGCTGCGCATGCTCGTGCCGACTGCCGGCGTCGTCGCGCTCTATTTCCTGGCCTTCAAACCCCACACCATCGACATCGTCTATTTGCTGGTGCTGCTCTACACCGTGGCGCAATCCATGCTGCTGTCGACGGATGTGGCGTTCCGCCCGGCGGAGCAGGGCCGCTCCTGGGCGATCCGCCGCGTGGTCTACGAGACCACGGCCTTCGTCCTGATTGTCGTCGCGCTGTCCGTCTATCGCGTGCACAGCGCCGATACACTGCTCGTCATCGCCATCACCGCGACGACCGCGGCGGTGATCTGGGCGGTGCACACGGTCGTGCATCTCACCAAACTCACATGGGCCCAGTTCTGGAGCGCGATAGCCATGCCCTTCGGCCGCGCGGAGATCAAGGCCCTGTGGCCCTTCGCGCTGAACACAGGCCTGTGGGTCTTCTACTATCGCGAAACCAACATTTTCCTGGAGAATTTCGGCCACCACGCCGAAACCGAACTCGCGGATTTCCGGGTGATCTTTCAGATCATGACGTCGGCGCTCTACGTGCCCAAGGCGGTTGTGTGGGCGTCGGTACCGCGCATCGCCTTCCACGACGAGCAGGACAATCGGGAAGAATTCCGCCGCCTGCTGCGCCAGTTCTCCGGCATCAACACCTGGCTTGCGGCTTTCTACACGCTGGGCGGCCTGCTCTATGGCGAAAAGCTCATCGGCCTGGTGTTCGGTAGCAAATACACCCATCTCGGACTCGCCTGGACGCTGTTCGATATCGTGCTGGGACTGATGTTCCTCCAGCAATATTGTACCGATATGCTCAATGGCATCCGTGAGGAACACCAGGTCGTGCGGGGGCTGCTTTTCGGCGTCTCGATCCTGACGGTGGCGAGCTACTTCCTGGTACCGCTCTATGGAACCGTAGGCGCCGCCATCGCGCAAATCCTCGCGGCCGGCGTCATGGTTCCGTTAAACCTCTCCGCGCTTGCCCGCCGCGTGGGCAGTGAGAACCTGCACGGGGTCTCGCTCATCCGGCTCGGGGCGGCGCTGGCGGTATCGGGGCTCTGCGGCTATCTGCTGCTTCACGTGAACTTCTATCTTTCGCTTGCCGCATTCCTGGCCGTCATGCCGCTGTCGAGCTATCTTCTGGGGGCGTTTCCGGAGCATTTCGCCCGCGTCGCCCAGCGGCTTGCGGCGAAAGTGCGCCCGGCCCGGCCCTGACCGTCCACCATGTTCGCGGAAACTCCCAGCAGATGATTTGCTTAACGGCCGAAACACCGTAAACAGCAACGCCGGACGGTGGGGACCGGCGGCCATCCAAGGCTTGAAGAGGCGTTGCCGGCGTGACGTTGCCCAATTTCATCGTGATCGGTCCGGGCAAGACGGGCACGACCTGGCTCTACCAGTGCCTGGCCGCGCACCCCCAGATCGGGCTGGCTCGCAATACGAAGGAAACGCTGTTCTTCAACGACTACTATGGCCGCGGCCTATCCTGGTACGAAAAGTTCTTCGACGGCATCGAGGCCCCCGCCATCGGCGAGGTCAGCAACACCTACTTCTTCAATCCCGGCGTGCCTGGCCGCATCGCCGCCGAGCTGCCCAAGGTCAAGCTGATCGCCTTCCTGCGCGACCCGGTGGACCGGGTGATGTCGCTCTATCTGTTCCGCCTGCGCAACGGGCTGGTGAAGGGCAGCCTCGACGACGCCATCGCCGCGGATTCCTCCATGGTCGCCCAGAACTTCTTCGACGAGCATCTGGCCCGCTGGTTCGCGGCGTTCCCCCGCGAGCAGATCTTCATCGCGTTGTTCGAGGATCTGAAGCGCGATCCGCGCCAGCTGCTGCGCAACCTCTACGAATTCGTCGGTGTCGATCCGGATTTCGTGCCGGAGGTGGCGGGCCAGCGCGTGCTCGAGGCAAGCGCGCCGCGCAGTCCGGGCCTGTTCCATGCCCTGAAGCGTTTCGCCCTGTGGCTGCGCGACCACGACTTTCATCGCGCGCTCAGCTGGGCCAAGACCAATCCCTACATCATGGGCCTGCTGACCCGGCCGCTGGGCGCCGACAAGCCCAGGATGCCACCCGAGACGCGTGCCCGGCTCCAGGCCATCTACCGTCCGCACATCCGCAAGACCGAGCTCCTGATCGGCCGCGACCTGAAGGATTGGCTGTGACGGCGCGTCTTCCCGATTTTATCGTCGCCGGCGTGCGCAAATGCGGGACCACCTGGCTCGACCGCTGCCTGCGCGAGCATCCCGAGATATTCATGCCGTCGGCGACCAAGGAGCTGTTCTTCTTCGACCGCTACTGGTCGCGCGGGAAGGACTGGTACGCTGGCTATTTCGGCGAGTGCCGCGCCTACCAGATATGCGGTGAGGTCTCGCCCAGCTACTTCGCCTCTGCCGAGGCGCCCGAGCGGATCAGGAGCGTCGTCCCCAAGGCCAAACTGATCTTCGTGTTTCGCGATCCCGTCGAGCGCGTGGTCTCGCTCTACCACCACCTGCGCGCCCGGGGAGACACGGCGTTGCCGCTCGCCGAAGCCATCGACACGATGCCGGAACTCTTGGAGGAGGGCTTCTACGCCCGCCATCTCGCGGCCTATCGCGAGCGCTTCCCGGATGCGAACATCCATTCGGTCATCCTCGACGACATGGAAGCCGATCCGCAAACCGCATTCCGCGCGCTTTTCAACTTCATCGGCGCCGATGTCCGCTTCAAACCGGCGACCCTCAACGAGCGCTCCTACGTGCGGCGCGAGGCGCGGCTGCACGGCCTGGCGCGGATCGCCTCGGCCGCGTCCCGCAAGCTCCACGCCATGGGGCTGCATCGCGCGGTGGAGTTCGCCAAGCGCGCCGGCGCCGAAACGCTGGTCCTGCGCAAGCCGAAGGCCAAATCCGAGCCGCTCGATCCCGCGATTGCCGCCCGGCTCTACGCGCTTTACGATCTGGAGATCGCTGAACTGGGCCGGATGCTGGGGCGCGATTTGCGCGCGCTGTGGACGATGGAACGAGCCTTGTCGAGCGGCGAGGCGGACGAGCCCGAATGACGCTTCAGGAACTGGCCTACGCCATCACGCTTGCCCTGTTCGGCGGGGTATTGTCGTACTTTGTCTGCCCGACGCGGCGCGACGCCATGAATGTCGCCCTGTTCTTCCAGGCGAGTTTCTGGTTCCGCGCGGCGCTGGTGGCCCTGAACTGGAAGCTGAACTTCTTCGTCCAGAAATATCTGAGCGACTTCTCGATCGGTCTGATGGACCAGCCGGGCGGCATCCTGTCGCTGTTCACCGGGGCGCATGTGTGGGACGTGCAGAACGTCATTAACATGAAATTCGTCCTCGAGGCGGTGCTCAACATGCCCGCGGTCCACATCTTCGAGGATTCCTCGGTGATGCTGAACTACACCAATGCCTTCATCGGCGCGGCCTCGGCGCTCGCGGTGTTCGCCTATCTGCGGCGGCTGTTCAACGAGCGCATTGCCACATACGGGCTGATTCTGGCTTCGATCTATCCGGCTGCGATCAATTTCTCCTTCTTCGGCTTGCGCGACATCATCATCTACTTTTTCCTGCTGATGAACGTGTTCAGCTTCTCGTGGCTGATACTTCGCCGCGACCATCGCGTGCTGAACTGGACGATCTACCTGATCAGCTTCTTCTGCTGCACCATCATGCGGGTCACCTTCATCGTGTTCATCCTTGTGCCGCCGGGATGGTTCATCCTGCAGTGGCTGATCAGCCAGGCGCGGGTCGTGAAGGATCTCTACACGCGCATGTTCGCCGGCCTTGTCGCCGGCGTCGCCATCCTCATCGTCACCGCCGTGGGAACCATGGCCGGCTACTTCCTGGTGGTGCATCAGGTTACCGGCGCCGACACGCTCGTCGCGCCCACCGTGCTGTTCCAGGATTACGAGGAAGACCGCGCCTCGCGCGGCTCCAACCTGTCGGAATTCGCCACCCAGGCCGGGCAGGGCACGAACAGCATCTACCTGCCGCTCAACGTCTACCAGAAGCTGCCGTTTCCGGCGCGCGTGTCACTCCAGCTGTTCGCCTTCATCGAGATTCCATTGCCGTGGCAGCTCAACGCCGTGTCGCGCATGCTGGCGCTGTTCGACACGATCTTCGTGGTGTCGCTGATGTACTGGGCGATGCGGGCGCACCAGATGTTCCGCCGGGCCCATACCGGCCGCGGTCCGCCGCTGCCGCAGGTGCTCGATCAATATTCCAAGAAGAAGCTGCGGCGGCTCAGTTTCGCGCTGGCGCTGGCCTTCGTCGGCGCGTGGTTCGGTTTCGGCGTGCTGGTGTCCGACGCCGGCAATGCCTTCCGCATGCGCCTGTCGGTGGTGCCGTTCGCGGTATTCGGCGGCAGCATCTACGCCGTCATCGCCATGCAGTGGCTGGAGGATCGTCTGCGCGCCGCATTCAGGGCCACGCATGCCCCAGCGCAACCGGCGCCGGGAGAATAGGCGTTAGACGGCTGCCGTGATCAGCGCGCTGCGGCGGCTCATGGCGAGCCCGTCCTGGCGCCCGGCGAAGTAGCGGGCGTTCACGGTCTCAGCGTCGAATACACCGGTATTGGAAAAGCCCAGGCTCGCGGCATCCGCCGCCAGGGCCTGCGGATCGAAACGCGTCACGGTCGGCTCGCTACGCGCGGCGTTTCGCATCACGACCCACATCCGCACTACCCGGTCGCGCAGCGAGACATGGGAATCCGGAGTCGAAACGTCGAATACGATGCCGCTGCCCTTGGGGCAGGCGGCGACGAACGACAGCGTGGCGAGCACCGCCTCGCGCGTCAGGTAGGGCGTCACCCCCAGCCAGGAGAAGAATGTTGGCTGACCCGCGTCCCAGCCCGCCTTGGGCAGCTCCCCGGCCGGCGTCTGGCGCATGAAGTCCACCGGCACGAAGCCGCAATTGGCCGGCACGGGGATGCCGGATTTCGCGAGCTGGTCCTTCTTGTAGGCTTGCGAGGCAGGGTGATCGACCTCGAAGACCTTCATATCCGGCCAGGGGTTGCGGTAGGCGAAGGTATCCAGCCCCGCCCCCAGAACGACGTATTGGCGCACACCGCGCGCATAGGCCTCAGCCAGCGCGTCCTCGGCGAAGCGGCTGCGGGCCACCATGATGGCACGAATGGTACGCTCGATGACCGTGTCGGAGCGGCCACGGCGCAGGCGGGCCTCTTCCTCGGGCCCCACGATCCTGAGCGCCACGGGGTCCCGGAGCACGACCGGGTCGTCCCAGACCTGGTGGGCGGCGCGGCGTACTGCGCTTCGCATTGCCGTCGTACTCGGGCGGTCGTCCTTCATGGCGGCGGCGGAGCGGGTGTCTGGAGCGTCGGGGGCGCATGTCTAACGGCCATCGCGCGCGTGTCAACCGCCCGTACTGGTTAAGGTTTGCGGCATTCCTCGCCCCGGGGGTGGTTGTGTCGCGGCCCGGGCGTCCCTAAATTGCGGGCCATTCATCCTTCGCATCCGCAGCAAAGGTCAGACATGTCCGTGACGGCCGCCCCGGTCGCCTCTTCGCACCGCCTGTCCCATCTCAAGCGGCTGGAAGCGGAGTCGATCCACATCATCCGCGAAGTCGCCGCCGAGTTTTCCAACCCGGTGATGCTCTATTCCATCGGCAAGGATTCGGGCGTGATGCTGCGTCTCGCCATGAAGGCGTTTTATCCGTCCAAGCCGCCGTTCCCGCTCCTGCACGTCGACACGACGTGGAAGTTCAAGGAAATGATCAAGTTTCGCGACGAGACGGCGAAGAAGCTCGGCCTCAAGCTGATCGTCCACATCAACGAAGACGGTGTTGCGCGCGGCATCAATCCGTTCGCGTCCGGCTCGTCACTGCATACGCAGGTGATGAAGACCGAAGGCCTCAAGCAGGCGCTCGACAAATACGGCTTCGACGCGGCCTTCGGCGGCGCCCGCCGCGATGAGGAGAAGAGCCGCGCGAAAGAGCGCGTGTTCTCCTTTCGCAACGCCAACCATGCGTGGGACCCGAAGAACCAGCGCCCCGAGCTCTGGCGCGTCTACAACACGCGCGTGAACAAGGGCGAAAGCATCCGCGTCTTCCCGCTGTCGAACTGGACCGAACTCGACATCTGGCAATACACGATGATGGAGCAGCTCCCCATCGTGCCGCTCTATTTCGCAGCTAGGCGCCCGGTGGTGCAGCGCGACGGCGCCACCATCATGGTCGATGACGAGCGCATGCCGCTCAAGCCCGGCGAGACGCCGGAAATGAAGCTGGTCCGCTTCCGCACGCTGGGCTGCTATCCGCTGACGGGTGCGGTGGAATCCTCGGCCACCACGCTGGAAGAGATCGTGGCGGAGATGTTCACCGCGCGCACCTCCGAACGCCAGGGCCGCGTCATCGACCACGACGAGAACGCCTCGATGGAGAAGAAGAAGAAGGAGGGGTATTTTTGATGAAAAAAGCCCCTTCGTCCGTATCACCGTCATGGGCGGGCTTGACCCGCCCACCCATCAAGCGCGCGTCCGCGCGCGCAAAGATGTCTTGTGCGACCGCAGACGCGGTCGCGATGGGTGGCCGGCTCAAGGCCGGCCATGACGAGGTTGTGCGATGACCAAGCCCTTCGATCTTTCGGCGTTCCTCGCGGAACAGGAGAACAAGTCGTTCCTGCGCTTCCTCACCTGCGGCAGCGTCGACGACGGCAAGTCCACGCTGATCGGCCGGCTGCTCTACGATTCCAAGTTGCTGTTCGAGGATCACCTCTCGGCGCTGGAGAAGGACTCCCGGAAGTTCGGCACCGACGGCGAGAACATCGATTTCGCGCTGCTGGTGGACGGCCTTGAGGCCGAGCGCGAGCAGGGCATCACCATCGACGTCGCCTACCGCTTCTTCGCCACCGACAAGCGCAAATTCGTCGTCGCCGACACGCCCGGTCACGAACAGTACACCCGCAACATGGCGACCGGCGCCTCGAACTCCGAACTTGCCGTCATCCTGATCGATGCGCGCAAGGGCGTGCTCGTGCAGACCCGCCGCCACGCCTATATCTGCTCGCTGCTCGGCGTGCGCCACGTCGTGCTGGCGGTGAACAAGATCGATCTGGTCGACTATTCGCAGAAGGTGTTCGACGACATCGTCGCCGAATTCCGCGAATTCGCGAAGGCCCTCGATTTCAAGAGCCTGCTTCCAATCCCGATGTCCGCCCGCTTCGGCGACAATGTCTTCAGGAAGAGCGAGAAGATGCCGTGGTACGAAGGCCCGGCGCTGCTGCATCACCTCGAGACCGTCGACGTCGAAACCGCGCTGGCCGACCAGCCGTTCCGTCTGCCGGTGCAGTGGGTGAACCGACCCAATCTCGATTTCCGTGGCTTCTCCGGCACCGTCGTGTCGGGCCGCATCAAGCCGGGCGACTCCATCGTGGTGGCGAAATCGGGCAAGGCTTCGAAAGTCGCACGCATCGTGACCTATGACGGCGATCTTGCCGAGGCCTTCGCGGGCGAGGCGGTGACGCTGACGCTGGCCGACGAAGTGGATATCAGCCGGGGCGACGTGCTCTGCGCACCGTCGCACCGCCCCGACGTCTCCGACCAGTTCGCCGCCCATGTGCTGTGGATGTCGGACGAAGAGATGCTGCCGGGCCGCCAGTATCTACTGAAGATGGGCACGGCGACGGTTCCCGCGCAGATCAGCACGCTCAAGCACAAGGTGGACGTCAACACGCTGGAGCACATGGCGGGCACGACGCTGCAGCTCAACGAGATCGGCTATGCCAATCTCTCCACCTCGCAGCCGATCGCCTTCGATCCCTATCGCGACAACCGCGACACCGGGGGTTTCATCCTGATCGACCGCTTCACCAACCGCACCGTCGCGGCCGGCATGATCGACTTCTCGCTCCGCCGCGCGACCAACGTGCATTGGCAGGCGCTGGACGTGAACAAGGCCGCGCGCGCCGAACTCAAGGGCCAGAAGTCCGCGGTGCTGTGGTTCACGGGTCTCTCGGGCTCCGGCAAATCGACAGTGGCGAATCTTGTGGAGCGCACGCTCTACGCCCAGGGCCGCCACACCTACATCCTCGACGGCGACAACGTCCGCCACGGCCTGAACCGCGACCTCGGCTTCACCGACGCCGCGCGGGTGGAGAACATCCGCCGCGTGGGCGAGGCGGCCAAATTGTTCGTGGACGCGGGCATGATCGTGCTGGTGTCGTTCATCTCGCCGTTCCGCTCGGAACGGAGGATGGCGCGGGAGCTGGTCGGCCCCGGCGAGTTCATCGAAATCTTTGTCGATACCCCCCTGGAGATCTGCGAGCAGCGCGACCCCAAGGGCCTCTACCAGAAGGCCCGCGATGGCCAGATCAAGAACTTCACCGGCATCGACAGCCCCTATGAGGCCCCGGAAACCGCGGAATTGACCCTCAAGACAGAAAATGTCGAGCCGGCCGAACTGGCCGAGCGAGTCGTGACGTATCTGCGGCAGGCCGGGCTAATCCCCTGAAGTCCGGCAAATCTTCTGAAACCTGTTCCGTGCTATTGGGTTATGTAGCCGGTTTCTGTGGCCCTATGGCCACAGGAAACGGTCCGAAAGGCTGGATTTCCGGGCGATCCCGGGCAGGGGTTAATTGACAGGTCTCCGTCGTTCGGGCTAAAAACAGACACCTACTTTTCGCGAGTCAGGAGGATTGAATGCGCAAGTTGGGTTCAGCGGTGGTCGCGGCGGCAATGCTCGTATCGAGCGCGTCCGTGGCTCTTGGGGGAACCGAGGACCAGGGCGCCCTGGCTCCAGGCAGTGCTGCGAACGTGCAGCAGGCTCAAGGCATGGGCGGCAGCACGACGCTGTTGCTGGTGACGGCGGCAGTCGTGGCCGGCGGTCTGTGCCTCGTTCTGTGCAGCAACGGCAACGGTTCGACCAATCACACGACGACCGGCACGCCGTAATCTGCCGATCATCGAATTCCGGAAGGGCGCCCACAAGGGCGCCCTTTCTTTTTGTGCCCTTCTTTATGCGGGGGGTGTCGAAGTCAGAACATTCCCGCCGGCGGGCGCAGGATTTCCAGTTCGAGCGGGTCGTAGTCCGGGTGGTAGTGCTGGATGGATTTCCACACCAGCCCGTTAGAGCCCACCCAGAAGGAATCCGTGAAGCTCCAGTCCATGGTCGAGCCTTCGCAGGTCTCGTCCACCCGCGTGGTCGCGATGGTCTTGCCCAGGATCGTCACCGGATCTGTGCCGCGCGAGACCGCCACGCAGCGCAGCGGCACGGAATAGCGGTTCAGGTCCCAGAAATCCGCCATGCGGGTGGATTCGATGGGCGGCCCGCCCCTGGCCGCGTCCAGGATCGGGTCGCCGGCGGGGAAATAGAGGGAATCGATGTTGCGCGGCAGGCCGGAAGTCTTGACGATCCTGCCGTGGCGGGTCGTCACCGCGATGCGCGCCCGAGACGTCCACAGCAGGTCGCCACCTGCCTGGCCCGCCAGCACCACCATCGCTTCCGGACCGTCGCCGACGCGCACGCCCAGCGTCGCGTAAGGCACCGAGGCCGCCTGCTCCAGGGTGACCGAGGACGAGCCCCCGAACCCGCCGGAAAACATGTCATAGACCTGGTCCCAGCCGACATTGCTGTCCGCCGAGCCGCAGCCGGCCAGCGCGAGTGCCGCCAGGCACGCCAGTGTGCGTGCGGCCGCGGCGCCATGTCCCCGCCTTGTCACGGGTACCCTATGTCGTCGATGTGGTTGAGGATTTCGCCATAGCTGGTCCTGCGCGTTTCGTCGTAGAGGGAATCGTCGTCGACCAACCTTTGGCCGCCGTCCCGGGTCAGCGGTCTGAGGTCGAGACTATAAGAGGATTGCGTGTTGAAGGGGAGGGCCCATTCGATCGGAATCCGGATGATCAGGCCCTTGTCGAAACTGCCTTCGCCGAATTTCGCGAACGGCACGTTGGTGAAGGTGGCGAAGGCGCCGATCTCCACGCCGGTTGCGAATTCGCGCGTCACCTCGAAGGTCGCGCCATAGTCGCGTGCGAGATAGCGGCCGGCATGCACGGCAAAGTTGAGGCCGTACCACGGCGACTGATAGTAGACGTTCACGTGTCCGGTCAGCACGTGGTACGGCCGGAAGCCGAACAGCCTGTCGAAATCGCGCTGCTCCACTTCATAGGCGTCGAAGCCCACGGACCAGCGCTGTCCTTCCGGACGCCACAGCGCCTGGATGCCGGCGCCGGCGAACATGTCTTCCAGGTAGCCCGCCTTGGCCTCCACGAACAGGTCGGGCGCGATGCGCGTGTCGTATGAGGCGTAGAGGTTGGAGATGCCGTTCAGGCCGTGCTTGAGGTACTCCGCGAAATCGCTGCGCACATGCGGCAGCACGCTGTTCGAGCCGCGGGTGAAATTGTAGTTGTTGTAGACATTGCCCTCGACCGTGCCGGTGAGGTTCAACCCCGGAATGACTTCCACGGTCGCCGCGGCCGAAACCAGCAGCTGCACCTGCAAAGGCTCGTTCGGATCGAACAGTTCCTGGCGGAAGCTGGGCGACACCGACCAGTCGAAGCGCGGATAGGAGCCCGATTGGCCTGCGTCCAGGATCGGGTGGTCGAGAGACGGCGCGTGCAGGCCGATGGAATTGGCGATTTCGACCGTGCTGCCGTTCTGCGCGAACATCCGTTCCAGCGGCGCGCGCAGCACGTCCACCTGTTGCTGCGGAACGCCGTAGACGATCGAGACCAGCTTGATGCCTTCGACGTTGGCCGGGGTCGCGGCAAGGAGCACGCGGGCGATGCGGCCGATGGCTTCGGATTCGTGGAAGTAGGTCGAGTTCTGATAGAACACGACGACGTCGTGCTGGCCGACATGCACGGCTTCGACCCGCAAACCTTGCGCCGCTGCGGCGGTGCGGATGGTGCTCTCCACCGCCAGGGCATCGACCGTATCGGGTGCCGCCGCGGACGCAGGCGGCGGGCTTGACGTCGCGGGCATGCCGCCGCCGCCATTGGCGTCGTCGAATTTTTCCATCTGCTCGATATGGGCGTAGATGGTCTGGGGCAGGCCGGGGTGGTCCACCGGGCACATCACCGGATCGCTCTTGCCGTGGTCGAGATCGACCACCGCCACGGATTCCACCGGCGCCGCTGACGTGGCGGCCATCAGCGCGAAACGCCGGCATTCGGTCTGCGAAATCCCGCCGCGCAGATCGACGACGAGCGTCCGTCCGTCGACTTCGGAATCGCGCACGCTGGCCGAGCTGTTGTTGACGTGGCTGACAAGCGCGATCTTGGCATCCGGCCCCTTGACGCCCTGTCCCACCCATGGGCTCACGGCCCCCAGCTTGTCTTCGCGGCGCTGGCGGTTGACGTAGGATTCCACGGCCTTCTGCTGGTCCTCGTCGGAACGCGGCTGCACCGGAAGCGGCGCCGGCCCGACGCGCGTGGCCGCCGGGTCCTTCGTGGGATCGAGCGCCAGGCTCGCCACCACGCCATAGCTCATGCCGTAGAGCCAGCCGCCGGTCAGCGTGAATCCCGGAAGCGGGCGATAGGCAACGCCGACGTTCACCGGAATCTTGGGCACGAAAGTCTTGCTTTCGCGCTCGCGGGGATAATTGTCGCTCGAATATTCGGCCATGAGTTCGAGGTTTGGCACCGGTGTGTGCCAGATGACGCCGCCGAACAGGCCCATGTCAGGCCCGTGGAAGAACTGGCCGAAATCCACCTGTCCCTGGTTGGTGGTCGTGCCGGTAAGCGAGGGACGGCTCTTGAACGACGCGAACAGCTCGCCGAAAGGGTTGTCGAACATCTCGTTGCCGGCAAGGCGTCCCCAGCCCAGCCCGGCGGTGACATCAAACGGTCCGATGGCCTTGGTGCCGGCGAAATACTCGCTGCCGTAGATGCCGGTGCCCACGATGTCGCGGATACCGAGCACGACGTCGGGCGTATAGCGGGTTTCCTGGAAGAGGCGCACCTTCATGCCGAAGCTGCGGTCGAAGTCGA
This sequence comes from Rhizomicrobium sp., assembly GCA_050728855.1. Classification (GTDB taxonomy): domain Bacteria; phylum Pseudomonadota; class Alphaproteobacteria; order Micropepsales; family Micropepsaceae; genus Rhizomicrobium. The sequence continues at coordinate 39,261 of JBOHKI010000002.1, read as the reverse complement.
CGGTGTTGCCGTTGAAATTGTCGATCGTCGAATAGCGGAACGAGCCCTCGAGCCAGGGAAAAATCTGAAAGCCGAGCGCGAAGCGTGTGGTGTTCTTGAGCGCAGCGAAGCTCAGCGACAATTGCCCGTCATCGGCCATGCGCGCGGTGGGAAGTTCCAGCATGCCCACTTCGCCATAGGTATCGCGGAAGGGCGCCGCGCCTTCGTCCTGCTGCGCGTGCGCCGCGCCCGCAAACGCCAGAAGCGCCGCCGCCGATACGCTTAACCGCGCGCAGGAGCGCACCCGCGCGGGACGGGTGCTCAGGCAGGGGCCGTCGGGCCCTTTCCGGCGAGCAGGCTTGCGCAACGAAGTGTGATTCCCTGAAGATTGCCCAGCGCCGGGCACTTTTGGCGCTTCACCCTTATCAGTCAATATGATACGACGCAGCCACACAGCGACATTCGAAGGTTTCGGGCGGGCGTATGCAAACATTACGGAAGTTCATGTTCGCCATCCGGCGGCCGATGCGTCGCGTGCTTGTCATCGCGGCGGTGCTGGCGGCCGGCGGTTCCGCGGTTTACGCGCAGACCGCGCCGAGCGGCAGCGGCGCGGGCATGAGCCAGGTGATTCAGAACGTCCTCAGCCAGCCCGGCGGCCTTCAGCAGCTGCTTCAGGGCGGCGGCCTGCCCGCCACCGGCGCGCCGTCCAACTCAACTGTCACGATTGCGCCCGCCGTCACCTCCCAGACCACCACGATCCCCGTCGCCGGTGCCACTGGCACGGCCGCGCCGCCACCGGCCACGCCGTCCGGGCCGCCGCAAACCCATCTCGAGCGCATCATGTCGGACCGCGCGGGCGTCGCATTGTCGCTGTTCGGCTATGACCAGGTGGGCACCGGGCAGGCGATTCCCGTCCCGACCGTGGGCGCAATTCCGGACAATTACATTCTCGGCCCGGGCGACCAGATCGAGGTCTCCACCCGGGGCCAGGGCTCGGTGAGCAACGACTACCGCGTCTCCGTCGACCGCGACGGCCGCGTGCTGCTGCCCGGCATCGCGCCGGTGGCCGCCGCCGGACGTCCGCTGGGCGAGTTCCGCCGCGACATGGTGGAAGCGGTGCGCCGCGCCTATGTCGGCACGCAGGCCTTCGTCACCGTCGCCCAGCTGCGCCAGATCAACGTCATGGTGACGGGCGAGGTGAACACGCCCGGCATGCGCGCGATGACGGCGCTGTCCTCGCCCCTGGACGCCATCCTGGTCTCGGGCGGCATCCAGCGCACCGGCAGCTTGCGCAATATCGTGGTCTATCGCGGCGCCGATCGCATCCGCTACGACCTGTACGACATCCTCACCCAGAACGGCTCGCCCAAGCAGATCCTGCTCCAGGACGGTGACCGCATCGTCGTGGCCCCCCTCGGCGCCACCATGAGCATCGTCGGCTGGGTGCGCAAACCGGGCATTTACGAGCTCCCGCCCGGCGCGTCGGGCATGACGGCGAAGGGCCTGATTTCACTGTCCGGCGGTCTTGAGGTCCGCGGCGGCTATCATTTGAGCCTGCTGCGCATCGACCGCGATGGCCATCAGGTCATGGTCAGCCTGCCGGGCATGGGCGCGCGCGTCGGCGACAGCGATATCCTCTTCGTGCTGCCCTCGGCGGACCAGCCGACCAACCAGGTGACGTATGCCGGCGGGCAGAACATGTCCGGCCGCTATTCGTCGACGGGCCATGCGGGCAAGCTTTCGGACCTGCTGAAGGATCCGGGCGCCCTCGGTCCCAATCCCTATTCGCTGTTCGGCATCGTCTCGCGCCGCGACCGGCATACCTATCTGCGCACGCTGGTGGCGTTCAGCCCGGCGGCAGTCCTCGCCGGCCGCGACGACATGCAGCTGCAGAGCGACGATATCGTGCGCGTCTTCAGCACGGACGAGAACAAGCTGCTCGACAAGACGGCGCAGGACTTCGAGTCGCAGGTGCAGCAGAGCACCGACCAGTCGCACAGCCTGCACCAGAGCTACGCCACGGCCCTGCCGCAACTGACGGCCGCCGGAACCAACCAGGGCTCGACGGGCTCCGCGCCGCTGCCCACCAACCTGCCGCAGAACAATCCCATCACCAGCTTCGACGTCTCGCACGAATCGATCAACCCGACGTCGCCGGTGCCTGCCGGCTCGAGCGTGTCGACATTCGGCGACCTTGCGACCCAGCTCAACGTCGATCCCGTCGTGCTGATCAATTTCGTCGTCGACCACGAGGTGAATGTCGACGGCGCGGTGCGCGGGCCGGGCACTTACATCGTCGGCCCCGGCACCACGCTCACCGATCTCGTCGGCGCCGCCGGCGGCACGCAGAACTGGACCGACGAATCGAGCGTCCAGGTCACCTCCACCGTGGTCGACCGCGCCGCCGGGACGGCCTCAACGCACAAGCAGAGCCTGTCCCTCAAAAGCGACACTTTAGCGAACTACATCGTCCAGCCGCAGGACGACATCCGCTTCAACCGCGTCTACACCGTGGTCAATGCCGGCCAGGTCGATCTCGAGGGTGAGGTGCGCTCGCCCGGCACCTACCAGATCACCCATGGCGAGCGGCTGTCCGAGCTGCTGGTGCAGGCGGGCGGCCTCAGCGACATGGCCTATCCCTATGGCACGGTCTACCTGCGCAAATCCGTCGCCGCGCAGGAATCGGTGGGCTACCAGCGCGTCGCCGACCAGCTTCAGACCCAGCTTCTCGTGGGCCTCGGCCAGGTCTCGACCAGCGGCGGCACCTCCTTCTCGCCCGACGCCATCGCCGGCATGGAATCGCTCATCACCGAGCTGCGCAGCGAGACGCCGGTGGGGCGCGTCTCCTTCATCGCCGATCCCAGCATCCTGGCCGCCCATCCCGAGCGCGATCCGATGCTCGAGCCGGGCGACGTGATCTTCGTGCCGCAGCGCCCAAGCACCGTGACGGTGCTGGGCGAAGTGCTCCAGCCGGGCAGCTTCACCTTCTCCGCCAATCGCTCGGCGACCGACTATGTCGATCTGGCAGGCGGCTTCGGCCGCTACGCCGACGAGGAGCACACCTTCATCATCTATCCAGACGGCACCGCGCAGTCGATGGACACCTCGTGGATCCATTTCGACGATGCGCAGATCCCGCCGGGCAGCGTCATCTTCGTGCCCAAGGACATCCTGCCGATCAACTGGACGGTGCTCTCCGTGGCGCTGGCCGACATCCTGAAAGACCTCGCCGTGAGCGCGGCGTCGGTCGCGGTGCTGCACCAGAAGAACTAAGGTCTCCTCCCCCGTAAACGGGGGAGGAAAGTCTTTCACCCCGCCGCGGCGCGGCCAACGCTCACATAGCGGAAGCCCTGGGCGGCCATTTGCGCGGGGCGGTAGATGTTGCGCAGGTCCACCATCAGCGCCCGCTTGAGCAGGCTCTTCACCCGCGGCAGGTCGAGTGCGCGGAATTCGTTCCACTCGGTGAGGATGACCACGCCGTCGGCGCCGTCCAGCGCCGAATAGGCGCTGTCGCAGAATTCGATATCGAGCAGCTTCCTGGCCTCGTCCATCGATTCCGGATCGTAGCCGCGGATGCGCGCGCCCCGGGCCTGGAGCTCCGGCAGGATGACGAGGCTGGGCGCGGCGCGCATATCGTCGGTGTTGGGCTTGAAGGCGAGGCCGAGCACGGCCACGGTCTTGCCGCTGACGCCGCCGAACGCGTCCTCGATCTTGCGCGCCATGGCGAGCTTGCGCGAATCGTTGACCGTCACCACCGCGTCGACGATGCGCGTCGTGGCGCCGACTTCCTTGGAGGTCTGCAGCAGCGCCAGCGTGTCCTTGGGAAAGCACGAGCCGCCGAAGCCGGGCCCGGAATGCAGGAACTTGTTGCCGATGCGCCCGTCCAGCCCGATGCCGCGCGCCACGTCCTGCACGTCGGCGCCGACCTTCTCGCACAGATCGGCCATCTCGTTGATGAAGGTGATCTTGGTGGCGAGGAAGGCGTTGGCCGCGTATTTGATGAGCTCCGAGCTCTCGCGCGTGGTGAACACGATGGGCGTCTCGTTGAGGTAGAGGGGGCGGTAGATCTCCTTCATCACTTCGCGCGCGCGGTCGGAGGTGCAGCCCACCACCACGCGGTCGGGCCGGCGGAAGTCCTCGATCGCCGAACCCTCGCGCAGAAATTCCGGATTGGAGGCGACGTCGAATTGGGCATCGGGGCGCCGGGCGCGGATGATCGCCTCGACTTTGCTGCCGGTGCCCACCGGCACCGTCGATTTGTTGACCACCACGGCATAGCCGGTCAGCGCGTCCGCGATCTCCTCGGCGGCGGCGTAGACATAGGTGAGGTCGGCGTGGCCGTCGCCATGGCGGCTGGGCGTGCCGACCGCGATGAAGACCGCGTCCGCGCCCTTGACCGCGGCGGCCAGCTCGGTGGTGAAGCCGAGGCGGCCGGCCTTCACATTCGCCGCCACCACTTCGTCCAGCCCCGGCTCGAAGATCGGGATCCGCCCCGCCTTCAGCGCGTCGATCTTCGTGGCGTCCTTGTCGACGCAGACGACGTGGTGGCCGAACTCCGACAGGCAGGCGCCCGAAACCAGACCGACATAGCCCGTACCGATCATCGCGACATGCATGAAGACGCCCTCTTTCGCTGCCGCTGTTTGGCCCGGCGGGCGGCCCGATTCAAGGCCGGAGTTGCGGCCGCCAACCCGGTAATCCCGCCCGCCAGAAAGCGAAGGCAAGGAAATCGGCCATGAGATTGTCGCCCTGCGCCCGGGTCAGCGTCACGCCGTGTCCGGCATCGCGGTTAACCCTGAGCAGCACCGGCGAGCCCTGCGCCATCAATCTGGCCGCGAATTTGGCCGGAACCCAGGGCGCGATGCGCGCGTCGTTCGGCCCCATGCCGATCAGGATGGGGGGATAGCGCCGACCCGGCTCGACGTGCTGATAGGTGTCCATGGCGAGCAGATTGCGGAAGCCGCGTTCGGTTTTGACGCTGCCGAATTCCGGAATCTCCAGCGTGCCGCCCGGCGAGAATTCGCTACGCGTCATGTTCGCCGCCGGCACGTCGTCTATCACGCCGGCGAACAGATCCGGTCGCTCCTCCATCGCTCGACCTACCGCGATGCCGCCGGCTGACCCGCCCCAGATCACGAGCGTGCTGCGGGTCGTAACGCCGCGCGCGACGAGGTTTTCGGCGCAGGCGATGAGGTCGCGCCAGGTGTTGGGCTTGTTTTCGTCCTTGCCCGCGAGCCGCCATGCCTCGCCCTTTTCGCCTCCGCCGCGCGCGTGGCACACCGCATAGCGCCCGCCCATCTCGAGGAAAATTGCGGTTGCCTTGGAGAAGTAGGGCAACTCGGAGATCCCATACGAGCCATAGACCCGCAGAATAGTGACGCCGGGACGATGCGCATGCTTCGCGGCGAGCAGCGTCAGCGGTACGATGGCGCCGTCATGCGCCTCGGCCTGAAGATCGGAGACGGCGAACTGCGTGGGATCGAAAGGCGGCGAAACCGCGAGCTTCAGATCGGCGAACGTCCTTGTCGCGGGATCGTAGGCGTACTCGCCGGGCGGCACGGTCCAGCCTTCCATGGCGATCGAGATCCCGTCGGCGCGCGGATCGCTGAAGGCCTCGGCGATGCTGCCGCGGAATGGCAGCGCGATCTCCCGGGCCTCGCTCCGGCCCCACGCAATGCGCAGCAGATGCGAATAGACGCCTTCGAGGGCCACGACATAAAGTCCGTCTTTCGCCGCACGGATCGATTGCACGATGCGATCCGGCCGCGCCGCCAGCAGAACCGTGGCGCGGGAGAGCGGCTCGCCCGCCTCCAGACGCAAAACCTGAAACGTGGGCGCGTTGCGGTGCGACAGCAGATAGATGTCATCGCCATGCACGTCGAATGCGGTCACGCCGTCGCGATGGCTCGCAAGCGGCATCCAGCCGGCGAGCGTCGCCTTCGGCGCAACCCACAGCGCGATCTCGGTCTGGGCGCCGTTGGTGCTCATGGCGACGGCCCACGGCGAAGCGGACGGCATCACGATCTGCGGCACCTCCGCCGATGGAATGGCCGGGCCGCCCCTCGCGCCGCCGCCCCAAATCGGGACGGGGGCGGCTTTCAGGTCCCATGCCGCGACGAACGAGCCGGTGTTCTTGTCGGTGACGGCTTCGCCCGGCGCGAGCGCTTGCTGGCGGTTGAGGGTGAGGACCGTGCCGGCGTCGTTCCACGCGAGCAGCCCGAACTCCGCGCGATCGATGGGTCCAGCGATTGCCGCGCCGGTTTGGGCGTCGTAGACGCGCAGGCGCGCATCCTCCGAGCCGCCTTGCGAGATTCCCGCCGCGACCTTCGATCCGTCGGGGGAGGCCAGGTAGTAGTCGATGGCGAATGTCGCCCCGCCATGGGCGCGGCGCAGTGCAGCGATGTCGATCAGGGTGCGGATGCCGTGCGCGTCCTTGACCATCAGGTCGAAATCCTCCGCGCCCGGCGGGCGCGCGAGGAAGAAGGCGCGGCCCCCTTCCCGCTGATAGGAATTGAATGCGCCGAAGCGGGCGACGAAATCGTCGATCCGCCGGAACAGCGCAGCGCGCGGCCCGATCGCGTCCAGCACACGCCGCGTGTACGTGCCTTGGGCCTTGATCCAATCCAGCGTCGCCGGGTCGAGCGCTTCCATCCCGCGATAGGGATCGCTCAGGCGGGCGCCGTACAAAGCCTCGCCGTAGCTTGTCGCCCTGGGTGGGGGTGGCTGGTCCGCCGGATTGCCGGCTGGCGTTGCCGCGCCCAGCAGGATGCCGCCCAGTGCGGCCAGGAACGGCAAGGTTCTCATGTCTGGCCCTGTGGCTACGGGTCCGTTCTAGGGGCCGGCGGGCCGTTCGGCAAACCCCTTGCCGGACTGGTAAATCTTAGCATTCTCATCGATCCGGGCTTTGCGGGCGGCGCGGGAAACGCTAAGCGTTCCCCGCCATGCGTATCCTCCTGACCGGCAGCGCCGGGTTCATCGGCTATCATGCGGCCCGCGCGCTCCTCGACAGGGGGCACGCCGTCGTGGGCGTCGACGATCTGAACCCCTATTACGCGCCGGCGCTGAAAGAGGCCCGGCTGGCCCGGCTCGAAGGCGACAAGGCCTTTCGCTTCCAGAAGTGCGACATCGCGGTCCCTGGTGCGCTCGAAGCCGCTGCCCGCGACGAACGCTTCGACGTGATCCTGCATCTCGCCGCCCAAGCCGGCGTGCGTTATGCGCTGAAGGATCCCGCGTCCTACACGCGCTCCAATCTCGTCGGCCACCAGAACGTGCTGGAATTCGCCCGCCACCAGGACGGCCTGGCGCACCTGGTCTACGCATCGTCCAGCTCGGTCTATGGCAACGACACCGCAGCGCCGTTCCGCGAGGACGCGCGCGCCGACCATCCCGTCTCCTATTACGGCGCCACCAAGCGCGCCGGCGAACTGCTCTCCCATTCCTATGCCGAGCTGTTCGGCCTGAGGCAGACCGGCTTGCGCTTCTTCACGGTGTACGGTCCCTACGGGCGGCCGGACATGGCGTACTGGATGTTCACCGACAGGATCCTGAAGGGCGAGACGCTGCCCGTTTTCGGCGGCGGCAAGCTGCGCCGCGATTTCACCTACATCGACGACATCGTGGCAGCACTGGTACGCATCGTGGAGACGCCCTATCCGGGCGCGAACGGCTCTGCGCCGCATCGCATCTACAATCTCGGCAACCACCAGCCCGAGGACGTGCACACCCTCATCGCGCTGATCGAGGATGCCACCGGCAGGAAAGCCCGGATCGAAGAGACCGAGGGTCCACCGGGCGACGTGCGGGAGACCTATGCCGACATCTCCCGCGCGGCGCGCGATTTCGGCTTTGCTCCGCGCGTCAAGCTGAGCGAGGGCATCCCGCGCTTCGTCGACTGGTTCCGGCGCTACAACGGGGCCAGCGCATGAGCGTGCTGGTCACCGGCGGCGCCGGCTATATCGGAAGCCACATGGTGTGGGCGCTGGTCGATGCCGGCGAGGACGTCGTCGTGCTCGACAATCTCACCACCGGCGTGCGCGGCCTGGTGTCGGAGAAGGCCCATTTCGTCGAAGGCAATGTAGGCGACGGCGCGCTGGTGAAGAAGACGATCGCGGACCGCAAGGTCGATGCCGTCATCCATTTCGCGGGTTCGATCGTAGTGCCGGAATCCGTGGCCGAGCCGCTGCGCTACTACGCCAACAACGTCGTGGCCTCGCGCGCCCTGGTCGAGGCCTGCGTCGAGAGCGGCGTGAAGAATTTCATCTTCTCCTCCACCTCGGTCGTCTATGCCGAGGATGGCGCCCAGCCGCTGCGCGAAGACGAGCGCAAAATCCCGATCAGCCCCTATGGCCGCTCCAAGCTGATGACGGAATGGATGCTGGAGGACACCGCCCGGGCTCACGATTTTCGCTATGTCGCGCTGCGCTACTTCAACGTCGCGGGCGCGGACCCGAAAGGCCGCACCGGCCAGTCCACGCCCAAGGCGACGCACCTCATCAAGCGCGCCTCGCAGGTGGCGCTGGGCCGCGTGCCGCATCTGTCGATCTTCGGCACCGACTATCCCACGCCCGACGGCACCGGCGTGCGCGACTACATCCATGTCAGCGATCTCGTGGCTGCGCATGCGCTGGCGCTGGCGCATCTGCGCGGCGGCGGCCGGTCGGAGGTGATGAACTGCGGCTACGGCCACGGCTTCTCGGTGCGCGATGTGATCGGCGCGGTGGAGCGCGTCACCGGCAAGACGCTGCCCGTGCGCGAGGAACCGCGCCGTCCCGGCGACCCGCCGACGCTCATCGCTGACGCCACCCGCATCCGCCGCGAACTCGGCTGGACCCCTCGCCACGACGACCTCGACGAAATCGTCCGCACCGCGCACGCCTGGGAAAGCAGGCTGAACAGCGCGGGGTAGGGCTTTCTTTCCCCACCCGTCATGGCCGGAACAAGCCCGGCCGCGACGATGTGCATTTCATTGGAGAAGTGCGCCGCCGCGCCGATATCCCGCGTTCGCCAGCCGCGACACTTTCGTGCAGCTACCCCGCCTTCGCGATCAGCCCCAGCATCGTCGTGGTCGTGACCGTGTTGATCTGCTGCATGCCGCCCTGGGTCTGGGTGGCGTTCTGCATTTCGAGCGCGTTGGTCTGCGTCATCATCTGGGTTGCGACGTCGACGGCGTGGGCCTGGCCGGCGGCGCCGGGCACGATCTGGGTGGAGGGCGGGGTGATCGCGCCGGCCATGGTCAGAGCCCGGCGGCTTTCAGCACCGCGCGCAAAGCCGGCGCGATGTCGGGGCGCGACAGGCCGACGGCGATGTTGGCCTGGAGGAATCCCACCTTGTCGCCGCAGTCATAGCGCGCGCATCCGGTCTTCACCGCGTGGAACGGCACGCGCCCGATGAGGCGCTGCATGGAGTCGGTGAGCTGGATTTCGCCGCCCGCGCCCTTCTCCTTCTTATCGAGCTCCTCGAAGATCAGCGGCGGCAGGATGTAGCGCCCGATGATGCACAGCCGCGATGGCGGGTTCGAGGCGGGCTTCTCCACCACGGTCTCGACTTCGATGACGCTGCCCCTCGTCGCGCCCGGCTTGATGACGCCGTAGCGCTTGGTCTCTTCCAGCGGCTTCTCTTCCGCCGCCACGATCATGCCGCCGACTTCGTTGTAGGCCTGCACCATCTGCTTGAGCGCGCCGGGCTTGCCGACGAGCAGGTCGTCCGGCAGCAGCACGGCGAAAGGCTCGTTGCCGATGAAGTGGCGTGCGCACCACACTGCGTGGCCCAGGCCCAGCGGTTTCTGCTGGCGGGTGAAGCTCACCGAGCCCGTCTTGGGCAGGCTCTCGAGCAGGCTCTTCATTTCCGCTTTCTTGTCGCGCTCGGTGAGCAGGGTCTCCAGCTCATAGGCGTGGTCGAAATGATCTTCGATGACGTGCTTGCCGCGGCCGGTGACGAACACGAACTGCTCGATCCCCGCCTCGCGCGCCTCCTCGACCGCGTACTGCACCACCGGCTTGTCGACGACGGGCAGCATCTCCTTGGGCACGGCCTTGGTGGCCGGCAGGAATCGCGTGCCCATGCCGGCGACCGGTAGGACGGCTTTGCGGACGGGGGGAACTCTGGACATCGGGAGAGGGGCCTGGAAATCCCGGCCTTCCTGCCATATCGGGCCCCCAGCGTCCAACCCGCCGGGTCCGCGCTTCCCTGGACCGGCTCCCCACCGCTATCATGGTGAATGCCAAGAGGTTTTCCGGGGAGTCGCGTGGGCAGGGCCTGGGTCATCGTGTTCGCGGTCGGGATGGCGCTGGCGCCCGCGCTGGCTGACGAGCCCCCCAGTGACGCGATGGCCGCCGCCACGGCCCTGCGCGAGGGCCACGCCGCACAGGCCGAGGACTTCGCCACCCGCGCGCTGGCGGGAAAGGACCTCGACGGGCTGCTGCACGCCCACCTCCTGCTCAACCGGGCGCTGGCGCGCGAGCAGATGGGCCGCCGCCGCGACGCACTGGCCGATTTCAACGACGCCATCGCGCTGGACGCGCTGCCGCAGGACGAACTCGCGCGCGCCTATTTCGACCGCGGCGTCACGCTGGACGAATTGGGCCGCACCGATGAAGCGGTCGGCGAGTATTCCGCGGCGCTCAGGATCTCGGCGAGCTTCGCACCCGCGCTGAACAACCGCGCCAATGCGGAGCGTCGCCTCGGCCGCCTGCCGGACGCAAAGGCCGACTACGAAGCCGCGCTCGCCGCGGGCGACAAGGAGAAGGAATATCCCTATTACGGCCTCGGCCGGATCGCCGAAGAGCAGGGCGACGCGAAGGACGCGGCCGAAAACTACCGCATGGCGCTCGCCGCCAACGGACAGTACGCGCTGGCGGCGCAGCGCCTCGCCGCGCTGGCCGCGCAGCCGGGCCATATCGATCTCGCGCCGCCGCCCGCGCAGTCCGTCGCGACAGATGCCGCGCCGCCAGCCGCGCAGCCCGCGCCCGACGCGCGCGTGCCGCTCGATCTGCGTCCCTCGATCACCGAGCGTGTGCATCTGAAGCGTGTCGCGGCGCTGATCCCTGCGAAGCCCGAAACGCCGAAGGCGTCCGGCGGCGCGGGCGGCCAGGTTCAGCTCGGCGCCTTCCGCGACGAAGCCGCCGCCAACGCCGCCTGGAAGGATATCGCCGCCAGGGCCGGCGGCGCGCTCGACGGTCTCACGCCGCAGATCGTCTCCGCCGACATTCCCGGCAAGGGCACGTTCTGGCGCCTGCGGACGACTGCGGCGGACACCACTGTCTTTTGCGCCTTGCTCACTGCCAAAGGGCTCGCCTGCATGCTGGTCAAATAGCTTAGGTGTCATGGCCCTGGAATCCGGGCCATCCAGGTGATGCGCACACCATTGTGCACAACCAAACTGGATGACTCGCAATCGCGGGCCATGACACGGGATGGTTGGATTGGCCTGAACATACATCTTCGTCCTGATACCTGGAGACCGACATGACCGGCATCACGTCCTTCGGCGCCTACATCCCGCGCCTGCGGCTGCAGCGCAAAGCGATGGCGGAGGCCAATCGCTGGTTCGCGCCGAACCTGATGGGGGCGGCGAAGGGCGAGCGGGCGATGGCGAATTTCGACGAGGACGCCGTGACCATGGCGGTGGAGGCGGGGCGCGATTGCCTGCCGGCCGCCGATCCTATCGCGGACCGCACGCATGTCGACGCGGCCTATTTCGCCTCCACGACCATGCCGTTCAGCGACCGCCAGAACGCGGGCATCGTGGCGCGCGCGCTCAATCTTCCCGAGGCGATCTCGTCTTTCGACGTGTCGTCGTCGCAACGCGCCGGAACCTCGGCGTTGATCGCGGCACTCGACGCGGTGGCGTCGGGCCGCACGAAGTCGCCCCTGATCGTGGCGGGCGAGAAGCGCAAGGCGCGCGCGGCGTCCACGCAGGAGATGGCCTATGGTGACGCCGCCGCCGCCTTCGCGCTGGGCAATGACAAGGTGATCGCGAACTATCTCGGTTCGCACTCGGTCACGCTCGATTTCGTCGATCACTTCCGCGGTGCGGACGAGGATTTCGACTATGGTTGGGAAGAGCGCTGGATCCGCGACGAGGGCTATTCCAAAATCGTTCCCGCCGCGATCAAGGCGCTGCTGGCGAAGACCGGCGTGGCGGCCGGCGACATCGCGCATCTGATCCTGCCGTGTCCCTTCGCCAAGCTCGACCAGACCCTTGCAAAAATGAGCGGCATCGATCCCACCAAGGTGCGCGACAATATGGCTGGCACTGTCGGCGACGCGGGCTCCGCGCATGCGCTGCTGATGCTGGCCGCCGCGCTTGAAGCCGCGAAGCCCGGCGAGAAGATCCTCGTCGCGCAATTCGGCCAGGGCTGTGATGTGCTGCTGTTCGAGGCGACACAAGCCATCGCCGCCCACAAGAAAGGCGCCGGCGTCTCAGGTGCGCTGGCGCGGCGCAAGGAAGAGACCAACTACAACAAGTTCCTCGGCTTCAACGGCCTTATCGATCTTGAAAAAGGCATGCGCGCCGAGGTCGACAAGCGCACCGCCCTCACCACGCTCTATCGCAAGAACGACATGCTGATGGGCCTGGTCGGCGGCAAGTGCCGGGTGTGCGGCACGGCGCAGTTCCCGCGCAGCCGCATCTGCGTCAATCCGAACTGCAAGGCGGTGGACAGCCAGGATCCCTACAGCTTCGCCGAACAGCCCGGCACGATCCTGTCGTGGTCGGCGGACTTCCTGACCTATTCGCTCTCGCCGCCCAACCATTACGGCATGATCACGTTCGCCGATGGCGGGCGGCTCATGACCGACATCACCGATGTCGAGCAGGGCCAGATCGACAGCGGCACCCGGGTGAAAATGGTCTTCCGCGTGAAGGACCGCGACGAAAAGCGCGGCTTCGTGCGCTACTTCTGGAAGGCCGCGCCGGTGTGACGGCGGCCGCGGCTCCTGCTATAGGGAAGTCATGCGCAAGTTCTCCGAATATGATCGCCATCAGGACGTCGAACTGGGCGCCGCGGCGCTGGGCGGGTTCCTCCTGGGCATCCTCGCGGTTTTCGCCGTGCGTTACGCCCTGCACGCGCTCGAACGCGAACGCGCGCTCGGCCGGCCGCGCAAGATGGACGAGCTGATCGTAAACCGCCGCTACGAACCCCGCCCCGCCGCCAACGGCGACGACCCCTGGACCCACTACGAGGAAGTGCTGGGGTAGGAACACGCTCACCTCCCCCTTGCGGGGGCGATTATGCACTTCTTGACTTGTTAGGTCCGGCTTCCCATATCTGGCGGAGAGACCAAGGCAGGGGCCGGGGCAGTGCGCAAAAGCAATAAAAGAATACACCAGATGACTCTGGCGCAATGGGAAGCCGCATTCCCAAATGACGACGCCTGCAAGGCTTATCTGGTGCGCTGCCGCTGGCCCATGGGCGTCCGTTGCCCGCGCTGCGGAAACGAGAAAGTAGGCGAGCACGGCACGCGCGCCTTCCATTGGCAGTGCTATGCTTGCGCGGACAAAGGCACGTCCTACCGTTTCTCCGTTCTTGTCGGCACGATTTTCGAGAACACGAAGTATCCCATGCGCGACTGGTTCCGCGTGATCCACATGATGCTCACCAGCAAGAAGGGCGTGGCCGCCCTTGAAGTCCATCGCGTGATCGGAACGGGCAGCTATCGCACGGCATGGAGCATGTGCCATCGCATCCGCGCTGGCCTCGCGGATGAAAAATTCCGCAAGCTGATCGGCATTGTGGAAGTGGACGAAACCTATATCGGCGGCAAAGACAAGAACCGCCATTGGGACAAGAAGTCCGGCGGCGTTGGCGGTCAGAATACCGACAAGTTCATCGTGATCGGCGCGGCCCAACGCAAGGGCAACGTGGTCGCTCGCGTGATCGAAAACACAAAGACGGAAACCTTCGAGGACTTCGTTCGCGAGGTCGTTTCGACGGACGTGTCGTTGCTCAATACCGATGAGCACTCCGGCTATCGCCGCCTGAATGCGGACTACCCGCACCACGCCGTGCGCCATCAGGCAAAGAACTACGTTGTGGGCGCGATCCACACCAACACGATTGAAGGCTTCTGGAGCCTCATCAAGCGCGGCGTGGTCGGCACCTATCACAAGGTCAGCCGCAAGTATCTCCCGCTGTATGTCGCGGAATTCCAGTTCCGCTACAACAACCGCGAAAATCCGGACATTTTCGGCGCGGCGGTTCGCGGATGCTGAAATGGATTCGCAGTATTGATTGGGCCGCGATAGCCGGTTCGGCGCTGGTGCTCGCATTTTGCCTGATGGTTCTTGTGCCATTAGCGAAACAGCCAGTAGAGAAACAGAGTCCACAATCCGAGCACGGCCAAAGTTATAAAAAAGGCTTCCCCTCCTTCTTCGGAGCGATTGGCGGCTGGGTCGACAGGAACCACGATAATATCAACGCCGGGTCTACGCTTGCCATCGCGCTTTTGACCATCGCATTGGTCTACGTCGGTTATTCTCAATCCCGTCGTCTGCGCGACACCATCGAGCAAATGAAGGCTACTGAAGAACGGGAATTGAGGGCTTACATTTTTGTGGACAACGTAACGATTGAGAATGGGCCAAATGCGACATGGACCGCGACCGTCACTATCCGCAATTTCGGCAAAACTCCCGCCTATAGCGCAAAGATTCGCGCTGAAGGTGCGGTTCGAGAAAAGGAAGATGCGATCAAGATAATTCCGCGCTCCGATGAACATTTTGTTCGTCAGGAAACCATCATTCCACCGGGACATCCCTTCATCGCAGTCGTTGACCTGCAAGAACTGCCTGTCGATATCCACTATTGGTACAAGGTGCTGGGAAGCACAAAACTCCCGTTTGTTTGGGGACGCGTAGACTATGTCGACGCGTTCGGCCGCCCAAGGTGGACGCAGTTTCAACTCATACATCTGCATGGTTACTTGACCTTTGCCTTCTGCGCTGTCGGGAATGAGGCAGATCATTAGACAAACCACCGTGAGCATCTGGCATAAAAGCCAGCGGACAGAATGAATGCCGAGCAAGTCAACTTGTGCACAATCGCCCTTGCGGGGAGGTCGAAAAACGCGCGAGCGTTTTTCGGGTGGGGGCCCTGCCGTGTCCTCACAACCGCCCCCCGCCCGAAAAATCTTTCGCTGCGCTCCAGATTTTTCGACCTCCCCGCAAGGGGGAGGTGGAACTGAGGGCCAACCTCTCTAAACTGCCCTAGGGAGGACCCCGCCATGGCCTATGTCGAGAACCGTGTCGTCCACGATGCCGATTCGCATCTGATGGAATTGTCGGACTGCCTGGACGCGTATCTCGATCCCCAATATCGCGCGGCCTATGACGAGCTGCCCAAGCTGAAGGCCTGGCCGCGCGACGGCAAGCTGCCCGCCTGGGCGAACCGCCAGCATGACGATGCGGAGTTCCGCGCCGGCGCGGACGCCAACATCCTGTTGCGCAAGAACTACGAGGCGCTGGGCGCGTTCCGCCGCGCCGACCGGCCGCGGGCGCTCGACCTCCTGGGCTTCTCGAGCCAATTGATCTTCACCACCTGGTGCCTGGGCAATTTCGGGCTCGACGATGCGAGCCCCGAACTCGCTTACGCCACGGCCCAGGCGCACAACCGTATGATGGCCGATTTCTGCTCGGTCGACCGGCGTTTTCTCGGCACCGGCTATGTGCCGCTGTCCGATTTCGAGCGCGCGCCGAAAGCCGCGCGGGAGGCGATCGCGCTGGGCTGCAAGGCGATCCTCATCCCGTCGAAGCCGCCGCGCGGCCATTCGCCGAGCCATATCGCCTTCGATCCGATCTGGGCGATGGCGCAGGAAGCGGGCTTGCCCATCGTGTTCCATGTCGGCGGCGAGGAGAAGCTCGATGCCGCCTATTTCGAGAACGGCCTGCCGCGCGTGAAGGATTTCCATGGCGGCGAGGAGAACTTCACCTCCGTCTCCTACATGCCGATCCCGAATTCGGTGATGAGCACGCTGGCGGCGCTGATCTTCGACGGCGTGCTGGACCGTTTCCCGAAGCTCAAATTCGGCGCCATCGAGCTGGGCGCGAGCTGGCTGCCCGGCTGGATGCGCAACATGGATTCCGCGGCGCAGGCCTTCATCCGCAACGAGGAGCGGCTGCAGAAGCTCTCCGCCAGACCTTCCGAGATCGTGCGCCGCCAGGTGCGCGCCACGCCCTATCCGCATGAGGATGCCGGCTGGATCGTCGCCAATGCGGGCGAGGAAGTGTGCCTGTTCTCCAGCGACTTCCCCCACGTCGAGGGCGGCCGCAATCCGCTCAAGCGCTTCAACGACAGCCTCGCGAACACACCCGCCCGCGCCGCCGAGCGTTTCTATTGCGAGAACTTCATCGACCTGATGGGCGAGGGGCTGGCGCCGGAATTGCGCCGCCCGAAGGTGGCCCATGCCGCTTGAGATGCGCGGCGCCTGCGAGAAATGCGCCCTGCCGCTTCCGGCCGACAGCGCGGACGCGCGCATCTGCTCCTATGAGTGCACCTTCTGTGCCGGGTGCGCCGACGCCATGGGCAAATGTCCCAATTGCGGCGGCGAGCTCGTGGAGCGGCCGCGGAGGATGAAGAAGGCGTGAACTACCGCCACGCCTATCATGCCGGCAATTTCGCGGACGTGATGAAGCACACCGCGCTGATCGCTGCGCTGGATTATCTCGCGAAGAAGGACAAGCCGTTCCGCGTGATCGACACCCATGCGGGGCGCGGGCTCTACGATCTGTCCGGCCACGAGGCGGTGCGTACGCGCGAGGCGCAGACCGGCGTGGCGCGGCTCGGCGCCGCCGCCGGCATGCCGGACGCGCTGCGGCGCTACGCCGAGGTGGCCGGAAGCTTCGGGGCCGATCGTTACCCCGGCTCGCCGCTGATCGCGCAAAGGGTGCTGCGGCTCAAGGATCGTCTCGTCGCCATCGAGCGGCATGCGGAGGAGTACGAGGCGCTGGCCACGGCGCTGAAGCCCTACGCCAACGCCCGCACCATACAGGGCGACGGCTACGCGCGCCTCGCGGCGCTGTTGCCGCCGCCAGAGCGGCGCGGGCTGGTGCTGATCGATCCGCCCTACGAAGCCGAGGATGAATTCGCGCGCGCGGGCGAGGCCTTCGCCGCCGCGTGGCAGCGCTTCGCCACCGGCGTGATCCTGATCTGGCTGCC
The DNA here is from genome assembly GCA_050728855.1 of Rhizomicrobium sp. Classification (GTDB taxonomy): domain Bacteria; phylum Pseudomonadota; class Alphaproteobacteria; order Micropepsales; family Micropepsaceae; genus Rhizomicrobium. Next base: position 22,129 of record JBOHKI010000002.1, on the reverse strand, counting down.
CATCAAGCGCCGCGCCGACGCCGACGCGCTGGCCGGCGAAATCCGCAGCCGCAGCGGCGCGAAGCTCCTCCTGCTGACGCTCGACGTCGGCCGTCCCCCGGACACGCCGCCCGAGCGCCTGTCGCAATGCGGCCTGCTCGTCGCCAATCCGCCCTACGGTTTTGACGATACGATGCGCGCCATGCTGGCGTATCTGGCCGAACACCTCGCGCAAGGCCCGGGCGCGAGCTGGCGCGTCGATGCGCTGTCTGCATCGGCCGATCTCTGAGGCGAGCTGGACGCTGCCGCGCGACAGCCAAAGCCCCCTCAATCCTCCATCGTTCGGGGGTCGCCCGCCTTCAGCCGTCCGTCTTCCAGCCAGCGGTCCAAAGCGGGCGACAGTTCCTCCGCCGCGCGGCGGCGGTAGAGCGCCACGTCGTCGTCCGTCAGCACGTCGCGCCAGCGGCCGTTGGTGCCCTTGTTGAGGAAGGTGTTGTGCGCATCCTGGAACACCAGGGCGAGTGAGGGCAGCAGCGCCTGTCCGTCGCGCTTCATCGCCTCGAAGGTCGCGGCCTCCACCAGCCTCGGCCACAGCGCCGGCGGCGTCTCGATGCCGAGGAATGCGGCGATCCGTTTCATTTCACCCGAGAGATCGGCCTTCAGGTCGTTGTAATGGACCAGGAGGAGATTCTCGCGCTTGCGCTCCGCCCAATAGCTGCGCTCGATGTCGAAGAAGTCGCCGGCCTGCGCCGATCCGGTTCCGGACTTGCTCTCGATCCAGAAATGGAAGAAGCCGCGCTGATCCGCGGGCGGACGGGGATAGGTCTTGCGGATGGTTTCATCCTCCAGCCCGATGCGGTCGAAATTGTCCAGCGCGCCCGCATTGAATCCGGCGATGTGATTGTGGAACGAGAAACACGCATCCAGCCCGCCGCGCGCGGTGTGGATGTAGCGCACCTCGTCATGGACGGGCAGTGCGTCGAACGGCAGATGCGATTTCACGGCGCGGCGGTGGGTCTGTGCCTCCAGCAGGCCGAGCGCCGCGTCGATCGGGATCTGGAACCGGCAGTCGATCCACGGTGAAGTCTCGACGATGGGGCGCGGCTCCGGCGACTGGAAGATCAGCAGGCTGACGATGCGCTGCGTCCATGTCGTGCCCACCTTGGGCGCGGTGGCGACGACCACGTCGCCGGGGCGCGGCTTGTAGCGGTCCCAATGCCGGCTGTCGTGAACCCAGTCCCTGACGATCTTCTGCGGCGCGCGCGACAGCATGTTTTCCCCCGAATGCCCGCCATCGGCCTCGGGCCCCCGAGGCCCGGGATCCCCTCCGCGGTGCTTTACGGTGCCATGGAACGGTCCGGAGGTCTGTACAATTTGTAATATTATTCCAACGGAAACCCCAGATTTTCCTTGCAGCGTGACGCTGGTGTGCTAGTTTTGTTCTTGTCTCACGAATCACGCCCGCAGGGCAGATTTTTTCTCCCCACACTGGTGTCATGGCGCGCGACCGCGGGCCATCCAGGTCGCGGCGGAAGGTCCATCCAGAGAAATCCCGAAACGCCCGTGCCTCTGTGTCTTTGCGTGAAGACACGGACGCACGGGCGAAGCCGCGGCGTTTGAACGGGATGGGTCAACGCCACCTGGATGGACCGCGGTCGCGGGCCATGACGCAAAATTCCGCCGAAAGGAGAATCAAAATGACGCTACCCCACTTCCGCTAGCCGCTCCGGCGGCGCGCGAAAGCACCACCGCGAAAAGAACGCGCTCCCGATGGGGACTCGAGCTGCGTCTTGCGGCCTTCGCGAAAAGCTTTCGCGCCGGCCCAAAAATTCACGCCCGGCGCCTGGCCGCGATGTAGCGGTCGATGACGCCCTCCAGCACATCCAGCGGCACGCGGCCGCAATCCAGTCCGGCCTCGTGGAAATCCTTGATGTCGTAGCGCGCGCCCAGCGCGGCCCTGGCCCGCGCCCGCGCCTTGGTCCACACGGTATGTCCGATCTTGTAGGAGCAGGCCTGGCCCGGCGTGGCGCAGTAGCGCTCCACCTCGCGCGCGGCGAAGGAGGGCGCGTTGCCGCCATGGTCGACGAAATACTGGATCGCCTGCTCCCGGCTCCACTTCATGTGATGGATGCCGGTATCGACGACGCAGCGGTTGGCGCGGAAGAGCTGGAAGTTGAGATAGCCGATGCGGCCCAGGGGATCGTCGTCATACATGCCGATCTCATCGGCCAGCTGCTCGGCATAAAGCGCCCAGCCTTCGGCATAGCCGGAGAAGCCGATGGTCTTGCGGAGCACCGGCAGATTCTTGTTGGAGAGCGCGAGCCCCCCTTCGAGCTGGTGGCCCGGAAGGCCCTCATGGAACACCGTCGTCGACAGCGCCCATTTGGGCCACTCCGCCGTGTCGTGCAGGTTGAAATAGATGATGCCGGGGCGCGAACCGTCCAGCGCCGGCGCCTGGCTGAAGGCGGACGCCGCGCCCGGCTCGGTCTGGACCGGCACGCGCCGCACCTCGAATTTGTAGTCGGGCAGGCGGCGGAAAACGCTCGGCAGGCGCGGGCGGATCTCGTCCAGCCGCTGGTTGCAATAGGCGATGCACTGCGCCTTGCCGTCGTCGGTGTTGGGGTAAACTTCCTGGCTGTAGAGCGCGAGAATGCGCTCGCCCACCGTGCCGGTCGTCAGGCCCTGCTTCTTCAGGAGCCCGTCGAGGCGGGCGGAGATGTCCTTGCCCTGGTCGAGGCCCAGCTTGTGGATCGCGTCGGGCGTCATCTGCGTCGTGGTCGTGGAATGCAGCGCCGCGGCGTAGAACGCATCGCCTTGCGGGAATTTCCAGGTGCCCGCGTCGTGGGTGGCATTCGCGCGCAGTGTTTTGGTCTCCGCGATCAGCCGGTCCAGCGCGGGACCGATCTTCGCGTCGTAGATCGCCGCGGCCTGCGCGGCGTAGTCGGCGGTCAGTCCCTTTTCCTTCGCGCGGCGCGCGATCGAGGTGACGAGAAGGGATTTGTCAGCCGTGGTCCGGGTCGCGGTCATCTGTTCGAGCGCCCGGTCGAGCAGGAAGTCCGGCGGCACGACGCCCAGCCCGGCATCGTGCTTCATGCGGTCGGTGTTGCCGTCGAGCTGGCCGGCGAAGGCGTCCAGCCGGGCGAGATAGGCATTGGCGTCGTCGTCGTTTTCGATGCGGTGCTTGGTGTCGAGGAAATCGGGCACCGACTGATAGGCGCCGGTGAGCTGGCTCACGGCATAGGGCGACGGGCCGTAGGACGTGCCGCCGAAATCGAAGCGGTCGATCCGCGACCGCGCGTCCAGCACGTAGGACAGCGTGTCGTAGTTGACGCGGTCCATGCCGGAAAGGCCGCCCGCCGGCACCGCCTTCAGCCGCTTCAACTGCCAGGCGGTGAGTGCCTTGCCGGCCGCGATGCCTTCGGCGGACTCGTCACGAAGACGGCTCTTCAGCCCCGCGTTGGTGCCCTTGTCGAGGCCGAGAAGCGTGGCGCCTTCCGGGTTGAGCTTCAGGTTCTCCTGGAAGAACGTATCCATCAGCCCATCGAGCTGGGCTTTGGGAGCGGCTGCCCCGGCCCAGAGGGGCGCTGCATAGGCGACGGGCAGCGTGGCGGCGGCGGAAGCGAGCAGATGACGTCGGCTGAGCATGGAATCCCCTTGTTCTCGTCGTTTCTGGCGCCCAGGCGGAGACTAGTGAGGGGGTTGGCCGGGGGCAAGGCGCGCGCCGCTTGCCTTCCCGGGGCCGCTTAAGTATCTGTCCGCAACGGACAGGTGGTCGAGTGGTTGATGGCACCGCACTCGAAATGCGGAGTACCTTTACGGGTATCGTGGGTTCGAATCCCACCCTGTCCGCCACCCTTCGCCGCTGCGCGGCTACGGGTGGCAGGTCACTCCGCTTGATCGGCGAAGCGTGTCTCGCGAAACTCCGCAAGGGCGCGGGAAGACTGAAGCAATACAGACGTTTCGCGCGGCTGCGGGTGACAAGCCACCCCACCGCCGATTGAAAGGACGCACAGATGTTCACCCGCCTTGCAGCCGCGCTCGCGCTGTCGCTGATCTTTGCCGGCGCCGCCTCCGCCCAGATGATCAGCAACTATTCGCTGTCGGCGGAGTCGAACAAGAAGTTCCTCGCCGACAACATGCACCGGTCCGGTGTCGTGGTCGTGCCGATCGGCTTGCAATACCGCGTCATCAAGGCGGGCCACGGCGCCATGCCGAAGAGCCCGATGGACGAGGTGGCGGTGGTCTACAAAGGCTGGCTGATCAACGGCCACGTGTTCGATCAGTCGCGGGCGGGCCAGCCCGCGCATTTCCAGGCCGGTGGTCTCATCCGCGGCTGGGTCGAGGCGCTCAAGCGTATGCATGAGGGCGACGAGTGGGAGCTCGTCATCCCCGCCAATCTCGCCTATGGCGCCGACGGCGCGGGCCACGGCGTCATTCCGCCGAACCAGACACTGGTATTCGACATGGCTCTGCTCCAGGTCACGCCGGCAACGCCGTGACGCCTCGATGAGCGCTGGCCTCGATATCGGCGGCGTGCGCATTCCCGGCCGGGTGCTGATCGCACCGATGACCGGCGTGTCCGACCTGCCGTTCCGGCTGGCCGCGTCGCGCGCGGGCGCCGCCTATGTCGCCACCGAGATGGTCGCGTGCGAGACCTTCGCGCAGGGACGACCTGACGTCGTGCGCCGTGCCGCAGTGGGCGAGGGGTTGCCGCTGACGGTGATCCAGCTCGTCGGCCGCTCGCCGCATTGGATCGCAAAAGGCGCGGCATTGGCGGAACAGGCCGGCGCCGACATTATCGACCTCAACATGGGCTGCCCCGCCAAGGAGGTGACCGGCAGCCTCTCGGGATCCGCACTGATGCGGGATCTGGAATTGGCCAAGCGCATCATCGAAGCCTGCACCGGCGCCACGTCGCGCCCGGTCACGCTGAAGATGCGGCTGGGCTGGGATGACGCCAGCCGCAATGCGCCGGAGCTCGCGGCCTTGGCCGGGCGCGCGGGCGTGAAGGCGATCACCGTGCACGGCCGCACGCGGCAGCAGTTCTACAAGGGCGCCGCGGACTGGCGCGCGGTGGCGGATGTGAAACGCGCCGTCACGATCCCGGTGATCGTCAACGGCGATATCGTGGACGCGGCCTCGGCGCGCGCCGCGCTCACCCAATCCGGCGCCGACGCGATCATGCTCGGTCGCGGCATCTATGGCCGCCCGTGGTTCGCGGCGGCGCTCGAGCGTGCGCTGGATCTGGGTGGCGTTGCGGATGAGCCCGACCGGGACACGCGTCTGCAAATCGCACTCGATCACCTTCGCGACAGCGTGCGATTCTACGGCGAGCTCCATGGCGTGAGGATTTTCCGAAAGCATCTGGGCTGGTACATCGAGAACGCACCGTGGCCCGCCAACGAAGCCGAACGCCGCGCCGCGCGCGCGACATCGTGCCGGTTGAACTCGGCGCGCGAAATCGAGGGTGCATTGGTCAGGCTGTGGCCGGCCGAAGAGTTGAGGCAAGCTGCCTGACGGGCTTCGCATGCACGGGCTGCAGCGGCACAAAGCGGGTGCAGGCCTTTCGCAAAATCGCAGGCGCCTTGGCCTCGCCAAATCCGTAGACGGCGATTCCGCTTTCGCGGATCAGCATCGCCAGTGCGGCGAAATCGCCATCGGACGACACGATACAGAATCCGTTGAATGTCCTGCCGCGCAATAGCTTCAACGCGTCCTCCATCAGCGCAAGATCGCTGGCGTTCCGGCCATTGCACGGCGTCTGGCGGCGGCGGATGCGATGCCGTCCGGCGGCCGCCTCCCAGGGTCCGAGCCGAGCCTCGCGAAAATCGCCGTACATCCGGCGCAGCCCCATGGTGCCGATCTTCCCGATGGCGGCAAACAGGTTGTCCGCCAGATGTCCGGAAACGTTGTCGGCGTCGATCAGGACGGCGAGAGTCATGCGCGCAGGGAACGATAGCCGGGCTCAACGCCCGGTTGATTTGCTGCGCGCAATTTTAACGGTCGCTACTTCCCGTTCAGCACCCCGGTCGCCTTGTCGAGTTGGGCGCTGTAGGCGTCGAGGGCGGCGGCGGTGAGGCCGACATACTTGATCGCGTCGGCGAAGCGCTGGTCCTCGATGCCCTCGCGCACGCCGGGCAGCGTCTTGGCGCCGTAACCGGTCATGCGGCCGGGAGCGTAGATCAGGTTCTCGAACCAGGGCCGTCCGGGCAGGCCCACCTTGTCCGGCGCCAGTGTCTGGTCGAGGGGCTGCATAATGACCATGAGTTTCGCCGCGCGGTCCGGCGCCAGGCGCTGTGCATTCTTCGCGAAGGCCGCGTCGTAGGCGGCGGCGCTCTTCTTGAGCCTGGCGGCGGCCTTGTCGAGCGGCGCGAAGTCGATCTTCGGCACCGGCAGAAGAGCGTCCGGATCGCCGCTCGATTTGGAGGGATCGGCGGAAAGGTGGAACGCCTTGTCGGCAAGCAGCTTGGCCTGGACGGTCTGTGCCTCGCGCTTGTCGTCGGCGAGCTTTTTCAGCTCGGCCACATAGCTCGCAACGGTCTCGGCGAAGTCCGACGCCTGCTGGACGGGCAGATCGGAATCCGCCGCGCGCAGGATGATGCGGCCGACCGTCTTGGCCAGCGCTGCCTCGTAGGCAAAGCCAGGATCGCCGAAGCGGTCGTAGTGCTCGAACGTGTCGTAGCGCGAGTGGTAGACGCCACCGCTCGAGCCTTCGTCGCCGAATTCGAGATTGAGGGAAGGAACGCCCAGATGCTCCAGGAACGCCGAATAGTCCGAACCCGAGCCCAGCGCGTCCAGCGGCAGATCGTGCCTGGGATCGGCCGCCATCTTGGCGTCCGCCTTCAGCCGCGCCACCGCCGCCGGATCGTGGGACGAAGGCGACAGGGCCTCGACGCGGATATGGGCGCGCATGCGCTGACCCACGCTCACATGGGTTTCCGGATCGGTCACGTCATTGGCTGCCTGGGTGACCAAGTGGGCGAGATCGTGGTTGCCGCCCGCATCGAAGAAGCCGCGGCCGTTGCTGTCGCTGTTGAGATAGAAGATCGCCTTGGCTTTCAGCTCGGCCGCGTGGGTCTCCGCCCATTCCGTCGAGCCGAGCAGGCCGGGCTCCTCGCCGTCCCAGCTGGCGTAGACGATTGTGCGTTGCGGGCGCCAGCCCGTCTTTGCGAGTTCGCCGATGGCCTTGGCTTCCTCGAGCAGCGCCACCTGGCCGGAGAGCGGATCGTTGGCGCCGAACACCCAGCCGTCGTGATGGTTGCCGCGGACGATCCACTGATCGGGCAAGGTCGAGCCGTTCATCATGGCGATCACGTCGTAGATCGTCTTCATGCCCCAATCCGATTTCACCGCCAGATGGAACGGCGCGTTGCTCGGGCCGACCCGATAGGTGATCGGCAGCGCGCCGCGCCAGCCGCCGGGCGCGACCTGTCCGGTCATCGATGCGAGCAGCACCTGCGCATCGGCGTAGGAAATCGGCAGCGCCGGGATATTCAGGATCACGGGCGAGGTTTCACGCGTCAGCCGCTTCGCATCCGCCGTCGCGCCGACGCCGGGGGTGAGTGGATCGCCGGCGAACAGCGTCATGTCGATCACCGAGCCGCGCTGGATTCCGTGCGGCGGCCGCGCCGGACCCTGCGGATAGGGCGATTCAACCGCGTAGCCGTCGTCGGCGGGATCGGAATAGATGAGGCAGCCGACGGCGCCATGCTCATAGGCGAGTTTCGGTTTCAGGCCCCGCCAGCCCGCGCCGTAGCGCACGATGACGATCTTGCCCTTGACGCTCACGCCCATGCGCTGAAGCGCCTTGTAGTCGTCGGGCATGCCGTAATTGACGTAGACCAGCGGCGCGGTGACGTCGCCATCGCCCTGATAGGCGAGATAGGCAGGCAGGGCGGGCTGTTTGGCCGTGGCGCTGCTGTCGCCCGGGATCGGCGGCTCCTGGAGCATGACCGTGTAGGGCTTCGGACCGAGAAGTTCGGCCGTCTCGCTGATGGGCGTGGGATAGAGAACCTGGAAGGTCTCGATATGCGCGTCCCAGCCGAACTTCTGGAACTGGGCGAGCTCCCATTCCGCGTTCGCCTTGTCGTGCGGGCTGCCGACATGGTTGGGCTCGGCGGACATCAGCTTCATCCAGTCGCGCATTTCGCTGGGCTGGATGGAAGCGTCGAAGCGCTGCTCCAATGTGGCTTGTCCGGATGGCGCCGCCGCGGCGGCGCAGGACAGAAGGCAGACGGCGGTCAGCAAGGCGATTCGAGGCATGAACTCCCCCAATGGTATGTCGCGCGCTCCGTCGGCGACCGTATCGGCACGGGGCGGGCGACGCAAAGCCGCCGTTGCCGCATACCAGCCTTGCCCATAAGCTGGCTGTTCCCATGCCTGACGGTTCGATTCATGCCCGGTAGCCAGGACTTTGCCGCCGATCCGCGCAACGCGCGCGTGCTGGTCTGGCTCAACGGAGCGCTGGTGCCGCGCGACGAGGCCAAGGTGTCCATTTTCGACGCCGGGTTCGTGCTGGGCGACGGCGTGTGGGAAGGCATCCGCCTGCACAGGGGCGGCTTCGCCTTCCTCGAGGCCCACCTCGACCGGCTTTTCGCAGGCGCGAAAGCCATCGCGCTCAACCTTGGAATGTCGCGGGCCGACATTTCCGCGGCGCTGCGCCGCACCATCGACGCGAATGCGATGGAGACCGGCGTCCATGTCCGCCTGATGGCGACGCGTGGCATCAAGAGGACAGTCAACCAGGATCCGCGCAACGCATTGGGCGCGGCCACCATCGTGATCGTGGCCGAGCACAAGGAGCCGAGCGAGGAGATCGTTTCGAAAGGGCTCAAGCTCGCCACCTCGTCCATCCTTTGCACACCGGCCGAGATGTTCGACATGCGGCTGAACTCGCACAGCCGGCTGAACCTGGTACGCGCGCTGCTCGACGTCATCGGCAAGGGCGCGGACGAGGCGTTGATGCTCGATCCGCATGGCAACATCTCCAGCTGCAACGCGACGAATTTCTTCTGGGTCAGGAACGGCGCAGTGCGGACGTCCGCCGGCGCCTACTGCTTCAACGGCGTGACGCGTGCCAACGTCATCGCGCTGTGCGGGGCGAACGGCATCGCGCTGGCGCCGGGCGACTATCCGCCGGCCGACCTCGCCGATGCCGAGGAAGCGTTCGTGACGGGCACGTTCGGCGGCCTCACGCCCGTGCGCGAGATCGACGGGCGGGTGCTGCCCGCCTCGCTGCCGGGGCCGGTGACGAAACGGCTGCGCGAGCTCTACGCCAAGCTGAAGGACGACGATGCCGCCCGCAACCGCTGAGCCCATCCGGATCGCGATGTGGTCGGGCCCGCGCAACATCTCCACCGCGATGATGCGCAGCTTCGAGAATCGCGGCGACACCGCGGTGATCGACGAGCCATTCTACGCAGCCTATCTCGCGCAAACCGGCATCGACCATCCGCTGCGCGCCGAGACGCTGGCATCACAGCCGGCGGACTGGCGCGTCGTCGTGGACCAGGTCCTCGGGCCGGCGCCTGAAGCCATGCCGATCTGGTACCAGAAGCACATGACGCATCACATGCTGCCGGAGTTCGGCCGCGACTGGATCGCGCGCTGCCGCAACGCCTTCCTGATCCGCGCGCCGGAAGATGTGTTGTCGTCCTACACGGAGAAGCGCGCCGAGGTGACGCTGGACGATATCGGTTTCGTGCAGCAGGCCGAGCTCTTCGAGCGCGAGGCCGAGCGGCTGGGCCATGCTCCGCCCGTCATCGCGTCGGGCGACGTGCTGGCCGACCCCCGCGGCGCTTTGTCGGCGCTGTGCGGGGCGCTTGGCATCGCCTTTTCGGAGAAGATGCTCCATTGGCCGGCCGGCCGGCGCGCCAGCGACGGTGTGTGGGCGCCGGCCTGGTACGATGCCGTCGAGCGGTCCACCCATTTCAGCTCGCCACGGACGGCGGAAAAGCGTCCGATGCCGGAATCCCTGCGCCCCATCGCCGATGCGGCGCGGCCCTATTATGAGCGACTGGCCGCGCACAAGATCGGTTTCGGCCCATGACTGTCCAGCAGGCCCAGCGCCGGGCCAAGACGATCGCCATCGTCGGCGGGGGCTTCGCGGGCAGCCTGTTCGCGCTGAAGATGAGCGCCGCGCGGCCCGACATTCGCGTGCTTCTCATCGAGCGCGAGCACCGGCACGGCCGAGGCCTCGCTTACGGCGCCTGCGAGCCCTACCACCTGCTCAATGTTCCGATCCCGCGCATGGAGCTTGGTCTCGCGCCGGGTTTCGCCGACTGGCTGCGTGAGCGGCGTCCCGAAGTTCTGGCCCAGGCGCTGTCGGATGGCGATGGAGACCAGCAGGCGTCTTTCGTCACGCGCCAGGCCTTCGGCGACTATCTGGAAGAACGCATCGCCGCCGTATTGTCGACCGATCAATCCGCCGGCTTGGCGTTGTTGCGTGGCCAGGCCGTTCGCGCCCTGGAAGTGCCGTTTCGCGGCGTCCTGCTCGAGGACGGCCGGGAGATCAAGGCGGATATCGTCGTGCTGGCGGCCGGCAATCTCCCGCCACGCCCCGTTCCGGTGAAGAGCGCGTGGTTCTACGACACGCATGCTTACATCGCTGATCCCTGGGCCAAGGGCGCGCTCGACGGCATCGACGCCAATGCCGCGGTCGCGTTGATCGGCACCGGACAGACCATGGTGGATGTGGCGCTCAAGCTGGCTGACGACGGTCATCGCGGCCCGATCCATGCCGTTTCACGTCACGGTCTGCTGCCGCTGGTCCATCAGGCCGGTGGCGCGTGGGAGCCTTTCGCGAAACCGGACACGCCACTGGCGCTGATGCGCACCGTCCGCGCCGCGTCGCGGGCCGCCATGGCGCAGGGTGTGCCCTGGCAGCGCGTGATCGACGCGGTGCGCCCGAACATCGCGCAGATCTGGCACGCTTGGACGCTTGCGCAGCGCCGCCAGTTCCTGCGCCACCAGCGGGCGCGCTGGGACGTGCATCGCAGCCGCATGCCGCCCCGCATCGCCGCAATGCTTCAGGCGCTGATCGATAGCGGACAGCTCACCGTGACGGGCGGCCGCATCCAGGGCTATGCCGCGGCCCGGAGCGGCGTCGACATCCAGCTGTCCGGCGGACGCACGCTGTTTGCGTCGCATGTGGTGAACTGTACCGGCCCGAGCGGCGATCTTTCGCGCGTCGCCATCCCGCTCATCGCCGATCTTCGGCGGCGCGGACTTCTCATGCCCGATCCGCTTGGCCTCGGCATGGAGACGGAGGACTGCGCCGCGCGCGACGAATCGGGTCACGCCTCGACCTGGCTCTTTGCGTTGGGGCCGCTCACCAGGCCTGCCTGGTGGGAGATCACCGCGGTGCCGGAGATCGCGGTGCAGGTCGATCGCCTGGTGCAGGAGCTCGCCGCCCCGCAGCGGAGCGCGGGCGCGCCGCGCGAACTGTCCGACGCCTTCGTCGATCTCGGTGCCGGAATCTAATCGGTGATGTCGGACACCGTGAATCCCGACTGGTTGCCGGTACCGAGATCGATCACCAGATCCTGGCCCGCCTGATAACCGGCCACGCCATTGACGTCCACCACCAGGAACGTGTGGCCGACAAATCCGCCGACGTCCGGCGTGAACAGGACCGCGTGATGGGCGTGCAGCGTCGACGCCTTGACGGAGACCGCGAGCGTCGCATCGAAGTTGCCGCCTATCAACTTTCCTGTCGAGATTGTTGCATCCAATCCGCTCACCGAAACGCCCATCGCCGAAATGTCGATCGTATCGGATGACGGGTCGAAGTCGGCGATCGTGTCGTGGCTCGTGCTCGTTGAATCGCTCACGGAATGGTACTTGAACACATCGGCGCCCATGCCGCCCTTGAGAACATCGGCGCCGCCGCCGCCCGTGATGGTGTCGGCTTGCGCGCCGCCGGTGATGGTGTCGCCGGCCAATCCGCCCGTGATGGCGAAGTGCCCATCGCTCTCGTGAGCACCGTTGAATGTGAGCTTGTCCGCGGCGCCCAGCGCGGAGCCGTCGATGCCGAGCGTGGCGCCATTCGCGACGTTGGCATCGGCCGTGGTGAGTTTGTACGAGAAACCGGCGCCGAGCACGAGATCCGCGATGTTCCTTATTGTTCCCGCCGCGAAGTTCAAACCGGCGGAATAGTCGCCGGCCAGTTCGACCGCATTCGTGCCGGTCGATCCGTCGACTCGATCGGCCGCGGTCAGCGCCGCGCCGAACAGGATCGTGTCGTTGCCCGCGCCGCCGTTGATGACGTCGTTGCCGCCGGCAGAGGCGTCGATCGTGTCATCGCCATCTCCGGCGCTGATTCGATCGTCGACGCTGGCGCCGGTGATGGTGTCGACGGTATTGGTGCCATTGATCTGGAAGGAGTCGGTGCCTGCCGTCCAATGCGAGAAGGTGAGGGTGGATGCATCGAAAGTATGCGCGGATTTGATCACCAGCGTATTGGGGTCGTGGTCGCCGGTGATGGTGCCGGTATGGCTGATCCGGCTCGGCGCGAAATCGTTGGCAACGAAGGTCGCGGTGGCGGGACCCGAGGTCAGGAAGGTGATGCCGCTGCTCTTGGGCATGGTGTCGGGCGAAAAGTCGTGTGTGGCATTCACCAGCACGGTGCCGCCCGGAACGCCCGCGCCGGTCAGGCTCAGCGAAATGTTGTCGGCGTACGCGTCGTCATAGCTGCCGTCGGTTCGTGTTGCGTCAAGTTCCACCTTGATGAAGCGCGTGCCGGACGGTAGCGCGCCGGAAGTCTCGCGGTAGAGCAGTTCCGTCACGTCGCCCCGGTCGGCGGCGCTGACACCACCGACGCTGGCCGTGCCGAGCGACGTTGTCCCGTCGGACGCGAGGAATGTGAGATTGAGCGTCATCGAATCGTTTTGCGAGAGATAGCCGCCGAAATCGCCGCTGGCGTCGAAGTCCAGCGTGCCGGCATCGATGGCGCTGGCATAGGCGCTGACATCGATTGTCTGGAAGATGTTCGCCCCTGCGCTCCCGGGGCCGCCGGCGAAGTAGCCATTGCCGCCATAGACCGACGCGCCATCGCCCGTGTTCAGGTCGCTCGCGCCACCGGCGGAGTAGGCGACCTGGGTAAAGGCGCCCGTAGCCGTCCACCCGGCCGGTGCGTCCGAGGTGTTGAAATCGGGCGCTTCGGCGCCGGTCTCGGCGTCACCATTCACTACGAGGTTCTGGGTCGTCATCATGGTCATGGGTCATTCTCCCGGCAAACAAAGACGCCCCGGAACGCGGCGCCGTCCCGCAAAGGGGGTTGGGGCCTTGGCGTTGGGCACCGGCGTTCCGGAGCGCGTCGTCAATAAAGCCGCGCGGGTCGCCGGATTCTTGGGCTCAAGCGACAGGCTTGGCCGAAAGCGACCTGAACCGCATTAATTGCGGGCAATGCGCTTCTATTTCTTCGGCTTCTGGAACTTGTAGATGAACTGGTCGGTGTGGCCGCGAATCGACTTGTCGAACACCAGCGCGGTATGCGGGTCCTTCGGATTGCGCAGCACCTTGCTTTCGCCCACGAATTTGAATCCGGCCGCTTCGACTTCCTGCTTCACGACTGCGGGATCGATGCGGTGCAGCGTGTCGGTATCGCGCAAGCCCGAACCCTTTTCCGCCACATGGTCCAGCACGATGAAGTAGCCGCCGGGTTTCAGCGCGTCATAGATCGCCTTGTTGGACACGGCGAGATCGACCGGCCCGGTGAACTTGTCGTGCAGGTCATGATAGTTCTGCGACGTCCACACGACATCGACCGGTTCCGGCAGCGTGAATTTGGTGATCGATTCATGGATGAAATTGAAATTCGGATAGTGCGGATCGCCGCCCGAGGGGATCGGGATGTTGCGCTTGGCGAAAGCAGCATCGAATTCGGTGGGCTCGAAGGCGTAGACCCAGCCTTTCGGTCCCACCGCCACCGCGAACAGCCGGGTGAAGTAACCCTTGCCGGGCATCAGATCCACGACCTTCATGCCGGGCTTGATGCCGGCGAATTCGAGCATGTCGGCGGGCTTGCGGTCGGCGTCGCGCGCGACATCCTCGGCGGGACGGTTCTTGTCGGCGATGGCGGCTGCAATGTAGGCCGGTGTCTTGGCTGCCGCCGGCATGGCCGCGGAAAAGGCGAGGCCGATGACGGCCGCGGCAACGAATGCCCGTTTCATGAAAGTCCCTCCCAGGATGAGCCCCGCGCATCGAGCGGCGTGTTGGCATGCAGTCTAGCGCGGCGCGGGCGGCGAGGCACCCCACCTCGCGCAGGCGTGACATGCGGCGCACACCGGATCGAATTCGTGACATCGCCGCAAGGATCGGGGCGCCAACCTGCGCTATGATCGCGTCCGCGCCGGGAGCGCCACAGGGGGAAGCATGGGCCGCTTGGCCGCCGCGGCGGGTTTCGCAGTCTTCGCAGTGTTGTTGTCGCCCGCCATGGCGCAGGTCGAGGTCGTGCGCGTGACCGCGGCACGGTTGCCCCAGCCTGTCGGCAACGCGGCATTTTCGGTCACTTCTCTCGATGAGACCCAGCTTTCCGGCTTCGACCAGATCGACGCGGCGCTGGAGCAGGTTCCGGGCGTGTCGCTCTTCCGCCGCTCGACAAGCCTGAACGCCAACGCGACGACGGAGGGCATTTCGCTGCGCAATATCGCGCCGTCTGGCGCCGGCCGCGCGCTGGTGATGCTCGACGGCGTGCCGGTCAACGATCCGTTCGGCGGCTGGGTCATCTGGAGCGCCTTGCCCGCGGAAGACATCCGCGGCGTCGACATCGTGCGCGGCGCGGGCGCGGGTCCCTATGGCGCCGGTGCGCTGACCGGCACGATCCTGTTCAGCGAGCGCGACACCACGGACGGCGTCGCCGCCGCCGATGTGTCCGCGGGATCGCTTGGCACCTATCGGGCGGCCGCCTCCGGCGGGTCCGAACTCGGCCGGCTCGATCTTTTCGCCAGCGCGGAAGGCGAGCGCTCCAATGGCTGGATCCTCGCGGAGAAACCGTTGCGCGGTCCTGCCGACAATCATGTCTGGTATGGCGACGGCGAGGCGTCGCTGCGCGGCCAGATGGCGCTGGGCGATGGTGCGGTCGCATCCGCGCGCATCGAATACTACGACCAGGGGCGCGGCGCCGGTCTTGTCGGCGCGAGCTCGGAAGCGAAAGGCGAAGTCGCGAGCCTGACCGTGGCGCGGCCCGCGGATGCCGCTTCGCCTGGCTGGAGGCTCCAGGCCTGGGCGATCGACAGCAAGTTCGAGAACAGTTCGGTGTCCGTCGACGCGTTTCACCTGACCACCACGCCGGCCAACGACCAGTATTCCGTTCCCTCGCTCGGCTACGGCGCCAATGCGGCGCTGCTGGGCAATGCCGGCGCGTTTCGCTGGGAGGCCGGCGGCGACCTGCGCATCGACGCGGGGCAGTCCAACGAGTTGTTCAGCTTCAATGGCACGGCCTTCACCCTGAAGCGCCGCTCGGGCGGCATGGAGACGGTCGGCGGGCTCTATGGCGAGGGCGCGCTCGACTCCGGGCCATGGCTCTTCACGCTCGGCGTGCGCGGAGACTACTGGTCGACGGCGCAGGGCCATCTCGTGCAGAACGTGCGCTCGACCGGCGCGGTGACACTCGATACGGATTATCCCGGTCGCAGCGGCCTCGTGCCCACAGCGCGCGGCGGCGCGCGCTACGCGCTGGGGGGCGGCCAGTATTTCCGCGCCGCGGCGTATGAAGGTTTCCGCGTGCCGACGCTCAACGAATTGTATCGTCCGTTCCGCGTCGGCAATGTCACGACCTCCGCCAATGCCGGTCTCAAGCCCGAGCAACTGGCCGGCGCCGAGATCGGCTGGGGCGGGGATTCGGGCGCGGTCCAATGGAACGTCACCGCGTTCTGGAACCGGCTGCACGATGCCATCGCCAACGTCACCATCGGCGTGAACGCGCTTCAGCGGCAGAACGCGGGCGACGTGAACGCGATGGGCCTGGAAGGAGATCTCGAATGGCATATCACGGACTCCTTGGGTTTGCGCTCGGCGTTTTCGCTCACGGACGCGCGGATGCGGACGGCCGATCACGATCCGCAGATCGATGGAAACCGGCCCGCCCAGGCGCCGCTCGCCACGATCACCGGCGGCGCGACGTGGTCGCCCCTCGACACGCTGCAACTTGACGCCGACGCCCATTGGGAGAGCCGCCGCTTCGAGGACGATCTGAATCGTCTGCGTCTGGGCTCGGCACTGGTGCTCGATGTCCGCGCGACCTGGCTGTTTGCGCCGGACTGGGCCGTGTATGGTGCCGTCTACAATGCGGCGAACGCCAATATCGCCATCGGCGAGACCAGCACCTTCGGCCCGCCGCCGAACCCGTCCGAAGTCGTGAGCCTCGGCCCGCCGCGCACGTTCGAGGTCGGCCTGCGCTACGTTCCCTAACGCAGGCCGAGATCGCGCGCGATGATGCCGCGCAGGATTTCGCGGGTGCCGCCGCGCAGGCTGAACGACATCGAGATCTGAAGCAGGTAGGCGAGCGTATCGTTGAACGCGCCGGGCAGGGCCGGGTCCATGTCCTCGCGCGCCAGGCCCTGGATGGCGCGGGGGATGTCCTGCTCGAGGCCCGTGCCCAGATCCTTGACGATCGAGGCTTCGACGATGGGTTGCGCGCCGGCGGCGAGCTGGCCGGCCACCGAGATCGACATCTGCCGCAAGGTCCACAGTTCGGAAACGAAGCGGCCGATCAGAATCTGCTCCGCTTCGTCCGGCGCCTCTCCGACGGCACGGATGAATTCGAGGAACAGCCTCAGGCTCGACAGATACCGCTCCGGCCCGCTGCGCTCGTAGGCGAGCTCGGCGGTGACCTGCCGCCATCCGTCGCCGTCGCCACCGATCATCATGTTGTCCGGCACCAGCACGTCATCGAAGAACACTTCGTTGAAATGCGAGTGTCCGACGAGATCGACGATCGGCCGCACGGTCAGGCCCGGCGACTTCAGGTCGATCAGGAATTGCGTCAGCCCGGCATGGCGCGACGAATCCTCGCCGGTGCGGACCAGTGCGATCATGTAGTGCGCGTTCTGCGCGTTGGAGGTCCAGATCTTCTGGCCGTTGACGACCCAGCCTTCGTTGGTGCGCCGCGCGCGGGTGCGTACGCCGGCCAGGTCCGACCCCGCGCCCGGCTCGCTCATGCCGATGCAGAAATAGGTTTCGCCGCGGGCCATGCCCGGCAGCAATTTCTCGCGCTGCTCCTCCGTGCCGAAGCGAAGCAGCAGCGGCCCGCTCTGCCGGTCGGCCACCCAATGGGCGCTGACCGGCGCGCCGGCCGCCAGCGCCTCCTCGAGCACGACGTAACGCTCAACATAGCTGCGTTCGTGGCCGCCATACTTCTTCGGCCAGGTCATCCCGATCCAGCCCCTTGCGCCCAGCGCCCTGGAAAACTCCGGATTGAATCCCGACCACGACAGCGCGCGCCGCGCCGGCGCGGTCTCGCCCATCCATTCGCGCAGGAAGGCGCGAACCTCGCCACGCAGGGCTTCGGCTTCGGGCGCCAGATCGTAGGGCTCGAACTTGAAACTAGGCACGGGTCAACCGGAACTGGCCCACGTCGATGGTGCCCGCGCGGAATCCGCCCTCGCAGGAGGCGAGGTAGTAGTCCCACATCCGCTTGAAGCGCTCGTCGAAGCCCAGCGGCTGGATCGCGGGCCAGCGGGCATCGAACGTCTCGCGCCAGCGCCGCAAGGTTTCGGCATAGGAAAGCGCGAAGGTGCGCACCGTCTCGAATCCCAGGCCCTGTCTCGTCGCCACGGCTTGCAGCGCGTTCGGCGAGGGCAGCATGCCGCCCGGGAAGATATAGAGCTGGATGAAATCCGCGCTCCGGCGATAGGCGTTGAAGCGTTCGTCCTCGATGGTGATGATCTGCAGCCCGGCGACGCCGCCGGAGTTGAGCCGCTTGCGCACGACCTCGAAGAATGTCGGCCAGTGCTCTTCTCCCACGGCTTCGAACATCTCGATGGAGGCGATGCGGTCGAAGGTGCCCTGCACGTCGCGGTAGTCGACAAGCTGGATGTCAACGAGACCCGACAGCCCCGCTTTGCTTACCGCGGCGCGGCCGAAGGCATATTGCTCCCTCGACAGCGTGATGCCGGTGACACGCACGCCGTATTCGCGGGCGGCGAACATGGCGAACCCCGCCCAGCCGCAGCCGATCTCCAGAACGCTCATTCCGGGCCTGAGGTCGAGAGTCTCCGCCAGCCTGCGCCATTTGTTGCGCTGCGCCTCCTCGAGCGACATGCCCTCACTGTCGAACATGGCGGAGGAGTAGGTCATCGTCGGGTCGAGCCATTGCGAATAGAACGCGTTGCCGAGATCGTAATGCGCCGCGATGTTGCGCCGGCTGCCGGAGCGCGTGTTCGCCCGCAGCTTGTGGCGCAGCATGTTCATCCATTGCAGCGGCGCCAGGCCCGCGACCGCGCCGGTCAGCCGCTCGGTGTTGCGCGCGGCGAATTCGAAGACGGCGGCGAGGTCGGGGCTGGTCCAGTCCCCGTCCATGAAGGCCTCGGCGATGCCGATTTCGCCGCCCAGCATCAGCCTGCGCCACACCCGGTCGCGCGCCACGTCCAGCACGGCGCGGGCGCCGTCGCGGGCGGCGCTGATCGTCTTCTCCGCGCCGTTGGCGAAGCGCAGCACCAGTTCACCCTCCGCGATCTCGCTGGCGGCGCGCACGACGGCGCGGCCCCAGAACGGCGGGCTGACGGCCTCCGGCTTCGCGGGCAATGCCCCAGACCCGGAGGTACCTGACGCGGTCTCGGCCATGATGGCCTCCCTAGGAAGATGCGTCCGCCCCAAGATGAGCATGGGCGGGCACGCCCTTCAACCACAGACGAAACGCCTGGTAGTGGATTGCGGCCACAACCTTGAGCGTCATCAGCGGGTGGCGCAGCAGGGCCGAGGCCAGGTTCCGATCCGTCAAGTCCCTGCGTTCGCCTGAAAACGCGGCATTGAGCACCGGCTGGCCGGCCTCCGACTCGCGGATCGCGATCCGCACGCTCTCGCAAGGCGGGACGATGTGGAAGGCGTAGCGGCAGTCCTGCGACAGGAACGGCGAAACATAGAACGCCTTGGCGCATTCCTGGCTCACGCCGGATTCGCCCGCCTCGGCGGGCAGGACATAGGCATGGCGCTCACCGAAAGTGTTGTGCACCTCGTGGATCGTGGCGGCGAGCGTGCCGTCGCTCCGATGGCAGAACCACACGCTGAGCGGATTGAACACATAGCCGAAAAGGCGCGGATAGCACAGCACGCGGACCGGCCCGTCCGCCATCATGCCGGCCGCGGCGAGCCTGTCTTGCGCCCATGCCTTCAGCGGCCGGCCGTCGCCATGATCGCGGTCGTGAAAGCTCGCGAGTACACCGCGATTGCGGGCGAACAGCTTGAGGCCCAGCGAATCCATCTCGTCCAGATCCAGCAGCAGCGAAAACACGCGATAGCGGAAGGCATGGCGCCGCGGGAAAATCCGCGTGTGCGTGACATATCCCTCGTAGATCGCCGAGTGGGTCATCAGGCGGCCCGCGCCAGTTTCGGCAGGCGCACGATGCGGCCGGATTCGTTTTCGACCGTCCACGGCCTGCGCACGCCGCCCGCATCCTCGGCTGCCGCAAGGCCGGACTGCAGCGCGTCCTCGTGGAAACCGGAGCCGAAATAGCTGCCGCAGAACCAGGTGCGGTTTGCGCCTTGCAGGCTCCACAGCCGCGACTGCGCCTGGAGCGCGCCGGCATCGAACACCGGGTGCGCGCAGGTCGCCACCGAGTGGATCGCGCCGCGCCTGGGCAATTCGGGTGGATTGAGCGTCACGAACAGGTTGCTGCGCGTGGCCAGCGGCTGGAGCTTGTTCATCCAGTAGGTCACGCAGAGGTCGGCGTCCGCGCCCGGCACGCTCTTGCCCAGGTAATTCCAGCTCGACCATGCCAGCCGCCGCCGCGGCATCAGGGAAGCATCCTCGTGCAGCACGACCCGGTTGGGGCGATAGCGGAACGCGCCCAGGAGCGCGCGCTCCATCGCCGTCGGCTGGGCCAGCATCGCCAGCGCGCAATCCGCCTGCGCCGCGATCACCACGCCGTCGAAACGCGCGCGGTTTCCGGCCGCATCGACGATTTCGACACGATCGGCGCGGCGCTCGATCGCGGCCACGCCGGCGCCGGTGCGCGCCAGTCGCGCATAGGGTGCCGTCAGCTTCTTGACGTATTCTACGCTGCCGCCCCGCACCGTGCGCCATTGCGGGCGGCCGGTGAGCTTGAACAGTCCGTGGTTCTCGAAGAAGCGCGCGAAGGCGGCCGCCGGATGGCCCAGCATGTCGCCCACCGACGACGACCAGATCGCCGCACCCATCGGTAGCAGATGCAGCCGCGCGAAGGCATCGCAATAGCCTTCGGCCGCCAGGTAGTCGCCCAGGCTCATCCGCGCCGCGGACGGTTGGGCCAGCACCGTCGGCGCGTCGCGGTAGAAGCGCAGCGTATCGGCGATCATGCGCCAGTAGTCGCGGCGGCCGAGCGCGGAGGGTTGCGCCAGCAGGCCCGCAAGGCTCCCGGCATATTCCAGCGCGCCATCGTCCAGCGAGACGGAGAATCCCATGTTGCTCGGCGCGGTTTCGACGCCCAGCGTCCGGAACAAGGCGGTGAGGTTGGGATAGTTGGGCTCATTGTAGACGATGAAGCCGGTGTCGACGGGAACCGCGCCATCGCCCGTTTCGGCGATCACGGTGTGGGTGTGGCCGCCGATGCGGTCGTCGCGCTCAAACAGCGTCACGCGATGGCGCTCGGACAGCAGCCACGCCGCGGACATCCCCGCGATGCCGGAGCCGATGACGGCGAAGTTTCCTGCTTGCGGGGTCGTCTGGGACAGGAACACGCCGGGGCTCTCCGCTCGATCGACGGACGGGATACGGCGGCGCGGCGCGGGCGGATCATTCCGGCCCGCGTGATCCGGCGGCGCGCGGCGCGCGTATTTCGGGCTATGATGGCGCATGCGCTGCCCGCCGGACCCCGGTCCACACGCCCCTCCTGGAGCCTGGGAAGGCCGGTGCGCATGCGCCGTCCACTCGCGCAGGGGCGCATGAACACGACCGCGGCATCCGGGCCCGCCCGGCTCAACGCGCTGGTGCTCGCCGTGGCGGGCAGCCGCGACCGCGGCGCGTTCGAGATGTTGTTCGCGCATTTTGCTCCTCGCATCAAAGCCTATCTGTTGAAACTGGGCTCGGGCCCGGGCCTAGCCGACGATCTGGCGCAGGAGGCGATGCTCACGCTGTGGCGCAAGGCCGCGCTGTTCGATCCCGCCAGGGCCTCCGCCGCGACCTGGGTTTTCACCATTGCGCGCAACTTGCGCATCGACGCCATCCGCCGCGAACGCCGCCCCGATTTCGATCCCGACGATCCCGCTCTGGTCCCCGATGGCGAGCCCGCCGCCGATTCCGTGTTGATGCGCGAGGATGACGAGGCAAAATTGCGCCTCGCGCTGAAGGATCTATCCCCGGAACAGGCGCAGGTGATTCAGATGTCGTTCTTCGCGGACAAGCCGCACAGCCAGATCGCGGCCGAGCTCGGCCTGCCGCTCGGCACCGTGAAGTCGCGGCTCAGGCTGGCGATGGCGCACATTCGCGTGCGGATGGCAGATTTCGGCGGAGGCGGCGCATGAGCGCGACCCATCACCCCCAGGACGAACTCCTCCTCGCGCACGCCACCGGCGCCGCGGACGAGGCGCTGTCGCTCATCGTGGCGACGCACCTGGCGCTGTGCCCGCTCTGCCGGGCGAAGGTGGCGCGCATGGAGGCCCTCGGCGGCACGGTGCTCGACGAGCTTGCGCCCGCGCCGGTCAGCGATGGCGCGCTGAAATCGGTGTTGGCGCACCTCGACGATACGCCGCTCCCGCGGCCCGCGCCCAGGGCGGATGCCCAGCCGTCGCTCGCGCCCGAACCGCTGCGCTCCTATCTCGGCGGCGATCTCGACCGCGTGGCGTGGCGCAATATCAGCTTCGGCATTTCCTTCCACGATCTGTTCCGCCGGGGCGGCACGCGCGCGCGGCTGATCCGCAGCCGGCCCGGACGCAGCGTCGGCCTTCACTCCCATCACGGCGAGGAATTGACGCTGGTGCTCACCGGCGGCTTCACCGACGAGACCGGGCACTATGT
>JBOHKI010000001.1:0-183397 GCA_050728855.1 Rhizomicrobium sp. | reverse complement strand
CGGGCCGCTCGCCAATGTGGTCCGCGCCAGAGACAGCGGCGTCATAGAACTCCGCTGCAATCGTAATCCCGTGGCGCTTCGCATAGGCCGCGACGGCCTCTTGCTGACGGCGGAGCGAGTCCTTGTCACCCCCGACATTCGTGGCGCTTGAGGTCCGGTAGTAGGCGACGGCGGACTTGGAGTTTCTATGCCCGTTCGCCCCGTTTTCGTGTCCTTGTGCCACGCAAGTCCCCGTCAAAAATGCAGGCTTTATATAGACTTGGTGCGTCCGATTGTCAACTATCCTTAGATATTTGACGGCACTTTTCTCGCGCCCACGGCCTCAGAGACCCGGCGTGGGGGTGCGCGTCATGGGCTGGGAAGCTCGCCGGGCGTCGTGCGGGCGGGCGCGGCGAGTGTTCGCCGGTCGCGCTCGCGCCAGCGCGGTGGACGAATCCCGCGCGATTAGGAAGCGCCTGAAAGGCCCTTGGGGACGCGCTCAAATGCACGTCGGGCGATGCAGCGCCACGACGCCCGGACCCGCTAGGACGCGATCTAGACGCGGCTGGGGGCGATTGAGCGTTGACGGGCTGGGGGGCGTGTGCCGGGCGCTCCGGCGTCGGGCTGGGCAGGCGCGGCGCGAGGTCGCGGAAAGACAAACATTACATAAACGTCACGGTTAATGGACGTTAAGGTTTCGTGTCCCGAAATGATACATCAGGGCGTCACTAAAGATGACTCCTCGTCACTTTCAAGTTGTGCCGTGAAACCCTGCGCGGATTTTCGAGCAAGCCTCGCGCGAAACAGGCATGTATACGGTGTTTCTACATTAGAGCGCGGCCCCACGGGCCATGCCAGCCCGCACGCCTGATACCGCCTGCGGCGGACCTCCGGTCCTAGACGCCTTGCACTTCGTCAGGAAGGCCGTCACGGGGCGACGCGGGCAGGAAGGCCGACGCGGGCGAGTAGATCGGCCCCGTCACGGACAACGCAGGCGAGCCGGGCGACGTGGCAACAAGGCGATGCGCCAACGCGGACAACGAGGTTACGCGCCATGCGGTGCGCTGGCGAACTCTCTGGCGAAATCGGCGCGGGGTATTCTCCCGAAAGAGGCTAGGCAAACACTGAGGTTTTGAACCTTGGCGAACTGGCGAAGGTTTTTCGGAGAGAGACACGCTTATTCCCGATTCTTTTTTCTCTCACTCACGGGACTCGGGCTGGCGCGAGTGAGAAAAAAAGTTTCTCACACGAGACTATCTATTTCTAAAAATAGTTCGCCAGTTCGCCAAGGTCTAAAAAACCCAGCGAACGCCTGCGATTTTTTCGGGGAGTTCTATTCGCCAGAGTTCGCCGAAATTCGCCAGAGAGTTCGCCAAGCCTCTAGGCGTCAATCTCCGACGCGCGAAGAACGACGTATTGGACGCCTTTGCCCAAGCCGGGATAGCCGCTCCAAGTCCGGCTCTTGCCATCCGGGGACCGGATTAGGACTCCTTGAGTCTCAAGCTCTTTGCGCAATGCCCCGGCGTCCGCGAATCCGCCACTGAGTTCGCCCAGCTTGTCGCTGCGCACGACATAGACAGGGCACGGGACGCGCTTGTCGTCGGGGTCTTTGATAATGTCGCCCCAATACCCGACAATCTCGCGATGACCTTCCTCGCGGTCGTTGATATTCACGACCGAGCTTCCCTTGAGTGCTGTGATTTGATCCAGCAGGTGAAGCACGGCCCGCGCCTTCGGGTCCGTGGGGCCAATTTCCGATGACAAGACTCCCTGCCAGATTCGATCCATCAAGCCATCAAGATCGCCCCCCACGGGAATGAGTCCAGCGTCCGCCGCGATCTTGCCAGCGGCCCAGAGATAGCCCACGGGCCGCGCCACGCGGCGGCGGAACGCGATGTTCGCGCCTTCATTGATCGCGGGAAGCTGCCCGACAAGATCGCCAACGAGCATCTTGAGCTTGTCGGGGTCCCTCACGAAGCCCGCCCGGTCTAGCGCCTCAATGAACGCGGGACCCGAGTGACCGAAATTCGCTTTCACGCTTTCGACCACGGGCCATTCCGTCTTGAGGTCCAAGAGGGGCCATGTATCGACTTGCAACGTGATAACACGCGCACTGAGTCCGCCAACCTGCGCCACGTTCTCCATTCTGAGGCGTTGGGCGAATCCAGTTTCCGCCGATACGATCAATGCGCCGCCGCCCCACGTCCGGACCTTGCGTTCGCTTCCATCCTGTTTCGCCCGGCGCTTTCCTGCCTGGGACTGATTCATAAACATGAGATTTTGCTGATCCTTCGCGGCCAGCTTTCCAATTTCATCTAGCGCCACGACAGTGCCCGAACCTTTCTCAAGCACTGTTTCGTGAGAGTTGTCCGTTCCCTTTGCACTCACAAAGAGTCCCTTGTTGATCTTCGGATCGCACCAAGGCGTGACCGCCATTTCTTGCGTCGTTGACTTGCCGTGCGAGGTTGCGCCTTCCAACGAAAACGCCAACGGATCGTCGTGGGCAAGATCGGCGAGTGCGCCGGACAATCCCATGAGAACGCCGGATTGGAATTGACCGGCCTTCTCGACTCCCAATCCGAATAGATCGCGCGTGCCTTCGCGCCAGCCCTCTAGCGTCCCGGCGCGCGGCGTGCACTTGAGCCGCATGTCTTGCGCGAGTTCAACGGTTCCTTGCGGTGCCAGAAGCACATCCCCCGTGGGGCACACGAAACATCCGTCACGGAATCCCCCCCGATGAAAAACCGTTGTCGCGGGAGGTTGCGATTCCAGAAGATAGTGCGAGACGAATTCGCGACCGGCGTTTGTCATCTGGAGTCCAGCGCGCCGGAGTGTCCCCATTGCGCCCTTGCCACCTTCCGCGATTTCACCCGGATCAATCTCGACCTCGCGCCACGTTCCATCCTCGCGCCGCACAACGGCCCGGAGTCCGCGATCTTCGCCACGATCCGCGAAATTGATTCCGCCTAGCAGCATGAACGGCGTCGTGAGTCTCCGATCCTCGCCTTCATCCGAGGTCGCGCGGCGGAACATCCAAATGCGTCCGTCGAATTCTTCTAGGTCGAATGATCCGAGTGCATCGGAGGGCAACTCGAACGACTTGCCCAGCGATGCTGATAGTGTCGCAAGGAGGGACTCCTCGGAACCGTTGCCGCCTTTGTGCTTAGTTTCTTCTTTCCGGCGTTCGCGACGATACCGCTCATAGCTCGCGCTCAAGACGCGCTTGCCGAGTCCCCGGCGTTTCACAATGACGTTGAACAAGTCATCGCGCGCCATATCGTTCAATTCGACCGCGCCCGCCATGTCGCGGAGAATCGCGTTCACGTCGGCAAGCTGCGAATCCTTTTTCAGTTCCCCGATGCGCTGGCGAAATTCGTCATAGGTCTTTTCTGCATCGGCGCGGATGATCGACTCGTCCGTCCATCCGCGCTCCGCTTTCACCTTTTCCGACTCCTCAATGGAGTCCATTTTGTCAAAGATACCCAACTCACATTTCCTTTCTGACAAACTCGCGCGCGGATTCGATTGCCTCGCCCAAATAGGCGTCGCTCATGTAGCGTTGAATCGCATCCTGCGAATGGTTACTCGCGTCCGCCGCTTCGATCTTACGCCGGAGATAATCGCGGAGCGCATCGGGGTCCGCGTCCGCGCCTTCGTTCTTGAAATAGAAAATTGAAAGCCGATTGATGACGCGATGGAAACCGCCGCCGCCTGCGCCGTCGCCAAGGATCATGGAGCCGGAATCGTATAGCGGCGCGCGCTGACGCGCCGCGCGCGACTCACGTCGCGGACGGTCGCGAGCGTCGCCCGCTTCTTTGCGATCTACATGCTTGGGCAACCGCTCGCGCCACGCTGGCGGAAGCTCCGCAAGTTCGCATTCGTCGGGCGCGCATCCTAGCGCCCACTGATAACGGTTGCCGCTCTTATGAAGGCTTCCGGGGAGAACCGCGTGACCGTGCCAGCCCCGAATGTCGATTGCGCATCCCAAGACGTGCGCGACCGTGCGCAAATCCTCGCAACCGGGCGGCGGCTTGAACAATCGGTGTGTTCCTCCGCCAACGCGACCGCTTACGACGCTCCAAGTCTGCGGAAGGGGACCAAGCTCACTCTCAAGACGCGCGAGGTCCGCGCGGCCTTGCTCGCCGTCAACGTCGATAATCTCAACGTCGTTCTCTTCACCCGTGAAGATGGACCAATTCGCGCCCGGATATTTCAAGCGCCAGCGCGCGATGACATGGGGATGAGTGGTCGCGCGTTCGGGCCAGCGCGAAATGAACGGCACTTTGTTTTCGGGCCGCGTCGGCAAGACGCGATAGCCCAGCGATGCAAGCATGGTGGCGACGGCGAACGCATCCGGCGCGCGCCAATCGTTGCGCTGGGGCTGTTCGGATTCAATATCGTGGGTAGGCTGCATAGTCCGTCAGTCGCTTGAGGGCGGGGCCGCAGGATGCTTGCGAGGTCCTGCGGCCCCTGTCATCTGCGCCGAAGAAGGGCGGCGCGGGATGATTTGAAAAATTCGACTGCCTTCTTTTGACGCGCTCGCTCGCGTCGTGTGTCTGATAGTGGCGGGTGTGCTCCCGATTCGCGGGACCGTCAAAGATTCACGTTTCTTGCAATTCGCCGCGACATGGGAAGCACATAACCGGGTGACGGCGGGGAGCTATGCCGGACTCCCCGCCGCCTCGCGCGCCCGTCGCCGTCAGAAGAAGCGCAAGCGCACGTTTTCAGTGAGGTTGACGGCGGCGGGCCGCGTCATAGACGCGATCACATGCCAGCCGCCGCCCTTCCGCAGTGTGCGGAGCCCGCACACGACAGGTTCAATCCCGTAGCGTGGCCCAAACCGAACCATCGGTTTCGCCCGCGATAATCGCGGATAGACGATCACCCCCGAACACCGAAACCTCAACGATGGTATCGGCGGGAATCAGCATGGACGTATCGGAGTCAGCATCGGCGTTGCGGTTTAGGTGCACGTCAACGTCGCTCACGATCAAGAGCCGATAACGCTTGCTCGATGCAGGCGTGGGGTTGCCCGCCGTGAACACGTCAGCCGCCGTGTCTGTGACTGCGGTGACGGTAGTTTTGCCGATGAAGCCTAGAGAGATTGTCATGGTGATTTCCTGTTTTGAGATTTGAAAGAGTGACGCGGGGCAGTCGCGTTCCGATAAAGCGCCGCCCCGCGTCCTTCCGCACACGCCGCCGCTTTCGCGTGGTCCCGACGTGGGCAGGTCCGGATTGGGTGACGCGCGCCCGTGGGTGGGCACGTCGCGCGCCGCGTCAATGACGTGCCTTGGCCCCCGTCAAGAAACCGACACGCCGCCGACGCCACACCGCTCACGCGGTGTTCTGTTCATCGGAGTGCCGTCTTGACGGCCTTCTCAATCGCGGACGCAAGCATCAAGGCCCCGTCATCATGCGCGACATACACCGGCTCGCCCCCGACGCTAACGAGCTTTGGGCGGCGGAAGCTCAAGTGAATGAGCGTAGTCGTGCCGCCGTCGCTCAGGATGATTGCTTCCGGCACGTCATCCGCCATGTCGGTTTCATCCAGTGCAATGAGATAGCCGCGCGCCGTGAGCGTGCTTTGCAGGCGCGAGACAATCATCTTGACCGCGCGAATGCTCGCATAGGCGTCATTCAGGCCATCGGGATTCCGTTCAATGAGGGCGTCCCAGTCGGGGAACTTGAAACGCCGCCTACGCGCGCGGACGTGAGGCATTGCGCGGCCTACCACGGGGGATCACACGTTGAAGGCGCGAGCGGGGGTCGCGCGGTTTGTGTTTCGAGTCGTTCGGAAATCGCTCGCGAAGCCACGCCTCAACTGCCTCGCGACTGTGGCGAATTAGTGCGCCATTCACGTCAAGCGCAAGCGGGGGGAATCCGCCACTATGTGTGCGGGCCCACGCATTTACGCGCCGGGACGTAATGCGTTCGCCAATCGCGGCGCTAACGAGCGCGGCGGTTGCGCGAGAGGTCAAGAGGTTTGGATTGGTCATGGTGTTTTCAGTCCTTAGAAAGCGTGCCAGTTCACAGAGCGATAACGACGGCGCACGAAATGGTGTGAGTTTTTGTTCGCTTTCCATTTCGCCAACGCGGCCCACGTCGCGGTGTCCCTATCGGGATATTCGGTATCGAGGCAGGCGGCGGTCCCCGTTACGGCTTCATCGAAGGAATCCGGCAGAATGTCCGCCGCGATTGATCCGGGGTATTTGAGCGCCATCGCGTGCAAGTCACGCCGGACGCCCGCGACCAACTCAGGGTCTAGGACAACCGTGTCACTCATTCGGCCTCGCCTTCGGCGCGTTCCGCCGCAAGCGCCTCGTTCACTGCCTTGAGTTTCGCCGCCCCAACGCGGTTCGCGCGAGCCTTCGCGCGTGTGTGCGCCAACTCGTTCGCCATATCGAGCGCCGCCTCTGCGCCGTATTTTTCGGCCCACTTGCGCTGCACGTCCGTCAGTTCCGTGCGCTGCGGTTCGCTTGGCTTCGCGGCGTCGGCGGCGGCGTTTGCTTTTTCAAGACGCCCGGTAGCCGTTTCCCGTTGCGGCGGCGTGATGCGTGCGAGCGGCTTCAACAGAATGACTTGATCGGGGCGAGCTTGCGCGAGCGCGATCATGCGCTTTGCAATGGCGTCATCCGTCATCGCGGCGGTGTTGGCGTTTTCGCCCCGGACATAGTTCGCGGCGAAGGTGTAGGAGAATGACTTGATCTTGATTCCGGTCTTGAGCGCGACCTCGGCGACTCGTGTCGTGAATTCAGCGGGCGTTTCCGTCATGGAGATTTCCTCGTGGGGATAGCGCGCGCACGGCTTCGCGCCGCGCGTTGCATTGTTGAGTTTGGGATTTTCCGCGAGGTCGCGTGCGCCGCACGCCGGAGGTCCCGGCCCCGCCGGAACAATTCGCTGATATTGCGAACGATACGCCTGTTGCACGCGATGTCAAGAAAACGCGCCGTGCCGCTGCTTCCGTTGCTGCTCAATAGAGCAATGCACGCACGCGCACGGCACGCATTGATTTACTTGTGGCAATCGGAGCGAGCGTCAACCATCGCGACGCTTACGGTAAAGCCGTGATGCAGTGAGTGGGGACGCCAACGCCGAAATTCAACTGTGACCGCGCTGCATCATCGCGAGGGAAACGACGCGGAGCGTTTGGGTCAAGTAATGTATAATTATAAAGGTGTTTCGCCCGCTCCGAGTCACAGTTCAAAGCGTAGTCGCCTGCAATCGCTCGCGAAAAAATATGACAACGCGATGCGCGGATTCACACGATGCCGCGACCATCGCCCGCAGCGGCAGGCGTTTGGATTCTTGATCCGAATGCGAATCCGTTGCACGCCAGCGAATGACGCGACATGGAGAACAGCGGCATGACCACGCAAGAGGCAGAATATGAACCGCCAAAATCGCCGGACTTAATCTGCATTGACGAAAGCAAGGGATATGTGCCCGGAAACATCATGGTGGTTTCGCATCGAGCGGCAACGATAATTGAACGCTTGCGCGAAGTCCGCGCCACGCCGGAGGAATTGCGCCGCACGGCAGACTTTATTGAGCGGGTAGGACTCAAGTAGCCTTGGAAGCCCTAAGCGTCATTCGAGCGCCAGAACTCCCCGATGTAATCGAGTGGGGCGTGAATTGGCTTGCGTTCTTGCGTGGGGAGCGCCCCCAGCGCCGCGCCCGCAAGCGTGGGGACGTTGTGTCATTCGGCGGCTTCACATTCGACCGCTATCCCATGACGGCGGAGGAACGCGCAGAGTTTCCCGCTACGACTCGCGCATCTTGAGCGTGACGCCCTTCTTTGCATCCGGCTTGCCGTCGCGGACGGGGACGGAACGGCACTCCCGATAATCCTTCGCCACATACAGAGTCCGGGCGTTTTTCGCTCTTTGGAATCCAATCTCGATTCTACCGCGCCAATCGCCGGGGGCCTTGGGCGCAAAATCCTCGCCCGTGTCGGGATGGAACGAGATTGCCTCAAGGGTCCGTTTCAAGAGTTGATGCAGGCGCGAGCGGAGGTCATAGAGGTCCGGGCCGGGAATCTTGTGTGCGGCGTCTAGGCGTTCGAGTCCGTCTTGGATTTGCCGGAAATCAGACTCGGCGTTCTTTGCGCGGTCGCGTTCTTCCTCTAGCTGGGCGTCAAGCGTTTTTAGCGCGGCGGTTAGCTTGTCGAATGTCGCTTGTCTCTCATTCAACTGCTTTAGCATTGTGGGCTGGCCGGGATTGTCGGCAAGCACCTTTCCGATGTTCTCCAATCTCTGTTCCGTTTGGGCAAGCTCGCTTTCGGCTTCCAGCTTCCTATCTTCAAGCTCTTGGAGCTTCGCGCGTGTGTCGCGTGTGAGGTCGGGAAATAGCTGGGCGTGGTCTAGTTTCTCAATGCACAAGATCAATAGGGCCTCAACGGGACCATAGCGCCATGAGGGCGCTTTGCAGTTCGACGCGAAACGGCGCTTGTTGGAGCAAGTCAAATAGCTCCCGCCCTTACTGCCTTCGCCCTTGTTGACGTAGTGCATCGGCGCTCCGCAGTTCCCGCACACGGCGAGACCGGAGAATAGATTATGGAAGCCTTCGCCCCTGCTACCCGTGGAAATCCGGCGCGCGGCGCGGGAGCGTTTGGCCTTCACGAATGTTGCCCGGTCGATCACGGCGGGAAAATAATCGGGTATCGGGTCGCCAGCGGGGACGCGCGCTTTTCGCCCGTCTTTGATTTCCGTTTTCATGGGCTGGAATACGCCGCACACGGCTTCGTTTTCGAGAATCTTTTGAATGTAGCTGGGATGCCAGCCCTTCGATTTCCCAAACGTCGCTTCGCCTTCTTCATTCAGGCGACGGGTAATGACGCTCTTGCCATGACCGGCAAGCGTCATGTCGAAAATCTTGCGGACCACTTTCACGCGGGACTTATCCGCGATGAATGTTTTGCGGTCGCTCGCGAGCGTAAGCCATGCCGGGCAACGCGCCGTGAGTTTGTGACCATCGGTTTGCGCCTTGTCGCGTTTCTTGGTCCATGCCCCTCCGACGCGCTTTGACTTCGTTACGCTTTCCTCATGCGCGCGGAACATGGTCGTGAGGGCAATAAGCAAGTCCCCGAAATTTTCGTCTAGGGAATCGTCCGTGTAAGTCTTGTTGTCGAACAGGGTGACGATATTTACCCCGCGAGCGAGAATGTCCGTCATCTGCCTGTATGCGATGCGGACCTTTTCACGCGAAAGCCGGTCAAGGTTCTCTACTAGCAGATAGGAACCCTTCCGAATCTTCCCCGTCTCAACCGCGTTGAGGAAAGCGGCAAGGGCGCCCTCTTGAGCGTGCTTGCCGCGAAACGCGCTTATCCCAGAATCTTTGAACGTAAGAGTTTCGTCTAGGTCTAGGCCGTGCCGCTTCGCGTATGCTGGGGCCATTTCACTTTGACGGCGAAAGGAATCGCCTTTGGCTTGCGAAGGGTGCGAAAAACGCAAGTAACTGTAGGCTTTTGGCATGGCTTTCATGGCCTCTCATAGCATCCGGTATATTAAGCTACAACATGCTGATGGTCGGTCCGCCCGGCGCCGGCAAATCGATGCTCGCGGCCCGGCTGCCGGGCCTGCTGCCGCCGCTGGACGCCCGAGAGGCTCTGGAAATCTCCATGGTCCAGAGTCTGGCGGGAGAGCTGCGCGACGGTGCGATCTCGCGGCGCCGGCCGTTCCGCAATCCGCATCACTCCGCGTCGATGGCGTCGCTGGTCGGCGGTGGCCTGCGCGTGCGGCCCGGCGAGGTCAGCCTTGCGCATTTGGGCGTGCTGTTCCTGGACGAGCTGCCTGAGTTCCAGCGCGCCGTGTTGGATTCCCTGCGCCAGCCCATCGAATCCGGCGAGGCAGTGGTGGCGCGCGCCAATGCGCATGTGCGCTATCCGGCGCGCTTTCAGTTGGTGGCGGCTATGAACCCATGAGGTCGCGTTGCCTTCCCACCGGTCTCTGCGACGGCTGGGAGGTATAGGAGGTTGACGGCCACCTCCTCCTTTCCGATGACGATCTTGTCCGTGATCGTCTCGACCAGCCTTCGCTTCTCATCCCCTGAGAAGTGCTCCCATCGGCTAGCCAGGTCTCCTGCCTCCTCGATGACAGCGGCCCCGGAGAGGGTCGAAATACGCATCACGTCGAGCCGGGCCTGGAGGCGCGGCAACTCCTCCTCCAGCTGCGCCCGGCGCTCGGACAGCGGTTTGTGGCGGCGGCCGAAGTCCTCTTTCGAGAGGCCGTCGGCGAGGTAGAGCTGATATAGCCGCTCGTCCTCGGCTTCGAGTTTCTTGAGTTCGGCCTGCCCGGCTGAAACCAGCTTTTCGCTTTCGCGGATCGTGTCGTTCGCGGCTTCAAGGTGCGCGGCGATATCGGTAGGCGAAAGCAGGAATTGTGACAGTTGGTCGCGGTAGACAGCTTCAAGATCGGCGATTGGAATTTTATTGCGGCACTTCGGGCAGACGTATTTGGGGCTCTCGGCCCACACGTACATCTTCGCGCCGCATTCGCACTGCGCGAAGCCGGAGAACTGGTAGACGTTCGCGCGGGCAGTCTTGCGCCTTCCGGCCCGCTGGGCGTCGAGGAAGGAATTGCACTTGGCCCAAAGCTCCTCGGTCACGATGGCTTCGACCGGCGTCTTGACCCACTCGCTCTCGGGCTTCAGTTCCCAAGACTTCGTGCGGTCGTTCGTGCGGGTATAGTTCTGGCGGAAAATGCCCATTGCGGTCGTGTCACGTATTAAGCGGTCAACGGTCGTATCCGAAAACTTGGAGCCGTTGCGGGTGCGATAGCCGCGCTCGTTCAGCATCCGTGCGACGGCCTTCTTGCGCCGATGCTCGGCGAAGAGTTCGTACATGAGAACGCGTACCGGCGCTTCCTTGGCGTCCGGTTCAAGCCGCTTGTTGTTCCAGCGGTAGCCGAAAGGAGCCGAGCCGCCGATGGGCTTGCCCATCCTCGCGCGAACCGGCACGGAAGCCGCGACGCGGTCGGCGATCTCCTCCCGCTCCCACTGTGCCATGGCTGCTACGATGGTAAAGAACAGGCGACCGGCAGGGGAGCCGGTGTCGATGGCCTCATGGAGCGAAACCATATCGGCGTTCGCGGCACGAAATTCGTCCGCAAAGTCGAGAAGCTCTTTGGTGTTGCGCGCGAGCCGCGCGATCTTGCTGAACACGAGGCCAGTGATGTGGTGAGATCGAAGGTCGGCAAGCATCCGCTTGGCTTCGGGATGCTCCATGACCGCCTTCCCGCTCACGGCTTCCAGCCGGTACACCTCTCGGATGGTCCAACCTCGGGCCTCGGCATACATGCGGGCACGCTTCTCATGCACCTCCGGACTCTCGCCCTTGACCTGATCTTCGGTCGAAACACGTATCCAGATGCCAACGATCTTGGCTTTCGGATCGTGAACCGCTTTGGCACTCATGGAAACTCCACAAAGAAGCACAGTATGTGAGTCTATGCGCGGAGGATTCCTCTGCACAAGAGGCCTGTTATTGACCTATCGCGATTCCGGTTTTGCACGATATAGGCTCAACACGCTTCGGTACGAGCATTGAGACGCTTAAGGATGGTTCGTCACCCGCGTCCAGCTTTGGTGCGCGTCCGGCAATTGCGACTCGTCGCAGCGCCAACGCGAATGAGAAGGGCCAGGAGTAGCAGGGCGAACAGCAGATCAAAAAGCAGCGCTCCAAAGGCTAAACCTATCCGAACAGCGTAGATCGCCGCAAAAACTGCCCATATATAGTACACGCCGATTGTGTGCAGCCAACGCCAATTCCGGGGACCAAGCCAAGCTACCGCTGCGTCGTTCGAGGTGAGTGCCATTAGCACAATAAGCGCATAACCTACTCCCTCCATCGCGAACACCAGCGTCTGTGGCGGAACGCCACCGAGAACGTAGTACGCAACGAATACGCACAGGTGAACGGTGTGTGCGCCAGCGAACGAGAGACCCAATCCGCGACGTTCAATCAAAATCACACGGAAAAACTGACTTGGAAATGTGCGTGCCAGTGGGCCCGTGATGAATACGATCAAAAAGATGAGGAGCGAAAAACGCGCCGTCACGCGCGTAGCTTCATGCCAACCCTCAACTCCGCTCCCGTTTACGACAAGTGTAGCTACAGCGACCAAGACATTGCATATCACACCGCACGTCAAGATCGCTCCGGTATGACGTTTGCGCACCGCTCTAACTTCCATGAACGGTCTCGGCGTGCCGGTGCTTGGTCATTTGAATTGCCCTGAATTCGCCAAACCGAATGTCATGAGAGCCGAAAACATTCCGACGACCAGTAGCAGGCTTTGCACATGAATAAGTATGGTGACGGCTTGTCCAAGCAGTGTTTGAGGTACGATGTCGCCGTAGCCCACGGTCGCCATTGTTGAGGACACGAAATACAGACCTTGAAGCGCGACCACCCCGACTTGATCCACCGGCGCCGGTATTTTAGTTTCAAAAGCATTCCACCCAACATACGCCGTCATAAATGCAAGAACGTTTGTAACTACGGCAGAGGAAAGCATTGGAAACAATAGTGCCACTTCATACATCGTGTCCTCAGCATCGGCGACCTTGTCATCGTGGAGCCGCAGGCCAACGTGATAGTAGCGACGGAAACTGCCCACGATTATGTACGCGCAAACGCCTTCAAAGGCAGACAATATGACGCCGAGTTGACAAATGACTGCAACGGCAAGCCATGCGCCTGATGTAAGATGCGCGTTGTTGACCGGGTAGGACACGACATAGCCAGCGAACGCGACCATCACCAATGTCGGCAACCGGTAAATTCTTCGCCCGAAAAGACGCCACCACTTCGACTTTCGATACCAAGTATATTCGAGAACACCCCAGGGCTTTACACGGCCGCCGTTGCAACATTCGGCTAACTCGCGAAGTAGGCGTCCATTCAAATCACCAGAAGTGTGTTTACTAAGCGCCGCTCGGTATGATCGTCCGTAACGCCTGAGCCACCAAATTGCGCTCGTGGTCGTCCAGAGTCGGAGCAAACCTACGCATACGGCAGCAGCCGCAATCGCAAGAGAAAAAGCGGTCAACCAGCACACTAGTATCCCCTCAAGAAAGCTTTTGCCGAGACCTACCTGCTTCGTGCGGCTTGCCGAAACGTCCGCCGGGCTAGCCAATCCATCAAGTCAACTCCAAATTTCTGAGGGAACCACCTCGACAATGTGTACGTGACTGTCGTGGCTATTCCGACAGGATTATGTAGAGAAGGCGACTTGCTTCGAGCGATTTTGACGGCCAGTCGAGCCGTCTTTGACATCGTTTTCCTCTTGCGGCGCGCGAGCACGCTTCGGTAGGCCCGGTATGCCGCAGTTTCAATGCTGTAAGGAGACGCGTCATTGGCCGTCCGGCTTCCCCAACCGAGGTTGTCGTTTAGGGCTGTTGGGTTGCTGCCGGGCTCAAGCAGCGCTACGCGCACGCCGAGCGGATGAAGTTCCTGACGTAAGCTTTGGGCCCAACCTTCCAGCGCGTACTTGCTTGCGCAATAGATCGATGTAAGAGGCCATGTGACAAATAGGAACGAGGTAGAGGAAACCGACAAGCTGCGGACCTCGCTCAATCTCCGGCTTTCGAAATGCGACGAACGCCTTAGCCGCCTCACTGACGCCTATATCGACCAGATGATCGACAAAGACACGTTTGAGGCACGAAAGCGCGGCCTGTACAGCGAACGACGGGCCTTGCTCGACCAGATCGCTAACCTGTCTGCCCGTGACCTTCCCAGGGGCAAAGCCTTCAAAAACCTCGAACTCGGAAATGCCGCGTATTCAGGCTATATTTCGGGGAATATACCCGAGCGGCGCAACATAGTAGGGGTGTTCACCTCGAACTTACGTGTACGCGGAAAAACCCCAGCAATTACGCTGCGATCTCCCTATGAGGAGATCGCAAACTGGCGGAAAACACAAAACGGTGCGCCGTCTCGGAACAATCGGCGACAACGCGCGAGGGAATTGCTCGATGTAATCGTTGAGGTTGACAGAAAGGAAGAAAATGCAGCCGTCGCGGATTGGAGCGCAAGAAGAAAGCCGAGACGTGATCCTCGGACAACCAGTGCAGCGCATACGGTTTCCGAGAAGTCCCTGATGTCCCTACGTCCCTCGCCGGCGGCACAACCGAACACGGGCGGCCTTAACAAGCCCGTGTGAGCGGACGTAAGCAGACGGCGAGAGAAAGAGCGTCAATAGCTGGGCATCAGAGCTCAGACGCCCCTTCGAGAAAACCACGCAAGGCATCTGGGTGATCGGATGCGACGAGCGAACGCCTATTGCCTTTGCGAAGCCATCCTGCGATCCGAGGGATGTAGTCCGGCACGCGTTTCCAGGGAATTGGGCCTTCATCTTCGTAGGATTTCCTGACCCAGGAGCTTCGTCCGTCTACGAACTCAACTAAGCCGATTCCGTGGGCTTCTGCAAATTCGACCGCGCCCGATTGGAACCCGCTGACGCTGAATAGAATGCCCTTCTGCGCGCCCACAGACTGCATCTTTGTCCAAAGAGCTTGCACTTTCTCCCGCCCGACAGGGCGCCGATAATGCTTGCATTCTACCAGCGTCAGATAGTTTGCGCCGAGCGCGGTAAAGCGGGCGGTGATGTCGATCTCATATTCGCCGTCCGCTCCTGCCACTATTTCGCGATGCCGAGACTTGTAGTCGGACAGGCCCACTGCGGCACTGTCCAAATTCTTTTTGACTTCAAGCTCGAACTCTTCGGGTGTGAGGCGCGGTGGCGGATAGTCGTGCATATCGGAAGTATTGGCTTGTTGTCTGATTCGCGCAACCGACCGGCGAGGTCAATTTGTGCCGCCTTATGTCGTTCCCCCCAAGCGCCCAATATGCCCTTATGCCTAATGATGTGTCCTACTTCGCTCGCACGAATTTTCATCTCGAAAACCGACGATTCGGCATAAAGCAGAGTGATCGCCTCTCGCACATGTATGTGCTCGGAAAAACGGGGGTCGGCAAATCTACATTGCTCAAGACGTTGGCGCTCCAGGACTTCGAGGCTGGGCGCGGATTCGCTTTGGTCGATCCCCATGGCGATGTCGTTGAGCCGCTCGCCAAGGGCATAGCGACCCTGGATCCCGGTCGCCTCGTCTATCTGGACGCCACCAATCCCTGGCTCGCTTACGGGTACAACCCGCTCCGGCGCGTGCGGGACGATAAGATACCCTTGGCCGTCTCCGGTCTCCTCGAAACGCTCAAAAAGCTCTGGCCGGACGCCCTGGGGCGTGCGAATGGAGCACGTCCTCAGAAATACGCTGTACGCACTCCTAGAGCGCAGCGATGCCAAGCTGCCAGATATCCTGCTCCTCTATTCGGACGATGACTTCCGCAAAGAGGTAGTCAAAGGTATTCGGAATCCGGTCGTAAAGGCGTTTTGGGAGAACGAATTCGATCAATATCCAGCTCGGCTACGTGCCGAAGCGTGCGCCCCGATCCAGAACAAACTCGGGGCGTTGCTATCGGACCCGACCCTTTACCGCATTCTGGTCGAACTCGAAATCGATCTGCATTTCCGCTCCCTCATGGACGACGGAATGATCCTGCTGGTGAACGTCTCCAAGGGGCGGCTTGGCGAAGATAGCTCTCTTCTCCTCGGAAGCCTTGTCGTTTCGACGCTCGGGCTTGCGGCCTTCAGCCGGGCTGAAGAAGCGCCCGAGGCGCGACCGCCATTCTTCGTCTATCTCGATGAGTTTCATAACTTCACAACGCTCATGCTCGCGAACATGATGAGCGAGTTGCGCAAGTACAGCGTAGGACTGGTCCTGGCCCATCAATACCTGCACCAGCTTGAGCCGGATATTCAGCACGCGGTGCTCGGCAACGCCGGCACCATTATCGCTTTCCGCGTAGGCAGTGAAGACGCGTCTCTCTTGGCGAAAGAGTTTCAGCCGAGGTTTGATGTTCTGGACCTCATAAACCTTCCAAATTTCTCGATGTATCTGAAGCTCATGATAGAGGGCACGCCTAGCAAACCCTTCAGCGCAAATACCATCCGCATGAGCGGATGAGTTCTTTGTTATCAGCCTGAACTAATTTCCGCATCGCGCCACCTCAGTCAACTCAGGCTTGGGCCAGCCTTGCGGAAAGAATGCTCGGTGCATCTCGTGTGATACCTGCGTGAATGGCTTACATAGGCGACTAGCTAGCAGACCGCGCTCAAGACCAGACATGCGGGGAAGCGCACCAGCCCGATAGGACGAAACCAAGCGATCGGGGCACATTCGAACGAGCAACGACTGACAGCCCGCCTTTGCGTGGGCTGTCCTTTTGTCCGAATCCGAACAGCTGTCCAGTGTTTAGCGCGAAGACTGCGCGGACAATTTGACAGCATATGCCACAAGGGCCGCGCTTAGGGACATGAGGAGCCGAGCCTCACCGCGCGAAAACTGCTCGGGCTCGTTGTCTCCCGGATGAGCTGCCAGATGGGTGTAATGGCGCACGAGTGCGAAAATCCCCGTCTCGCGCTCTTTCTTGGTCATCTGCTTGCGCGAAGCGGCGTTCGCGAGTTTTTGCCACAAATCTACCACCGGATCGGGTGGAACCGCCTTATTCAAGGCGTCCATCACGGCACGACAGCGGAAGATACATTCGGTGAAATGGCCATCGGTGAACATCTGCTGCGCCTGTAGGAGTTGCTTTGCGATCTGCTGAAACTCCGAAGGCACGTTCTCAACGGGCATAGGAACTTCAAGCAATAGGACATCGAGCGCGCGGACCGAACGAAGCTGGGCAATCCAATCCGACCTGGGCACCTCCGCGTGCAATTTCTCCTGCACCCGCACAATCTGATTTCCGGGCGTGTTGCCGCCGCCCTCCGCGAAAAGGTCGAGTTCGAAGTATAAATTCTGGGCGCTGCGTATTTCCTCGATCTCCATAATTTGGCTGGGCTGCAGCGTTACCTTCAGTTCGAGAGTCGCATGACGTTCGTATTCCTCCTGCTGAAACCGGGAGGGAAGCTCCGGCCTCGCAATACCCAAATCTTGCTTCGGACCTCCTGGTGTTGAGACCGTAATCCGCGCCCCATAGATCATGATCCACAAGGGGCTATTTCGAGGACGCGGTATTTCGCCGCCGATTCGCGCGACCAACTCATACGCCCCGAGCAGTATGCGAAGTCCAATGTGTTCGACCCGAAAGTCAGCGAAGGTTTGGCTGTTGACCGTAAGGCCCATACGACACCTACAAAGTTGGCGGCACGTTATTTATGACGGCCGTAGTGATTTCCGGTTCGCCAGTTCACATAATGTCCGCCTCGGTGCGACGACCCGATGCCGCCGGCATAGTGGCCGCCATGACTGGTCGTGTGATGGCCTCCCCCGTAATACGGGCGGGAGCTGAAATGGGACGATGCGTGGAAAGAATGGCCTCCCGCGTGTCCTCGCGCTTCCGCCGTAGGCCCGACAAGTACTGAGCCAAGGATAGCGAAAATAATAGCCGCGCCCTTCAAGTTCATTCAGATTTCTCCACAGATTTCGCCAAATCCAGCCGTGCCAAAAGCTCTTTTGATAGTGACATCCATTTTGTCTCGAAACTAGTCTTTGCCTCGCCCCTGCGTCCTTGGGGTCTTGTACCGGGGATATTGAAGGGGCTACCTATGAAACTGCTACTCCGTCGCAACCAGCGTTCTGGTTTGCTTGGCAAGATGATTTTCGCGCTTGAAGTGCGCGCTGAGATTTCCGCCGATGAAAAGGCGCGCATCGACAAATACAAGCTCGGCAAGGAACTCCTCTACGTCCGCAACACCGACGTTCCTCAGGACGAGGGTTGGAAAGGCGTGGGCAAGCTCCTCCTTTTCCATGCGATGAACCTGACGATCTCGGTCAACGATCTCGTCGCCGGCAAAAAGGTGGAGTGCAAGGACATTCTCGAAATGCTGGCCGCCGAACAGCAGATCAAAGACGCAGCGCTTAATTTCGGGCGCATTCTCGAAGCGGCGGCGCATTTCGGCGGCGAAGAGGTGATCCCCATCGGCGTCGATGAGAAGGCGCAAGCGGCGTAAACGTTCTTGGCGCTCAACAATCTCACCGGCTGGCTTCTTGGCAGCCGCACGGTCAGCCGCGAACTGCGCGAAACGCATCAGGCTTGGGATACCACCCAGGCGCACTGGCGGGCATCGGTATTATCCAAGAAAGGGCCTGACGACCTCGCGGTCGCTTTGGTGCAACAGGCGATCAGGCGCGCAGACAGGGTGCCGGTGCCCCCGGTGTTGTATGCGGTCGTGGAAGCTGTCGAAACGCTCTATCGCGCGGAAGACATCGGCGATCTGGTCGCGAAATGGCCCGTTATCGAAACGAGCGTTGGCGCGGCCACGGAGTTCCGGGAAATGCTGCCGCGCCGGCGGCGCTGGTCAGCCGACTTCGACCAGATGAACGGCGCATTCGAGCGCATTGTCCTTGAAAATATCGAGGCGCTATTCCAATCGCTTCCCGAGAGCTGCTTCCCGTCGAACGACGATGAGCGGGGCGACAGCTTTGAAGTGCCGCTTATAGACCTGCTCGATGATCCCG
Source organism: Rhizomicrobium sp. (assembly GCA_050728855.1). Lineage (GTDB taxonomy): Bacteria > Pseudomonadota > Alphaproteobacteria > Micropepsales > Micropepsaceae > Rhizomicrobium. The sequence goes on along the minus strand of JBOHKI010000001.1, from coordinate 164,893 downwards.
TTTCGGCGGTCGAGCGTCTATTCATGCTTCCATACGATGACGATTCCTTCCGCCTCGACATATTCAAGAAGCTGCGCGAACTGTGCGGGGGCAATCTGCTTGAAGCTTCGGGGTTCCTGCGGTCGGATAACATACGAGAGCGGCAACACAAGCTGGTTCTCCCCGCGAAGCAAAAGAATAAGACCGGCGCGGAAATCGCCGAACTCTATCTAAGCGGCTCGCCTCTCAAAGCGCTGCTCGATATCCCGGTTCCGTTTCGGATACCGGATGAGTTGCGTTGCGAGCACTGCCATATCGTCGGCGGCACGGGTCACGGCAAGACCCAGCTGATGCAGAAGATGATCCACGCCGATCTAATCGCGGCAAAGGAGGACGGCCGCTCAGTTATCGTGATCGACAGCCAGGGCGACCTCATCAACAAGCTGGTGCGCCTTGAATTGTTCTCGCCGGACGCGCCGAACAGTCTTGCGGATCGGCTCGTCGTCATCGATCCCGCCGATGTGGAATTTCCCGCCGCACTCAATCTCTTTGACGCGCACCTCGACCGCGTGCGCGAATATGGCCCCGCCGATAAGGAGCGGGTTTTGAACGGCGTTATCGAGCTATATGAATTGTTCTTCGGCGCGTTCCTCGGTGCTGAACTCACACAGAAGCAGGGCGTGATCTTCAAGTATCTCGCGCGCCTGATGCTAGCCGTACCGGACGCGACCATTCATACGCTCATGCGGATCATGGAGGACGGGAAGCCCTTCAAGCAGTACATGGACCAGCTTGACGGCTCGGCACGCTACTTCTTCCTGACGGAATTCTTCCACCCATCGTTCGCTGCCACAAAGAAGCAGGTTCTTCGCCGCCTATGGGGCGTGCTGTCCACTCCAGCTTTTGAGCGGATGTTCACTCAACGGCAGAACAAGCTCGATATTTTTGAGGCGATGAACGATGGCAAGATCGTCCTCGTCAATACCGCAAAGGATCTTCTAAAACGGGAAGGCAGCCAGCTCCTCGGCCGCTTCTTCATAGCGATGATTACGCAAGCTGCGCTTGAGCGCTCCACGGTGCCGGAATATCGGCGCACGTCCGCGTTCGTATACGTGGACGAAGCCCAGGAGTATTTTGACGATTCCGTCGAGACCATCTTGAACCAGGCGCGCAAGTACCGGGTCGGCCTGACGCTCGCGCATCAGACCCTCGATCAGCTTTCTCCGCGCTTGCGCTCCGCGATCCTTGCGAACACGTCGATGAAGTGCGTTGGCGGCGTGTCGTCGAAAGACGCGCGGGCGCTGGCCGACGAATTGCGTACTACGTCGGATTTCATCGAGAGCATGAAGCGCCGGGGCCCGCGATCCGAATTCGCGGTGTGGGTAAAGAACCTGACCGGTCAAGCCATACGGCTATCGGTGCCGCTTGGGTTTCTAGAGCGCCAACCCGCCCTCGCCGATGAGGACTACGATGCCCTCCTGGCCGCAAACCGCGAGCGGTACTGTGGCACGCTGGCCGATGTCTCGACCCTCGAACCCGCTGAGCCGGTTGCGGAGGAGCGTCCCGAGCCGCGTAATCGGCCCGCTGACAGCCCGGAACCGGCCTACGCGCCGGCAAGCGCGGACAAGCATACGGTAACACCGCCGCCGACCGCAAACGAGCCGGTCTTCCATGAACCTATGCGCGCCCCTCCGAAGCGGCCAGATCGGCCGCCCGTTGAGGGGCGCGACTTAGGCAAGGGCGGGCCGAAGCACCGCTACCTACAATCGCTCGTGAAAGAGCTTGCTGGACAGCAGGGCCTCATGGCGACCATCGAAGCGCCTCTTTCTCGGGGCGCCGGGCAAGTGGACGTTCTCATAGAGCGGGATGGCGTTCTGGCAGCTGTAGAGATTTCAGTCACTACGCCCGTCGAGCATGAAAGGGACAATCTGCGGAAGTGCCTTGCCTGCGACTATCCAAGGATCGCGGTCGTGCTCGCGAAATCGAAGGCCGTCCAAGCGAGTTACCGTGCGACGCTTGCGGAGGTCGTCAGCGAAACCAACCGAGGGCGAGTGCAGTATCTCACGCCGGAGGAATTGCCAGACTTCATCGCCTCTCTTGCACCACCACCGGAGCCGACGGAGCGGATCGTGAAAGGATATCGCGTAAAAGGGTCGTTTACTCAGACCTCTGACGGTGATGCGCAAGCCCGGCAAGATGCGGTTGCCCGCCTCATTGCCAAATCGCTCTCGGGTCAAAAGCCGTAGGGACTACCTCGGTATGAGCCTCTGAAATTCGCAATGTAATCCGCCTTCGCAAAGAAGCCAGTCTCGTAGTGTAAACAGGGTCAGGATAGACCTGCCCCGAATTACTCTAAGGCGCCGCCCGCAACAAGGGCACGGATCGCCACCTTTAAGCGGAGCACCGCTATCTCGTTGGTTCGATATCCGGGCCATTTTCTCGATAAACGTAAATTTCTGGCTTGTCTGAACTGGTTGAAACTCTAAAGCCCAGCGTTTCCGGTCGAAGCTCCTTTACAAAGAAGATCACCGAAATATCAGAAACGCTCGCATCCACATGATCCAAATCCTTCATTCGCACAGTGGGCAACAGCGCACGCAAGTCAGCAGACTCAAATCGAGTTTGATAAAAGCCGCTCCTTCCATTTGACGTTATGACCATGGATACCGCCTCTAAGGCTCGCGCGAGTTGATCGGTAGTCAATTCCTTTGGTACGGATGCGAAGGTGCTTCCGTCGCTCGCGACCTCCTCGCAACTCTGCAATGCGACTTTGCGTCGTGGATGTCCGTCCTCAAGAACGCTGTAGGTTCCGTGCTGCTGTCCGATTTCCATGACCTTGACGTTTGCGAGGCATACCCCAGAAGCAATATTTTCGCCTGAATAGTACACCTCCAATTCCCAATGAGGCTTTCCATCCCCATACGCTGTGACCTGACGCGCTAATACTCCCTTGATACCGTTCGCGTCGAGCAGTTGGCCGATTTCGCGAGCGGACGGCTCCGCGATGGGCGCCGCGCGCGACACGCAGGCACTGGCCGATAAGACGACGGTAGCTGCCAGCGCGGATAGTTTGATGGTATTCATCGGTATCCACCTGCGACATTTCTAATGTCTTGCCACTCCACGCGGCGTAAGCCGTCGTGATAGTACGACATTATGCTTTGCGTCTCGTTTGGCGCATGAGATTCACCGAGTGCATGACCAAATTCATGCGCAAACCGCCCCTCGGTGAAGCGCAAATAAGGTTCAACGTTCTTTGGTGGCATCGTCACCGAAGAAGAACCAAACGGATTTTCTGCGCCAACCGCGCCACTGCTGCCGCTACCGATATATTTATTCTGCTTGGCACCGTACTCGGAAGTCGACCAACGGGAGATTTGCCAATCCCCGTTACTATCAACTGCGGACATTTGAATATTTGATTTGTACGTGGTCCCGGTTGCTTGATCGACATCGACCACATTGTTCCAGTATTTCGTAACCTCGGCTGCGGCGGTCCTAGCAGTATCCATATCGGAGCGTCCGCTAGAATCGGTTGCCGAAACCGTCAGCTGTCCCGCGACTACGACAATATGATCGCCCGTCCAAACAGAAATCTTGCCCTTCCAATCGTTGTTAGCTTTTACGAGCGTCCAATCTTCTCGGGCAGGGTGGTCCAATGACGTTGTGCAGTCCGTGCATCCAGTCGTCTTAGCCGCGCCGGACGTATGCGATCCGTCTATCGCAGCGGCTTGCTGCGAGGAGCTGCTGGAGCCGACGGGATCCTTCCCCGCCGAACCTGAATTGAAGGAACCCGACGCAGTTGCAATCACCAAGCCACCGCTATTGCTTATGCTAAGCCCGGACATGCTAAAGCCGGCAGCTTGGAGATTTGCAACCGCGTGGTTGATTAGGTTTATCTGTCCAGAGGTAAGCGGACCAGAACACGCCATGCATGAATAGTCAGGGTTGTCCGCTACTATCGTTTCAAAGCGATCCTGTTGAACACCAAACTGGTTCATATCGTTGCCAGGAGCGTGACCGGTCGGATCGTCGTACGATAAGGGGTTGTCATCAACGTACGTGTAGCGGTTGTAGCTTTGGCCGTTATACGCGTCCGGGATCAAATCATCGGGCGACATGAACCGGCCGATAGCGGGGTCATAGATACGCGCATTCATGTTGACGAGACAAAGGTCCGTCATTTCCTCATGGCCGGTAAAGCCACGATTGGAAAAAGACTGCGCTGGCTTTGAACAAGTCGGGTCGTCGGCGCCAGTTGTTGCGTCCCGCGCTTTTCCCCAGGCGTCATAGGCATCCGATTCGCTCAGCTTTCCATAGGCCGGATTTGGTGTGACGCCATCGGGGAGGTATTGGTTTCCGTCCGTCATCGCCACGGTCGATCCCAGGTGATCGAGCACGAAGTAGCGAACGTTTACGTGGGCGCCTTGGGTAGTGCGTTCGGCGACTATGCCGTTATCGGACAGGATGTAATTGCGCCAGACCGGCGAACCCGTCGGCCCTTGAAACCGCTCCGCCATGGCGCCGAGGCCGGTGTCGTTGAAGTAAAGCGTAGTTCCTTCCGGCGCGCTTTGTTGCGCGCGCGCGTGGTCTGGGTCGTATGCGAGCCCGACGGCCGTCGTACCCTGGACGACCTGTTCTACCATGTTGAAAGAGGTGTATGTGGCCGAGCGCCCTGCTCCGCTGACCATATTGCCATTCTTGTCATAGGCGAATGTCGGATTGACCACCCCATTGACCGTGCCCTGCACGGACGACAGAGCATGCGGCTGGCTAGCAGCATAGGCGAAGCAGCCGTTGACCGCGCAAACATCTGACTTCTCTGTAATCGAGCCTGCCGAGTTGTAGCGCATGGTACGAGACAGATTTTGCGATCCACTTGTAACCGTATAGCTCGATAGGCGGTTCAAAAGATCGTAGCTGAAGTTCTCGCTTACGCCGTGAAGGGTATCTCCTCGGTTGGTGAGATTGCCGACGGCATCGAACGTCGTTGAAATGTTGCTCAGATCGCAGGCGCCGCTGCCGTCCTGCGCGCAAACATTCAAGAAGCGTCCAGTGAGAGGATCATAGCTATGGGTTTCTACCGTGCCATTGCCGGCAGTGGATTGCGTTAGGTGGAGCGCTGCGTCTCGCGCGTTGGCTGTGAAGTAGACGAGGCCAGACGAGGCGTCGGTAATTGCCGAGAGATAGCCGCGTGGCGTATAGGCATAGTTAACGGTGAAGCCGGAGAAGTTGCGTAGGCTCGCGAGCTTACCGGTCACGCTGTCGTATGTCGGTATAGCGATGAAGGAAGCGCCGCCGACGGTCACGGTGTCGCGCAAGGGGCGAGCGAGAGTGTCGTAAAGGAACGCGCGGGTATAGCCTGACGCGCACGCATTGCCGAACGCGCCGCCAACGCAGCTTTCACTCACTAGCTTGTCTATGTTGTGGTGGCTGAGGCTCGTTCCATAGGTCCAGGTCGAGACCATGTCTGGCTCAGTGCGGGACGCGAGGCGGCCAAGGACATCATAGGCGAGCAATGTAGTGGTGTGGTTTGCAGCTTCTACAGAGTCGGTTTGCGACGCGAGCTCATCGAAGGCGTCGTAGGTATAGGTCCACAGGCCCATATCAAGATCATTCGCGGTAAGTTTGTGACCGCGTAGATCGTAGGTGTAGCGAACGATCGCCGGGCCGGGCGGATTGGCACTCGTTGTGTTACCGAAGGAGTCGTAGACATAGCTTGTCGCTTGTCCATTGGCATCGGTAACAGAAGCGATGAGCCCTTGGGCGTTCTTAACGGTCGTTGTCGTCGCGCCACGTGCGTTGGTCACCTTGCTAGTGAGCGCGTCGTAGAAGTACGTGGTGACGCTCCCGTCCGGCGTCACTTGGCTCCAAGGCCGCGCGAGCGGATCGGTATCGACTGCATTGCCCGCAATATTCAAAGTAAAGCTACTCGTCGTAAAGACGGGAGTGTCATGGCCGAGAAAGTAAGGCCGGCTCGTTTGAACGGCGTGTCCAAAGGTGTCGTAGTGGGTTTCGGAACGGATCCACGGCGCTGGTGACGCATCGAAGGATGCCGTGTCTGTTCCTAGCACTCGGCCTAAGCCGTCATAGTACGCGAGGGTTGCGGGGCCGGAAGCCGTAACACCATCGGGGGCCACCAGCGTCGTTTGTACTAGATAGGCGCCATTTGTGGGACATGATGCGCTTCCGCCATTGACGCCCGCGCAATAGGAATAACTATAGAGGGTTTGCGTGCCGTCAGGGCGTGCTTCTTTCGTAATTCTGCCGAGGGTGTCATAACTCCAAGTAGTCTGAGCGCCATTGGGTCCGCTATGGCTCGCAGACGTTCCAAAATCGGCGTTAGTGGACCATTGGTCGCTTTCATTCAGCGCGTTCGCGACAGTCGTAGCGAACTGCCCTCGGGCATCGTAGGTAGTTGTGGTCGGCCTGGACTGGCTCACGAGCCCGGCCGTCGTTGAAGCCTGACCTACAAGCGTAGTTACGTGCTTGTTACCAAAAGCGTCGTACAAATAGTCCGTCTCTAGTCTCAGTGCGCCGGTGTCCTGCGGCTCGATTATTTCCGCCGTCACCAAGCCGGATGCTGGATCGTAAGCAAAGGATGTATGGCGGGTGAGATTGGAGCTGCCGACAACGCTTTGCACGCTCGCGGTCAAAAGTCGGCCGATAAACCAATTGGTCGTGTCGTTGAGGTAGGTACTCGTTGTGGTCTTGCTCGATCCGTCTGAGAGCAGGGCGGTGTTTGTTAGGATATTTCCAAATCCATCATACGTGTAGGTGGTGGTAACGCTCGGAAAAACGGAGCCAGTAGTGTCGTTGCTTTGGCTCACCGTCGAACATAGTTCGATGGAATAAGGGGCGTGCGTTTGCGCGACCCCGGCACAATTCGCATCTGTCTGGTATGTGTTAGCGACGGCGTTGAGGGTTACTGGCGCGCCAGTTGTCGGCGTCCAAATTTTCGTCTGTGATGTGACTTGGCCGATAAACGGGAAGTCCATCCGGTAATTCGTCGTCTGCGTAACGTGCAGCTGCGGGTCCGTGACGGTGATTTGACTGAACCCCAAAAAGCCACGTCCCGACAAATCGTTCTTCCCTCCGGCATAGGCGTAGCTCGAAGCATACGTTCCGCCGATGCCGTCACTTGATTGTATGCGCGAGACAACATACTCGGGGCCGATCATATCCTGCATGGGATATGTGGCGCCTGAACCCTTGGTGTAGACGGTTGGATCGTTCAGCCGTCCGTAGGTTACAGTCGTTGTCGCGCCGACGCCATTTGACACCGCTGTCATGAGTTCCGGGATGTATTGAAATAGAAGCTCCACATCGCCTGATGGCTTCTGCAACCAAATATCGGAAGCGCCGTCGTTGTTCCAATCGGCGACGACGACCTGAACGCCGTATTGGTCGGCCGGAGAGATCGGAACGGTCTGCTTGAGGGCGAAGCCGGTTCCCGTCGAGAGAAAGACGAGCAGCTGCGTGCCATTGTTCACGGCGACATCGGATTTTCCGTCGCCGTTGAAATCGCCCACATACGAAATGAAGTTATTTGTGCTGCCCCATGGCACGGTTCCGGCGGAGACAAGACCCGTGCCCGTCGAAAGCCATAGAACGCCATTGAGGTCTATGAAGTCAGCCTTCCCATCACCGTTGAAATCGCCGGTGACAATCATCTCCACATTGTCGCCGTAGTCGGGAGGAGGCCCTAGATCGTAGTCGAACATTACGCCAGTGGTCGACGAGCTAGGTACAGCTGGGTTGCAGGTGTAGGTAATAATAAATGTGGTCGGGAGGGCGTCGCCTATGATATCCGCGCAGCCATCGCCGTCGGCATCGGCAAGGCCAAGAAAACCCTGTGGCGGACCCGATGGGAGCGTGCCGAAAGCGAACGTGCCGTCATCCTTACTGAACCAAGTAGTTCCGCTACCCCATTGCTCCGACAGGGCAGCGGCAACATCGGTAAGACCATCACCTGTGAAGTCGCCGATGATCGGGCCAAGACCGTCGAAATTGGATTTGACTTGGAACGACCCGCCCACATTCACAGCGGCCGACCAGCCGCCCCCCGTGTACAGGGACGGCACGAAGAGATCGGTAAGACCCGAGCCAGTGAAAGACGCTGCTTGAGGATTGTCTGGCGTGACACTCATTGGGGGAGTGTACTTCGCCGGACAAAACGGCTTCGTTGAACCCGAACCCGTCTCGTCTGTCACGTTATAGCTCGTCGGCGTGAAGCTCGCGCCAGACAAGGTTCCAAGATAAAAGGGTCCGCCTTGAGGCGGCGGGCAGACTGTTCCTCCAAAGGCGGGGAGTTGGTAAGGCACAAGTACGAGCGCATCCGTCAGACCATCGCCATTGAAGTCGCCTGGCAGAATGGTGCTGCCGTAGAGAAGGCTTGTTGATTCCGACCACTGAGCGAAACTCTGCGGAACGGTAGTCGCGGTCAGCGTATCGCGCGAACCTTGCCAGCTGAAGGTAAGCGGCGGCAGACACTTCTGCGTCGCTCCGCCGTCGCACTGCGTAATCGACGCTAGCTCATCATGTGTAGCGCCCGAGGTGGCTGCGTGGTAGCCGAGCTTGTAGTCGAGTACCGTCGTGCCGCCTACAGAGGTCTCAATGTCGCTGAGCAGCACGGTGGAATGCATCACTGTGCCCGCTTGGTATGACGACGCGACATCGCTACGCGAGCCATAGATGAACAGGACCGAGTTGTATGCGGTGAGCCCTACTGCGTCATTGGCTGTGTAGTGAATGCTCAACGGATAGGTCTGACCGTTCACGGCATCGTTGATATAACCGACCGTGAGGTAGTTGCCTTTGGTGTCCTTGATCTTATCTACCGCCCACGCGCGAGCGGTCGGAAGCGTGCCGGCACCAATCGCCTTGACCGGCAAGATTCGCGAATCAGCGGTATTTCCCAGTTCGATGATTTGTCCCGCCTTAGTGTGGACTTCGAACCATGCCGGGCCGTTGCCGGCCGTACCGTGCGCAAGAATTTTCGAATAGGTATCTATCTCGGTACGATACTCGCTTCCGTCTGCGCCATACGTTCCTGACACCAGCACTAAGCGCTGACCGTCGAAACAAAAGCGGTCGTTCAGATCGAAATTGACGCTTCCGTGGACACCGTCCTGCGCTATTGTGCGCGGACAACGCGAGATGGCTGGCAAGCCGGTGAGCGACCATCCGATACCCTCCGGGCCATCCCCGTTTTGGCTTGAATAGTCGAGCGAAAGGGCCGGTCCCATCCCGGCAGTCCCGGGTGGGACGGCTATAGGGACGGAGTACGTGAACGCACCGCCCGAGCCGACGTTCATGCGTCCAGGCGTCGCCATCAGCGGAGGTGTTCCGGCTGCATTCGCGGCAAAACCGCCGATCAGCAAAAGGCCGATAGCTGCTAGCGCAAGGGCTCGCACTCGAATTTTTGCGCGGAGTAGACGGGGCATCATTAAACTGCCGGTCCCTTTATCACTTGCCTGATCTGCGGAATGGCTATTCCCGGCAAATTCAACCGCAATATTCAATTCTGGAAACTGCATAGTGTGCCCCCTAATCGGAAAACAGTACTCAACTTGAAATCGAAAGAAAATAGGCAGCAGAGATGAAGTCTTGTTTCAATTTTGTGCAGCGCACCATAGGACCAATTGCCCGTTTTCCTTAGTACCTTTCGGCCACCAAGACTAAGCACCAACAATATTTCTGGATTATTGTGGCGAAAGTTAGCAGACTACAGATGCGCACTAACCGAGGGGCAGACGTATGCACATTGTCCGTAAAGTTGCCGTCGAGGCAACTCTGGTCTGCTTGCTCTTTCTGACGGCCCTCGTTCAATCTGTGTCCGCCCAACAGTCGAATTCGCAGTCTGATGGATCGCAGATGCCACCGGACCAGTCGAACTCAACTGCTGCGCCCGCCAGCCCACAGCTTCAGCCGAGCGAAGCTCAAGAACAGCAGAGCGAACAGCAACAAACAGCACAGCAATCGCCTGGCGGCTAGCAGCTGTGTACTAGAGCCGGGCCAACGCACCAGTCACGATGTAATTCAGGCTTCGCGGCAAGAATATCTTGGCTTGAGAATTTCGTTCAGGAATTTACCCTTGGATGGAGAATTGTGAAAATCATCGAAAATATCTTGAGAAGCGCCAGAGTATATGTAGTGGCGCCCTCTCTTGAATATGACATGGATTTCGCTGGCCTCGTCGTCGTAGCCAATCTGGTCCACGGTGCTTGAATCGACATAAATCATATCCATCGCAGTCATTCCTTCCGTTGATTTCTCCAATTTCGCAGCGCGGTCGCGTACAGCGCAGGATCAGGCCTACCTTCTTGCGACCACCGAGCGCCCGTATCAGGATCACTGCTCAACGTGGCGGCTGATGCCCGGCGTATTCGAACGCGAGACGGTACGTGCATCGCCTCACCTACAAACAGACCCTCGCCCGTTCTCAGAGAGGGTAGAAGGTCTACAAGACTGCCGAGATCGTCGGGGAATGCGGCGGCGACACGCGCTCTGTCTGCGGGGCTTGTCGTCCTCAGAGAGATCATGGTGCCGCACTGGCTTAGAACCGTTCCATCAATTTCGCTCGGGCGCTGCGTCACGACCATTAGCCCGACGCCGTACTTTCGGCCCTCTTTAGCTACTCGCGTCAATATTCGATGAGAACTAGTGTCTTGCGCGTCGGGTAGGAACCGGTGCGCCTCGTCAAGCACGATGAGCAAGGGTTGTTGGCGTCCGCCAATACCGATGCTGCCAGCCCAGAAGAGCGTGTCGTACACAATTCGAATCAGCAGGCCAACGACATCAGAAGCCACCTCAGAGGGAAGGTCCGATACGTCCAAAAGCGTAAGCGTTGAGTCATGCCCGATCCAGGACGCTATCAACCCATCTAGATCGTTCGTAATGGCGCCTTCCAAAGTTGGGGTATAGCCACTGCCCGGACCGAATAGGAAGGCGTAACGTGCATCTGTTAGACGGCTCCTCGCAAGCTCCAGCTGCTTTCCTAGATTGCGCGGGGAAGGATTCTTGAAAGGCTCTTTACTCCCCGGCTGATATGGCTCGTAAATATTTGAGGTTAGGGCCTGAGCATCACCCTCCGTCGTGATGTTAGTCACGACGCGCGCGCCGCCAGCGGCGTTTCGAAATGTTTGCCGCTCAAAGTCGTCCAATTCGAACCACAATTGATGGAGACTAAATGGGATAGGGCTGTCAGCGGTGATGGAAGCTATGTCGGGAGGGCTTTGAAGGCTTGCGCTCGCGGCTCTTTTTAGTTCTTGCACTCGATCTCGGAGTGCCGCTTCGTTAGCGGGCGGCATATCGCCAAATGTGATGCCAAGAAGTTCACTAAATGGCAGTGCCCAGAAAGGCACTACAAGGCGGCTCTCGTTCGAGCCGGGGTTGACCCGAAACACCTTCGACTTGTCTTGGACGACCGCCGAATATTCTCCGTGAGGATCAATGACAAGAACTCTGGCTGACGGAAATTTTTGCGAGCCAAAAACTTCAAGCATGACGGAAACGAGGTTCGACTTACCGGCACCGGTCGAACCTACAACGGCGCAATGCCGGCTAACCAGCTTATTCAGTTCAAGCGAAGCGGGAATGCCCCGCGAAGAAGCTATGCTGCCGACCTCCAAACCAGTTTCGGTTGAACTGCTATAGATAATTTCTAAATCGGATTTGGTCACAAAATGGACCTCATCTCCGACAGTTGGATATTGTCCAACACCGCGCTCAAACTTTTTCCCTACCGATTCGCCGAATAGCACGATTGTCATCCAGCGATATCCGGCTAGGCCGTCATCTTTTGCTGGGTCTTGTTCTAGGGTAGGGATTGATTGGGCGACAGCGGGCGGGACGGCATCGGCACCAACTTGAGAACACACGGCATACAGTTGTGTGTATCCGATCGGCACGCGGAAGAAGCCGCCGATTTGTCCGACGCGATATGATTCCCCGTCGACAAGAACAAGCGTTGTTGGCATATCGCGGCGAAGGCGTACCCGCACAGTGCCGCCAACAACTGATGCGACTTGCCCAACATAGGTTGGATCTGAACTCGCCATTAGAGCGCTGGACCCGTGAGGGATGCCAAAAATTTGGAGAACTTGGCGAAGTCACCAAGGTGAAATTCGCCCTTCAATGAAGGTGGCTGTCCCTCTGCAACTGTTTCTCGTGTGAACGCTCCATCTAGAAACGGAGCGTCAGCGGTATCCGCTAAAGTCCAATCGCCGGTCTTGCCACCAATTATTGCCAGTGACTTTCCTAGCACCATAAGGTTGAGGTGTCTTGCTGCGCGTTCCGAGATTGCGCTGGCTGCCTCTGGATCGACGAATTGTAGCGCTATGATATGAGGCCGTTGCTTGGCTTCAAGAGCGTCAAATAAGATCGCGTTAATATGCTCATCGGAGAAGCTGTAGCCGCACGCTATCAGGATTGTGTCGTCGCGCTCCAAGACGCGGGTAAGCCTATCGAGAAAGGCCGTATAGGGCTGTTTGCGAGATTCATCATATTTGTGATGTGAAGGCAGGATCATTTCGCCTTCGTTATGCGGTTGAGTGCGCACTACGCGCTTACGGCCTTTAATGGTGTCTAGTTCCCAATTGATCGAGCCGTGTACTTTCCAGAGGCGGGTCCAAGCAGGACCCGGCGCGTTTTCCGGTCTCACCAAGCTGTCGTGGCAGAAATACGGCCGATTGCATCCCACAAATCCATCAAAGGATGACACGCGTTCCGCTTCCAGCGCGGTCTCTATGAGCACATCATAGTTCGTAGTGAATATCTCAACGGGATGCCGCCGAGGCATGCGAGCTATCCACCGGACAAAATCTTCATGCGGAAGCCGCTCGGGGAAACTGGACTTGTCAGGATTCACTTGCGCGGCAATCGTCCGGCGAATGGTTGCTTCGAGCAACTTGAAATCCTTAGCATCAAGGCCAATCAACTTATCGCTACTGCCTATCGCGTGGAGCTTCCGTCGTACGCACGACAAGATGTCTTCGATATTCACCGACCGATCTACCGGGCCGGCTTCCTTTTCTATCGCTTCTAAAGCGCCAGCGAAGCGCTTTGCCTCGCCTTCCGGGTCCAGCTTTCTAATTTCTTTGCTACAGATCGCCGTGAGTTCGGAGACGGTTGGTATTAGAGCGCGCTCCTCGTATTTCACCTCTGCTGATCCGCCGTCCGTGCTCTCTAGAGGGATGTGAACGCGTACCGAGCAGGACGTACCGGCTCCGAACAGAAACGCCATATGGGTTTCGGGTTGGGTCAAGTGATCCCTGAGAGTTTCAAGGACCCCTCTGGGATCGTGAGCAATCATTTCGCTTACCGATGCTGCTAATGGTCTCTCGCCAACGGCGGGGACTGTTTGTTTGAACTAACAATCATGATCGAACGATCTTTTACACAGACACCCGTTATAATAGAGAAAATAGACAAGGTATATCTTTTAGTTAAGTTTTACGCAAAAGCATTTCTTGCGTAGCCACGCCTTCGGCGAATCGATATGAAGGAATCGTGGTTTCGTTATAGATGGCTACTTTTGCAGCTCAGCACCGCTGCGAGGGCAGCGCGACTTGAAGCCTTCTGTTCTACCCACTGCTCCAACTCCGCCATCAGCCAAGCAACTCGGTTTGCTCCAAGTCGAACTCGCTTGGGAAACTTTCCGGCCGCTTCAAGTCGAGCTATGTGCTGAGGGGAATACGGGATGCCGCATACGGACTTTAGCTCCTTCTTCGATACCAAAAGCCGAACCTTTTGATTCACACGCGATCTCCGTGGATGATTGTTCTCGCATCGGTTACGCGTAACTCCAAGAAGCGTTGCACAGTCGTCTGCACCTGCTCAGGTGAACCTTCTCCGCGTTCCCATCGCGTCAGCGTCCCCTCGTCCACCCCGATCAAACCGGCCGCAGCCCGGAGGGAGAGCCCGAGCCTCCGGCGCTGAGAGAGGATACTCTCAGGCACAGTCGTCGGTGGCGGAAAGGGGTCGTACCCAAGGAAGGCAAAGATAGCCGGATAGAACCGGACGCCGGGATTGGTTCGGTCGCCCTCCCAAAGCAGGTAGGTGAAGTGGTTGGCTCCGATTTGCTCTGCCACGTCCTTTTGGGTGAGCCCCGCCTGCAAGCGCCGCTTGCGCAAGTGCTGCCCCATGGTCTGGGGATGCTCGGCATGAGGCTTCGGCCTAACCCATTGAAACGTCAGCGGCACGAACGGTAGTGGGAAGGCAACGCGATCATGCCGCTGCGGCTATGCCGGCGAACCGGATCGCGCCTGCGGCCGTGCGCCCAAATGCGCCAACGACTATCAGGCGCGCATCTCCGGCCCATTGAGCGACCGCATGGACATCCACGTCGAGGTCGCGGCTGTCTCAGCCCAGGATCTGGCGTTGCCTCCACCAGCCGAAGGCACGACGGCAATCGCCGCACGCGTGGCCGGCGCGCGCGACCTTCAACGCTGTCGCTATGACGGCGGGGGCATCCGCACTAATGCCGAAGCCGAGGGCGAGATGCTGGAAGCACATTCGACGCCCGACTCCGGTGGCGCGCGCCTTCTGAACGACGCAGCGGATTCGATGCGGCTGACCGCGCGCGGCTATCACCGCGTGCTGCGCGTCGCCCGCACCATCGCCGACCTCGCGGGCGCGCAATCGGTGACCCGCGCCCATGTGGCGGAAGCGCTGTCCTACCGCCGGCGAATTTAACAAATGGAACCCGTCAGATGCTCCGCCCGTTGTGAGTGCGGGCGGGGCTCAACGGAGGGACTTTCATGCGCGGCATCGCCATGCTCGGCGTCGTTCTCATTGTTCTGGGGATCGCGGGGATTGCGTTCGACCATTTCAGCTACACCGAGACCAAACCGGTGCTGAAGGCCGGTCCCATCCAGGTCAATTCGCAGGAAGAGCATCACATCTCGGTGCCGCTGGTTGGCTCGATTGTGGTGCTCGTGCTGGGCGCCGGGCTCGTCATCGCCGGGCGGAAAGGGACGTGAGCGCGGCACCACCATTGCAACGCATGCCCGGCGCGGGTGCCCCAAAATCCGCGCCCCGGCTCTCTCCCTTCGCGCGCTTCGCCAATACCGTGGCGCGCGCCAGCGGCAAGCCGCTCGCCTTCTTCCTCTGCTGCGTGGCGATTCTGATCTGGGGCGTGACGGGGCCGTTGTTTCACTATTCCGACACCTGGCAGCTCGTCATCAACACCGGGACCACCATCGTGACATTCCTGATGGTGTTCCTGATCCAGAACACCCAGAACCGCGACGGGGCGGCGCTACAGGCCAAACTCGACGAACTCATCCTGGTGACGCAACGCGCCCGCAACGACTTCATCGAGGCCGAGCGCCTGCCCGAGGACGAGTTGAATCGCATCCGCAAGGACATCGAGGGAGCGGCCACGGCTGACGCGCCACGCGGCACGTGATATTCATTGGAATATCACGCTTGGCGGAAGGGCCATGAGAACGTTGAAAGGCTTGTTGGCCGCAGCGGCGGCGATTGCCGCAATGGCAATTGCCGCGCCCGCGCGGGCCGCGAATGGTGGAGATGTCACCGTCTTCGCCGCGGCCTCGCTGACCGATGCGTTGACAGAGATCGGCGAGGCCTATGAGGCCCGGACCGGCCGCCGCGTCGTGTTCTCCTTCGCGGCATCCTCGACGCTGGCCCACCAGATCGAGTCCTCGTCCGGCGCAGACATGTTCCTTTCCGCCGACAGGGATTGGATGAACTATCTCGACAGCCGCGGCCTCGTGAACCACGCCTCGATCCGCACCCTGCTTGGCAATCGTCTGGTGCTCATTGCGGCGAAGGACTCCAAACTGTCGCTGAAGATCGTGCCGCATTTTGACATCCGGAGCGCATTGGGAGGCGGCAGGCTCGCCATCGCTGACCCGGATTCCGTGCCCGCCGGCAAATACGGCCGGCAGGCGCTGATGTCGCTTGGCGTGTGGGGCAATGTCGTCGATCATCTGGCACAGGCAGAAAATGTGCGCGCGGCCCTCGCCTATGTCGCGCGCGGCGAGTCACCGCTCGGTATCGTCTACGCCACCGACGCCATGGCCGAACCCAGGGTCAGGATCGTCGGAGAGTTCCCAGACAATTCGCACCTTCCGATCGTCTATCCGGAAGCCTTGACGAAGGACGCCAGCCCGGGCACGGCGGATTTCGCGGCGTTCCTGGTGGGCGACGCAGCTGGCGCCATCTTTCGCAAAGACGGCTTCGTCATCCTGACTCCGACGCACTGACTTGAAAATGAAAACAATCCTCCGCGCCTCCATGGCGCTTACCGCGCCATGCGTGCCGGCCTGGGCCGACGAGGCGGTCGTCGAAATATGGATCGACGTTGGCCGCCTCAACACAGCGGGAGCGAACGTAGGACAGAACCAGCAGGCGCTGTCACTACGCTCTCATATATCGTCTTAGATCGTTCTCCCCCGCTTGCCTCGGGAGCGGGTGCTACGCCGTTGCCATAGCCGGCTGTGCTTTGGGCTTCATTGGTCGTCCCAGCCACCAGGCGATAGCGAGGCCCGACGCGAAGGCGGAGACGACCTCGATGAAGAGTTGCGCCACGGTGTAGTCGAGCGGGAAGCCATACCAGTTCCAGTACGACACATTGGTGGCAATGCCAGCGATAACGCCGGTCAGCGTCACCGCCCCAACGCGGCCCATGAAGCTCAGCCCCAGCATCATCGACACCAGGAGCGCCGCAACGGTTGTCTGCACGAACTGCTTCAGGAATTCGATGATCAGCTGCGGGCTCATGTTCGACGCCTCCATCGTGCCCATGCCCGGCGGGGTGTAGGCGAGATAGCCGGTGCCGTGGAGCTTCGTCAGCGTCTCGGATTTCTCCATCATCTGCGGGTCGTTAGGATCGACCCAGGGAAAGAGGTAGAAGCCGGGCCTGGTGATCCCGCTCTGGACATCGCCCATCACCTGCGCCTCGTTCGGAATCTGCGAGATACCGATGGAGCCCAGCGGCGTGACCATGTGGGCGATGAACGTCCAAAGGAACATGGCGACGGCCCCGAGCAGGCCCGCGATCAAAATGCGCATTGTTTCCCCCGATTCATGCGACGGGGGACTATACCGCGCCCGCAGGGTCCCCGCTATTCCGCCGGCGCCAGCTATGCGCCGCGGAATTCGGCCCAGCGGGCGCGAATCGATTCGGTGGTGTCGCGGCTGCCGTCCGGAGACCATCCGGGCGGACCGAACAGGTAGCCCGCTGCCTCGCGCGGAGATTTCGTACGCTTCAGGTCGGTGCCGATGCCGACCCATTCGTGCAGGACAATCCGCAGCGGATTGTAGGTCGCCAGATTGCTCACGATCCCGTAGCGCGGCGGGTCAGATGAGTCCTCCGCGACAAAGCTGTCGAACAGCCGGTCCCACAGGATGAAAACACCGGCATAGTTTGCATCGAGATAGCGCGCGTTGGTGGCGTGGTGCACCCGGTGGTGCGACGGGGTGTTGAACACCGCCTCGAACCAGGCGGGGCAGCGGCCGATCGTCTCGGTGTGGATCCAGAATTGATAGACGAGGTTGATTCCGTGCACGAAGGCCAGCATCGGAACGGGGAAGCCCACCAGGAATAGCGGAACCCGGAACAGGAATCCGAACGTCAGCACACCCGTCACCGGCTGGCGCAGCGCCGTGGACAGGTTGAAATGCTGACTCGAATGATGCTGCACATGATCGGCCCACAGCCAGCGCACGCGGTGGCTCGCGCGGTGCCACCAGTAGTAGGCGATGTCATCCGCGACGAAGGCGGTCGCGAACACCGGCAGCGACCAGCCGAAACCGGCGAGCGCGTGGCGCGAATTGAATATGTCCATGGCGACGTAGAACGCGCCGACCGCCAATCCGCTCAATACGCTCAGGAAGCCGAGCATGAGGCTCGCCGCGGTGTCGCGCGCCTCGAAGCGGCCCCGGCCGGTGAACCAGACGAACAGCATCTCCGCGACGACGAGGAAGACGAAGGCAGGCGTAGCGAACTGCGTGGGATTGGGAAGATGCACGGTCACGCCCGCCTCAACCTTTCTTCCCAGGCTGCCGCCTCGGCACTATCGGCGAAGGAAAGGCGGGCGCGCGGAAAGGTGAAATCGGAGAAGCGCAATTCGAGCGCCGGACCATCCCGTGAGATTCTTCGTATGCCGTTACCTGAAATGCGCCGTGTCACGTACGTGCCACCGCCCGCCCGCGCTAGGTAGAGCGCGCCGTCCACGGCGTTCTCGATCAGCGCCGCCTCGCCGGCCATGACCGCCGCACCGGCGCGGAAGCCCGGATAGTCGAGTGCCAGCCGCGCTTCGAGCGAGTCTGGATCGAGCGCGGCGGTGCGCCGGGCGAACAGGGCCACATTGAGCCCCACCATCAGCACGATGCCGCCGACGGAGCCTAGGAGATAGACAACCAACGCGTTCATCGCACCAAGCTCGGCGTCCCCGCAAGGAGAGGTGGTTCCGCTCGCGGTTATGCCGTAATCATCCTTCGGGGAAAAGAAAGAAGGGGGACGCCATGCGGGGATTACGCGCCATCCATCTGCTCTTGTTGGTGCCGTACCTGGCGCTGGCCTGGGTGCCGTTCTTCGACCGCGCCCTGCCCGACCTGTTCGGCATCCCCTTCTTCTACTGGTACCAGCTGGCATGGATCCCGTTGGGCGCGGCGATCCTGCTTCCCGTCTACCGGGCGGAGAAGAAGCGGTGAGCACCATCAAGCCCGACACGACCGCGCTGGCCATCTTCATTGCGCTGTTCGGTCTCGTGACCGTCCTGGGTTTCGCGGCCTCGCGATGGCGGCGCGGCGACCTCGCCCAGCTCCATGAGTGGGGCTTGGGCGGTCGGCGATTCGGTAGCTGGGTCGTCTGGTTCCTGCTGGGCGGCGATCTCTACACCGCCTACACCTTCGTGGCCGTGCCAGCCGCGGTGATGGCGGGCGGCGCGGCTGGTTTCTTCGCCGTGCCCTACACAATTTTCGTCTATCCCATCATGTTTGCGGTGTTCCCGCGCCTGTGGTCGGTCTGCCATGCCAGAGGCTATGTTACGGCCGCGGATTTCGTGCGCGGGCGCTTCGGCAGCCGCGGCCTTGCGCTGGCCGTCGCCCTCACCGGCATTGTCGCCACCATGCCGTACATCGCGCTGCAACTCGTCGGCATCCAGGTGGTTCTCGCGGGCCTCGGCATACAGGGCGAGTGGCCGCTGATCATCGCTTTCGTCGTGCTGGCGCTCTACACCTATTCTAGCGGCCTGCGCGCTCCGGCCATGATCGCGATGGTCAAGGACGCCCTGATCTATGTCACGGTGATCGCCGCGATGATCGTGATCCCAACCGAGCTGGGCGGATTCGGGCACATCTTCGCCGCCGCCGACCCCAAAACTTTGCTGCTGGCCGCCCCCACGCCCGGTAACCTCGGCGCGCAATCGGCCTACATCACCCTTGCCGTCGGCTCGGCGCTGGCGCTGTTCCTCTATCCCCACGCCGTCACCGGCGTGCTGTCCTCGTCAACCCGCAACGCCATCAAGCGCAATGCTGTGGCACTTCCCGCCTATTCGCTGGCGCTGGGATTCATCGCGCTGTTGGGCTTCATGGCGGTGGCAGCGGGCGTGAAAGCCGATCCCGCTTACGCCGCGGAGTTCAAGATGTATGGCGCCAATTTCGCGGTGCCGGCGCTGTTCCTGACGGCATTTCCCAAATGGTTTGTGGGTGTGGCGTTCGCGGCTATCGCAATCGGGGCGCTGGTGCCGGCAGCCATCATGTCCATCGCCTGCGCCAACCTTTTCACCCGCAACATCTGGCGCGAATATGTCGAGCCCGATTGCGCGCCGGCCCGTGAAAGCCAGGTCGCCAAGATCGTGTCGCTGGTGGTCAAGATCGGCGCCCTCGCGTTCATCCTCGAGTTGCACGATCAGGCCATCCAGCTGCAATTGCTGGGCGGCATCCTGATAATCCAGACGCTGCCCGCGCTGGTCTTCGGCCTCTACACACGCTGGCTTCACCCCCACGCGCTGCTGACCGGATGGATTTTGGGCATCGCCGGCGGCACGTATATGGCCTGGACGTTGAACTTCACGAAGTCCGTCTACGCCCTGCACATCGGCGGCGTGACGGTGCCCTGCTACGCCGCGTTCTCCTCGCTGATCCTGAACCTCGCGGTGAGCGTGGCGTTGAGCCTGGTGTTCAACGCCTTCGGCCGCGGCACCGACGAGACCGTCGCGGCGGATTACGCGTGAAATTCTCTCCGTCTGCGGGAGAAGGCGTCAGCCGAAGCGGCCCGTGATGTACTCTTCCGTGCGCTTGTTCTTGGGCGCGGTGAAAACCTGGTCGGTTTCACCGAATTCGATCAGCTCGCCCAGGAACATGAAGCCGGTGAAGTCCGACGTGCGGCTGGCCTGCTGCATGTTGTGCGTGACGATGACGATCGTGTAGTCCTTCGACAATTCGTCGATCAGCTCTTCGATCTTGGCGGTCGAGATCGGGTCGAGTGCGGAGCAGGGTTCGTCCAGGAGAATCACTTCCGGCTTGGTCGCCACGGTGCGCGCGATGCACAGCCGCTGCTGCTGGCCGCCGGAAAGCGAGAGACCCGATTCCTTCAGCTTGTCCTTCACCTCGCCCCACAGCGCGGCGCGGGCAAGCGCGGATTCGACACGGCCGTCGAGTTCGGACTTCGGCAAACGCTCATAGAGTTTGATGCCGAAAGCGATGTTGTCGTAGATCGTCATCGGAAACGGCGTCGGCTTCTGGAACACCATGCCGATGCGCGCGCGCAGCAAGTTGAGATCCTGCCCGGGTTTGAGAATATTATCTCCGTCCAGCAACACTTCGCCTTTGGCGAACTGGTTGGGATAAAGATCGTAGATGCGGTTGAGCACGCGCAGCAGCGTGGACTTGCCGCAGCCAGAGGGACCGATGAACGCGGTCACTTTTCGATCGTAAAGCGGCAGCGACACGTTCTTGAGGGCGCGATTCTTGCCGTAGAAGAAATCCAGCTTCCTGATGTCGATGCGGACCTTGTCGTCCACGCGGGTCATGTCGTTCATGGCTAACTCCGGCGCCCTTCGATCAGGCGTGCGAGAATACTCAAGGTCAGCACCGCGGCAGTGATGACCAGCGCGCCGGCCCAGGCCAGCCGGTGCCAGTCGTCATAGGCCGAGTTGAAGAAGTTGAAGATCAGCGCGGGCAAGCTGCCGATCGGCTGGAACAGGTTGGTCGACATATTCGGATTGCCGAATGCGGTGAACAGCAACGGCGCGGTCTCACCGGAGATGCGGGCCAGCGCCAGCAGCACGCCGGTAATCATCCCGGCCCGGGCGGCGCGCCACGTCACATTGCGGATGGAGATGGCCCGCGGCGCTCCGATCGAGGCCGCGGCTTCGCGCAAGGTGTTGGGTACCAGGAGCAGCATGTTCTCCGTCGTGCGCACCACCACCGGAATGACGATCACCGTCAGCGCCGCGGAGCCGGCGAGCGCGGAGAAGCCGTGGAACGGTGCGACGATGATCTGATAGATGAACAGGCCGATGAGTATCGAGGGCGCGCTCAACAGGATGTCGTTGGCGAAGCGGATGAAAAACGACACCCATGTGTGACGGCCATATTCCGCTAGATATGTCCCCCCCAGGATACCGATCGGCGTGCCGATAGCGACCGCAAGACCGTTGAGAATGAGGCTGCCGACAATGGCATTGGCGAGCCCGCCCTTCGAGCCCGGTGCGGGCTGGCTCAGGGTGAACAGATCCGGCGTGAGCGCCGCGATACCGTTTGACAGTAGCGCCCACAGGATAAGACCAAGTGCGATGATGCCGACAATCGCCGCGGTGACCGACAATGCGAGGAACATCGAATTGACGAACCGGCGCCTCGCATAGAGGCCGCGACTCCTTCTGGCCCCCGAGGCGCTCATGACTGCTTGCCTCCGGCGCGGCGCTCAAAGCCGCGAAGCATCAGCTGCGCCGCGGCGAGCACGGTGAAGGTGAGACCCATCAGGATCAGGCCGCAAGCGATCAGGGCCGAGGGATATTTGTTGCCCAGCGCCTCGGCAAACTCGTTGGCGATGGTGGCCGAGATAGTCGTCGCCGGCGCGAACAGCGAACTGTCGATATGGTGCGAATTGCCGATCACGAACGTGACGGCCATGGTCTCACCCAATGCCCGGCCCAGCGCCAGCATGGCGCCGCCGACGACACCGGACTGGGTGAAGGGCAGGACGATGCGCCACATCACTTCCCAGGTGGTGCAGCCCGTTCCGTAGGCCGCTTCTTTCAGCATGGGCGGCGCGGTTTCGAACACATCGCGCGTCACCGAGGCGATGAAGGGCAAGACCATAATGGCCAGGATCAGTCCCGCCGTGAACATGCCGATGCCGTAGGGCGGTCCGGCAAAAAGGTCCTGCAGCACCGGTACATTGGCGAAGAAATCGATCACGTGCTGCTGGATGTGCGTCTGGAAATAGGGCGCGAACACGAACAGGCCCCAGATGCCGTAAATGATCGACGGAATTCCCGCGAGCAACTCGATTGCGATGCCGATAGGCCGCTTGAGACTGCGCGGACAGATTTCGGTGAGGAAGATGGCGATACCGATGCCAAGCGGCAGCGCGATGAACATGGCGATCGCGGAACTCACCAGCGTGCCGTAGATTGCGGGGAAGGCGCCGAAACGCTCGGTGACCGGATTCCACGAACTCGTGGCCAGGAAGTCCCAGCCATAAGTCGACAGCGCGAGCCACGAACCCGCGATCAGGGTGAGCATGATGCCCACGAACAGCGCCAGGATGATCAAGGCTGCCCCGCGCGTGAGGAACCGGAATGTCGCGTCGCTTCGGCCGAAGCGGCGCAGCGCGGTGGCGCGAGAGGTGACGGCGATGTTCTCGGTCAAGGCGATATCGGCCATCGGGAGCGGCGTCCGGTTTTAGACGAATTGGGGGGCCTCTTCAGCCCCCCAACCCCAGTTCCCACAGACATGAGACGGTTACGGTACGGCCGCGCCGTCGATATTGGCGTGCCAGCTTCCCTTGATCGCACCGACGGTCGAATCCGGGAGCGGCACATAGTCCAGGCTCTTGGCCAGGCCGTCGCCATTGGCATAGGCCCACTCGAAGAACTCCAGCACCTGCTTGGTCTTCGCCGCATCGGAGGGATGCTTGTAAACCAGGATGAAGGTGGCGCCGGCGATCGGCCAGGCGTCGTGGCCGGGCTGATTGGTGAGTGTCACGTAGAAGCCGGGAGCGTGCGCCCAGTCGGTCTTCGCCGAAGCGGCCTGGAAGGCATCCGCCGTCGGAGAAACCGCAACGCCGTCATGATTGATCATGCGGATGTAGGTCAATGTGTTCTGCTTGGCATAGGCATATTCGACATAGCCGAGGGCGCCCTGCGTCTGCTTGACGGTGCCGGCGATGCCTTCATTGCCCTTCGCGCCGACGCCGCACGGCCATTCGACGGATGTCGCCGCGCCGACCTGGCTCGCCCATGCCGGGCTGACCTTGGACAGGTAGTTGGTGAAGATGAAGTTGGTGCCCGAACCGTCGGAGCGGTGCACGCCCACGATCGCCATATGCGGCAGCGCGGCGCTGGGATTGAGCCTCTTGATGGCTGCATCATCCCAATACTTGACGGTGCACATCGAGATGTTGGCAAGCGTCGGGCCATCCAGCACCAGTTCACCCGGCTTGATGCCCGGAAGGTTGGCGACTGGAACCACGCCACCGATGACGGTGGGGAACTGGGTGAGACCGGCCGCATCAAGTTCGCCCGGGGAGAGCGGCTTGTCGGACGCGCCGAAATCGACCGTCTTCGCCTTGATCTGCGCGATGCCGCCGCCGGAACCGATGGCCTGATAGTTCAGGCCGATGCCCGTCTTGGCCTTATACGCCTCCGCCCATTTGGCGTAGACCGGATAGGGGAAGGTGGCGCCCGCGCCGGACAGATCCGACGCAGAGGCGGCTGTGACCGTCAGACCCGCGAAGGCGGCCGCCGCGATCAATGCAAAGGGCTTCATGAGATCCTCTCGTGTATGGCTGGCCGTGACCGTCCCGAACGTCTGGAAGCCCTGGCTCCCCACCCCCTCGCAACGCCGGCCGGGGCCGATAAACCTTGCCAGGGTTTAAGGACCATCACAGTTCTATGAAGCTTGCGTGACAGCGATCAACCTATTGATAGATAACGTGTTTCTGACGCAACGTCTCAACGAAACCAGGCGTGTTGTCACCTGCGTGCCGGTAATGCTCTCAGGGGGGAGCTTCGACATGACATGTCGCTATCGACCGCGGTCTCGCCGGCACCATCGGCCCGGGCCGGGCGGCGCGGACCATGCCCTCGTGTTCACGCCCAATTCCGGCACGCGTGAGGGCGATCATTTCCGGATTGTTCGGTGCGAATGAGAACCGGGCGGTTATCGCCCTCACCGCAGCGATTTTCGGCTGAAGCGGCGCAAAACGAAAGGGCCGCGGGCATTGCGGCCCGCGGCCGTTGGCATTTTCGTTCGCTCAGCGGCCGGCGGAGAGCGACACGTCGAAAGTTTCGCCCACGTCGTTGGTCGTCGTCCAGTTGTCGCCGACAGCGTGCTTCTGAAGCGGCGAGCATGTGGTGGGCGGCGGCGGATTGGCGTTGGGAATGTGCGGTGTCAGGCAGATTGTCCCGCCCCCGTCCTTGAGCGCCCACGATCCCGGATAGGTGACGGGCCCGCCCTTGGCGTCCATGCCCCTGGCTGTGTAGCTCATGTTGGAATCGAAATAGAGCGTGCCCGTCGCGCCGGTCTTGTGGCTCTTGGTCGTAACGGTATTGCCGTAGGTGTTGGCCATCGGATCGTCGGCCAGGGCGGCCGTGCCGGCGGCAAGCAGGAACGTCGCGGCGAGCGCCGCGGTGCGCATTCTCATCGTCTGTCCTCCCGTTGAAGAAATGGCTGCCGCCGCGCCCACCCCGGGGCTTGGACGGCATGGGATTGTTAACCTTTCCAGCGGCCAAAGCCAGCCGTTAAACGTTTTGCAAGGCGCTTCGCGGTTAAGTTGCCGTTTACTTCGGGAGCTGCCGTGTTCGCACGCGCGGGCAAGATCGTCTTCGGCTTGGGCGCGATCGCGGTTGGCGGCGCGTCGCTGGCTCAGATCATCCTTCACCGTGATCTGCCGGTGTCCTCGCCGGCGCTGCTGGGCGCGCTCGGCCTGCTCGGGCTGGTACTTCTGTTCATCGGACTGGTCGAGGCGCGTGGCCGCGCCCATGCGCTCAGCACCAGTGAAGCCGAATTGCGCACGCTGACGACGCGCCTCGAAGCCTCGCTCGCCACCGTCTCGGCGATGAACGCGCGGATGCACGAAAGCGAGGTGCGCTACAAGGGCCTCGTCGACAGCCAGGGCGACGCCATCGTGCGCCGCGCACCCGACAGCCGGGTCACCTATGGCAACGAGGCCTTCTTCAAGCTTTTCGGTCTCAATCCGCAGCAGGCGGTCGGCCAGCCTTTCGCGCCCGAACTGCATCCCGACAGCCGCGCGCCGCATTTCGGTTCCTTCGCGGGACGCGAGACCGGACACGCGCGCGTCAAATACGACCAGCACGTGAGGACCGCCTATGGCTGGCGCTGGATCGCATGGGAAGACTACGCGGTGCGCGACGCGATCGGAAAACTCATCGAAGTCCAGAGCGTCGGCCGCGACATCACCGAGCGCAAGGCGCTGGAGGACGCGCTCACCGACGCGCGCGACAAGGCCGAAGCCGCCAACCGCGCCAAATCCGGTTTCCTCGCAACCATGAGCCACGAGATCCGCACGCCCATGAACGGCGTGCTCGGCATGGCGCGGCTTCTGATCGAAACCAAACTGGGGCCGGAGCAGCGCACATATGCTGGCGCGATCCAGCAGTCCGGCGAGTCCTTGCTGTCGCTGATCGAGGACATCCTGGATTTCTCCAAGATCGAATCCGGCACCGTGACGCTGGAGGAGGACGAGATCGAGCCGCGCGCGCTGATCGAGGGTGTGGTCGAATTGCTGAGTACCCGCGCCCACGCCAAGGCGATCGAGGTTGTCGCGGTCGTGGCTCCCGACACGCCGTCCGCGGTGCGCGGCGACGGCGTGCGCCTGCGCCAGGTTCTGACCAATCTCGTGGGCAATGCCATAAAATTCACTGAGCGCGGCGGTGTTCGCGTGGATGTGGGCGTGAGCGAATTCCGCGGGCGGCGCACGCTGCGCTTCGAAGTGCGCGACACAGGCGTCGGCGTGCCGATGGAAAAGCGCAAGGACATCTTCAACGAATTCGTCCAGGCCGACTCCAGCCATGCGCGCAAATTCGGCGGCACCGGTCTTGGCCTTGCCATTTCGCGCCGCCTGGTGGCCGCGATGGGCGGGGAGATCGGGATCGATGCGGCTCCCGGCGGCGGCAGCCTGTTCTGGTTCACCATGCCCGCGAAGGTCGCGCGCGAGGCGCTCTATGAGCCCGAGCGGCTCGCCGGCCAGAAGATCGCCATCCTCACCCGCAACGCGGTATTGCGCGAAGGCTTGACCGCGCAGATCCGCGCCGCGGGAGGCGAGGTGGTTTCGCTATCCGACGCGAAGGGCCCTGTCGATGTCGCATTGGTCGATGCCGGCACCGAGGCCGCGCCCGACGTGCCCGCAGTCCCGGAAAGCGCGCGCCGTGCCGTCGTCCTGCTCGTACCCGAGGCGCGCGGACGGCTCCCCGAACTGAAGGCGATGGGCTTCTCGGCCTACCTCGTCAAGCCGGTGCGACAGGTTTCGATGGTGGAGCGCGTGCGCACCCGCGCGAGCGGCAATTCGGGCATGACCAATGTGGCCGGCGAGACCGCAGCCGGCGAAGAGATCGCCCAGCGCGCCGAGCAGCGCGTCACCGGGCGCATCGAGGGCCTCAAGATCCTGCTGGTCGAGGACAATCCGATCAACGCCATGCTGACGCGCGAATTGCTCCGCCGCCGCGGCCATCAGGTCACGGAAGTCACTTCGGGCGAAGCCGCGATCCAGATCATGGAAACAGAGCGCTTCGAACTCATGCTCACCGACATCCACATGCCGGGGCTCGACGGCGTGGAAGCCGCCAAGCGGATCCGGCTGGCCGAACTGCGTGCCGGCAAGAAACGCACGCCCATCGTGGCGCTCACCGCCGACGTGCTGGAGACCGGCAAACGGGCTTGCCAGGATGCAGGCATGGATGGTTTCCTGCCCAAGCCGATGGATCCCGCCGAGCTCGATTCGATGATCGCGAAACTCTTTAACTCCACCGTCCGCAACGCGGCCGCATGAGCGATGCCGCCAGCGCGCCGGCGGAGCGCAATCGCACGCTCGCGGCGATAAAATCCTATCTCCAGCCCCGAACCGCGACCATGCTGGCCTTGGGAAGCGCCTGCGGGCTGCCGCTTCTCACCATCTCCAATACGCTGGGGCTGTGGCTGACCGACTCCAAGGTCTCGATGACCGATATCGGTCTGTTCGCCTACACGCTCCTGCCCTATTCGATGAAATTCATCTGGGCGCCCATTCTGGATCAGGTGCGCCTGCCCATACTCCATCCGCTGCTGGGTAAACGGCGCTCATGGATGCTGCTGGCGCAGCTTGGCATCCTCATCGCCTTCATCGGGCTGTGGTTCTCCGATCCGCATACCGATCTGGTCCGCGCCGCTGTGTGCGCGCTGCTTCTGGGCTTCTCCGGTGCCAGCCAGGACATTTCCGTCGATGCCTGGCGCATCGAGATCGCGCCGCCTGAGGAACAGGGCACGATGCTGGGCGCCTATCAGCTCGGTTACCGCCTTACCGCGCTGATGACGGGCGCACTCGCGCCTTATCTCGCGCAACTGATTTCGTGGCACGCGAGCCTGATCCTATTGGGCTGTGTGACGTTCCTGGGCATGAGCGCGACCTTGTTCGCGCGCAGGCCGCCTGAACAGGACGCGAAGGACGACGTGAAGCGCGCCGAGAAGGTCCTCAATGTTGGCGGCCGGATTGGCGCGGCCATCGGCTGGTTCTATGGCGCCGTGATCGCGCCGTTCGTGGATTTCTTCCGTCAGCATCGCTGGACCGGCCTTTTGATCCTCGCGATGATCGGCATCTACCGCCTGCCGGATTTTGTCATGGGGACGATGGCCAGGCCGATGTATCGCCAATCCTTCTCGCTCGTCGAAATCGGCACCATGTCGGGATTGATCGGCGTGTGGGTGACGATCGCGGGCGCGCTGCTCGGCGGCTTCTTCGTCTTCCGGCTGGGGATCATGCGCTCGCTGTTCATCGGGCTCACCGCCGTGATTCTCGGCAATCTCATGTACGCACTGCTCGCCGCCAGCGGCCACAACGTGCCGATATTCGCCGCCGCCATCGGTATCGAGAACCTCGCCGCCGGTTTTGCGGGAACCGCGCTCCTTGCCTACATGTCCAGCCTGACCAGCCGGGCCTTCACCGCGACGCAATACGCGCTGTTCAGTTCCTTCTATGCCCTGCCGGGCAAGCTGCTTGGCGGGCTGTCGGGGATAATCGTCGACTGGTTCGCGGCGCATCGCGGCCTTACGGGGCCATTGATCGCCAGTCTGCCGGACAAGGTCGTGGGCTTCGTGCCCTTTTTCATCACCACGGCTCTGACAGGAGTGCCGGCGATGCTGCTGGTCTATCTGGTGTATCGCCGGGAGCCCCAGGCGCTGCGTGGCGGCCCGGATTGACATGGGGCTTGCCGGGCCGCTGGCGCATCCCATCTCTTAAGAGACGGGCACACCGTCACAAAACGGAAACATCAACCAATTCATGACCTTGGCGTCACTCTCCCGAGCCTTGCATTTGCCTCAGCCAGGCCGGACGGGTAGAATTGTCACGCTAAAGACGTAGAGCTTCAGAGGCCGGCGATTCGCCGCCAGCAGGGACGCAGCGTTTGGTCAACATTCACGAGCCAGGTCCAGCCGAGGGGCGCTTTGCCCAATGGCCGGTACTTGCCAGCTGGGGATCGCTGGAAGTCCGCCTCGCGGAGACCGACGCCGAAATCGAGGCGGCGCAGCGCCTGCGCTATCACGTCTTCTATGAGGAGATGAGCGCGACCCCGTCGCCGGGCATGCGCATGGAGCGGCGCGACTTCGATCACTTCGACAATTTCTGCGATCACCTGCTCGTCGTCGACCGCGATGCGCAGGACGACGACGGACAGCCGCGCGTTGTCGGCACCTACCGCATGATGCGCGATGTAGACGCGCGCCGGGCCGGCGGCTTCTACACCGGCGGCGAGTTTGACATCACGGCGCTAATCGCCGGGGTGGAGAAGGGCTCCAAGCTGCTCGAACTCGGCCGCTCCTGCGTGCTCAAGGCCTATCGTACCAAGCCCGCGACGTTGCAATTGCTCTGGCGCGGCCTTGGCGTTTTCAACGATCGCTTCTCCACCGACCTGATGTTCGGCTGCGCCTCCTTCCCCGGCACCGACCCTCAAGTGTGGAAGCTGCCGCTCTCCTATCTGCATCATTTCTGCGCCATGCCCGGCCACATCCCCGTGCGCGCGCGGCCCGACCAGTTTGTCGAAATGAATCTGATGCCCAAGGACGCCATCGATCCCAAGGAGGCGATCAAGGCGCTGCCGCCGCTGATCAAGGGCTATGTGCGCGCGGGCGGGAAGATCGGCAACGGCGCGGTCATCGACCGCCAGTTCGGCACCACGGACGTTTTCATCTACTTCCCGGTGAACAATATGAGCTCGCGATATCAGGGCCGCTTCCGCTAGTTTTTGCCCATCCTCGCACCGAATGACACCATGGCGCCGGCGAGTCTCGTGCGCACGGTCGCCAGTGCCAATTTGCCCGCGTCATTTTGGAGCTGCTTCGTGCCGATGCGCTCGTGAAGGCCCGGATGACGGCACGCTCGATATGACCGAAGACGCAATTGCCTGCGGACTATTTCCAGAGCGGTGCTGAAGTAGCCTTACACCTTTGCCTCTATCGCGTCCCAGATCAAAGCGGCGATATCGGCGCCGCCGAAGCGCTTCACTTCGCGGATGCCAGTGGGCGAGGTGACGTTGATTTCGGTCAGGTAGTCGCCGATGACGTCAATGCCGGTGAAGATAAGGCCCCGCGCCCTCAGCTCCGGACCCAGCGCGTCGCAGATTTCCTGCTCGCGCGCGGTCAGCGTCGTTGGCTCAGCCTTGCCGCCGACATGCATGTTGGACCGCGCCTCGCCCTGCGCCGGCACGCGGTTGATCGCGCCCGCGGCCACGCCGTCAACCAAGATGATGCGCTTGTCGCCCTTGCGCACCTCTGGCACGTAGCGCTGCACGATCACCGGCTCCCGATAGAAAGCGGTGAACATCTCCAGCATGGCGCCCAGGTTCTCGTCGTCGGCCTTGACGCGGAACACGCCGGCGCCTCCGTTGCCGTAGAGCGGTTTCAGGATGATGTCCTTGTGGTCGGCGCGGAACCTGCGAATCTCTTCGCGGTCGGACGTGATCAGTGTCGGCGGCATCAGGTCCTTGAACAGGGTGACGAACAGTTTCTCCGGCGCGTTACGCACATGGAACGGATCGTTCACCACCAGGGTCTTGGGATGGATGCGCTCCAGGACATGGGTCGCCGTGATGTAGGCCATGTCGAACGGCGGATCCTGGCGCATCAGCACCACGTCCATAGCCGAAAGATCGCGCACCGCGGGTTCGCCCGCCGTGAAATGATCGCCCTGGATGTCGCGCACGCTCAACGGCCGTATGCGCGCGGTTACCGCGCCGTCGCGGAAGGTGAGGTCGCGCGGGCCGTAATAGGAGAGTTCGTGGCCGCGGGCCTGGCCCTCAAGCGCCAGCGCGAAAGTTGAATCGCCCCGAATGTCGATCCGCTCGACTGGGTCCATCTGGATCGCGACAGTGAGCGCCATGGATGCTCCTAATTGAGTCTGCGCTTGAGCGCATTGAGCGCGAGCGCGGCTTCGTTGTGCAGGCCCTGGCCCTGTTTCGCAAGCGTGAGACAGGCCTCATAGGACTTCTGCGCCGCGCCCAGCGCGCCATTGGCTTCGTTCAGGCGGGCGAGATCGATCCAAAGTTCGGGCTTGCGCGGCGCGATCAAGACCATGCGCTTGGCGACCTCCAGCGCGCGCACGCGCTCGCCGGCATTGAGAGCGCGCAGCTTGAGATTGTTCTCGAGCCGCAGCAGGACGTCGACATCGCCGACGGGTTCGGCGAGCCTGGGATCTTCCGCCGACGGTGCGCCCATGCCCGGCGGCGCGCCCAGCTTCTCCAGATCGATCGCGGCGCCGCCGTTGAATGGATCGAGCAGCGCCTCGTGTCCGCGCAGGGAGATGCGCAGAAGAAAATGCCCGGGCGAAGTCAGCCCCACAGTTTCGAAGCCCGCGGCCCGCGCGGCATGGATGTAGAGAATGCCCAGTGCCACCGGCAGTCCGCGGCGGCGGTCGATCACCTGCATGAAGTCGGCGTTCTTTGGGTCGTCGTAGTCCAGCCGGTCGCCGTCATAGCCGTAGCGCCCCACCATCAGGGCGGACAAAGCGCGCGCACCATCCTCGACATGCAGCGACAGCCGGGCTTCGGACCGCGCATGTTCGGCAATGTCCGCCAAATGCTCGCGATAGGGCTTGAGCGGCCTTCCGGCATGGTCGAGCGCGGCCAGCATCAGGGCGGCGGTGGCGATGTCGTGCGGACCTTCGCCCGCCTGGCCCAGCTCGCGCAGATAATCCGCCGGATCGTCCATGCCCGAATTTGCCTCACGGCGTGTCCGGCCGCCAGACGTCCCGCGCGTGCAGCGGCCAGCCCAGCCGGCCTTTCCCCGTAACCGTGACGACGTCGAAGCGAAAACCCTTCGCCGCCAGCCCCGGCCGCGAAGCCAGATATAGGGAGGCGGCGCGCGCGATGCGATGGCGCTGCCGGGGTTTGATGGAGCGCAGCGCCGTGTCTTCGTCTTCCCGGGCCTTGACCTCAACGAAACAGACCAGGCCCGACGGCGCCCGCGCCACCAGGTCGATCTCGCCCAGTTTGGTGCGCACGCGCCGCCCAAGGATCCGATAGCCCTTGAGCGTGAGCAGCAGCACCGCCAGCCCTTCCCCGCGCCGCCCGCGCTTTTCGGCCGCCTGCCGCGCCGCGAGGCTCACGGTCTGTCCTTCCGGCCAAGGGCGCGTTCGTAGAGCGCGTGCCGCGACTGGCCGGTGGCTTCCGCAACCAGTTCCGCGGCCGCGCGCACCGGCATGAAGGCCAAAGCCTTGTCCAGCAGCGAGTCGGCTAGCGTTGTGTCGGGCGCATATTCCACCGGCGGACCCACGACGATGGTGATTTCGCCCTTGGGCGGATCGGCGGCCGCGTAGTGCGCCGCGAGCCCGGCCAGATCGCCGCGGCGGCATTCCTCATGAAGCTTCGTGAGTTCCCGCGCCACTGCCACTGCGCGCCCGCCCAATATGCCGACCATATCCGCCAAACACTCCGAAAGACGATGGGGGGATTCGAAAAAGACCAAGGTTGCGGACAGGGATTTGAGTTCCGCGAGCGTGCTGCGCCGCGCGGCCGATTTGGGCGGCAGGAACCCGGCGAACAGGAACCGGTCGGTCGGCAGCCCTGAAAGTGACAAGGCCGCCAATGCGGCCGAGGCGCCGGGTACGGCATGCACGGAGATGCCGTCAGCAATGGCTTCCCGGACCAGCTTGTAACCGGGATCCGCGACCAGCGGGGTTCCCGCATCGCTCACCAAAGCGATCCGCGCGCCCTGCCGCAGCCGCCCCAGCAGCTTCGGCCGCTCGCGCACGGCATTATGGTCGTTGTACGCGGTGAGCGGTTTCGACACGCCGTGGATGGCCAGAAGCTTGGCGGTGACGCGGGTATCCTCCGCGGCGATCGCATCGCAGCCGCGCAGCACGTCCAGCGCGCGAAGGGAAATGTCGCGGGCGTGGCCGATAGGCGTGGCGGTCAGGTACAGCCCCGGCGCCAGCGGGCTTTGCGATTCCGTCCGGCCCGGCTTAATTTCGCCCGGTTGCCAGGCAAGATTGCCGCCCGATGGATCGCCCGATGAGTCCCCAGATGAAGGTTTCGACCGTTTCATTCGCTCGCTCCGCATGGCGAGTTTGCGCCATCGTTGCGCTGGTGGCGAGTGTGGCGGCTTGCGTGAACCCCGCGCCACCGCCGCCCCCGCCCGCACCGGCG
This sequence comes from Rhizomicrobium sp., assembly GCA_050728855.1. Classification (GTDB taxonomy): domain Bacteria; phylum Pseudomonadota; class Alphaproteobacteria; order Micropepsales; family Micropepsaceae; genus Rhizomicrobium. The sequence continues at coordinate 131,861 of JBOHKI010000001.1, read as the reverse complement.
CCCGTTGCTACCGGACCGGTCACGCCCTCGACCCATCCGCTCGTCGCGGATTCCCCGGATTTCCTACGCCTGCCGAACAGCCCCACGGGGACGCCCGTGCGCGTGGGCCTCCTCCTGCCCTTCTCCAACGGTTCAGCCGCCACGCGCGCGCTGGCCCAGAGCATGCTCAAGGCCGCGGAGCTCGCGCTCTATGATGCCCATAACCCCAACATCATCCTGATAACCGCCGATGAAGGTGGTTCGCCGGACGCCGCCGCCAACGGCGCCCGCAGCCTGCTGAGCCAGGGGGTGGAGATCATCATCGGACCGCTGTTTTCCGGATCGGTCACCGCCGTGGCGCCTATCGCGCGGGACCGCGGAGTACCTGTGATTGCGTTCTCCACCGACCGCACGGTCGCGGGCGACGGCGTCTATCTTCTGAGCTTCCAGCCAGGTGCCGAAGTACGCCGGGTGATCGATTTCGCGTCCGCGCAGGGACGCACCAGCTTCGCGGCCCTGGCGCCGCAGACCGCGTATGGCGACCGCGTCGTCGAAGCGTTCAAGCAGGAAGTCGAAGCCAAGGGCGGCCATGTGACCGACATCGAGCGCTATGCGCCGACGCCGGACGGGCTGGTCGAGCCGGCACGCGCCGCCGTGGCCACGAAACCCGATGCGTTGCTGGTGGCCGAGGGCGGCAATGCGCTGCGCACGGCCGCACCACAACTGGCCGCAGCCGGTGTCGACGGCAAGGCCATCAAGCTGCTGGGCACCGGACTCTGGGACGATCCGGCCAACGCGCATGAATCCGCGCTCGCCGGAGGCTGGTTCGCCGCGCCCTCGCCTTTGGCGGACGCTGCGTTCGAGACGAAATACAAATCGATGTTCACGACGAGCCCGCCGCAGCTGGCCACGCTCTCCTACGACGCGGTCTCGCTGGCGGCGCTGCTGGCGTCCGGTACGCCGTATCACCGCTTCACTCCGGCCGCACTGGCCGATCCGAACGGCTTTGCGGGCGTGAACGGGATCTTCCGCTTCAATCCGGACGGCACCTCCGAGCGCGGCCTCGCCGTACTTGGCGTCCAGCCCGACGGCTTCCAGACAGTGAGCCCGGCGCCGGCGACGTTCCAGGCGAATGGCAGCTAGGCCGCCAACACTTCGATCACCGCGTTCAACAACAGCCGCCCGCGCGGCGTGGCGGCGATGCGTCCATCCCGTGCTGCCAACAGGTCTTCGCGTGCGAGCGCCGCGATGCTCACGGCATCGATCTCCGTGCCCCAACGCCCGCGATAGGCATCGAGGTCAATTCCCTCGGCAAGGCGCAAGTTCATAAGAAGATGCTCGCGCGCCGCGTCTGCAGACGGGATTTCCACTTTCTCGGCCATGCCATGACCCGCACGCGCCACGGCTTCGCGCCAGCGTTCTGGGAGCTTTTCATTGATGGTGGCGAAGCGCCTGCCGCCGAGCGTCAAGCGGCCATGCGCGCCGGGGCCGACGCCTACATAATCGCCATAACGCCAATAGACGAGATTGTGCCGGCACTCCGCGCCCGGCATCGCGTGATTGGAAATCTCATAGGCCGGACGACCGGCGCACTCCGTCAATTCCTGCGTGATCTCGTAGAGCGCAGCGGCGCAGTCGTCGTCGGGAATGCGCAGCGCGCCAGACCTCGCCAATGTCGCGAACGGCGTCGCCGGTTCAATGGTCAGCTGATAGAGCGACAGATGCTCCGTACCAAAGTCCAGCGCCTCTTCCAGTTCGCCGCGCCATTGCTGCGGCGTCTGCTGCGGGCGCGCATAGATGAGATCGAGCGAAACACGATTGAAGGCAGCCATTGCCGTTGCGAGCGCAGCCTTGGCTTCGGCCAAATCGTGCAGGCGGCCGAGGAATTTCAGATCGGCATCGTTCAACGCCTGCACACCGAGCGACAGCCGGTTCACGCCCGCCGCGCGATAGTCGCGGAATCGCGCGGCGTCCGCGCTGGCGGGATTGGATTCCAGCGTCACTTCCACATCGTTCGCCACGGGCCAGAGGCTCGCGATCTTGTCGAGCACCGCGCCGGCCGAGCGACCGCGCATTAGTGACGGCGTGCCACCGCCGAAGAAGATCGTGCGCACGACAGGACGCGCGCTGTCCTGGAGCGACGCGGTACACTCCAGTTCGCGCAAAATCGCGTCCGTCCACCCCACCTCGTCGATCTCGGAACGGACATGCGAGTTGAAGTCGCAATACGGGCACTTCGCCGCACAGAACGGCCAATGGACATAGATGGCGAAGCCGGGATCGTTCATGGAATTCGCGCTCATCGATTGGCCTTCAGCCAGCCGGCAAGCTTTTCGAAGGCCATGGCGCGGTGGCTGATCGAGTGCTTCCGGGCGGGATCAATTTCACCGAAAGTTTGCGCCATGCCATCCTTCACGAAGATGGGGTCGTAACCGAAGCCGCGCGCACCGCGCGGCGGGAATTCGAGATGGCCCCGCGCTTCGCCCTCGAATATCTGAGTGGCGCCGCGGGGCTCGGCCAGCGCAAGCGCGCAGATAAATTTCGCGGATGAATCGCGCGCACCCGTCTCGTGCAGAAGATTCTTCACGCGCGCCATCGCCGAAGCGAAGTCCTTGTTCTCGCCCGCCCAGCGCGCCGAATAGATTCCCGGCGCGCCATCGAGCGCGGTGACCGCGAGGCCGGAATCATCGGCGAGCGCGGGAAACCCGCTCGCATCGGCGGCGGCGCGTGCCTTCAGTTCGGCGTTGGCAGCGAAGGTTTCGCCCGTTTCTTCCGGTTCGGGCAATCCCAATTCACCCGCACTCTTCGCGTTCAGCGCGAAGGGCGCGAGCAGGTCGCGAATTTCCACCAGCTTGCCTGGATTGTGCGTGGCGACGACCAGCGTGGAACCAGGCGCGAGCTTCATCCCAGAGCCCGTTTCTGAAGCGCCACCAGCTCGGTCACGCCCTTGCGCGCAAGCCTGAGCAGGGATGCAAATTCCTCATCAGAGAACGGCGCGCCTTCGGCCGTGCCCTGAATCTCCACGAGGCCGCCGCGGCCGGTGAGCACGAAATTCGCGTCGGTCTCCGCGCTGGAATCCTCGTCGTAGTCGAGGTCCAGTACCGGCGTCCCGCGCCAGATGCCGCATGAGATGGCCGCCACGTGGTCCTTGATCACTGGCTTGGTCACCATCCCGGTCTTCTTCATGAAGGCGATGCATTGCGACAGCGCGACGAAGCCGCCAGTGATCGACGCCGTGCGCGTACCGCCGTCGGCCTGGAGTACGTCGCAATCGATCGCGATCTGCTTCTCGCCCAGCGCCGCCATGTCGACGACGGCACGCAAGCTGCGCCCGATCAGGCGCTGGATCTCCTGCGTGCGGCCGGATTGCTTGCCCTGGGCCGCCTCCCGGCGCATCCGGTCATGCGTGGAGCGCGGCAGCATGCCGTATTCCGCCGTCACCCAGCCCTTTCCAGAGCCGCGCAGGAACGATGGCGTGGATTCTTCCAGGCTCGCCGTGCACAGCACATGGGTATCGCCGAATTTGACGAGGCATGAACCCTCGGCATGTTTGGCCACGCCCATTTCGAGGCTGACGGTACGCAACTGGTCGGCGGCGCGGCCGGATGGGCGCATCTTGGTACCCTTGAAGTCGTTGTTATCTGCGGCTACCTAGCCTTGGCCCGGGCCCGGCGCAACGAACGATTGTCGCAGTTCGAAAAGAATAAGGTATTACAAAGGCTTACAATGAGCGTGCCACCCCTCGACCCCAACCGCCTGCTGGCCGCCGAGCTCGGTGAGCGCCCGCGCGAGATATTCCGCCATCTGGTGGACGCGTTCCTCACCTCCGGCGAACCGGTGGGTTCGCGCACCCTGTCCCAGCGCCTGCCGCACTCGCTTTCGCCGGCTTCCATCCGCAACGTGATGGCGGATTTGGAGAGTATGGGGCTTCTGACCGCACCCCACACCTCGGCCGGACGCGTGCCCACCGAGAAGGGCCTGCGCCTGTTCGTAGATGGCCTCCTCGAAATCGGCGAGTTGGCGCCGCAGGAGCGTGCGCAAATCGAAGCGCGCCTGCGCGACCAGAATCGCGGCATCGAGGACGTGCTGACGCAGGCCAGCCTGATGTTGTCCGGCCTGTCGCGATGCGCCGGCCTCGTCGTGGCACCCAAGCAGGATAGCGCGTTGCGCCATGTCGAATTCGTGCCCGTGTCGCCCGGCAAGGCGCTGGTGGTCATCGTGGGCGAGGACGGCCAGGTCGAGAACCGCGTCATCGAGACGCCGGCTGGTCTGCCGACCTCGGTACTGGCCGAAGCCTCGAACTATCTCTCCACCCGCCTGCGCGGCCGCACGCTGGAGGCCGCGCGCGGCGTCATCGTCGAGGAGCTGGAAAGCGAACGCGCCGAGCTCGATGCGCTGACCAAGAAGATCGTCGCCGAAGGGCTTGCGACGCTGGCCAGGCAGTCCGAAGGCGCCGAGGCGGTGGAGGAGAAGATCCTCATCGTGCGCGGCGCCTCGCACCTGCTGCAAAGCGTGGAGGCGCAAGGCGATCTTGAGCGCATCCGCAATCTCTTCGACGACATCGAGCGCAAGAACGACCTGATCCGCCTTCTAGAGCTGGCTCGGCAGGGCGACGGTGTGCGCATCTTCATCGGGTCGGAGAACCGGCTGTTCAGCCTTTCCGGATCGTCCATCGTGGCGGCCCCCTACGCCAACGCCGCAGGCAAGGTGGTGGGCGTGATCGCCGTGCTCGGTCCCACGCGCCTCAACTATGCCCGCATCATCCCCATGGTCGACCACACCGCCAAAGTCGTGAGCCGCCTGCTCGCCTGATCGAGAACCAACATGAACGACAACGACGAACCCACCGAACCGCAGACCAACGGCGCAGCCGCGGAAGGGCCCGATTCCCCCGATGTTCAGATCGCCGAGCTCAAGGACCGGCTCCTGCGTGCGCTAGCCGATACGGAGAACCTGCGCCGCCGCGCCGAGCGCGAAAAGCAGGACGCGAGCCAGTACGCCATCGCCGGCTTCGCCCGCGACATGGTGGGCATCGCCGACAATTTCGCCCGCGCGCTTGCGGCCTCGCCGCCCGAAAAGCGAGAGGCGGCCGATCCCCAGATCAAGGCCGTGATCGAGGGCGTGGAGGCGACGGAGCGCCAGCTTCTCTCCACGCTGGAGCGCTACGGGGTCCGTCAGATCGACACCGAGGGCGCGAAATTCGATCCCAACCTGCACCAGGCCATCGCCCAGGTCCCTGGCCACGGCAAGCCTCAGGGCACGATCATGAACGTGGTCCAGACCGGCTACGTCATCGGCGACCGGCTGCTTCGGCCGGCGATGGTGACGGTGGCAGCACCCCCGCCGCCCGCGTCGGAGCCCGGCGCCAGCGTGGACACCACGGTCTGAGCAAATCAGGCTAAGCTCGCGGCCATGAGCGACGCCCCGGCCGCAATACCGACCAAGCCTTCACCGGCAGGACTGCCGTTCGAGCAGCAGCTCTACATGCGCTCGCCCTTCGGCATCTTCACCACCACCATTGTCGTGTTCGTGCTGCTTTTCGGCGCTTTTCTCGCGGTGGCCTTGCTCGAGCATGTGGAAATCCTGTCACGCGATGCCAGCGGCGCGCGCTTCGCGTTCACCACCGCAACCTGGCCCGCCATCGTGCTGTCGCTGCTCTGCTGCACGGCACTTGCCATGCAGCGCTATGTGCGTCTCGCCGAGGCTCGCGACGCGCCGGACTATGCGCGCATCCTGTCTGGCGGCATCAAAAGCGCGCGGGCCGTTACCAGCCTTGCGCCGCCCAGGCTCAGGATGGCGCGCTCGACACTCATCGGCATCGCCATCGGGCTCGCCATCAGCGCGGTGATCCGGTGGAGCGAATACCGCGAAGGCCACATCATCCCGCCCCTGACCATGGCGTGGTACGCGGGGGTCAACACGTTCATGATCGTGCTGTTCACGCGCGGCGTGGAGATGACCCGCGCCGGAAGCCAAAGCTACGCCCGAACGCTGGGTGCTGAGCTTCAGATCGATCTGCTGAGGACCGATACGCTGGCGGTGCTGGGGCGCTCAGCGGCGCGTTCGTCGCTGATCTGGTTCGTCATCAGCGCGGTGGCCTGCCTGTTTTTTGTCGGCGGCGATCTCAATTGGCTTACCATCGCGCTGATAGCGGCCTGCGCCATCATGGGCCTGGCGCTTTTCATCAGTATCATGAGCCGCATCCACCGCCAGATCCTGGCAGCCAAGCGCGCGGAACTGGAACACATCCGCGGTCAGATCGAGGCCATGCGCGCCCGCCTCGCCCATGACGATCACGCCGCCACCCGCCTGCACGGACTGCTGGCTTTCGAAAAGCGCATCGCCGACGCGCCGGAATGGCCGTTCGATCAGTCGACGCTGGTGCGCGTCGCGGCCTATATCCTGATTCCGACCGTGCCATGGTTCGGTCAGGCGGTTGTGCAGTACTTTGTCGAGCACATGGCGCATGGGTGACAGTATGCCGATCAAGACCGTCGTCGCGGGCGCCGCCGGCCGCATGGGCCGGGCGCTGGTGCGTGCCATCGCGGCAGACGCGAGCTTCACGCTCACCGCGGCGCTGACGCGCCACGACGATCCGCTTGCCGCCATCGCGGCCGCGCAAGCGTTGCTCGATTTCACCACGCCGGCCAATTCCGTCGCGCTCGCGGCGCTGGCGGCGCAGGCCCGTATCGTCCATGTCATCGGCACGACCGGATTCTCCGATGACGACGACACGAAAATCCGCGCCGCCGCGCGCCATGCCGTGATCATAAAATCCGGAAACATGAGTCTCGGCGTCAATCTGCTGGCGGCGCTGGCCAAACAGGCCGCCAGGGCGCTGCCCGGGTTCGACGTCGAGATCGTGGAGATGCATCACCGAATGAAGGTGGACGCGCCGTCCGGCACCGCCAAGCTCTTGGGCGATGCCGTCACGCAAGCTCGGAATGTCCCGCTCAAGACGCGTGCGCCAGACGGTCCGCGCAGCGACGGCACGATCGGATTCGCGAGCCTGCGCGGTGGCACCGTGGTGGGCGAGCACGAGGTCATCTTGGCAGGGCCCCACGAGCGGATCGTTTTGCGCCACGTCGCGGAAGATCGCGAAATCTTCGCGCTCGGCGCGCTGGCGGCCGCCAAATGGGGCCTTGGCAAGAAACCCGGCCTTTACGCGATGAGCGACGTGCTGGGCCTTTGAGGTCTCAGGCCGCCCGGCGCGCGGCTTCCACCGCCAGCATGGCGCGCTTGCGGGCGAGACCCCAGTGATAGCCGTGCAACGCCCCATCGCTGCCCAGCACGCGATGGCAGGGTATCAGCCAGGAGATCGGATTGCGGCCCACGGCGGTTCCGACCGCGCGCGAGGCCTTCTTGTCCGAAATGTTCGTCGCGAGATTGCCGTAGGTCGTCACCTTGCCTTCGGGGATCGCCAGGAGCGCCTGCCACACTTTGATCTGCCACGGCGTGCCCAGGAGATGCAGCCCGATTTCGCCCTCGCGTGCGAAGATGCGCTGCGCGATGTCGTCCATGCGCGTGGGATTTTCGCGATAGCGCGCCTTGGGCCAACGCGCCTTCATGTCGGCGAGCATCGCGCCCTCTTCCCCCTCATCGCCGAATGCGAAGCCACACAGGCCCTTCTGCGTGGCCATCGCCAGCGCCAGGCCGAATGGACAGTCGCTGAAGGTATAGTCGATGACGAGTCCTTCGCCGCCGCGGGCATAATCGCCCGGCGTCATGGCTTCGATCTTCAGGCAAAGGTCGTGCAATCGCGATGGGCCGGACAACCCGGCTTCGAGCGCCGCATCCAGCACACTGGCGCCATCCTGCAATTCCGCTTTGGCGCGGGCGAGCGTGAGATGACCCACGAAGCTCTTGGGGCTGACCCCGACATAGCGGGTGAACAGACGCTGAAAGTGGAACGGCGAGAGCCCGACGGCCTCCGCCGCCTCGTCCAGGCTCGGCTGGCGGGCGTAGTTTTCGGAAAGATAGCGGATGGCGCGGCCCATGCTGCGGTAGGCTTGGCCAGCTTCGAGGTCTTGGATCATCGCGTTCATGCCCGGATAGATAGGCGTAGCCGGCAGCCTATCCCACCCGAAACTTGCGGAACAATCCTGCCGTCAGGAATTCCGCGCCCGTTGGAGGGCACCCTTGAGCCGCCTCGCGAAATCGGCCCGCTGGGCCGCCCCGAGAAAGGCGCCGATCTGGATCGATTTCCCGTGGCTGGTCAACAGCAGTGGGGCAGTCGTGACCTTTTCGTCCTCGCCTTCGGCGCGGTAGTCGACCCGCACCCAATAGGGATTGAGTGCCACATTCGAGGGCGCGCCCCGGGACGGATGCCGTGCCACGAGCAATCGCGAGGTCGTCAGCGTGACGTGCTCGAACGCAAGTGCGGCGATGCGGCTTTCGCGGAAAGCCCAGGCCAGCAGTAGCACGTCAAGCCCCAAGAACGGAGCAATGGGCCAAGCTCCGCGCAGGACAAACGATAGCGCGAAGAGGAGATTGATCGCCGCGACCACCCCGACGATGGCGCCCAGCGTGCGCGCATTCATCGCCGGATTGGGCCTCAGGGTGGCATCGAGCAGGACGGGATCGGCGCCGGACATGGCCGAAATCATGCGGCCACACCGGCGCCGTGACAAGGGCTCATGTCGGCGTCACACATCAGCGCCGATCGCAGCGCTCATGATATGCGCGCTCACCGCCATGATCGCGCCACCAGGGATCGCCCAGATTGAGCGTGCAGGGATCGGTCGTAGCGCCCAGCGCCGCGCCGGCGACACCGCCGATCACAGCGCCCGCGCCGGCATTGCCGCTCAGCGAACCGATAGCCGCGCCGGCACCAGCGCCGAGCAGGCCGCCGGACACTGCGCGATCGCCCGTGGTCGTGCCGCAACCCGACAGCATCAGCGCGCCCGCCAGGGCGGCGCCAATTGCAAATTTCCTCATCGCTTCCTCCTCTCTTGGGAGCCTTGAAATAACGGGCGCGCGCCGGACATCGTTCCGGGCAAGCCCGGCTTGGAATGTTCCTCCGCAAATGTTAAGCGCAGGCTCAGATGCGGCGGTTCACCAAACAGGAAGCGGAAACTTTCTTCGCGCGGCTGGCCGCGGAGATTCCGTCGCCCAAGACGGAGCTCGTCTCCGTCAATCCCTACACACTACTGGTCGCTGTCGTGCTCTCCGCGCAGGCGACCGACAAAAGCGTGAACAAGGCGACGGAACCGCTGTTCAAGATCGCCGACACGCCACAGAAGATGCTCAAGCTGGGCGTGCGCAGGCTCGAGAGCTGCATCAAGACCATCGGGCTCTTTCGCACCAAGGCGAAGAACGTAATCGCGTTGTCACGCATGCTGATCGAGCGGCATGACGGCAAGGTGCCGCGCGATCGCGACGCGCTTCAGGAACTGCCCGGTGTCGGACGAAAGACGGCGAACGTCGTGCTCAACGTGGCATTCGGCCAGCCCACCATCGCGGTGGACACCCACATCTTCCGCGTCTCAAACCGGACGGGATTGGCGCCCGGCAAGACTCCGCTCGAGGTGGAGCTCGCGCTGGAGAAGATCGTGCCGAACAAATTCAAACTTCACGCGCATCATTGGCTGATCCTGCACGGCCGCTACACGTGCATCGCCCGCAAGCCGCTATGCCCCGTTTGCGTGGTCCGCGACCTGTGCCGCTACGAGGACAAGACGCGGCCGGCCGACCTCAAGAAGGAATAGCGAGTCGCGCTGGGCCACAGAGGCTCCGTGTGAACAATTCCGTCCTAGGATGTCGGTACGGTCTTGCGGATCAGCAGCGAATTCAAGCAACCGGAATCGGCGGCAATGGCGTGGCCGCGCGGGACGGTCTCAACGTGGCGCACGCTGAGGCCTGCATCGGAGGGAGAAAAGAAAAAGAAGCCTTTGCACACCGCTCCGTCGTAGCGCCAGATTTCCGTCTTGCCGTCCTTGCGCACGAAGGCGGGCTCGCCGAAGGCGACGCGGATCTGGGCCGGCGAGAGACCCGCGACATTGCCCGGCTCGCCGGGCGGCGGCGCGGACGGCAGCGCCACGCGCTGGCCGGGCGCGGCGCAGGCCGCCAGCAGGATACAGGCGCAAAGGGCAAAGACTGGACGGATCATGCGTGCGATTCCCGATGCTGGTAGAACTTGAACAGATGAGTCATTAGCGCGGCCCCGAACAACGGCGCAATGAGATCGGCAAACGGAATATAGGTCAAAAGCGACAGGACGATGCCTCCGGCCAGGATGGCGAAGCCGTGGCGGCGGCGCATGGCATCCGTTTCACCGCGGGACAGGTGCCGGAGCGCCGCGAGCTCGAAATATTGCCGTCCCAGGAGCCAGCCATCCGCCACCAGCGATGCAGCACTTCCTACCCCGGGCAGCGCGACGTCCACGGGCAGCAACGCCAGCGTCACCACGATGACGAGGCCGGCGAAGCGCAGCGCGGTGAACAGGCTCGCGGCAAGCGCAGCTCCGTTCGCGGGTGCATCGTCCGGGTAGTAGCGCGCCTCGATCGATTTCGCCACGCCATCGAAGAAGAACGATCCGAACAGAGCCGCGACTGGGGCGCCCGCGACGAACAGAAGTACGATCAGACCCAGCGACGCGATGACGTTAACCGCCCAATTGAGCCATGGCCAGTGCAGCTCCGGCAGATGCGCAAGGCCCCATTGCAGCCCCAGGAACGCGGCCACGAACAGCGCCAGCGTCAGGATCAGAGCCTTGGCGATGACGCCGAAGAAAGCGGGATCGAACACCGTCGCCAGCGCCCGGCCGAAGCTTGCGAACATGCCTTTCCTCCTCTATCGGGAGTCCCGCACGGAATTGGGAGTCATTCTTGCGGCATAAATACGACGTGGCCGGCCTCGGCAACGCAATTGTGGATGTGATCGCGCCGGTGGACGACGCTTTTCTGCTCACCCACAACATCGCCAAAGGGGTCATGACCCTGATCGACGAACACCGGGCCGATACGCTCTACGCGGCCTTTCCTGCGCCGCGCGAGATCGCCGGCGGATCGGCGGCCAATACCATGGCGGGCCTCGCCTCGCTGGGCGGCACTGGCCTTTTCGTCGGCAAGGTGAAGCATGACCGGCTGGGGTCGAGTTTCGCCGCCAGCATGAATGAAACCGGTGTCCATTTCTCCACCCATATGGCCACGGGCGGTCCGCCCACCGCCTGCTCCCTGATCGCGGTTACCCCGGACGGCCATCGCAGTATGAACACCTATCTGGGCGCGAGCCGCGAGTTGGCTCCGGGCGACATCGACGAGAATGCCATCGCGGCGTCGGCGGTCCTCTATATCGAGGGTTACCTATGGGACGCGCCCGAGGCCAAGGCAGCCATCGCCAAGGCTATCGCCGCGGCGAAGCAGGCGGGTGGCAAGGTGGCGCTGACGCTCTCCGATCCGTTCTGCGTCGGGCGCTACCGCACGGAATTCCTGGCGCTTCTGCACAAGGACCTCGACATCGTTTTCGCCAACGAGGACGAGGCCAAGGCGCTGTTCGAAGTGGAGGATTTCGATCACGTCTTCCAGGCCATGCGGCCCTGGAAAGGAATCGCGGCCCTGACGCGCTCCGAGAAGGGCTGCGTCGTGGCGCGGGACGGCGAAGTACACGTAATCGACGCGGCGCCCGTCGCGCGGGTGATCGATACCACCGGCGCCGGCGACCAGTTCGCGGCCGGGTTCCTTTATGGCCTAACGCACAATCTGGACCTCGCCACATGCGGCAAGCTCGGAGCGCTGACGGCGGCGGAGGTCATCTCGCACTACGGCGCGAGGCCGGATGCATCGCTCAGGACGCTCTCCGAGAAGGCGGGATTGCTGTAACTTTATTGCCCTCGCTGCGGAGCAGTGGCGAACGACTACTCACCGATCAGATGGAGCAGCACTTCGCGGCTGTGCGGCGCGTCGCGGTGTTCCCACAGATACAGGCCTTGCCAGGTTCCGAGCGCAAGCTTGCCGTTCTCGACCGGAATCGACAGCGAGGTTTGCGTCAGCGCCGCGCGGATATGGCTGGGCATGTCGTCCGGACCTTCGGTCGTGTGGCGATAGCTCTTGGGATCGCGCGACACCAGCCGCAACATGAAGGTCTCCAGGTCGCGTAGAACGTCGGGATCGGCGTTCTCCTGGATCAGCAACGACGCAGAGGTGTGCCTGGCGAAGCAGGTGAGCAGTCCGTTCTCGATCGCCGAGGCACCGGCGAAAACGGCGGCATGGCCGGTGAATTCCACGAGCCCCGGGCCCTTGGTCTCGACCGTGATCGTCCGGAAACGCTGTCTCATCGTGGCTTCTTCCGCAGATAGACATAGAGCGCGCCGGCGCCGCCATGTCGGCGGTGGGCGGTGCGCAAATCGACAATGAAGCCGGACAGTTCCGGTTCCCGCAGCCAGCGCGGCGTCATTTCCTTGAGCACGCCTCGGCGATCACCACCCATCTCGAACGGCGCATGCGGATCGGGCGTGCTCTTGCCTGTGACGATGATCACAAAGCGCAAGCCGCGCGCCTGTGCCTCGCGCAGAAAGGTCGTCAGAGCGCGGTGCGCCGCGGTCTCCGTCATGCCGTGCAGGTCGAGACGTGCTTCGGGCTCAAGTGCGCCCTTGCGCATCGCCCGTGCGGTGCCGCCGTCTATGCCGGATGGCGCGCGCGCCTTGGAAATGACGGGCGCGGCGCGTTTCGCCACCGCTGGAGTCAGCGGGCGCGCCTCGCGGAACGCGCTTTCGAATTCCGCGCGCTCGGTATCGCTCGTCAGGCGACGGCTCACGGAAGCCGCTCCGCTACGGGCTTTGGCAGGAATACATAGAACCTTCCCCGTGCGGTCATCTTGCCAGCCATGGTTTCGGCTTGCGGGCCGAGGCCCCAGAACACGTCGCCGCGCACAGGTCCACGGATGGCGCCGCCAGTATCCTGGGCAACAAGCAGACGCGCCAGCACCGGAACCATCATGCCTGCCTCGGTATCCGCTGTGCTGGTCGCCACATAGAACGGCGCGCCCAAGGGATGCAGATGCGCATCCACGGCCAGGCTCGCGCCCGGTGTCAGCGCAACGCCTTCGCTGCCGTCGCTGCCGAGCGCGGGATCGCCAACCGGTTTTTCCTGGAAGAAGACGAAGGACTGGTCGGTCTCCAGAACCTCGCGCATCCGCTCGGGATGATGGATCAGCCAGTCGCGGATCGATTGAAGCGAAACTTCGTCGCGGGCGAGCGCGCCCTCCGCGATCAGCGTGCGCCCCACCGGAGTGTAGGGTCTGCCGTTCTGCCCGGCATAGGCGATGCGCGCGGTCTGGCCGTCCTCCAGCCGGGCGCGTCCCGAACCCTGCACATGCAGGAAAAACACCGCGATCGGATCGGCGGCATAGAACAGCGTTTGCGCCGGCACGCCATGGGCGTCGATGTCGGCCCGGGTAGGATAGGGCAGCAGATGATGCCCCATCAGCTGGCCTTCGATACGTTCGCCCGCCAGATCCGGCTTGAACTGGCCGAGGTCGACGCTTACGAGATCGTCCGGCAGGCCGTAGATCGGCGTTTGATACGCCCCGTGGCGCGACCGGCTGACTTTCAGCTCAGGCTCGTAATATCCGGTGAAAACCCCCTCGCCTTCCACCGAAACCGGCGTGAACCAGGTCTCGAAAAAGCGCCGCGCCGAAGAGGCGCTCAAGGCGGACGAAGGCGCGGCGGCGCAGGCGCCCCGCCAGTCGGCGACATCGCCGCCATAGGGCCCCATGGCCCGGGTCCCGGGAAGTTTGGCCAGCGCATCGCAACTGCGGTGGAACGCGGCCAAGGCTCCGCGCGGATCGCTCGCATTCCAGTCTGGCAAGTCAGAGAAGCTCACACGCGCCAGCGTCACTTTCGTGGGTGCCAGTGGATGGCTGCGACACCACCAGACCGCGGCGGCCGCCGCCAACAATAGCACGAGCACAACGAGGATGCCGGAAGAGCGCCGCCCGACCGCCATTACAGAGCTTCGGGTCCAGCGGTCGCGACCAGTGTCCAGTTGGGATCGCCGGATTTGACGTCACGCGCGAAGGTCCATTCGTCAACCACGTCGCGCACCTGCTCGGTGTCGCCGGCGATCGTCCGCCCGGCGGCGTCCAGCGTCGCCGAGACGTATTGGGCGGCAAAGCGCACGGCGATTTCCGCGTCTGTGCCATTGAGCACGGCGTGGGATATCGCCGTCTCGCGGAAGCCCCGGAACTTGAACTGGTTGGTCTCGCCGCGCCGCTCGCGTGCCGCCATTTCGTGCTCGAACGCGTCGAATACCTCGCCGCTGAGAAGTGGCCGCAAGGCCTCGCGGTCATTCTTCGCATAGGCCGTGACGATCAACTCATAGGCCGTGCGGGCGCCGGCGAGGAACTTCTCCTTGTCGAATCCCTGGTCGGCCAACTGGATGTCCAGAAGCCAGCGGCTCACGGGATCCGTCGACAGCGCCGTTGGGCTCTGGGTCTTGGGAAGCGCGGCGGCGACGGGCGCGCCGCCCATCCGTTGAAAGCGGTCCGACGGCCCCCGCTCCTCCCCGGTGCGCCGTCCCAGCACGCTATAGAGCCGCACGAGCAGGATCACCGCCACTGTGGCGGCCAAGACGATTACCAGAAGCGGATTTTGGGCCATGACGCACTCCCGGGACGCAGCCTAACGTTAACGCCCGCGCTTGTCATTGCGCGCCGTTCCATGGTAGCGGCGGCGCCTTCACGGCACTCGGCCACGTCACCCAGGCACGTCACACAGGAATTGAACATGAGCGATGGCGGAAATCCGGAAACCGGCACGGCGGGCGTCCCGCCTTCCGACGTGGGTATCCAGGCGCTCACCCAATACGTCAAGGACCTCTCCTTCGAGAATCCCGGCGCAATGATGAACCTCGCAGCGCCGCCGCAGACGGAGTTCAATATCGACCCGCAGATGCGCAGGCTCGACGCCCAGCACTTCGAGTCCGAGCTGCGGGTGCGCATCTCGGCCAAGGCCGAGGACAAGCCGGTGTTCCTGCTGGAACTGGTCTATGGCGGCCTGTTCCAGGTGAGCGGCAATCCGCCGGACGACTTCCTTCAGCAGGTCATGCTGATCGACGCGCCGCAGCTGTTATTCCCGTTCGTGCGCCGTATCGTATCGGACATGATCCAGAGCGGAGGCTTGCCGCCGCTGCTGCTGCCGATGATCAATTTCGCCGCGCTCTATCGCGCCCGCGCCGCCGAAGGCCAGCTCCGCGCCGGGCCCCAGAACGCTTAGAGAGCGCGCTCAGCGCCAGTTCCAGATCGGATCCTTGCCCAGCTCGCCGGCGACAAAGGCTGCATGCGCGTCCTGTTCCGCGTGGCTGAGGCGCGGAGTCAAAGGGCGCGGCCGGGCCCGCGCTACCGCGGATTCCACGACCACCAGCGCGGCTTCGCTCTCCCCCGGGGCCAGCATCAGCTTGGTCTGCCGCCCGCCAATCAGCTCGAGATAGACGCGCGCGGTAAGTTGGGCATCGAGCAGCGCGCCGTGCTTGGCGCGGCCAGAAAGGTCGATGGCAAAACGCTTGCACAATTCGTCGAGTGAAACCCGCGAGCCGGGAAACTTGCCTCGGGCGATCTCCATCGTGTCGATGGCGCGGGCATAGGGGATCGGCGGATGATCCAGCCGGTGAAGTTCGTGATTGAGGAATTTGAGGTCGAAGCTGGCGTTGTGGATCACCAGCGGCGCGTCGCCCAGGAACTCCAGAAAGTCGGCGGCGATGGCGGCGAAGAACGGCTTGTCCGTGAGAAAGCCGTCGGCGATACCATGGATGCGCTCGGAATCCCCCACCAGCCGCTCCGGATTGAGATAGCGCTGGAACTCCCGTCCCGTGGGGATATGGTCGAGAAGTTCGACGCAGCCGACTTCGATGACCCGGTGCCCGTCGGCGGGGTCGAGGCCTGTAGTTTCGGTATCGAGGACGATCTCACGCATTCTGTTCTGCAATCCGCTTTCGCAATTCCACGACGATGGTCTTCACCTGCCCTTTGGCATGATCGACCCCGTGGCCGGTTTCAACCACGAAATGGGCTTTTGCACGCTTTTCCGCATCCGGCATCTGACGGGATAGAATCTGGTCGAGCTTGTCGGGGCTCATGCCGGGGCGGGCCAACACCCGCTCGCGTTGGATATGGTGCGGTGCGCTGACAACCACAACCGCGTCCATCCGTGCGTGCCCGCCGGTCTCGTACAGAAGCGGCACGTCCAGCACGATCATGTCGGCGCCCTCCGCCATCGCCTGCTCGCGGAATTTCGCCTGCTCGCGCGCCACCAGCGGGTGGACGACGGCTTCGAGCCGCTTGAATCCGTCCGGGTCCGCGGCAAGGATATTGCTCAGGGCCGCGCGATCGACCGCGCCGTCCCGTATGGCGCCCGGAAAAGCCTTTTCGATGTGCGGCACCGCCGCGCCGCCACGCTCATAGAGCCGGTGCACTGCGGCATCGGAATCGTAGACCGGTACGCCGAGATCGGCGAACATCTTCGCCGTCTCGCTCTTGCCCATTCCGATGGAGCCGGTGAGCCCAACCAGAAACAGCCGCTGCTCAGCCATGACGCAGCGCCTTCTTCAGTTCCGTGCGCAGGGCCGGTGTCACCTGTGGGCGTTCGCCGTAGAACGCCTCGAAGGCGGGCGCCGCCTGGTGCATGAGCATGCCCAAGCCGTCGACGGCGCGATGACCGGTCGCGCGTGCCTGCTGGAGCAGATCCGTATCGAGCGGATTGTAAACCAGATCGCAGACGATCGCATTGAGCGGCAGGGTATCGAGTACGATGTCGAGCGGTGGCTGACCGGTCATGCCGGCACTGGTCGCGTTGATGAGCAAATGCGTGCCGGCAAGCGCCCTGGCATCGTTCCAGTCGAACACCGACAGCTTTCCCGCCGACAGTGCTTCGCCGCGGCCCCGGTGGCGGGCAATGATGCGAATGCTCTGAGCACCGAGTGTCGCCATGGCCAGAGCCGCCGCGCGCGCCGCTCCGCCTGACCCCAGGATCGCGACATCCTTCGCCGCGACCGCGTTCTTCCCGAGCTCTTCCGTGAGGCTTGCGGCAAGGCCCGCGGCATCGGTGTTGCGGCCCTCGATACGGCCGTCGCGGAATAGCAGCAGGTTGACGGCGCCCGCGGCCCGCGCCGCATCGTCAACGTCGTGGGCCAGCGCGAACGCGGCTTCCTTATGCGGCACCGTAACGTTCACGCCCCTGAAGCCCGCACGCGCCAGCGCACCTACGGCACGGCCGAAATCCTCGCGCTGGACCGCGAGCGGCACATAGGCACCGTCGATGCCATGCGCCGCGAGCCAATAGGCATGCAGCCTGGGCGACAGGGAATGGGCGACCGGCCAGCCCACAACGCCCGCAAGTTTCGCCCGTCCGCTGATGCTCATGACGCGATGACACCATGCTCGCGCAGCGCCGCCAACAGCGGCAGGAGCGCCAGGCCCAGAATGGAGAAATAATCGCCTTCGATGCGGGAAAAAAGCTGCGCGCCGGGACCCTCCAGCCGATAGCAGCCCACCCCTGCCAACGCCGCTTCGCCTTCCTGCGCCAGGTAGGATTCCAGAAATGTGTCGCTGAACTGGCGCATCCAGAGCCGCGCGGCTTCGCGGTGCCGCCAGACCGTCGCACCGCCTCTGGCCAGCACCGCCGTACCCAGGAGCTGGTGTTGACGCCCCCGCAGCGATTTCAGGAGGTCCCGTGCTTCATCCAGGTTGTCCGATTTGCTGATCACGCGCCCCTCGAACGCCAGAACCTGATCCGCGCCCAGCACCAGAACCCCGGGATTCGATTCTGACACCCTCAGCGCCTTCATTTCGGCGAGCACCTCCGGCACCCGCGCCGATGGCGCGCCCTCCGCCTCGAGGGACCGCTTCACGGCCTGTTCGTCGATCCGCGCCGGCGTGATCTCGAAGCCGACGCCAGCCTGGCGCAGAAGCTGCGCGCGAATGGCGCTGCCGGAGGCAAGGATCAACGCTGTCACGGCGCGGCCTCGCGCCGCTCCGTCATCAGGTTGAGGACCGCCGCCGCCGTCTCCTCCACCGAACGTCGCGAGACGTCGATCGCCGGCCAGCCCTGCGCTTCGTAAAGTTTGCGGGTCGCCGTCACCTCACCGCGGACCACGTCGAGGTCGACATAGGACGTATCGCGCACCTCGCCCAGCGTGCTGAGACGGTTGCGCCGTACCTGCACCAGCCGATCGGGCGATGCCCATAGGCCCACGACCAGCGGCCCCTTGAGGGCCAGCAGCTGCTGCGGCAGCGGCACCCCGGGTACGATGGGCACATTGGCGGCGCGCACGCCGCGGATCGCCAGATAGACGCAGGTCGGCGTCTTCGACGTGCGGCTCGCGCCGACGAGCACGACTTCGGCACCCGGCAGCATGTCGAGATTCTGCCCGTCATCATGTGTGATCGTGTAGTTGAGTGCTTCGATGCGGTTGAGATAGCGGTTGTCCACCTCGTGCTGCCCACCGGGGCGATGGGTTTCCGCCATGCCGAGGAACTGGCCCATCATGGAGATTGGCCCATCAAGGACTCCCTGGCAGGGGAGCTGAAGTTCCGCGCATAGCGATTCCAGCGTGCGCCGCAGCTCTGGATTGACCAACGTGAAGAACACGAGTCCCGGCTGTTCGCGGATGTGATCCAGCACGCGTTGCAGCTGGCGCTGGCTGCGCACCAAGGCGTAGAAGTGCTCCTGCACCTCCACGCCCTCGAACTGGGCGAGGGCCGCCTTGGCGATCGCATTGAGCGTCTCGCCTGTCGCGTCGGACACCAGATGCATATGATAGGCGTCACCCACAAACCACTCCCATTGTTGCGTTCGAACCTGTTCGCATCCGGCCTCTTGCGCACATCCGCTGGACAACTCGTCTTGGTTCCCAAGCCGTCCCCCGAGCACTGCACAGCGCCATCCGTCAGGGACTCTACCTATAGCACCTCCCGCTCTTGCCATGTGCCAGATCGGGGCCTAGAGCACGCCATTCACTGAACCATCCACGACTCACAGACCAAACAACACTGACATCATCCTTAGGAGTCCTTGTATCTTGAAGAAGAAGGCTCTCCTCCGAGTCCTCGATGGGGAAAACGTCTGGCCGCCTCCGATCTGGATGATGCGCCAGGCTGGCCGCTATCTTCCCGAATACCGGGCATTGCGAGGTCGCGCCGGGTCGTTCTGGATCATGTGCATGGATCCGTCGATGGCGGCGGAGATCACAATGCAGCCCATACGTCGCTTCGGGTTCGACGCGGCAATCATCTTTTCGGATATCTTGACGGTTCCCTTTGCACTGGGACGTGAAATCCACTTCGAGGAGGGCTCTGGACCATCGCTCAAATCGGTGGGCTCGATTGAAGGACTGGAGCGTGATCCGCTCATCTGGAAATCACGGCTTGAGCCCGCCTACCAAACACTGCGCCGCGTGAGGCCGGCGTTGCCGGACGAAGCCGTGCTTTTGGGCTTTGCAGGCGCGCCGTGGACTTTGGCGACCTATATGGCCGCCGGCCGCGGCGGGGACGAACAGCGCGCGGCCAAGCTTTGGGGCTATCGTGATGAGGAAGGCTTCTCGCGGCTTCTTGAGTTGTTGGGAGATTGCATTGCATCGCATTTGGTCTGGCAGCTGGAAGCCGGTGCGGACGCCGTGCAGATTTTCGATTCCTGGGCTGGTGGATTGCCACTCGAGCTGTTCCAACGCTGGGTAGTGGCACCGACAAAGCGCATTGTGGATAAGGTTCGCGCGCAAAGGTCCGACGCCCGGATCATCGGTTTTCCGCGTGCCACGACGACACAGGGCTATGAACGCTATGCCGAGCAGACCGGGGTGGATGCGGTGTCCATCGATATGGCCGCGCCGGTCAATTGGGCCGCATCATCGCTCGCCCAGAAGGCTGCCGTGCAAGGCAATCTCGACCCTGTCGCGCTTCTGGCCGGCGGCAAAGCGCTTGCAGACGCCGTGGACAGGATTGTGGATGGGATGCGCGGGACGCGCTTCATCTTCAATCTGGGCCACGGCGTGCTGCCCGAAACACCGCCCGAACATGTTGCGGAGGTGGTTCGGCGGGTCAGGGCAGCGGCGTGAAGATCGCCGTCATCCTGTTCAATCTCGGCGGCCCGGATTCGCCCGAGGCCGTCGAGCCGTTCCTGAAGAACCTGTTCTCCGATCCCGCGATCATCGCCTTGCCAAAGCTCCTGCGCCTGCCGCTGGCGTGGTTCATCGCCAGGCGCCGTGCGCCGGTCACGCGTGCCATCTATGCGAAGATCGGTGGCCGCTCGCCAATCCTGCCCGAGACCGAAGCACAAGCCCGTGCGCTGGAAACAGCGCTGGCGGCGATGGGCCATGAGGCGCGCGCGTTCATCGCCATGCGAGCCTGGGAACCCTTCTCGTCCGACGCCGCGCGGGCGGCCAAGGCTTGGGGGGCGGGACGCGTGGTGCTGCTGCCGCTCTACCCGCAGTTCTCCACGACGACCACCGCATCCTCGCTCGAGGATTGGCACGAAGCCGCTGCGCGCGAAGGGCTTGCAATCCCAACGGCGCGGGTATGTTGCTACCCCTGGGCGGAGGGATTCGTCGCGGCGATCGCCGATGCGATCGTCGCTGTGGAAAAGAAGCCAGGTGTGGACTACCGGCTGTTGTTATCCGCCCACGGCTTGCCCAAGCGCGTGATTGACAAGGGCGATCCCTATCGCTGGCAGGTGGAAAAGACGGCCCAGGCGATTGTGGACAGATTAGGGACAATTGACTGGTCGGTCTGCTACCAGAGCCGTGTCGGGCCGCTCGAATGGATCGGGCCCGCGACGGATGCCGAGATTGCGCGCGCCGGCCGGGACGGCAAGGGCGTCATCCTCGCCCCGATAGCCTTCGTCAGCGAACACTCCGAGACGCTGGTGGAACTCGACATCGATTATGCCCGGCTGGCCCGCGACAGCGGCGTGCCGGACTACCGCCGCGTGCCCACGGTAAGCGCCGTCCCAGGCTTCATTGCCGCACTGGCAAAGCTGGTGGTGGCAGCGGCGCAGCAGAGTGTCGTAACCTGCGGCGAGGGCCGCATCTGTCCCCGGCAATTCGCGCGATGTGGCTATGGGGGTTCGCCATGATGATGTTTCTGTCGAACAGTATTCTGTGGATTCGGGCGTTCCACGTCATCGCCGTCATCGCCTGGATGAGCGGCATGCTCTATCTGCCCAGGCTGTTCGTGTATCACACGGAAACCAAACCGGGCTCACCGGAATCCGAGCGCTTCAAGGTGATGGAGAACCGGCTTCTGCGAGTGATCATGAACCCTGCCATGATCGCCACCTGGGTGTTCGGCCTGCTCCAAGTCTACATCATGGGGGACATATACAAGGAACACTGGCTCCAGGCCAAGTTCTTCCTCGTGGTGCTGATGAGCGGACTGCATGGTTACTTCGCGATGACGGTGAAGAAATTCGCCCGCGACGCCAACGACAAGCCCGCCCGGTTCTATCGTATCCTCAACGAGGTCCCCACGCTGCTTATGATCGGGATCGTCATCCTGGTGATCGTGCAGCCCTTCTGATCGCCAACCCCGGGGGTTTGCAAACGGATCGGGGCGCGCTATATTGACGGCGTTCCCCCTATCGCCGCGAGCCGTTTGCGACACTCTCGCGCCACGGCAACGGACCGAAGTCCGGCGCGGCGGTCGATCTGACAAACCTCCAAATTCCGGTATCCGGCACCGCCCGATTCCGGCCACGGAACTCCCCCCAACGTATCAGGTGCATTTGCAATGACTGTTCAGGACGGCCTGCAGGCCATGAAGCTGCAGGACCTCAAATCCAAGACCCCCACCGACCTTCTGGCCTTCGCCGAGGACCTCGAAATCGAGAACGCGTCGTCCATGCGCAAGCAGGACATGCTGTTCGCGATCCTGAAGGAACTGGCCGAGCGCAATGTGGAGATCGCCGGCCAGGGCGTGGTCGAAATCCTCCAGGACGGCTTCGGCTTCCTGCGCTCGCCCGAGGCCAACTACCTGGCCGGCCCGGATGACATTTATGTGAGCCCATCGCAGATCCGCCGGTTCGGCCTGCGCACTGGCGATACCGTCGAGGGCCCGATCCGCTCGCCCAAGGACGGCGAGCGCTACTTCGCCCTGCTCAAGGTCACCACGATCAATTTCGAGGACCCCGAGCAGATCAAGCACAAGGTTCACTTCGACAACCTGACCCCGCTCTACCCGACGCGCTGGCTGAAGATGGAGCTCGACGATGCCACTCTGAAAGACAAGACCGGGCGCGTCATCGACATCGTGGCGCCCCAGGGCATGGGCCAGCGCGCCCTCATCACCGCCCAGCCGCGCACCGGCAAGACGGTGATCCTGCAGAACATCGCCAAGGCGATTTCCGCCAACCACCCCGAGATCTTCCTCATCGTGCTCTTGATCGACGAGCGGCCGGAGGAAGTCACCGACATGCAGCGCTCGGTGAAGGGCGAGGTGATTTCCTCGACTTTCGACGAGCCGGCGACACGCCACGTAGCTGTGGCCGAGATGGTGATCGAGAAGGCCAAGCGCCTGGTTGAGCACAAGCGCGACGTGGTGATCCTGCTGGACTCCATCACCCGGCTCGGCCGCGCCTACAACACCGTTGTGCCGTCTTCCGGCAAGGTGCTGACCGGCGGTGTCGACGCCAACGCGCTCCAGCGCCCCAAACGCTTCTTCGGCGCCGCGCGCAACATCGAGGAAGGCGGCTCGCTCACCATCATCGCAACCGCCTTGATCGATACCGGCAGCCGCATGGACGAAGTCATCTTCGAAGAGTTCAAGGGTACCGGTAACAGCGAAATCATCCTGGACCGCAAGGTTGCCGACAAGCGCATCTTCCCCGCCATCGACATCCTCAAGTCGGGAACGCGCAAGGACGAGCTGCTGCTCGACAAGAACACGCTGGCCAAGACCTACGTGCTGCGCCGCATCCTGGCGCCCATGGGCACGGTGGACGCCATCGAATTCCTGCTCGACAAGCTGCGCAGCGCCAAGAACAACGCGGACTTCTTCGACAGCATGAATACGTAAAGCGCTGCCGCCGAAAGCCGGCAATATTCGTGACGCCGCGAATTTCGGGCTGACCTTGACATGACAAGTGGCTCGCATCTCGTTCTGACAGGACCACCGGGCGCGGGGAAATCGACCGTCGCGCGGTTGATCGCGCAGGCGTCCGCGCGCGATGTGGTGCATCTGCACACCGATGATTTCTACGCCTGGATCGCCAAGGGTTACGTCGAGCCACGGAAGGTTGAGGCGCGGGCGCAGAATGCGACCGTCATCGCCGCCATCCGCGATACGGCCGAAGCTTTCGGGAATGGCGGCTACGATGTGATCGTGGACGGTATCGTGGGGCCATGGTTCCTCGATCCGTTCCGGGGCCGGGGGTTCGACTATGTGGTGCTGCGCCCGGGCGAAGCCGAGACCCTCCGGCGCGATGACTCCGGAGGAGAGTGCCGCGATGCTCGTCACGCGCATCGCCGCGGGCGAATTTCGCCTGGCGTGAGATGGCGTCTTAAGCAAAAGCGGGCCCCGCGCAGGCGTGGCGCGGGAAAGCCGTGCTAGGCTTCGGCAATGTGGAAATTCCTGACGGTAGTGGCATTGATGGCGCCGCTCGCGGCCCACGGCGCGCCGCTTTCGGAAGCAGACAAGGCGTCGCTCGCCGGCGAGTGGCGGACGGGAGCTTGCGACGCAGCTGGCCCGCGCATGACGCTCGAATTCGCCGTGACCGGCGGACAGATGCTGCTCGAGGCGTCGAAATCGGCGCGGCTCATGCTGCGCGTGCAATCAACGGATGCCGAGGGTTCGTCCGTCACGGTCACCTTCCAGGACAAAAGCAGCTGGACTTTCGCCCGCTCGGACCCGGCCACTCTGGTCTCCGTCACGCCGCCGATGCGGGCGCCGGAGCTGAAGGATTTCGTGTTCAAGCGGTGCCGGGCGCCGCTGGACCGCGGTGTGCTCAAGCTGGCGCCGGATGCGATCTCCTTTTTCTCGGTGACCATGCCGCCCGAGTTTCCCACTTTCATCGACGCGGCCGAGAAGGACGGCTGCCGGGCACGGGGCTATCGCTATCTCAGCATCGATCTTGTGGGACCTGAGGAATTCGCGCTGACGCGCGGAACACTGGTGCCGGCCGGCAAGGACGGCCGCCCCCGGCTGGCGGATACCGCCACCTGGTCCATCGATGCCGCGGACGAGTTGCCCAATGTGGTGCGGCTGACCATTACGCCGCTGACGGGACCGGCTGGAATTCGCGGCACGGCGGAGAGGATTTCGCTGGTGGCCGGCGAGGATTCGGGGCTCCTGACGGTGCCGGAATGGGGAGCGGTCTACCGCCGCTGCCCCGTGCGTGCGCTGGCCGGCAATGGGGGCGGTTGACCTGTTCGCGCCTCCAGCGGACACTTGGCGGCAGAGCGACAGGACGGACGACGATGACCGAACATCCCAGCGACCGCGCACAATTCCACGCCATGGCAGACGGTACCCAGGAAGACTGGATGAAGATCGCGGCCGCCTCCATGGACTTCAACCGCGACCTGCCCAACCGCGTGCTCGCGCATCTTGCGATGCTCAAGGGCGATTGCGGCGGCTTCGCCGTGGACCGGCTGGAGCATTCGCTGCAATCCGCCACCCTCGCCCATCGCGACGGGATGGATGAGGAATATGTCGTCTGCGCCCTGCTCCACGACATGGGCGACATCCTCGCTTCGTCCAACCACGCCGAGCTGGGCGCTACCGTGCTGCGCCCCTTCGTGTCGGACGAGAACTGGTGGATGCTGCACCATCACGGCATCTTCCAAGGCTACTATTTCTTCCACTATCTGGGACTGGACCGGAACATGCGCGACCAGTTCCGTGGCCATCCGAACTTCGAGAAGACCGCGATGTTCTGTGCCCGCCACGACCAGAACGCCTTCGATCCCAATTATGACACCATGCCGCTGGAGGCCTTCGTGCCGATGGTCCAGCGCGTGATGGCCAGGCCCAGGCGCTCGATCTACCTGCGCAACGACGGCGCGGCGCCCGTGAATCAGGCCGCCGAGTAGAGCCGCCCTGCGGTTTCTCCCGCCCCGGAAAACGTCCCATACGGCAAAGCCTCAAGGCATAACGTTGCATTGAGGCTCTGGACCGCGTCGAGGCTGGGGCCGGCGGCGTGCGGGAGACTAGGCCCGCCGCTCACATGCCCGGTTCGCTCTCCACGGCCTAGCGAACGGGGCATTCGTCCGCGACCCGTCCGGGTCTTCCCGCCCGCGGCTCCTCCGGAGGGAGCGCGGCACGGGGGACATCTCGCCTTCATCGTCCGCGCGGATGTGCGCAAGGTCACACCCGTCGCCTGTCTGTCCTTGCGGCCGATCTAGATCAGCGGCGGAAACTCCTACGCGTGGTTCACACCTACAAGTAGAGCACCAGAGCGAGGATTACAAGCACAGATAGTGGGAAAGATGCCACACCTGTTCTCGAATCGCCCCCATCAGGGGTAGAGCACCGTCTTACGGCAGCAGGATCGTGGCGCCCGTCGTCTGGCGGCTGTGCAGCGCTTCATGCGCTTTCGCCGCCTCCGCCAGCTTGAAGCGCTGGTTGATCTGGATCTTCACCGCACCGCTTGCCATGACCGCGAACAGATCATCCGCCGTCTCCTGGAGTTCCCTGGCCGTGCGGGTGTAGCTGAACAGCGTGGGACGCGTCACATAGAGCGAACCCTTGGCGCTCAGGATGGCTGGTTCGAACGGCGGCACCGGCCCGCTCGAATTTCCGAAGCTCACCATCATGCCGCGCACCGCCAGGCAATCGAGCGAGCCGGACCAGGTATCCTTGCCGACGGAATCGTAAACCACCGGCACGCCCTCGCCTTTGGTGATTGCGCGCACGCGCGCAACCCAATCCTCGGCCGTGAGGTTGAGCACATGCTCGCAGCCATTGTCGTGCGCCAGCGCGACCTTGTCGCGAGAACCCACGGTGCCGATCACATGGCAGCCCAGATGCCTGGCCCATTGCCCCGCGATCAGGCCGACGCCGCCGGCCGCCGAATGAAACAGGATCGTCTCGCCCGCCTTCACCGGATAGGTGCGCTTGAGAAGATACTGTGCCGTCATGCCCTTGAGCATGGCCGCGGCCGCCGTTTCGTCGCTTACGCCGGAAGGCAGCTTCACCAGCTTGTCGGCGGGAACATTGCTGGCTTCTGCATAGGCGCCGAGGGCGCCGGCATAGGCGACGCGGTCGCCGGCCTTGAAGGTCGTCACGCCGTCGCCCAGCGCCTCGACGACGCCCGCGGCCTCGTTGCCGAGGCCGGACGGCAGCGGCAGCTTGTAGAGCCCGGAGCGGTGATAGGTGTCGATGAAGTTCAGGCCGACCGCCGTATGCCGCACTCGCACCTGGCCGGCGGAGGGCGGCGGCAGCTCCACGTCCTCGTAACGCAGAACCTCGGGTCCGCCGGTTTCGTGGAATCGGATGGCTTTCATCGTTGTCTCCCGTCTGCCTGTTCCTTCGCGGGCCTAAGCCGCAAGCCGGGCTTCCAGGGCCCGCTTTTTCTCCGGCCACTCGCTGTCGAGGATGGAGAAATAGACCGTATCGCGGATGCGCCCGGATTGGCAGATCAGGTGCTTGCGGAAGATGCCTTCCTGGGTGGCGCCGATGCGCAGGATGGCGGCGCGGGATTTCTCGTTCAAGCCATCGGTCTTCAACTCGACGCGGATCATGCCCAGCCGCTCGAAGGCGTGGGTGAGCAGCAGGAGCTTGCATTCGCTGTTGACGGGCGTGCGCTGATGGTCGGGCGCATACCAGGTCCAGCCGATCTCCGCGCGTTTGTTCGGAAGGTTGATATTGCCGTAGCGCGTGGAGCCGATCGCCTTGCCGCTCGCCCGGTCGATCACCGCGAAAGGCAGCGATTGACCGTCGCGCTGCTCCTGGAGCGCCGTATCGACGTAGGCGGCCAGCTCGCCGCGATTGGTGACCTGATTGGGGATCCAGCGCCACAAAGCAGGCTCGAACGCAAACGCGCCGAGATCGTCCAGATGATCGCGCGACAGCGGCACCAGACGGACATGGCGGCCTTCGAGCGTGACGGGCTCTAGCATTGCACCACGACCTCGATCTCGACTTGCGCGCCCAGGGGCAGCGCCGTCACCGCCACGCAGGTGCGGGCGGGATAGGGCGCCGAGAATTCCTTGCCATAGACGTCGTTCATCGCCGCATAATCCGCCATGTCGGTGAGATAGACATTGGCCTTGACGACGTCGTCCAGCGTCCTGTCGGCTGCTTCGAGCAGCGAGCGCAGATTGGCGAAGATCTGGCGTGTCTGGGCGGCCACGTCGCCGTCGATCCGCATTCCGGCTTGCGGCTCCTGCCCCACCTGGCCGCTGAGAAAGAGAAGATCCTTCGCGCGCACGGCCGGAGAGAACGGCGCGGCGATCCTGGGAAGTCTGTCGCTGGAAATGCTCTGGCGGGTCATGGAAGCTCCTGTTTGCCGAAATCCACGGCAATGGTGTTGGCGCCGCTGATGACGATGCCGACGCGCTCGCCTTCCTGCGGCTGGTAGCGGGTGGAATGGAACGCGGCGAAGGCGGTTGCCCCGCCCGGCTCGGCGACGACACGGGCGTCGTTCCACAAGGCGCGTTGCGCCGCGCGGATGTCGTCGTCGCTCACCAGCACGACGCGCTCGACATGGGCCTGCGCGATGGGGAAGACCTGTTCGCCGATACGGCGCGGCGCCAGCGAATCCGCGGCCAGCCCGCCCACGGGCGCGTCGACCGGCTTGCCCGCCGCCAGCGCGCGCTCCAGCGTCGGCGACGCTTCGGGCTCCACGCCGATCACGCGGATGCGCCCGGCGCACCACGCCGCGACGCCGCCGATCAGCCCGCCGCCGCCGACCGCCACCAGGATCGTGTCGAGATCCGGCGCCTGCTCCTCGAATTCCAGGGCTACGCTGGCCTGCCCCAGCATGGTCTCCGCCTGGTCGAAGGCGTGGACCGCGAGCGCGCCGCTTTCGGCGACATAGGCCTGGCTCGCGGCGAGCGCCTCGGCATAGGCCGCCCCGCCGATGGCGAGTTCGGCGCCGAATTCGCGGATGCGGGCGATCTTGGCGGGCGAGGAGATCGCCGGCACGAAAATGCGGGCGTTGATGCCGAGCTTCATCGCGGCATAGGCGACCGCGGCGCCGTGATTGCCGCCCGAGGCTGCGGCCACCCCCGCTTTGGGGATGTCGCGGGTGAGGAGGTTGGCGAAAGCGCCGCGCGCCTTGAACGAGCCGGCATGCTGGGTCTGCTCCAGCTTGAGGATGACGCGATCGTCCCATGCCAGCACGGGCGTGCGCCGGACATGGGGGCGTATCAGCGGATAGACCGCCGCGATGGCGGCGCGATCGACGGGTCTGGGCATGGCGGCCTCGCGGTCTCGGACTTGACTATATTTAGGCAATTGGCTAATTGGCAATATGCCTATCGAGCATGGCTTCCGTGCGCTGGCGAGCGAGCGCCGCCTCCAGATCCTGGACTGGCTGAAGGATCCGCGCGCCCATTTCGCGCTCCAGACCGACGGCGACCTGGTGAAGGACGGCGTCTGCGGCCAGCGCATCGCCGAAAAGCTCAAGGTCAGCCAGCCCACCGCCAGCGAGCACCTGCGCGTACTGGTGCAGGCCGGCTTCCTCAGGCCCAAGCGCATCCGCCAGTGGATCTTCTACCGCCGCGACGAGGCGAAGATCCGGGCGTTCAAGCGGGCGCTGGGCGCCGCGCTGTAGTCACTTCAGGGTCCGCTTCTCGTCGGCATAGGGTGCGGGGCCATCGACGACGCTGAAGCGGACGCGGCCGATGATGCGACCGTCCGCGGTGTCGACGTCGACGCGCCAGCCGCCGGGCTCGACATGGCGGCTCAGCGAATAGGCGCGGTAGCCGCCGTCGCGGCCGCCATTGATGGCGAAGATCACCCGCGAGACGGTGCGCCATTTGTGGCGCGCGGCATCGTAGTGTTCCCAGCGATGCATGATGTTCGTCGACATCCGGATGGGCGCGAAGACGGCGCTGTAGACATAGAGGCTCGCGCCGGGCTCGACATGCATCACCGGCGAAGCGCCGAACACCGTGAGCCAGGTCTGCGGTTCCTCGACCGCGTGGTAGGCGTCGCCCTGCTTGACGACGAAGCGGTAGACGCCGCCATCGGCCAGCGCCAGAGGCAGGGGCGGCAGCACGTCGAAGAAGTAGAATGCGTTGAGCGCGAGATAGACCGCGCCCGCGCCCAGGACCACCCACCAGCGCGCACCTTGCCATTGGCCGGGCCCGAACCGCTTCACCAGCTTCAGGAACAGCGCGAACAGGAAAAGCGCGACGATGCCGCTGAGGATGAAGGTGAAGGTGCCGACCGAGCGGGTGAGGATCGGCGTCGTCACGATGGCGTAGGAGAACAGGGCGAAGAAGAACAGGATCGCCGTGAAGATCAGGCGCGAATGGTATTTCTTGAAGACCTCGTTGGCGACGAAGATGGCGATGAGCACCAGCAGGAAAGGCCAGGACGCGGCGAGCACCGCGCCGCGCGAATAGAAAACCAGGAACGCGCTCCACAGGGCGCCCAGCGCGAATTGCGCCACCATGGGCAGCACGCCGTGCCAGCGCGGCATCTTGCGGCCGCTCGCGGCGCGCTCGGCCATGGCGTGCAGGATCAGGATGGAGATCGCGGCCAGCGACAGATAGCCCACGAACACCAGTTGTGTGTTGGGCATGTCGAGGCGGCGGAAATTGTAATTGTCGAAGGCGAACCCGCCCACCATGCCCGCGCCGGATAGCTGGCGCTCGTAGCGCTCCACCCATTTGAAGACGAATTTGAGGACCGAGACCGTCGCCGCCCCCGCGACGAAGGATTCGGTGGGTGCGAGTTCGCTGCCGGACTCCGATGCGGTCTTCGAGGGCGCCTGGGATGCGGCCTCGGGCTGCGGAACGTCCGGCGATTGCGGCTCGGCTTTCGGCGTTAGGCGACGCCGGCGGAACCACATGATCAGCTCAGATGCTGACGGAAGAAGGTGGCGGTGCGGCCGTTGGCGAGCTCGGCGTTGGCGTGGTCGTAATGCTCGCCGCCTGCGCGCGCGAAGGCATGGTCCATCTCGGGATAGACATGGATCGTCACCAGCGGGTTGGCCTTGAACCCGTCCTGGATCGCTTTCTGCGCGGGCGGCGGCACGAACTGGTCCTTGCCGGCGATGTGCAGCATCAGCGGCTTTCTGATCGCACCGGCTTCATCGAGCTTGGTCTGGATGTTGACGCCGTAATAGCCAACCGACGCGTCGGCGTCGGTGCGCGCCGCGGCGAGAAAGGCGAGCAGCCCGCCCAGGCAATAGCCCACGGCGCCGACCTTGCCGGTGCATTGGTCCTGCTTGCGAAGGTGGTCGATCGTGGCCTGGATGTCGGCCACGCCCTTATCGGCATCGAAGGCGTTCATCAGCGCGAACGCCCTGTCCCATTCGGCCTTGCTCTTGTCGGTGAGCTGCACGCCCGGCTCGATGCGCCAGAACAGGTCCGGCACCAGGGCGACATAGCCGCGCGCGGCGAAGCCGTCCGCCAGGTCGCGCATCACCTGGTTGACGCCGAAGATTTCCTGAATGACGACGAGCCCCGGCCCGCGGGCGGCGGACGGCGCAGCCAGATAGCCGCCCATCCTGCCGTCCTTCGTGTCGATCGTGACATCACGCCCGGTCATGCGCTTCCCTTCGGAGGCGGAATGGTCTGCACGATCCGGGGCAGCTGCAGCTTCTGCGACAAGGTCACCGGATTGGTGATCGGCTGCCCGCAGGTCATGTGCTGGCAGATATAGGCGGTCGGCACGCCGTTGTGCATTGTCTTGCCGAAGGCGGGATGGCCCTCGGACAGATTCTGGTCCGGCTCCAGCACCAGGAGCGTCTTGGTGGGCAGGCTGCGGCCCAGCACGGCGTTGATCAGTTCATGCGTCGCGGTGTGGTCGCGCGGCCCGATGATGACGATCTGCAGCGAATGGGTGATGACCTCGAGCCCGTTGATGAACGAGCCGATGGCCATGTAGTTGCGCGAGATCTCGTTGGAGAACGCCTGCACCAGCGCGTTGGAGCGGTCGCGCCAGCCCGGGTCTCCGGTGATGAGGTAAAGCCGCGCCATGACACTGACCATGATGCCGTTGGCGCCGGGCAGGTTGTTGTCGATGGCCGTGCGGGTGCGCATCATCAGCGGCTCGTCGTCGGCCGCGGTGAAGAAGAAGCCGCCGTTGAGGTTGTCCCAGAACATCGTGTTGAGGACGTTCGACCATTGCGCGGCGAGCTGGAGATAGCGCTCGTTGCTGGTGGCTTCCCACAAAGCGATGGCGGCCCGCGCCATGTGCGCGTAGTCGTCGGCGAAGCCGATATGGCCGCGCTGGCCGTCGCGCCAGGAATGATGGAGCCGGTCGCCCTCGCCCAGATTGGCCACGATGAAGTCGAACGCCTTGATCGCGGCTTCCGTCCATTCCTTGCGGCGGAACGCCTGGCCGGCGCCGGCCAGCGCGGCGACGATCATGCCGTTGCAATCGGCAAGCACCTTGTCGTCGCGCAGCGGCGGGGTGCGCTTCAGCCGGGCTTCGAGCAGCAGCGTGCGCTGTTTCTTGAGCAGCGCCTCGTCGGCGTCGGATTGCGGATAGGGCGGCAGTCCCAGGCGGTTGAGGATATTGCGGCCCTGGAAATTGCCGTCGCGCGTGACGTGGTAGGCTTCCTTGAATTTCGGGATGAAGGTTCCGGCCAGCGCCGCGTCGATCTCCGCTTCCGTCCAGGTGTAGTAGAGACCTTCCTGGCCTTCGGATTCCGCGTCCAGGCTGGAGGCGAAAGCGTCGCCCACGCGCATCTCGCGGAACAGCCAGTCGACGGTTTCTTCGACACGCTCCGCGTAGTGGCGGTTTCGGTTGCCCTGCCAGACGATGGTGAGGATGTCGATGAACTGCGCGTTGTCGTAGAGCATCTTCTCGAAATGCGGCACCAGCCAGCGCTCGTCGACGGAGTAGCGCGAAATGCCGCCGCCGACGTGATCGTAGATGCCGCCGAGACTCATGCCGTCCAGCGTGACCTGGACGAGATGCAGCAAGGGCGGCGCTGCGCTGCGCAGGTAACCGCGCCACAGCAATTCGGTGAGCTGGAAGCTTGGGAATTTCAAGAGGCCCGTGACGCCGCCGTAGAAGATGTCGAAGCGCTGGCCAACGCGGATGGCGGCCGCGTCCAGCGTGTCGCCCGGCAATCCCTGCTGGCTGCGCATGTTGCGGTTCCACACGCCGTTCAGCGACTGAACCACCTGCTGGTTCATGTTCGCGACCTGCTCGGGCTTGTCGCGGTAGAAATCCGCGCCCGACTGGAGCGCGCGCTTGAACGCCGGCAGCTCGCCGCGCTCTTCCTTCGGCAGATAGCCGCCGGCGAGATAGGGCTCGCCCGAGGGGGTGAGGAACATGGTGAGCGGCCAGCCGCCGCTATGGCCCATATGGCCGGCCGCGGTCTGGTAGAGCTGATCGAGGTCCGGGCGTTCCTCGCGGTCGACTTTCACGTTGACGAAGAGGTCGTTCATCAGCGCGGCGGTGTCGGGATCCTGAAAGCTCTCCTGGTTCATCACATGGCACCAATGGCAGGCGGTGTAGCCGATGGAGAGCAGGATGGGCTTGTTCTGGGCGCGCGCCTCGTCCAGGGCCTCCGGTCCCCAGGCACGCCAGTGCACGGGATTGTCCTTGTGCAGGAGGAGGTAAGGGCTGGTTTCGCGGTCGAGCAGATTGCGGCTCATGGGTACCTGACGATTTGTGTTGGAAAGTCTCCGGTTCTAGTTTCCCTTAGCGCGTGCGCGCCGCAATCGGAAGTCTGCAATGAAGGTGAACATCGAGCTGGACATGACGCCTGACGAGGCCCGCCGGATGATGGGCCTGCCGGACGTCACGGCACTTCAGGATCGCATCACCGCGGAGCTTGAGCGCCGGATGCTGGCAGCCATGGATGCGGCCGATCCCGCGGCCATGATGAAAGCGTGGTTTGGCGGCGAGGGGATGCAGCAATTCCAGCGATTTTGGGCGGAGGCGGCCAAGCCCAAAGCCGGCAAGCCGTAGTTCCGATCATTTGGTCCCAGACACTTGAGCGACACCATTTACGCCCTCTCTTCCGCGCCCGGCCGCGCCGGCGTGGCCGTTGTTAGGGTGTCGGGGCCGCAGGCCGGGACGGCGCTGGCCAGCCTTTCGGGCAAGCCGTTGCCCGAGGCGCGGCGGGCGAGCCTTGCCCGGTTGCAGGACGCCGGGGGCGGGGCGCTCGACGATGCGCTGGTGCTGTGGTTTCCGGCCCCCGCCAGTTTCACGGGCGAGGATGTTTGCGAATTCCATGTCCATGGCGGCCGGGCGATCCTCGAGGCGCTGTTCGCCGCTCTCTCCGCCCTGCCCGGCCTCAGGCCCGCCGATGCGGGAGAGTTCACCCGCCGGGCGGTGCAGAACGGCAAGCTGGACCTGACGCGGGCGGAAGCGCTGGCCGACCTCATCGACGCGGAGACCGAGGGCCAGCGGCGTCAGGCGCTGCGCCAATATGGCGGATCGCTGGCTGAACTCTGTGATGGCTGGCGGGAGAGATTGATCGCGGCTTCAGCCTGGGTCGAAGCCGGGATCGATTTCGCGGACGAAGACCTGCCGCCCGGTATCCCGGAGCGTGCGCGTGCATCGATCGCCCGGATAGGCAAGGAAATTCAAGCTGCATTGAACGACGCCGCGCGCGGGGAATTGATACGGAACGGTGTTCGCTTAACACTGTTCGGCAAAGTGAACGCCGGAAAGAGTTCGCTCTTGAACGCCCTCGCCCGCCGCGATGTGGCGATTGTGTCTTCGACCGCCGGCACCACACGGGACGTGATCGAGGTCCATCTGGACCTGGGTGGTTATGCTGTCATCGTCTCCGATACCGCCGGATTGCGGGATCCGGTGGACGAAGTCGAGGCGGAAGGCGTCCGGCGCGCCCTGGCGCGGGCGCGTGACGCGGATATTGCGGTCCTGGTCGTCGACGGTTCCGTGGACGGGCCGCCAGACGTCCCGTCCGGCATCATGCCCAGCCTCGTCGTCTGGAACAAATCCGACCTTCCGCGGTCTTCGTCGCATGGCGGGCTTTCAGTATCGGCCAGGACCGGGGACGGGTTTGATCGGCTGCTCGATTCCTTGGCGAAGATCATTCGGCAAAAGCTTGAAAATAAAGAGAGTTCTCCTCTTTTCACCCGGGCGCGCCACCGCCATGCGCTGGAGCGTGTCATCCAGCACCTCAGCGCCGCGATGGATGCGAAGGAACCGGAACTGGTGGCAGAAGAACTTCGCCTGGCCCTGCGCTCGTTGGGCCGGATCACTGGATGGGTCGATGTGGAGGAGCTGCTGGATGTCGTATTTCGCGATTTCTGCATTGGGAAGTGATCGGTCCCGGCAGCCTGCGGATGCGCCGATGTTTCACGGGAAACATCTTGCCCGCGGCGGGCCCCTCGCCTAAGGACCGCGCATGAGCGGCTACGATGTCATCGTCATTGGTGGAGGCCATGCCGGCTGTGAAGCGGCCGCGGCCTCGGCGCGGTTTGGCGCGCGAACCCTGCTGCTGACCCACAAGCGCTCCACCATCGGCGAGATGTCCTGCAATCCTGCAATCGGGGGCCTGGGCAAAGGTCATCTGGTCCGCGAGATCGATGCGCTGGACGGCGTCATGGGTCGCGTCGCCGACGCGGCCGGGATCCAGTTCCGTCTCCTCAACCGCCGCAAGGGCCCGGCGGTCCGCGGCCCGCGCGCCCAGGCTGATCGCGCGCTCTATCGGCGGGCCATGCAAGCCGCCCTCGCCGCCACGCCCAATCTCGATGTGCTCGAGGATGCGGCCGAGGATCTGGTTCTCAACGACGGCCGGGTCGCTGGCATCGTCACTGGCACCGGCCGCACTATTGCGTGTCGCGCCGCCGTTCTCACCACGGGCACGTTCTTGCGCGGACTGGTCCATATCGGCGAGCGTAAAATTCCGGCTGGCCGGGTTGGTGATGAACCATCCATCGGGCTGTCGGCCACCCTTTACGGCATGGGCCTCGCCATGGGCCGGCTCAAGACCGGCACGCCGCCTCGGCTTGACGGGCGTACTATCGCTTTCGAAACTCTGGAGATCCAGCACGGCGACGATCCGCCCACGCCATTCTCCTTCCTGACGCAGGCCATCACCACGCCGCAGGTGCCCTGCCACATCACTCGCACGACGGCCGAGACCCACGCAGTCATCCGCGCCAATCTGGACCGGGCGCCGCTCTATTCCGGCCAGATAGAAGGTACCGGCCCGCGCTATTGCCCTTCGATTGAGGACAAGGTGGTTCGCTTCGGCCAGCGCGATACCCACCAGGTTTTTCTGGAACCCGAGGGGCTCGACGACCCCACGATCTATCCGAACGGCATCTCGACCTCGCTGCCGGAAGACGTGCAACTGGCCTTGCTCAAAACCATTCCGGGGTTGGAACAGGCGCGGATGATCCGGCCGGGCTACGCCATCGAATACGACTATGTGGACCCTCGCGAGCTGCTCCCGTCACTGGAGACCAAGCGGGTAGGGGGACTCTACTTGGCCGGCCAGATCAACGGCACGACCGGGTATGAAGAGGCCGCGGCCCAAGGACTGATGGCGGGGCTGAATGCCGCCCGTGCGTGCGGCAGCGCCGACCCCGTCATTCTCGACCGGGCGAGCGCCTATATCGGTGTCCTGATCGACGATCTGGTCACCAAGGGCGTCTCCGAGCCCTACCGCATGTTCACCTCCCGGGCGGAATACCGCCTGTCCTTGCGTGCCGACAATGCCGACCAGCGCCTGACGCCGATTGGCGATCGGGCAGGATGCGTGAACCCGGCCAGGCGTATGGCGTTCGCCGCCAAGACGGAACGCCTCGCTCAGGCGAGGACGCTCCTGCAAACTCTTTCGCTGTCGCCCAACGAGGCTCGAGGCCATGGAATTACCGTGCGACTGGACGGCGTCCGCCGGACGGCGCTCGAACTGCTCAGCCTGCCGGATGCGGGACTCCCGGGCCTGGCGCGGATCTGGCCACAGCTTGGCGCGCTCGATCCGGAAATCGCCGAGCAGCTCGAAGTGGATTCCCACTACGCGGGCTACCTGGACCGTCAGGAGGCTGACATCGTCGCGTTCCGCCGCGACGAGTCATTGGCACTTCCGGCCGACCTCGATTATGCGCAAGTCCATGGCCTGTCGACGGAATGCCGGGCAAAGCTCTCCCGCATCCGGCCGGCGACGCTGGGGCAGGCCGCCCGCATCGACGGCATCACGCCGGCGGCGCTGACCTTGGTCCTGGTCCATGTCCGCCGTGCCGCCTGACGCAGCATTCGGACCGCAAGACTTCGCCGGGACGACCAATGTTTCCCGTGAAACATTGGCCCGCCTCAAGGCCTATGTCGCGCTTCTTGGCGAGTGGAATGCCCGGCACAATCTGGTCTCGTCCCGATCGCTAGACGACGTCTGGCGGCGCCACGTCTGGGATTCGGCGCAGCTCTGCCCACTCATACCGGATGACACCAAGTGCCTGATCGATCTGGGCAGTGGCGCCGGGTTTCCGGGAATCGTCCTGTCCGTGATGCGGCCGGAACTTCGCATCGTGTTGACGGAATCCATTGCCAAGAAGTGCCGTTTTCTGGAAGAAATCGTGGCCCGCCTGGGGCTCTCCGCGGAAGCCCGGAACGCACGGATGGAAAACCTGCCCGCCGAGCGCTTCGATGTGGTGACGGCTCGTGCCTGCGCCCCACTCCCGCGCCTCCTCACCTATGCACAGCGTTTTCAAGGTCCAGCGACGACAAACCTGCTCCTCAAGGGTCAATCTGTAGAGGTCGAATTGACCGAGGCCCGCAAATCCTGGAGGATGCAGGTGCTTAAACACCCAAGCCGCACGGATCCTTCGGGGACGATCCTCGAAATCCGGGAGTTGAGACATGCAGGTTCAAGGGCAGGTTCCGGGGCCGATTGAAGGGCGGGCCAAGCGTCCGCGCGTTCTGGTCGTTGCCAACCAGAAGGGCGGCGTCGGCAAGACCACCACCGCCATCAATTTGGGGACGGCGCTGGCCGCTGTCGGCCAGCCGACCCTGGTCGTGGACATGGACCCGCAAGGCAACGCGTCCACCGGGCTGGGCATCCACCGGCCGGACCGCAAGGTGACGTCTTACGACGTGCTGATGGGCGAGGCGAGGCTCGCCGACGCCGTGATGCCAACCCGCATCCCCGGCCTCTCGCTGGTGCCCTCGACCGTGGACCTTTCCGGCGCCGAGCTGGAGCTGATCGACGTGGCCCGCCGCAACTACCGTCTGAAGGACGCCATCCAAGCCTATGGGACGCAAGGCGAACCGCCATTTTCCTATATCCTGATCGACTGCCCGCCATCGCTGACCCTGCTCACCGTCAACGCCATGTGCGCCGCGGATGCGGTGGTCGTGCCCCTGCAATGCGAATTCTTTGCGCTGGAAGGCCTGACCCAGCTCCTCAACACCATCGAGCGGGTGCGGGCGAACCTCAATCCGGCGCTGGAAATCCAGGGCGTGGTACTGACCATGTTCGACAAGCGCAACAACCTCTCCGACCAGGTGGCGGCCGATGTCCGCGAGCATCTGGGCGACAAGGTCTATCGCACCATCATTCCGCGCAATGTGCGCATTTCCGAAGCGCCAAGCCATGGCCTGCCGGCGCTGGTTTATGATCTGCGTTGCCCCGGCAGCCAGGCCTATATCAAGCTGGCCGGTGAGCTGATCCAGCGCGAGCGCGCGAGGCTGGCAGCCTGATGGCCGAGGAAGCCCGACGCCACGGCCTGGGCCGTGGACTATCCGCCCTGATCGGCGACGAAGCTCAGATGTCCAAGGCGGAACCGGGCCGCGCGCCCCGCGCGGTGCCGACGGCGTTCCTGCGGCCCAACCGCTTCCAGCCGCGCAAGACCTTCAGCCCCGAAGAGCTGGCCGATCTCGCAAACTCCATCCGCGAGAAGGGCATCCTCCAGCCGATCCTTGTGCGCCCCATCACTGGCGAGATGAACGCCTTCGAAATCGTCGCCGGCGAGCGCCGCTGGCGCGCCGCCCAGCTCGCCAAGCTGCACGACGTGCCGGTGGTGGTGCGCGAGATGAGCGACGGGGAATCGCTCGAGCTCGCCATCATCGAAAACGTCCAGCGCGAAGACCTCAACGCTATCGAGGAAGCGGCCGCCTATCATGAGCTGATGGACCGTTTCAGCTTCACCCAGGAACGGGTATCGCAGGAAGTGGGCAAGAGCCGGTCGCACGTCGCCAACACGCTGCGCCTGCTGAAGCTGCCGGAGAGCGTGAAGGCGATGATCCGCGACGGCCGCCTCACGGCCGGCCATGCCCGCACCCTGATCGGCGTCGACGACCCCGAGGCGCGCGCGAACGACATCATCCGCGGCGCGCTGAACGTCCGTCAGGCCGAACAGCGTTCGAAACCCAAATCTGGTAGCGCCGGTTCGCACTCCACAAAAGACGCGGATACCAGGGCGTTGGAAGAAAGTGTTTCCAATCGCCTGGGGCTGAAAGTTGAGATTCTGCACAAAGGTGAGGCGGGCGGTGAATTGCGAATTGCGTATCGCACGCTGGAGCAGCTGGACGACCTCATCCGCCGCTTGAACAAAGCCTGACAAACGACTTTATCCACAGTATATTCACACTGACCAGTCAGAGGGTTAACCCACCTTGGCCATCGCCAGAGCGGCCTCGGGATCGATCCGCCCGTCATACAAAGCCCGACCGATCACGACCCCCAAGATGTTGGGTTCGCGCGCCTTCGCCAGCGCCGCGATGTCTCCCAGTCCGGCGACGCCGCCCGATGCGATGATCGGGATCCCGACAGCGCGGGCCAGGGCCGCCGTCGCGTCGACATTGACGCCCTGGAGCATCCCGTCGCGGGCGATGTCGGTGAAAACAATGGCCGCGACGCCGGCATCTTCGAAGCGGCGGGCCAGATCGAGCACGGTGAGCTCCGAGGTCTCAGCCCAGCCCTCCACCGCGACCTTGCCGTCGCGGGCGTCGAGACCCATGGCGACGCGGCCCGGATGGGCCTTGGCCGCCTCGCGCACCAGCGCCGGATTGCGCAGGGCCGCCGTGCCCAGGATCACCCGGTCGATGCCGGCGCCGAGCCAGGCCTCCACGCGGCCGCGATCGCGGATGCCGCCGCCCAACTGGATGGGTAGCTTGATCCGTGTACGGATGGATTTGACGGCCGCTTCGTTGACGGCCTTCCCCGTGAAGGCGCCGTCCAGGTCGACGCAGTGCAGCCATGCGAAACCCTGCGCCTCGAAGAGCGCGGCCTGCGCGGCCGGATCGTCGTTGAACACGGTCGCGTCTTGCATGTCGCCGCGCCTCAGCCGCACGCAGCGCCCTGCCTTCAAGTCGATAGCGGGAAACACGATCACGGCCGCCACGCCAGGAAATTGGCGAGCAGCCGCAGGCCCACAGCCTGGCTCTTCTCGGGATGGAACTGGGTGCCGGCAATGTTTCCGCGCGCAATCATGGCCGTGACTGGGCCGCCATAGTCCGTGATGGCGAGAACGTCCGCCTCGCCGGCCGCGCGGAATTCATAGGAATGCACGAAATAGGCATGCGCGCCCGCCTCGATCCCGTCGAGCAGCGGATGGGCGCGGCTCGGTGTCAGCACGTTCCAGCCCATATGGGGAATTTTGAGCGCGGCATCCGCCGGCGCCAGCCTGACGACCTCGCCGTCGATCCAGCCCAGACCGGCATGGTCTCCGAATTCGCGTCCGACACGCGCCAGAAGCTGCATGCCGACGCAAATTCCCAGAAACGGCCGCCCGCGCTTCAGTATTGCGTCCTCGAGCGCGCCGACCATGCCGGGAATGGCACTGAGCCCGCGCATGCAATCGGCAAACGCGCCGACGCCCGGCAATACGATCCTGTCGGCATCCGCAACGACGTGCGGATCGTCCGTCACGGCAATCGTGTCGGCACCCGCCCGCGCCAGCGCCCTTTCGGCCGAACGCAGATTGCCGGACCCGTAGTCGATCAGGGCGACAAGGCCCATGGACGCGAAGACCCATGATTGCCGCGTCCCTCTAGCATCGCACGCGCCGGCAGGCCACCTACGGCGTGCAGTCCAGTTTGTCCGTCTGCGGCAGCAGGTAGGGCACGCGATGTCCGCCGACAACGATATCGCGCAAGGCGGGAGGCGGCGGCGCGGCGACTTTGTACGTGCCCGCGATCAGCGCCTGGTAGTCGCCTTTGCAATGCAACCCCGGCAGGTTCGCCACGGGCAGCCATTGGCCCTTGGCATCCAACTTCATCACCGTGCCCCAGAAATATTCGTCATGGCCGTTGATGACGATGATCTCGTCCGTGCCGTCGCCATCGAGGTCGGCCATCACCGCATCGCAATCCATCTGACCCGCCATGGTGAGGCATGCGGGCACCGCCAGCTGCGCCTGAAGCCCCGCCCAGTTCTGCGTCACGAAACTCCGCGGCAGCACGGCCCCCGCCGGATGAACGGTGAGGCTGCGGGCGAGGTCGGGCTTGGCCGGCGGCGTAGTCGGCGTGTCAAGCCGCAGCACCGCTCTGGCCCGGCCACGTATCAGCGA
Organism: Rhizomicrobium sp.; assembly: GCA_050728855.1. GTDB lineage: Bacteria > Pseudomonadota > Alphaproteobacteria > Micropepsales > Micropepsaceae > Rhizomicrobium. The sequence goes on along the minus strand of JBOHKI010000001.1, from coordinate 91,344 downwards.
AGTCCGCGTGTCGTCGCCCTTGAGTTTGGCCAGCTTGTCCAGCGCGCGCGCGCCATAGCGGCCGCCCTCCTGCGCCAGATAGTAGAAATCGAAATTCCCCGGCGTCACCGCGCCGGACCGCAGCCGGCCGATCTGATCGTCGACCGAAAGCTTGGCCGGGTCGGTGAACGGCGTGAACCAGCTTCCCAGAAGCGCCAGCGCAAGAATGGCGGCCACCACATTGCCGCGCTCCAATATGGGCATGCGACCGGGCCGGACGATTGCCAGCGCTGCCGCCGCGCCGTAGCCCCCGGCATAGACCGCGGCCACGATCAGGCAGTCCAGCGTCGCCAGCCGCGCCACCGTCCAGCCATACTGTCCGACCCGCAGCCACACGGCGTAGGCCGTCAACAGCGCCAGCGGCGTAAGCACAAGCGCGGCCACCATCTCGCTGCCGCGCAGCAAGGCGGGCCGCCGCGCATTGCCGTCCTGGTAGGCCGCGTTGACGAGGACCACGAGCGCCGCGGCGGCGGTGAGCAGCCCGCCCGCCGCTTCCTTCGTCGCCCAAAGCGGCGCCAGCCCGGTGAAGAACAACGTCAGCAGGAACCCCGCCGCGATCAGCGTCATCACCGGAAGGAGCCAGCCCAGAAGCGTGAGCGCAACGCCGCGGATCCCCGCGATCAGCCGGGCGCGCACATCGGTGAGTTCGACGGCGGCGGCGATGGAAAGCGTGGTCGCGGGAATGCTGAACCATTCGTGCCGGATCAGCGTCTGGAGGAAATCCAGGCGGATGAGCTCGAACAGTTCCGCGCCCAGCCACAGCACGATCCAGAACGCGCCCGCGAATGCCACCGCGAACGCGGCCTGAAGTCCCAGCTTCCATGCCGCGTCGAAATAGGCCTGATAGCGCGCGATCACGCGCCTGTCCGCGTCGGCGGCGGCGACGAGGCATTGCGCAATGAAGAGCCCCGCAAAGGCAAACAGCACCGTGGGAAAATCCGGCAGGATGCGCGAGATGCCTTCGGCCGCGACATAGGGTTGGGAGCGCAGCCGGTCGTAAAATCCGGCCCACAGGGTGATGGCTGTGGCAACCGCGGCCCATGCCAGCAGGGTGCGCGGACGCATCGTGCCCAGCGCCTGGCTCACCAGCAGCGGCACGAACGCCGCCGCCATGAGCAGCGGCGAAAACAGCAGCGGCTCACCGGCGGGCCAGCCACGGGTGTCCTGGGCCCTGTAGAGCAGATATAGCGCCACGCCCTGTGCCAGCCCCAACGCCAGGCGTGCGGGCATGACCCAGGCCGGGCGTGGTTTTTCGGCTTCGTTGGACATGGCTTGGCCCCCGCGACGACGCGGCGAGCCTACACCGCTTCGCGCCCGCGTTCCTGGCGCCAGGCGACAGGCGCGTTCAGACCGTCTCGCCCCGCCGCCAGAAGAACAACAGGTAGGTCACGCCCAGCCACAGGATCCAGAACGACCCGGTGAACAGGATCGCGGTGGCGTGGCCAAGCCAGCTCTGCGAGAGCCCGACATATTCCAGCGCGATGTCGGATTTGCGCGGCAGCGCCTCGAGCGTGTTCATCACCATGATCTTCTCGTTGGATTCCATCAGGATCTCGCCGAAGAACAGGAAGCTCCCCAACGTGTAGGCAAAGAACGCGAACAGCTTCATCGCGAGTTTCGCCTGATGCAGGAAATAGTAGATCGCCACGATCATCGCGAAATTTATGGTCACCACCTGGGTGAACCAGCTCAACTCGTTGCCGGTGAGCGATCGGCCGAGATTGATGAGATCGAGTTCGGACATGGCGTGTTCCTCCGTAGCGCAGACTCTCAGGGCCGGGCCCGGCTGGCAAGGGATGCGTAACGTTCGTTACGCTTGACGTAACGGATAATTTCCGCTAGAAGCCGCCATGATCCTGAGCTATTGTGACGCCCGGACGGAGCGTTTCGCCCGGGGTGAGCGGGTCAAGCCGTTCGAACCATTCCGGGATCAGGCCGAGAACAGGCTGGTCCGGCTCGAAGTTGCTGCGGGCTTGACCGAATTGGGCGCTTTGCGCGGCAACCGGCTCGAAAAATTGGGCAGCGACCGCAAAGGCCAGTGGAGCATGCGAATCAACGCCCAATGGCGCATCTGCTTTCGCTGGCCGGATGGCGCTCCCGGACCCAGCGATGTAGAAATCGTGGACTATCACTAGAGGTCAGTCATGGCGCGTACACCGATCCATCCCGGCGAAATCCTCCGCGAGGAGCTTGAGCTGCTCGAAATCAGCGCGGCTGAACTCGCGCGCCAGCTCAATGTGCCCACCAATCGCATAACCGGCATCCTCAATGAAGAGCGCGCCGTGACGGCGGACACGGCGCTCCGCCTTGGCCACTGGTTCGGCACCAGCGCAGAAATGTGGTTGAGCTTGCAGAAGCTCTACGAGCTTCGCCTCGCCGAACAAGAGAGCGGCGCGGAAATCAGGAAGCTGCCGAAGCGGAAGGCGGCGTGACTGGCTTGTATGTCGCCCGCCCAAAGGAACCAAGCAATGTCTACATCTAGAACGTTCGCCTTCCTTGTTCTGATTTGCTTTGTTGCCTCAAATGCCGAAGGTAAACAGTATGGCGTTTTCGGTGTCGGAAATCGTTCCTGCGGTGCTTGGCTTTCGGATCGTAGGGACAAAGGATGGCCAGCCTTGGTAGAGCTTTCTTGGGTTGAGGGATTTGTAACTGCGATGGACAACAATAGTCCGAAAATAAATGGTGCAGCCCACGCCACCGACAGCGATGGAATCGCTGCTTGGATAGATAACTATTGTCCGGCGCACCCTTTAAACAGCATATCGACCGCCGCAGAAGCTCTTACGCTCGAAATGGCCTCACGCCACTAGCCGAGCTTTGTCTGCCTAATCCTGATCCATCCTCCGCCTGCTATGAAGACCTATCCGATCGCTGGATCGTCCAAAAAGCCTTGGACCACAGCTCGCAGCACGGGCAAATCGCGCTTGATAGTGTCCCAGATGATCCCGTCGTTCACGCCCTCATAGCCGTGGCGCAGCACATTTCCGAAATCCGCGGTTTCGCGCCAGAGAATATGCGGCGCACGCGACTTCACATCGGCCGGAACATGGCGGCTGGCTTCAGACACGATCTCCAGATTGCGCACTACGGCATCATGGACCAGGGCGTCTGTCCGGAAATCGTCGAACGTCTTTCCCATCAGAAATCTCTCGACCTTGTCGATGGACTCGGCAATGTCCTTGATCCGCTCGCGAGCGCTTCGCTTTGCCATCAGAAGACCGGTATCGAGTCCGCCTCGATATTGGCGCGATAGGCGGAGCGCAAGCTGTCGCGAATTGCCATGTCCGTGTGGCAACCGAGCAAGTCTTCCATCAGAAGCCGCATTCCCGAAAGGTCGATCAAGGTCGGACGGCGCGACATATCCAATTCGACAAGAACGTCCACGTCGCTGTCAGGCCGCTCATCCCCCCGCGCCGTCGAGCCGAACAGCGCGAGCGAGCGCACGCCGCGCGCGCGCAGCTCGGGCTCAGCCTGTTTCAGAATTCGGATAGCGTCTTCGCGTCGCATGGTGGGATTATAGCACGAAGCCGGGCCAAATCGTTAATCCTGGTCCATCTTCAGCGCGGCGATGAAAGCTTCCTGGGGGATGTCGACCTTGCCGAACTGGCGCATCTTCTTCTTGCCCTCTTTCTGCTTGTCGAGGAGCTTGCGCTTGCGGGAAATGTCGCCGCCATAGCATTTGGCCGTCACGTCCTTGCGCAGCGCGGAGAGCGTCTCGCGCGCGATGATCTTGCCGCCGATCGCCGCCTGGATGGGGATCACGAACATGTGGCGCGGGATCAGGTCCTTCAGTTTCTCGCACATCTAACGGCCGCGGGCCTCGGCGCGCTGGCGGTTGACGATCATGGAAAGCGCGTCCACCGGCTCGGCGTTGACGAGAATGGACATCTTCACCAGATCGCCCTCCTCATAGCTCTCGATGTGATAGTCGAAGCTCGCATAGCCGCGGCTCACCGACTTCAGCCGGTCGTAGAAATCGAACACGACTTCGTTGAGCGGCAGCTTGTAGATCACCATGGCACGGGAGCCGGCATAGGTGAGTTCGACCTGGCGCCCGCGGCGGTCCTCGCACAGCTTCAGGACGCTGCCGAGATATTCGTCGGGTACGAAGATGGTGGCCTTGATCCACGGCTCCTCGATGAAGGCGATGCGCGTCACGTCCGGCATGTCGGCCGGATTGTGCAGCTCCTTCATGGTGCCGTCGCTCAAATGGATGCGGTAGATCACCGATGGCGCGGTTGCGATCAGCTCGAGATTGAATTCGCGCGCCAGCCGCTCCTGGATGATCTCCAGATGCAACAGGCCCAGAAAGCCGCAGCGGAAGCCGAAGCCAAGCGCGGCGCTGGTCTCGGTCTCGTAGGTGAAGCTCGCGTCGTTCAGATGCAGCTTGCCCAGCGCATTGCGCAGATCCTCGAACTGGGCGGCGTCAACGGGAAACAGTCCGCAGAACACCACCTGCTGCGCCGGCTTGAAGCCGGGCAGCGGCGTCTCCGCGCCGTGGCGCTCGTCGGTGATGGTGTCGCCCACATCGGTGTCGGCGACTTCCTTGATCTGCGCGGTGATGAACCCGACATCGCCCGGCCCCAGCGTCTCGACCATCACCTGCTTGGGCGTGAACACGCCGGTGCGTTCGACCTGGTAGACGGCGTTGGCCGCCATCATGCGGATCTTCTGGCCTTTCTTGATCTCGCCGTCGACGATGCGCACCAGGACGACGACGCCCAGATAGGCGTCGTACCAGCTGTCGACGAGAAGCGCCTTCAGCGGCGCCTTGCGGTCGCCCTTGGGCGGGGGCAGGCGGGTCACGATGGCTTCGAGCACGCCTTCGATATTCAAGCCGGTCTTGGCCGAAATCGGAATCGCTTCGCTGGCGTCGATGCCGATCACGTCCTCGATCTGCTGGCGCACGCGATCCGGTTCGGCGGCGGGCAGGTCGACCTTGTTCAGGACCGGCACGATCTCGAGCCCCGCATCGATCGCCTGATAGACATTGGCCAGCGTTTGCGCCTCCACGCCCTGGCTCGCATCCACCACCAGCAGCGCGCCCTCGCAGGCGGCGAGGCAGCGGCTCACCTCATAGGCGAAGTCCACATGGCCCGGCGTGTCCATCAGGTTGAGGATGTAGGTCTCGCCATCTTGAGCCTTGTATTCCAGCCGCACGGTCTGGGCCTTGATGGTGATGCCGCGCTCGCGCTCGATATCCATGGAATCGAGCACCTGGTCCTTCATCTCGCGCGCCGAAAGTCCGCCGGTTGCCTGGATCAGGCGGTCGGCCAGCGTGGACTTGCCATGGTCGATGTGGGCGACGATGGAAAAATTGCGGATATGGGCGAGATCGGTCATCGCACTCGTTCGGGGCCGGGAGGCGGCCATATAGCGGCGGGGCGGGCGCCCGTCCAGCTAAGCCAAGTCCGGTCCAGCAAAATCCCGCAAAGTCGGGCTTCACGAAGTAAAACCTGTTGCCCGCGCCCGCTTCGGGGCAGACTGGACACGCCGTCCAGCCTCCGGGGCGGCGTATTCGGGGAGGATCTCATGTCTTTGGGCTCATGGGCGCGCGCCGGCTTGGCTGCCGCGGCGCTCGCCTGCATCGCCTGGCCGGCAAGCGCCGATCCGGGCTTCTTCTTCGGCCACTGGTCGAACGTGCATCCTGATACCAACAACGTCACCAAGATCATCATCCAGCCGGGTGCCGGCGGCGACATCAAGGTTCGCGCCTTCGGCCAGTGCCATCCCACCGATTGCGACTGGGGCGTCACCGACGGCCATTACGAAAACGGCTTCATGGACGAGAAGATCAAGGCGGAATTCAATTCCGGCTTCTCGATCACCAAGCTCGTCGTGCACCGCGCCGGCGGAGATCTGGACTACGACGCCCACACCCATTTCATCGACGGTTCGGGCCGCGCGCCCTATGAAGTGCACGGCCACTTCTACCGCATGTCCGGATATGGTGGCGGCTACGGTCCACCTGGCGGCGGCGGACCGGGTGGCGGCTATGGGCCTCCCGGCGGCGGTGGTTACGGTCCACCCGGTCCTCCGCCGGGCCCGCCCATGGCCGCGGAAGATTGCATCGGCTTCAATCCGTCCGGCGTCGCGGCGTCCTTCGTCGGCGGCGAATGGAAAGTCGTCGATGGCGGCATGTGGATGCTCAGTTATGGCGGAGACTCGGGCGCCGCCCATCACGCCGCCGATGTCATCCACCACTACCACTTCAACCAGCAATGCTTCGTCAAGCGTCCCAACGCTTCGATGATGTATTGGAAGAGCGGCGGCAACGTGCCGTCCGGCAACACGCCGGGCCAGGATTGCATCGGCCTCGACCCCGCGCATGCGCACGCCGCGCATGAGGGCGGCGCCTGGAAAGTGGTGGCGGACGGCAACTGGCTGCTCGACTACGGCAGCGACCACGCCGCCGCCGAGCAGGCCAGCGCGGTCATCCACACCTACATGCTCAACCGCCAGTGCTTCATCGTCCGCCCCAACGCGGCGATGCAGTACTGGCTGTCGCAATGAAAATCTGACACATGGCGGCGGAAACGGCGGCCCGAAAGGCCGCCGTTTTTGCATCTTGCATCCGTAGCGCGGTACGGAGCGCAGCATCCAGGGATGGAGATGGACATGGCAAAACGCTCCCGCCGCATCGGCGACGTGGCCCGCGCGGGAGGTGTTGGGGTGGAGACCGTGCGCTTCTGCGAGCGCGAAGGCCTGATCGACCGGCCGAAGAAACCCGCGCGCGGCTGGCGCGAATATGACGAGGCCACGCTCACGCAGCTCAACCAGGTGCGTCTGGCCCGCGAATTCGGCCTCACGCTGCGCGATGTGAAGACGATCAAGGCGCGCGCCAGGGGCCCGCGCACGGGTTTCTGCATTGCGGTGCGCGAAACCGTGTCGGGCCGCCTCGCCAAGGTCGAGGCCGAGATCGCGGCGCTGGAAGCCAAGCGCGCCGCCCTGCGCCAATGGCTCAAGCTTTGCCGCCGCCGCGAAGGCGAGCCGGTCTGTCCGCTCTACCAGCGCGTCAACATGCTCACCGGCAAGGAGACATCCCGATGAAAGCCCCGTTCCTGGCAGCCGCGTTACTGCTCATGCCCGCTGCCGCCAGCGCAGGCGGCGAGCAGAATCTGTTCACCCATTTCATGGCGGCGTGGGACGCGGCGGACGCAAGGGCGCTGTCCGCGCTGTTCGCACCGGACGCCGATTTCGTCTCGCCCTCCGGCGCCGCGGCCAAAGGGCGCGACAACATCGAAAGTTTCTACGCGGCGGCCTTCGCGCGCGGTTATGCCGGCTCGAGCGGCGAGGGCGAGATCGTGTCCGCGCGCCCGCTCACGCCCGATCTCATGCTGATCGACGCGCGCTTCGCCATCAGCGGCGCGCGCCAGACGGATGGCCAGCTCCGTCCGGTCGAGAAGGGCATCATGGTGGCGGTGCTGCGGAAATCCGCGGCAGGCTGGCGCATCGCGGCGTTGCGCGAGAACGAAGGCGCCGCCGGCTTCAGCGCTTTTCCGCCGAAATGATCCGCATCACGGCGATCAGCGGCACGATGGCGGCAAGTTCGGCCACGACCGAGACCGCCGCCAGCAGCGGCAGCGACACATCGTAGAGCACGCCGAGCAGCGCGCTGCCCGCGAACCACGAGACACCGAACACGGTGGAGAAGATGCCATAGGCGCGGGCACGCGCCGTGTCTGGCACAAGGTCGGCGACGCCGGCATTCATAACCGAGGTCTCAACGCCGAGTGCCACGCCCCAGGCGATGGCGCCGGCGGTGGCGGCCACGGTCCCACCCAGGAATGCCAAGGGTGCCGCAATCGCGGCGACGAAGATCGCGGGAATGAGGCTGGAAAATCCGATCCGGTCGAACACCCGGCCCAGCACGAGCGCGCCCACGCCGGACGCACCCATCGCCACGGCGTAGAGAACGGGAATGGCGGGCGAGGTCAGGATTTTCGCCTGCGCGAAGTGGTAGGCGATCAGCGGCCAGTCGGCGAAGCCGAAAGCGACGAGCCCCGCGCTTGCGGCATAAAGCCAATAGGCGCGCGGCAATCCGAACGCGCCGGTGGCTGCTTTCGCGGGCGCCGGGAAGTCGCCCGCGAAGGAGAACCGGATCGACAGCACAACGACGCTGAGCACGGTGAGCACGGCCGGCACGCCCAGCCACAGGAATGCTTCGGCGTAACCGCCATGCCGGGCCAGCACCAGCGCGGTGATCAGCGGCCCGGCCAGCGCGCCGGTCTGGTCCAGCGCCTCGTGGAGCCCGAAGGCCCAGCCCTGGCCGATCTTCTCGCCGGCGCGGCTCATCATGGTGCTGGACGCGGGGTTGCGCACCGCCTTGCCCGCGCGCTCCATGACGATGACCAGCGCGGCCAGCCACCACAGATGCACGAAGGCGAGCAGCGGCACCGCTGCCATCTGGATCGCGTATCCCGCGACGGTGAACGGCCAATAGAGCCGCGTGCGCTCGACGAAGCGGCCCGACAAAAGCCGGAGCGCATAGCCCACCAGCTCGCCCGTGCCGGAGATCACACCCACCGCCGTGCCGCTTGCGCCCAAAAGCGCCAGATAGGGTCCGGTGATGCCGCGCATGCCTTCATAGGCCGCGTCGGCGAACAGGCTGACGACCCCGAACGCCACGATGAAGGCGAGGCCGGAGCGCTTGTCGAACCCTGCGGCCATCGCCTCAGCTCCTCAGAGTGGCGCCGGTAGCCTTGATGACGGCGTCGACGATCTTCTGTCCGATGGCGTCGATCTCGGAATCCGTCAGCGTCTTGTCCCTGGGCTGGAGGCGCACGGCGATGGCGAGCGATTTCTTGCCCTCGGGCACGCCCTTGCCTTCATAGACGTCGAAGACATCGATCCGCTCGATCAGCGTGCGCTCGGCAGCCCGCGCGGCCTTCACCACGTCCTCGGACGTCACCGTGGCCTCGACCACGAAAGCGAAGTCGCGCGCCACCGGCTGGTAGGGCGAGGGCTGGAACACCCCGCGCGCCTTGCCCTTCGATTTTGGCTCGGGGATCGCATCCAGGAAGATCTCGAACGCCGCCACAGGGCCCTTTACGTCGAGTGCCGCGAGGATTCGGGGATGAATCTCGCCGAACAGCGCGACAATCTTGGGGCCCAGCGCCAGCGTGCCGGAGCGGCCCGGGTGATACCAGGCCGCGGCGCCTGCCTTGACCGGCGCGGTCATGGGCGCGCCCATCGCGGCTTCGAGCACGGCCAGCATGTCGGCCTTGGCGTCGAACACGTCGGCAGCGTGGGTCGCCTTTGTCCAGCTGCGTGCGCCCTGGCCCACGCGGATGCCGGCGGCGACATTGCTCTGGGCCTCGGGCAGTCCGGACTGGAACTGCGCGCCCACTTCCGCCAGCAGCATGTCGTCGAAGCCGCGCGCCTGGTTGCGCTGGGCGGCCGCGAGTAGCGACGGCAGCACGCTGGGGCGCAACGCATCGAGATCGGCCGCGATGGGGTTCTCGATCTGCCGCGAGTCGTCGCCGCCACCGAACAGCGCCGCATGGGCACGCGGGATGAAGGTGAAGTTGATCGTCTCGTGGAAGCCGCGCGCGGCGAGCGCCCGCTTGGCGATGCGCAGGCGGCGCTGCGCCGGTGTCAGCGCCGTGCGCGCCACCACGGTGTTGCGCGGCAGGGGTTCGGACGGCACCTTGTCAAGACCGTGGATGCGCACGACCTCTTCGACGAGATCGGCCTGGCCCACGATGTCGCCGCGCCACGATGGCGGCGTCACGGCGAGCGATGCATCGACCGCGAAGCCCAGATGGCTGAGGATGCGCACGATCTCGTCCTTCGGCACGTCGATTCCGCCCAGCGATTTCACGCGGCTCGCGTCGAAGGCGATGCTGCGCTTCCACTGCGGCGTCTTGCCGGCGACGAAGGTCTCGCTCGGTTCTCCGCCGCAGAACTCCAGCACCAGCTTTGTCGCCAGCTCGATGCCCGGCACGACGAATTCGGGATCGACACCGCGCTCGAAGCGATAGCGCGCGTCCGACACGATGCCGAGCTTTCGCCCCGTACGTGCGGTGCGCACGGGATCGAAATAGGCGGACTCGATATAGACGTTGACGGTGGCCTCCGTGCAGCCGGTGTCCGCGCCGCCCATGATTCCGGCGATGCCGCGCGCACCCGCATCGTCCGCGATCACGCACATCTCGGGGTCGAGCGCGTAGCTCTTGCCGTCCAGCGCCAGCAGCGTCTCGCCGTCCCTGGCCATCCGTGCCTGGATGTTGCCTGTGAGCTTGTCCGCGTCGAAGACATGCAGTGGCCGTCCGCGATCCAGCGACAACAGATTAGTGATGTCCACCAGCGCGGAGATCGGGCGCAGGCCCACGGCCTTCAGCCGGTCCTGCACCCATTTGGGCGACGGTCCGTTCTTCACCCCGCGCACCAGGCGCCCCGCAAATATCGGACACGCATTTGCGGTTTCCGGCGTGAAGTTCAGGCTGACCGTCGTCGGGTTGGGATATTTGCCCGGGACGCTTTCGACCTTCGGCGTCTTGAGCGTGCCCAGTCCCGCCGCCGCCAGATCGCGCGCGATGCCGTAGACGCTGGTCGCGTCGCCGCGATTGGGTGTGATCGAGACATCGATGACAGGATCGGTAAGACCGAGCGCCCTGACGGCAGGCTCGCCCACGGCAGCATCGGCCGGAAGCGCGATGATACCGTCGTGCTCGTCGCCCAGCATCAGCTCGCGCGCCGAACACAGCATGCCGCGCGATTCGACGCCGCGGATGGTGCCGATCTTGAGCTCCACGCCGGTCGCGGGAATGACGATTCCGGGCTTCGCGAACACCGCCTTCATCCCGGCATGCGCGTTGGGCGCCCCGCACACCACCTGGACCGGCGTTCCAGTGCCGGTGTCGACCATGCACAGTTTCAGCTTGTCGGCATTGGGATGCTTCTCGGCGGAGACCACATGAGCGACGGTGAAATCCTTCAGCCGTGCGCCGGCATCCTCCACCGACTCCACATCCAGACCGATGGCGGTGAGCTTGGCGGCGATGGCCGTTGTATCGGCGTCCGTCTCCAGATGATCCTTGAGCCAGGAGAGTGTGAATTTCATCGGCTGAGCCCCCCGTCGAGCGAGGGCACGTCCAAAGCCTGAAAGCCGTAGTGCCTCAGCCAGCGCAGGTCGGATTCGAAGAACGGGCGTATGTCGGGGATGCCGTATTTGAGCATGGCCAGCCGGTCGATCCCGCCGCCGAAGGCGAAGCCGCTGTATTTTTCGGGGTCGATGCCGCACATCTCCAGCACGCGCGGATTGACCATGCCGGAACCGGCGAGCTCCAGCCAGTCGCTGCCGGTGCCGAACACGATCCTGCCGGGCACGGAACGGTCGCAGCGCAGATCCCATTCCACGCTGGGTTCGGTGAACGGGAAATAGGAGGGCCGGGCGCGCAATTCCACGCTCCGCACCTCGAAGAACGCCTTGTAGAATTCCTCCAGCACCCATTTCAGATGGCCGAGGCTGACATGCGCGTCGACGACGAGGCCCTCATATTGGTGGAACATCGGCGAATGGGTCGCGTCGGAATCCACGCGATAGGTGCGCCCCGGCGAGATGATGCGGATGGGCGGCTTCTGGGCGAGCATGGTGCGCACCTGCACCGGCGAGGTGTGGGTGCGCAGCACGTGCTGCGAGCCGTCGGCCTGCCTGGCCACATAGAACGTGTCGTGCATCTGGCGCGCGGGATGATCCGGCGGGATGTTCAGCTTGGTGAAGTTGTAATCGTCGAATTCCACATCCGGGCCGTCGGCGATCGCAAAGCCCAGATCGGCGAAGATCGCGGTGATCTCGTCGAGCACCTGGCTCACCGGATGGATCGTGCCGGACGGTTCGGGCCTGGCCGGCAGCGTCACGTCCACGCGCTCTGACGCAAGCCTGGCGTCGAGCGCCCTATCGCCGAGCGCCGCCTTGCGCGCGGCGATGGCCGCGGTCACGCGGTCGCGCAAGCCGTTGATGAGGGGACCCTGGACCTTGCGGGCATCGGGCGTCATCGCGCCCAGGCTCTTGAGCAACTCGCTGATCGAGCCCTTCTTGCCCAGCGTGCCGACGCGCAGGGTTTCGAGCGCGGTTTCGTCGCGCGCGTCCGAAACGGCGGCGAGAAGATCGCGCTCCAGTCTTTCGATATCGCTCATGTCAGACTTCCACCAGAGGATGAGAAAGGGAAGCGGTGGAAGGCGGGATGCGAACTATTTGCTGGCCTGATCCACCAATGCCTTGAAAGCGGCGGGCTCGTGGATGGCGAGGTCGGAAAGAACCTTGCGGTCGATCTCGATACCCGCCTTCGCAAGCCCGCTCATAAATCGGCTGTAGGTGAGCCCGTGCTCGCGGCAACCGGCGTTGATGCGCTGGATCCACAGCGCGCGGAAATTCCGCTTCTTCAGCTTGCGGCCGATATAGTTGTGCTGCAGCGAGCGGTCGACGGCGGCGTTGGCGCTGGTGATGTTGTTCTTGCGGCGGCCGTAGAATCCCTTGGCCTGCTTGAACACCTTCTTGCGGCGGGCGTGGCTCGGTACGGCGCGGGGGGCTCGTGACATGGTCTCTCTCCCTCAGCCGTACGGCATCCAGCGCTTCACGCGCCGTGTCTCGGAGTCGGACAGCACCGACGTGCCCTTCAATTCGCGCAGCGAACGCTTGGACTTGCGGATGAGGCGGTGGCGGTGGTTCGCCTGGCCGGTCTTGACGCGTCCGCTCGCGGTGAATTTGAAGCGCTTCTTCGCGCCCGATTTCGTCTTCATTTTGGGCATTTCGGTCTCCTTGCGCGGTGAGGCGCGGTAGCCTTTGCGGGTCGCCACGGCATGCCCTTTCGCCGGGCGGCCCCGAAAGAGGCGGCGTCTTAGACGGAATGGGGCCTGTGATGCAAGCCGCTATTTGCGTGCGGACTGGCGGGAATCCTCGCCATTCCCGGGTCCGGCGCCAATCCCGTAGTCGCCGGATTTCATGCCCGGCTCGGCCAGCGCGAAGCCCTCCGCCGCGAGGCCGCGCTTCAAAAGCTCGCGAATGGCCGCGGCGCGGCTCGGCATGTGGCGCGAAAAACGCCACGTATCCAGGGTTTCGATCTCGCCCCGGGTCAGCATGATTTGCAGACGTTCACCCCGCATCAGATCCGGCATGACACCCCTGTTGGTTGCTGTCGCGTTGTCCTGTGCCATAACATACTCATTCTTAGCAAAGATAGCCTCTTGCTGTCATTAACGAAAGATGGGTGGATTGGTTGCTTACGGTCTCTCCGCCGCTTGCGCAAAATCCACCCAGTACTAACTCAACGCATTGATATTATTAAATAATCCTTGTCACCTTGCGAGGGCGCGTGTAGAGTTCTGGCTCACCAAGAGGCTTGTCATGGCTGTGCTGGAACTCGTGAAACCGGGCGACACCGATCTGCTGGCTGAGTCCAACCACCGCATCGCCAACCACCTCTCCCTGCTTGTCGGCATGGTGCAGATGCAGTCGGCCCATGTGGCCAAAGGCCCGGAAATGCTGACAAGGTCCCAGGTCCGGGGCCTGCTTCAGGAAACCACCGGCAAGATCATCTCCATCGGGAATTTCCACCGCAGGCTGGCCCATCGCCCCGACAGCGAGAGGGTCGATCTGGCCTGCCATCTCATCGAATATTCGAAGGAGCTGCTCTCCTCGTTGATGCTGGGCGAGAAGCTTTCCATCGTCGAGCGAGTGGACGCCGGCTGCAACGTGACGCCCGAGCAGGCCCATACCGCCATGCTGATCGTGGGCGAGGTGGTGATGAACGCGCTCAAGCACGCCCATCCGGCGGGCCTGCCAGTCAGCGTCAGCGTCGGCTGCTGGGCCAATGCCGACGGCAGCGTCCTTTTGGAGATCGCGGATGACGGCGTGGGGCTGCCCGAGAATTTCGATGCCAGGAAGCATGGCGGGCTCGGGTTGAAACTCATCCGCTCGCTGTCGGAAAAGCTCGATGCCGGCCTGGAAATCCACTCCGACAGCCTCGGCCTGACCTTCCGCCTCAGGATCCCCCGGATCTGAAGCGCCGGCGCGTGACAGCCCAGGCGGTTGCGCTATCTTCGTTCCCGCAATCCGGGGGCTTCGCCGATGTGGAAGGAATTCCGCAAATTCGCCATGCGCGGCAGCGTGCTCGACCTCGCCGTGGGCGTGGTTGTGGGCGCGGCCTTCACCTCGATCGTCAATTCGCTCGTCAAGGATGTGATCACCCCGCCCCTGGGCTGGGTCACCGGCGGGCTCGATTTCACCAACCTGTTCTTCGTGCTCAAGGGTGGCCATCCCGCCACGCTGGCCGAAGCCGAGAAGCTGGGCGCCATCACCATCAACTACGGTGTCTTCATCAACACGATCATCCAGTTCCTGATCGTGGCCTTCGTGCTGTTCCTGATCGTGCGCCAGCTCAACCGGTTGAAATCGCCGTCGCCCGAGGTCTCCCCGCCGCCGCCGGCGGAAGATGTGTTGCTGCTGCGCGAAATCCGCGACCTGCTGAAGGAGCGCAAATGACGAAGACGATCGTCTGGGGCGCGCTCATCGCCCTGTTCGCGCCCGCAGCGCTCGCGGTCCCGCCGCCGGATGACGCGCAAGCCATGGCCGGGGCGGTCACGGCTTTCTACACCGTGCATCACGGCACCGATCAGGACGGCATCCCCGATGCCAAAACGCGGGCGAAATACGCGCCCTACGTCTCGCCGAAACTCTTGAAGGAATTGACCGACGGCGACGCGGCGGAGGATATTTATGCCAAGGCGAACAAAGACTCCCCGCCGCTGGTGGAAGGCGATCTGTTCTCGCCGAATTTCGAAGGCGTGACCTCCTTCAAGCTGGGCGCCTGCGATCCGGAGAAGGGCACCTGCGCGCTCAAGGGCCACTACCAGACCGCCCATCCCCGCCCGCAGGACAAGCCGGTGGACTGGACGGACACCGTCTATCTGGTGAAGACGGCGCAAGGCTGGCGGGTGGATGACATCGCCTTCGGCGGCACCTGGGATTTCGGCAATCACGGCAGGTTGTCGCAAGTGCTGAAATACGCCGTCGGCGAGGCCCATGGCGCGCCGTAACGCGGCGGGGGCCCGCGGCGAATAGACGGGGCGAACAAGGAGAAACGGCAATGGCCGACGGAAAATACAAGATCGAGAAGACCGATGCGGAGTGGCAGGAGACGCTGGCGCCCGATGCCTACCGGGTCCTGCGCAAGCACGGCACCGAGCCCGCCGGCGTGAGCCCCCTCAACCATGAAAAGCGCGAGGGCGCGTTCACCTGTGCCGGCTGCGGCGCGCCGCTCTACGATTCGGCCACGAAATACGAAAGCGGTTCCGGCTGGCCGAGCTTCTACGCGGCCAAGGATGGCGCGGTGGCGACCACCACCGACCGCAGCCACCTGATGACGCGCACCGAAGTGCATTGCGCCTCCTGCGGCGGCCATCTGGGCCACGTGTTCGAGGACGGCCCCAACCCCTCGGGCTTGCGCTACTGCATGAACGGCGCGGCGCTCAAATTCGAGCCGAAATGACGTTCACCGCCGCGCGCCCGCAAGGAACGAAGCGTGAGATCTATCGCGATCTGGCGCTGCAGGCGCGCGGCCTGTTCGATGGCGAGCGCGACGTGATTGCCAATGCCGCCAACCTGTCGTCGCTGCTTTTCAACGGGCTGGAAGGCCTCAACTGGGCCGGGTTCTATTTCCTGAAAGGCGATCAGCTGATCCTGGGTCCGTTCCAGGGAAATCCCGCCTGCGTGCGCATCGCCCTCGGCAAGGGCGTCTGCGGCACGGCCGCGGCGCAGCGCACCACGCTGGTAGTGGCCGACGTGCACGAATTTCCCGGCCATATCGCCTGCGACGTCGCCTCGAATTCCGAAATCGTCATTCCGCTGGTCAGGGACGGCGCGCTTATCGGCGTTCTGGATATCGACAGCCCCCTGTTCTCCCGCTTCGATGGCGAGGATCGCGCGGGCCTGGAGACGCTCGCCGCGCTGTGGCTCACCGCGAGCGATCCCTGACGGCCGGTTTGCGCCTATTCGCCCGCCGGCAGATGGGCGTGGCCGGCCGCTTCGGATTCGGCGGCGCGCAACTGGCCGCCTTCGGCGCCATCCAGCGCCGCCTCCGCGGCCTCGCCCATCTTTGCGATGCGCCCGCGATTGCGGCGGACAAAGGCGGTCTCTTTCTTGCGGAAGCGGCGCGATGCGGAGTAGTTGCCTTCGCCCATCACGTCGCCGCCGCTGCGCGCGGCCGTCTTCCGGCGGGCCTTCACTTTGGAGGCCGCGGCCGCTTTGCGCGTCTTTGTCTTGCGCGCAGCCGGCTTGCGCGAGCCGGCCTTGCGTGCCTTGGCCTTCCGGCCGGCGATCTTGCGAGTTTTGGGCTTGCGAGTTTTGGGCTTGCGGGTCTTGGGCTTGCGGCGCGCTGTCGCGGCGCGTCGTTTCGTGGCGCGAGTCTTTCCCGTTTTCGTCCTGGCCATTGCGGGCTCCTTCGAATGGGTTGGGTGTGGGCGATCGGCCCCGCGACCTCAACGGGTGGTGTGCGGGAATGTTCCTTTTGGCAATGCGATTTGGCGTGCTTATGATGCTGCCCTCAAAGGGGAGAGGCGCATGATTTCGGCACTGGCGGGATTGGGCATGATGGCGGCGGCGATGGCAGCACCTGCGCACGCAGCGGACGCGGATGCACGCTTCAAGGCGCTCTACACCCGCGAATGGTCGTGGCGCGAGAAGGAATTCGCCGGCGAGGACGACGAGGACGACGCCAAGCCCGCCGATCATCTGCCCGCCATCGACAAGGCGACCCAGGATCGCAGGCTCGCCTATTGGCAGGAAGTCATGATGGAGCTGGACGGCATCCCCCGCGCCAAGCTCTCCAAATTCAACCAGGTGAATTATGACGTCTACAAGCCGCAGATCCAGGTGCTGATCAACGACCAGCTGTTCAAGGAATACGAGAAGCCGCTCAATTCCGACACGACCTTCTGGACCAATCTCGGCTACACCGCGCGCAAGGATTATCACAACGAGGCCGATTACCGCGCCTATCTCTCGCAGCTGAAAGACATTCCGCGCTACTTCCGCGGCGAGATCACCAACATGCGTGCCGGCCTCGCCCGCGGCTTCACCCCTCCCAAGGTGACGCTTGCGGGGCGCGACAAATCCGTGGCCACCGTCATCGATGCCAAGACCGAAGACAATTTCTTCTACACGCCGTTCAAGACCATGCCGGCCTCGATCCCTGCCGCGACGCAGGCCGCGCTTCGGGCCGAAGCGGTCAAGACCATCACGGACGACGTGGTGCCCGCCTATCGCGACCTGCTCGTGTTCCTCCAGAAGGACTACATCCCCGGCGCGCGCACCGCCCTGGCCGTGGAATCGCTGCCCGACGGCAAGGCCTACTATCGCGCGCAGATCCTCGAATACACCACGCTCGACATGAGCCCGGCGGAGATCCACGCGCTTGGCGTGGCGGAGGTCGCCAGGATACATGCCCAGATGCTGGAGACCATGAAGGAGACCGGCTGGACCGGCGATTTCCCGTCTTTCCTGCACTTCTTGCGCACCGATCCGCGCTTCTACGCCAAGACGCCGCTGGAGCTGCTGAAGGACGCGGCCTATATCGCCAAGCAGTTCGACGGCGTCGCCTCGCAGTATTTCGGCTACCTGCCGCGCGAGCGATTCGCCATCAAGCCGGTGCCGGCGGACATCGCGCCGTTCTATACCTCCGGCCGCGGCGGACCCGGCGTCTATCTGGTCAACACCTACGACCTGCCGTCGCGTCCGCTCTACAATCTTCCCGCGCTTACCTTGCATGAATCCGCGCCGGGCCACGCCTTCCAGATGCCCATCGCGGCCGAGCACAAGGAGCTGCCCGAGTTCCGCCAGAAGACCTACATCTCGGCCTATGGTGAGGGTTGGGCGCTTTATTCCGAGCACCTCGGGCTCGAGATGGGGATGTACAAGGACCCCTACGACAAGTTCGGCTACCTCACCTATCAGATGTGGCGCGCCTGCCGGCTGGTGGTCGATACCGGGATCCATTCCGAAGGCTGGACGCGCGAGCAGGCGATCCAGTACCTGCACGACAACACCGCGCTGGCCGACCACGAGATCGACACTGAGGTGGACCGCTACATCGCCTGGCCGGCGCAGGCGCTGTCCTACTATCTGGGCATGATGGCGATCGAGAAAGGTCGGGCGAAGGCCGAAGCCGCGCTTGGTCCCAAATTCAACATCCGCGCCTTCCACGACGCGGTGCTGGAACTGGGCTCGGTGCCGCTTCCAGTCCTTACCGCCCATATCGACGAATTCATCGCCGGTGGCGGCAAGGGACCCTATCCCGACATGGAGAAATGACGCGGCCGCGCTGTCACGCCACCGCCGCGCGCAGGCGCACGGCGTAGAAATGCAGGCCTGCGACAACCGCCAGGCCGGCGAACAGGAACACCACCCCGACCAGCAGCGAGCCATGCGCGTTGCCCTGGGTGACCAATAGTCCGGCGGCGAAGGGCGCCAGCGATCCCGCCAGCACCTGCGTGCTCGCGCTGAGCACCGCGGCGCGGCGTGACGGATCGGCCTCGATGGTCATCGGCACCAGGAACGGGCCCAGCGCCACGGCCGCATAACCGCCCAGCGCGTTCGCGCTCACGAACGCCCAGGAGGGAACGGTGAAATCGAACACCGCCCAGCATAGGAGCAGTCCCAGCCCCGTCAGGATGAACATGGTGAGGTAGTGTACGCGCCCAGCGAGCGCGGTTGCCGTCAGCCCGCCCGCGACCTGCGCCACCAGCGACACCCACACCGCCTCGCGCGCCACGTCGGCGCTCAAGCCGGACTGGTGCGCAAGCGGCTGCAGGAAGGTGCCGACAGCCGGCGCGGCGCCCGCAAGGAACAATGTCGCGAGAAGCGCGATCCAGCCGCGGAAGGGCGGCGCGCCGGTCTCGCCTTCGGGCTTGGGCAGTGGGGCAAAACTGTCCGGCGCGCGAAACGCGAAATAGAGCGCGGGCAGGGAGCACACCGCGAGCGCGGCAAGCCCACCATTGGCGCCCCAGCGCGGCATGACATAGGCCCAGCACGCCAGCGCCAGCACGAGCTGCCCGCCCACGAAGGCGGTGAAGAATACCGCCGACCAGCGCTCGGGCACTTCCGAGCGCGCGATCATGTTGACAGTGAGCCACAGCAGGATGCCTTCCGGGATTCCCGCGAGGAACCGCACCGCATAGACACCCGCGCCCGAAGTCGCCATGGAGGCCAAGTCGGCGGCGATCAGCACCACCGCCGCTACGGCGCCGATCCATCTGAGATTCCTGGGCTTGATCAGGATGCCGGCGAGCCCTGTGGCCACCGCCATGGTGATGCCTTCGAGCGCGGCGACGAACCCGATGCTGGCCGCGCCGAGGCGGCCTTCGTCGGCCAGCTGCCCCAGCATCTCCGCCACCACGCCGGCCATGAGCAGCGCCACGGTGCCCAGCGCTATGGAACTCGCGGCCTCCAGCGGCGACAGCGGCGGCCCGAAGGCTTCGTGAATCTTGTGATCGTGCACGGCCTGCGCTCGTGGTTCGGCCATTTCAGACTGATCGCCGGGCGGCGCTCTGGCAATCCGTCGGAGACAAACGCGGGCTCCGGCTCTCGGCCGCGCCCGCGCAACCGGGCTCACGACCGCAATTTGGCGATCGCGGCCCGGATTGCTGGCCCCGTGCGGCCGATGCGGCCATCAGGGTTTGTTGTTTTCCGTGTTGCGGATGAAGTTGGCCACGTTGTCGTGCAGCGCCTTGAGCGATTCCTCATGCGCGTAGACCATGTGGCCGGACGGATAGTAGTGAAACTCGATGTTGTTCTGCAGCTTCTCCGGGATCGGCAGATGATGCATCTCGTACCAGCCCTCGTAATAGGGCGTGGCGAGATCGAAATAGCCGCCATTGACCATCACATGGAGCTGCGGATTGGTCTTCATCGTGGTCGCGATGTCCGGCATCACATTGGTCGAGCCCGGGAACGCGAAGCCCGCATTGGGCTGCTCGTGCTTGAACTCCCACCATTTGAAGACGTTGATCTCCGGATTGTAGACCTGGTCCTGGCCGTATTTGAGGACGGTGCGGCTATAGTCGTTGAACGCGGAGACATAGGCCGAGCTGATGGCGGCGGATTGCGGATCGTAATCGGCCTCCTTGCTCAGGGGATCGATGGTCGGGCCCGAGAACCGCGTGTCGAGGCGTCCCGTCGTCATGCCCGCGTCGTCCTGCAGCATCTTTTCGAACTCGCCGCCGTCGATGCGCAAATTGGCCTTCAGGATGTAGCTCACCGGCAGCCCGGTGAAGGCATGCATCTTGTTGGCGATGGCGAGTTTCTCGGCCGGCGACAGACTGGCGCCGACGCTGAGCGCGCGGGCGTAATCCGTCATCGCGAAATGCTCGGCCTGCTGTGCGAACTTCTGGAGGTTGTCGATGCTGCCCGGCACCTTGTGGTGATAGAGCGCGGTGGCCGCGTAGGTCGGGAACGCGACTTCGTAGGGCAGGTCGACGCCGGGATTGGCGTCGGGCCCGTCCACGGAGAGGTCGAAATTCAGGATCTGCGACAGCAGGATCACGCCGTTGAGGTCGATGCTCTTGTCGCTCTGCAGGTCGTAGGACATCACCGAGGCGCGCGGCGTGCCGTAGCTTTCGCCGAACAGGTATTTCGGCGAATTCCAGCGGCTGTACTTGCTGAGGAATTCGGTGACGAACTCGGTGAAGGCGTGCGCGTCCACGTCGACGCCATAAAACGCCTTCTCCTTGTCCTTGCCCGCGATGCGCGAAAAGCCGGTGCCCGGCGCGTCGACGAACACCAGATCGCTGGCGTCGAGCAGGCTGTAGTCGTTGTTGACGATCTTGTAGGGCGCGGCCGGCGTGTGGCTGTCGTCCAGCGTGACCACGCGTTTGGGTCCGAAAGCGCCCATGTGCAGCCACACGGTGGAAGACCCCGGGCCGCCGTTGAACAGGAAGGTGATGGGGCGCGCGCCCGCATCGCCGCCGCGGCGGAAATAGGCGACATAGAACATCGAGGCTTCAGCCGGGCTGTCCTTGGTCTCCTTGGGCTTCTCGGTGTCGCCGGCGACATCGTCATAGTCCTTGGCATGCACGACGAGCGTGCCGGCCACGGCCTGGTAGGAGACGGTATTGCCTTCCACCGTGACCGAGCCGTTGGTCACCGATTGGGTTGGCTTGAAGAAGACGCTCGACTGGTCGGGCGCCGGCGGCGGAGTCTGGTCGGTGGACGAAGGGGCGTCCTTTCCGAACGCCATGGTCACGGCCGCGAGCGCCGCGGCTCCGAACAGAATGACGACAGGTCTCATGTGCATCTCCCCTGATTTCACGCCGCGCCGACGCGGCCCGCCCGGAAACTAGGGACTTGGGCCGGGCAACGCCAGCACCTTTTGTCGTCTCACGGGACCGTGAGGCCGGTTATGCGGCCGCTTTGAATATCTCGAACCGACGGGCCAAACGATCCCGGTCGGGCGCGTCGCTGCCGCGCTCGGTGGGCAGGAGAGTGCTACCCTTAAAATTTCGCAATGCTTCCAACGTTGGCCCGTCATGCAGCGCGAGAAGTCTCTCCGAGACGTGAACGCGATAGTCGGGGTCGATGCCAATGAGATGCCTGTCGAATGCGGCATGGTGCAACTTGGAAAGTGCGAGTCCATTGTTGATTGTCGGCTGCCCATATCGCTCGTCGCCATCATCGATGATGTGTGCGGCGTCCAGCAGTAGCGGTTCGGGCAGGCCCGAAATCGCGCAGCGGCCGCGATACGCCGAAATGACCATTTCGCGGAAGGTCGCCTGATGAAGCCGCTGCTTCACCAGACGCAACGCGTAGCGGCGCTCAGCCGCACTCTCGTCGGTCGCCGTTCTCATGGTCATCGAAAACGCGATCTTGGCTTTTAGCGCGCCCGCGTCGAAACCAACAACAAATGTTGGGACGATTGCCTGATAGACGCCGGGCGATGTTCCGAGAAAATAAATGACGGGGATTTGCAGATCCATCGCCTCGCGAAGCCAGCGATTGTCCGCCGCATCGGGATTTGTCCCCATGAACGCGTAGTCGATATTTTCATCGCCTCGGTAAATCTGTGCGTGCACCTCGCGCTGATCGTCGTACCACACCCGGCGCCCGGGTCGCGGATAGACGGTCTTGATCGAGAGCAGATTCCGCATCTGCTGCGGCTTGAAGATTCCCCGCTGTGGATTGACGAATGGTACCCGCGATCCTTCGAATTGGAATCCCGAAGCGATTTGCGCCGATGTGAGCGTGTCGTTTAGCTGAGTCAATCGCCGAACTTCCGCGAAAGCCGCGGCCCGGAATGAAGCATCGGCGTCTTGCCGAATGAATTGGAACGATCCGGAAATGTCGTCAAAGCCGACCAATGCAGTCACCTGGTGTGCTGGGCTTCAGTGAATGCCGAGCCGGCTCTCCTGGCAAGCGCTCCTATAACGTTCGTTACACCAGCCTCGCCGAGCACAAAAAAGAGGCCGCCCGGATGGAGCGGCCCCGATCGCATTGTTCCAGCTTGACGTTCACGCCGCCTTCTCGCCGTAGCCCAGCACGGCCTTGATCTCGAGGAATTCCTCGAAGCCGAACTCGCCCCATTCGCGGCCGGTGCCGGATTGCTTGTAGCCGCCAAAGGGGGCGTTGAGGTCGACGCCGGCGCCGTTCAGGTGGACGTTGCCGGTGCGCAGCTGGCCGGCGACCTTGCGGGCATGGCCGATGTCGCCGGATTGCACGTAGCCGGAGAGGCCATAGACCGTGTCGTTGGCCATCGAGATGGCGTCGGCCTCGCTCTCATAGGGCAGGATCGACAGCACCGGCCCGAAGATCTCCTCGCGCGCGATGGTCATGTCGTTGGTGACGTTGGCGAACACCGTCGGACGCACATAATAGCCGCGGTTGACGCCCTCGGGACGGCCAAGACCGCCGGTGACCAGCGTGGCGCCCTCGTCGATGCCCTTTTTGATCAGGCCCTGGATCTTATTGTACTGGGCTTCGCTGACGACGGGCCCCATGGCCGTGCCCTCGGCGAAGGGGTCGCCGACCTTGACCTTCTCGGCGGCGGCCTTGGCGATCTGGGCGGCCTGGTCGTGCTTGGATCGCGGCACGAACATCCGGCTGGGCGCGTTGCAGGACTGGCCGGAGTTGGACATCATGTTCATCACCCCGCCCACCACCGCCTTCTGAAGGTCGGCGTCGTCGAGGATGATGTTGGCGGACTTGCCGCCCAGCTCCTGTGCCACGCGCTTGACGGAATCGGCGCTGGCCTTGGCCACCGCGATGCCGGCGCGCGTCGAGCCGGTGAACGACATCATGTCGATGCCGGGATGGGATGACATGGCTTCGCCCACCGTCGGCCCGTCGCCATTGACGAGATTGAACACGCCCGGCGGCACGCCGGCCTCGTCCATCACCTCGGCCCACAGCAGCGCGTTCATCGGCGCGATCTCGCTTGGCTTGAGCACCATGGTGCAGCCGGCGGCGAGCGCCGGGGCGACCTTGCAGGCGATCTGGTTGATCGGCCAGTTCCACGGCGTGATCATGCCGACGACGCCGACGGGTTCGCGCACGATGGCCGTCGTGCCGTTCACGGTCTCGAATTCGTAATCCTTGAGCACCTTCGCGGCCTGGGAGAGATGGGCCATGCCCATAGCGGCCTGCGCGTTCTTGGAAAGGCCCAAGGGCGCGCCCATCTCCATGCTGATCGCCTGGACGATGTCGCCATAGCGCTTCTGATAGACCTCGATGATCTTGCCGATCAGGGCCAGGCGCTCTTCCTTCGAGGTGCGCGAGAACGTCTCGAAGGCCTTGCGCGCCGCCGCCACCGCCTTGTCCACATCGGCCTTGGAACCCAGGGCGATGCGGGCGAACGGCTCTTCATTGGCGGGATTGATCACCTCCAGCGTCTTGGGGGTGACGGGATCGACCCATTTGCCGTCGATGTAGAATTTGAGCTTGTCCTGCATGGCGAAAACTCCTATTGGCGAGGTGTGATTATCCGGCGCCATTCCAGCACGCCGGAGTGGGTGGCTCAAGCGCCGACCCGATGCGCCAGCAGCTGCTCCAGGAAGGCATGGGGCCGGTTGAACACCACGAAATGGTGACAGCCCTCGAAGCGGACGAAGGCCTTGCGGGGCGCCGACACCGTCGCGAAATAGGCCTCTGCCAGTTCGCACGGGGTCTGCTGGTCGGCCGTCCCCATAAAGCAGAAATATGGAACCGCGAAATCGGTGCCGAGCGCGGGCAGGTCGATCGTGCCGAGCTCGGCGAACAGTTGCGGCCCCGTATAGGCGAAGCCGCGCATCAGCATGGCGAAATCGTCCGGCCCGAAGCCGGGCGGCAGCGCCTCGACCTTCGGCTGCGGCGTATCGCCCGTCGCGGTGGAAAGCCTGTCCGCCCATTCGCGGATCACGCGCAGGACGGCGATGTCGCGATAGGGCGGCGGGCCGATTTCCTCGAGCGCCTTGAGAGCTTCGGTGTTGCCGGCGCGCTCGGCCTGGGCGCATTGGCGCGCATAGTTGAAGCGTTCATTCTCGCCAAGATTGACGAGCTGGCCAGTGGCCACGAAGGCGGCGAACCACTCCGGCCGCCGCAGGATCATATGCGCGCCCAGGATCGAGCCCCAGGAATGACCGACCAGCACGATTCTGTCGCGCTGGAAGCGGTCGCGCAGATACGTCGCGACTTCCAGCGCATCCTCCGTCATGCGCGCGACCGACAGCGGCCCGCATCCGGCTTCGCCGTTCTTCGCGAAGGTGAGGCCCGCGCCGCGCTGGTCCCAATGCACGACCTGAAAATGCTCGTCCCACGGCTTCCACACGGCGCTGGCGAACCGCGACGAGCCGCCCGGCCCGCCATGCAGGAACAGCAGCACGGGCTTGCCGCGATCGCCGTCCGCGGTTTCGATCCATTGGGGAATGCCGCCGATTGGAACGTACATCGCCCGCTCAGGCCGCCTTCTTCGTACTGTCCTTGAGCAATCCCAATCGCACGAGACTTTCCGCCGTCGCCACGACGGAGTCCGCGGCCGTGCGCGGCTGCCAACCCAGAAGCGTCATGGCCTTGACGCCACTGCCCTGCTTCTTCTTGCCGAGTTCGGGAAGCAGCGGCCTCAACTCCGGATTGAACAGCGCCACGAGCCGGACGAGGACATTGGGCAATTCGCGGGTCGGCACCTTGGCCGCCGCTGTGCCCATGCGCGCCTTCAGCACGCGCGCGATCTCCATCATGGAAATGAAGGGGCCCGCGACGGCGAGGAAGCGTTCGCCTTTTGCCTTCGGATCGGTCATGGCGCGGATGTGCAGGTCGGACACGTCGCGCACATCCACCGCGCCGAAATAGAGCTTGGGACATCCCGGCACCGCGCCCTGCATGAGGCGCTGCACCATCAGGATGGAGGGCGAAAAATCCGGTCCCAAGATCGGTCCGAACACGGCCACGGGATTGACGACGGACAGTTCGAGCGCGCCGCCCTCCCGCGCGATGAAGTCCCACGCCGCGCGCTCGGCGATGGTCTTGGATTTGGGATAGGCAGCCAGCCCCGGCGCATCGGGATCGGTCCAGTCGGTCTCGTCGAAGGGCCGGTTGCGCGGCGCCTTGCCATAGCCGATGGCGGCGAAGGACGAGGTCAGCACCACCCGCTTGACACCCGCGTCGCGCGAGGCTTTCAGGACCCGCAACGCCCCATCGCGCGCCGGCACGATCAGATCGTTTTCATGCTTCGGCTCGCCGGGTGGGATGGGCGAGGCGACGTGGAGCACATAGTCGCTGCCCGCGACGGCCTCGGCCCAGCCCGCATCCTTCTCCAGGTCGGCGGCGAAGAACGACAGCCGGTCGCCGGGCTCCGCGCCCCCCGCTTTCAGCGCCGCGCGCACCTCGCTCTCCCGGGCGAGATTGCGCACCGTGGTGCGAATCGTGTGACCGGCTCCGAGAAGCTGGATGATGCAATGGCTGCTGATGAAACCGGACCCGCCGGTGACCAGAACGGTGGCCATGCCTATTCCGCTGCCTGCGCGGTCCCCTGCGCGCGGGCGATGACGCGGGCGATGTCCCTGGCGCGGGCGTCGAAATCGCGGGCGATGGTTTCGTCATTGTCCTGAAGCGCCTGCACGTCGGTCTTGGCGTAGTCGATCACGCCCATATCGGTGTAGCCCTTCTGAATGGTGTCGCCCCACAGGCCGATGTCCTTCACGATGGGCACGATGCGGGTAAACAGCGAGTTGCGGAACTTCTCCATGAAGCCGCTTTCGTACATGGCGGTTGCGCATTCCTCGATCGGCAGGCCGAGATTCTGCCACAGCTCGACGGCGTCGAAGCGGTCGCGCATCAGGTAGCTCGCCTCGAGCAGGAATTCCTCGCGCTCGTCGCGTTCCTTCTGCGTCAGTTGGGGGTAGTAGTCGCGCAGCGCCAGCCGGCCGAAGGCGACGTGGCGGGACTCATCCTGCATCACATAGGCATTGACCTGCGCGCACAATGCATTCTGCGCGTTGTCGCGGATCTGACCGAACGCCGCCAGCGCCAGGCCCTCGATCACCACCTGCATGCCGAGATAGGTCATGTCCCAGCGCGAATCGCGAAGCGTCTGGTCGATGAGCTCCTGCAGCGGCTTGGTCATGGGGTAGGCGACGCCGAACTTGGTGAGCAGCCGCTTGTAGGCCTCGACGTGGCGGGCCTCGTCGATCGTCTGGGTCGCGGCATAGAATTTGGAATCCGCGTCGGGCACCTGGGTCACGATCTTGGCGGCGCAGATCAGCGCGCCCTGCTCGCCCTGCATGAACTGCGACAGCTGCCAGGCCTGGAAATGGCGGCGCACCGTCGCCTTCTCCTTGGCGCTCATCTTCTTGTAGCAGCCAGCCATGTGGATCGGCAGCGATTCCTCCGGCATCTGTTCGGGGTTCTCTTCGTCGAGCTCCTGGCTCCAGTCGATGCGCGTGGCCGCGTCCCACTGCATCTCCTTGCCCTTGGCGTAGAGGCCCATCATGGCGGCGCGGCCGTCGTCATAGTCCCAGTTGAACGTGACGTCGAAATCCTGCGGCACCGACCAGGTCGAGCCATCCGGCTTCAAGGTGTAGAGGTCTTTCACCGAGGTCATGACGCGGTTCCCGTTTGCTGTCCGGGGCAGAGCCTACATCAGCCGAGCTCTTCGCGCAGCAGCTCCAGCTCCAGCCAGCGGTCCTCGGAGCGGGCGAGCTCGTCTTGCAGTGCAGCAAGGTCAGCCGATGCCTTGGCGAAGCCTTTCGGGTCCCGGGCATAGAAAGTGGAATCGTGCAGCCGAGCCTGCAGCCCCCCGATCCCGGCGCCCAATTCCGCAATGCGCGCGGGCAGGGTCTTGAGGGCGTGCTGGTCGGCGAAGCTCATCTTGCGACGGGCCTGCTTTTCGGGTCGCGGCGCGGGCGCGGGTTTCGCCGCGCGGGGCGCTTTGCCGGGCACCCGCGCCTCCACGCCGATCCCACGCTGGGCCAGCATGTCGGAATAGCCGCCCGCATATTCGACGAAACGTCCGTCGCCTTCCGCCATCAGGACGCTGGTCGCGACACGGTCCAGGAAGTCGCGGTCGTGGCTCACGATCAGCGCGGTGCCGGCATAGTTGGCGATCATTTCCTCGAGCAGATCGAGGGTCTCCAGATCGAGATCGTTGGTCGGCTCGTCCAGCACCAAGAGGTTCGACGGCGCCGCCAGGACCTTCGCCAGCAGGAGCCGCGCCCGCTCGCCGCCCGAGAGCACGCGCACCGGCGTGCGCGCCTGCTGCGGCATGAAAAGAAAATCCTTCATGTAGCTGACGACGTGGCGCGCCTCGCCGCCGACATGGACGATGTCGCCGCTGCCGCCGGTCAACACGGCAGAGACCAGCGTATCGGGATCGAGCGCCGCGCGGTTCTGGTCCAGCGCCGCCATCGCAATGCTGACGCCGAGCTTGAGATTGCCGCTGTCGGGCCGAAGCCGCCCGGTCAGCAGGTTGATCAGCGTGGTCTTGCCCGCGCCGTTCGGACCCACGATGCCGACCCGGTCGCCACGCAGGATACGGACGGAGAAATCGCGCACGATGACGCGCTCGCCATAGGATTTGGAGATCTTCTTGGCATCGATGACCCGCGTGCCGCCTTTCTCTTCCTCGGCGGCTTTCAAATTCACCTGGCCGATTTGCCGGAGCTGCTCGCGCCGCCCGCGCCTGAGATCCTGCAGCCGCGCGAGCCGGCCCTGGTTGCGCTTGCGCCGCCCGCTGACGCCGTAGCGCACCCAATCCTGCTCCTGCGCGATCTTGCGGTCGAGCTTGTGGCGTTCGATCTCCTCCTGCGCGAGCACCGCATCGCGCCAGGCTTCATAGGCGCCGAAGCCCCTTTCGAGGCGCCGCGTCTGCCCGCGGTCGAGCCACACCGTCGCCCGCGACAGTTTCTCCAGGAAGCGCCGGTCGTGGCTGATCAGCACCAGCGCGCCGGCGATCGCGGTCAACTCCTCTTCCAGCCATTCGATGGCGGGCAGGTCGAGATGGTTGGTCGGCTCATCCAGCAACAGGATGTCGGGAGAGGGCGCGAGCGCGCGCGCGATGGCGGCGCGCCGCGCTTCGCCGCCGGAAAGATGCGCGGGGTCCTCGGCCCCCGTCAGCCCCAGCTTGCCGAGCAGGTAATGCGTGCGATTGGTGTCGTAGCCTTCGCCCAATCCGGCTTCGACATAGGCGCGCACATCGGCGAAGCCCTTGAGGCTCGGCTCCTGCGGCAGATAGCGGATGACCGCGCCGGGCTGGACGAAGCGCTCGCCGGTATCGGGCTCCATCGCGCCGGCCGCGATCTTGAGCAAGGTGGATTTGCCAGAGCCGTTGCGGCCGACGAGGCAGAGCCTCTCGCCGCGCTCAACCGCCAGCTCCGCGCCGGCAAGCAGCTCGGTGTCGCCGAAGCGGATGCGGATGTCACGCAGGCTCAAGAGTGGCGCGGCCATCGGCTATCGGCCATCGATCAGGCGCTGCACATGGGGATGAAAGTGGCCCTTGTAGCGGGCATGGACCGCGGGCAATCGCCAATCGTCGTTGCCGAGAGTTGTGCGGCAGTCGGTGGCGCCGCAGGTGCAATGCGGCTGGTCCCACACATATTCCTCGTCGTCGAAATTCCAGGTGCCCTGGTCGAGGGTGATCTCCTCGCCGGCCGCGATGTCACGCCGTGCCGAAAGCGTGACCACATCGGTGAGCCAGCAATTGGCGTCGCAGGAATGGTTGAGGTTCTCGTCCAGGCTGGGCTCCGGATCGTCTTCCCGGAGCGCGAGAAACGCGTCATCGCCCACCCGCCACATCGAGCGCATGCGATAAAGCTCGGTCTCGATATCCGCCGCCGTGATCGGCGCGCCGCCGAACTCCATCAACCTCTCGCCCGCCGCGATCGCCTCCGCCGCGATCACGCCGACGCCGTGAATGCGCGAAGGACCGGGCGCGAGCTTTGGGCTGATCCAGGAACGCGGGAGATAAGCCGTCATGTCCCTGCTCTAGCGGCCGGACAGGATTTCGTCGAGGGCTTCCGCCGGAAACCAGCATGGCGCAACATTGCGTTCGCCGAATCCATTTCCGGAGCGTGCATGCCAACCTTGTACCAGCCAGAGGCCTGGCGCGATCTCTTCGTCATGATCGGTTCGGCGTCCGGGGCGCTGGTCGGTCTTCTCTTCGTGGTCGTCTCGCTGCATTTCGACCGGCTGGGCGAGCGCACCGACGACAACATGCACATCGCCCTGGATGGCGCGCGCTTCAACACCATGCATCTTCTGACGGTCCTGGTGGAGGCCGCGGCGATCCTCACGCCGCAACCGCTGGCGTGGCTCGGCATCGAGCTGATCGCCTTCAACCTGTTCGGTCTGCGGCTGCCGCTCACCATCATCTACCGCTACGCGAACAAGCACATCACCCTCAGCGCGCGCGGCGGGTTCCCCACCGCCCTCATCGCCACCATCATTTCAGCCTATCTGCTGGGCGCCCTGGGCGGCGCGATCCTGCCCGGCAATCCGAACTGGGGCCTGCTGCTGGTAACGGCGTCCTGCCTCACCAAGATCGTGCGCTCGGTGCTGACGGCGTGGGTGCTGCTGTTCGGGGCCAGGCGCGAAGCATAAGGGCCTGCCACTCGGCCAATAGCAGCCGCGTATCGGCGCGCGAACCGGATCGAATGATGGGTGGCCTGCCAACCGTAGCTCGCGGGCACCAGTCTCCCTGCGCTCCTTCGGAGCTTCGGGAGACAACCTTCGCTCCGCTTCGCGAGCGAAGGTTGGCGCACCCGGCAGGATTCGAACCTGCGACCTTCGCCTTCGGAGGGCGACACTCTATCCAGCTGAGCTACGGGTGCGTGGCGTCTCTATAGACCCTTAACCCGGCCTGCTCAATTCCTTCATCAGCCGGTAGGTGAACTCCACGGTCTGGTAGAAATTGCCGATCTCGTCGCGCTCGTCGCGGCCGTGGGCGCGGATGTCGTCGATGTCGAACCAGCCGCCGCCCACGCCGTAGCTCGGCATCCCGGCCGCGCGGGTGAAGATGGAATCGCTCGCGCCCGCCGCCATCACCGGCATCACAGTGATGTCCTTGCCCCACATGCCATGCACGACCTTGGCGACGGCGCCCATTACCTTGGGATCGGGCACCGTTTCGGGTGCCGGCGCCACAGGTTCGAGCAGCGAAACCTTGATGCCGGGATCGCCCGCGACTTTCTCCAGCGTTGCGCGCGTCTCTTCCACCGTCTCGCCGGGGAAGACGCGGCACTGGATCGTGGCATCCGCGCTCGACGGCAGCGCGTTCTCCTGCACGCCCGCCTTCAGCATGGTGGCGACGCAGGTGGTGTGCAGGATCGCGTTGAGGGAGATGTCGGCGGACAGCCGCTTCGCCGCCGCCTCATCGAGGGGCTCCCTGGAAAGTGCCAGCAAATCGGCCTTGCGCTGGCCGCTTGCCGTGGCAGCAATGGCCTGGAAATAGGCGCGGGTCGTGGCGTTGGTCTTGTAGGGGAACTGGTACTGCGACAGCTTCATGAGCCCGCCGGCAAGCTGATAGATCGCGTTGTCGGGCCGCGGTTCGGAGGAGTGGCCGCCCTTGTTGGCGGTCTCCATCGTGAAGGTCATGTAGGTTTTCTGGACGGTCTCGATGGCGAAATCCAGGCGCTTGCCGTTCTTGATCTCGCCCGAGCCGCCGTCGGGGTTCATCACCAGGCCCGCATCGACCAGTGGCCGTTTCTGCGTGACCATGAAGTTCGGCCCGTCCTGCTCCAGGCCGACCTCCTCGTCGGCGCTGAACATCACGATGATGTCGCGGTCGGGAACGTAGTGTTCCTTCTTCAGGCGGATGAGCGAGGCCGCGACCGCTGCGTCCTCGTCCTTCATGTCGGAGGTGCCTCGGCCGTAGAAATAGCCGTCTTTCTCCGTGAACTTATAGGGTGGCAGCGTCCAGTCCTGCGCGCGCGCATCCACCACGTCCATGTGGCAGATCCACATGACGGGCTTGCCGTGCCCTTTGCCTTTGATGCGGACGACGACGTTCACCTGCCTGGGATATTTCGTCTCCGGCACGACGCTGATCTCGGAATCGTTCAAGCCGCCGGCCTTCAGATACTTCACCAGGATGTCGGCGACGCCCTTGGTGCCGACGTCGTGCACCGAGCGGACCTCCACGATGTCGCGGAAGATGTCGTGGGCGAGCTTCTTGTTGTCCGCGGGCGGCATCGGACCGGGCGAGGGAATTTGGGCGGCGGCGGCGCCCGTCAGCGCGCAGGCGAGCAAGGCAATCGGAAGCGATCTCATCGTGTCCCCAATCTGTGTCGCATTCAGGCAATGACGCGCGCGGCCCTGTCGACCGCGTCCACCGCGTGATCCCACACTTTCTTCTTCCATTCCGCCGTGTCGGGATAGAAGGCATCGCGGATCTGGCGCTTGATCGCCGGCCAGTCGCGATGGCCGGGCCGCGCGTTCAGGTGCAGCCAGTTGTCCCGCCTCAGCGCATCGAACACGTCGCGGGTGGAGCGCGTGCCCACTTCCAGCGCCGCGAAGGTCA
This sequence comes from Rhizomicrobium sp., assembly GCA_050728855.1. GTDB lineage: Bacteria > Pseudomonadota > Alphaproteobacteria > Micropepsales > Micropepsaceae > Rhizomicrobium. The sequence continues at coordinate 59,332 of JBOHKI010000001.1, read as the reverse complement.
GCTGCTTGCCCCGCATCCAGCGTGCCACCGCCTTGTCGATGGTGCCGTTGAGCGGCGGTGACAGGGATTCGCCCGCCTCGCTGGAACGCACGCGCTCGCCCCAGATCTGCGTGGCGCGCTCGTATTCCGGCGAGCCCGGCAGGTCTTCGTTGATCATCTCCGCCGCGCCCGGTTCGCCCAGCCCGGTGTGGAAATCGACGACCACGAGATTGCTCACGCCCTTCAGCTCCTCGCGGAACACGTCCTTCAGCATGGCGGCCGACCAGGCTTCTTTCGCGCCGCCGAAATAGACGCCCCGGGGATGGGCATATTGCCCCGCGCTCACCGCTTCCTGCAGGGCGAAATTGCCATGCGCCTTCGCATAGGCGCGCAGGGTGGCGTTGGCCTCCTTCATGCGCTCCGGCGAGATGTCGTCCGGCGCGATGGCATCCGCGATCAGGTCGTAGGCCGGGTTGGGCGGCGGCCGCCCGTGATCGACGAAGTTGCGGTTGATGTCGGCATTGTCCTCGTTGACGCGGCGGTCCCAGGCGAAGCCGAAGGCGTTGAGCGCATGCAGCAGCACGAGCTTCACGCCCTTGGGCATGCGCCGCGCCAGCCCTTCGCGCAACAAGCCGGTCTGCGCGCCGGACCCGAAATAGCCCTCCACGCCGTGGGTGCCGGAGATCAGCAGCAGCGCCGATGCCGCCTCATGCGGGCCCGCCGTCGCGGTGTCGAGGAACACGGGCTTGCCGTCCGGGCCCATCGCGCCCGGCAGCACGCGCGTGGTCACGCCCAGATCGCTCGCCTGCGCCGCCTCGATGAAGCGCGCGCGGGCCTCGCGGTAGTCGGACGGGAAATATATCTCGGGCTTCGACATGATGTTTCTTTATAGACCGATCGGGCGTGCCCGGACCACCTACTTCAGAATCTGACGGAACGCGCCGTCCCAGTCGGTGCCGGGCGGGTTGTGCTCGAAGAATTCGATGCGGGCGAGGTGCAGGTCGTAGAGCTTCTGGCTGGCGCCGGAAAGCTTGCGGCATTGTTCGATCAACCCGCGCGCCTTGTCCCATTGCTGGGCGCGCACGGCCTGGAAGATGTGGTCGTGGAACGTCTGCAGCGCGCGGAATTTCGGCGAGGCGCGCACCAGGGGGTTGCCCAGCATGGCGAACAGCGTGACCGGCTGGTCGTGCGGGCCGGCGGCAATGTAGTCCACTTCGAGGAACGCGTAGCCGCGCTCCGCCGCCTTGCGTGTGTCCTCCGCCACGATCACGGCGGGACCGTACTGGGCGGAGAGCGCGCGGATGCGATCGGCCAGCACCATGCAGTCGCCCGCGATCGCATAGGCGCCGCGCGCGCCAAAGCCGCCCGCCACCACGCGCCCCGTCGCCACGCCGATCCCCACTTCGATGGCGTCGAACGCCGTGCCGTCGAAGCGACGTTCCTGGGCCAGGCTTTCATTGGTCTGCGCCAGCGCCAGCGTCATGCGGTTCGCCGCCTCGCAGGCATGCAGGGCGTGCTCGCCGTCGTCGAGCGGCGCGTTCCAGTAGGCGGTGAAACTTTCGCCGTCGAAGCGGCCCAGCGTGCCGCCATTGGCCAGCGCCACCTGGATCAGGGGCGCGATGGCGGTGCCGATCAGCTTGGCGAAACCGGCCGCGTCATCGGCGAAGGAATCGGCAAGCCTGCCATAGCCACGGATGCCGCAGGACAGGCATGTCACCATCCGCGCTTCGCCGGCGAGATTGAGCAGTTCGGGCTTGTGCGCGAGGCGTTCGATGGCGGTGTCGCCCAATGTGCCCGCGAACACGCGGCGGAAATGGCCGCGGGCCTCGGCGATCTCCCACAGCCGGGCCGCGAATCCCGCCATGAAGACCAGCGCCAGTCCCGCCGACGGGCTTGCGGAATCCAGCAGCATGTTTTCGCGGCTGAACAGGAACCAGGTGAACCCTTGCAGGCCCAGGATCGTCAGCAGCGCCAGCGCGCCCGCCCAGCGCGCGCCGGCGCGGGTGAACAGGACGATCAGGCCGATGCCCATGACGGCGAGGAAGATCAGGCCCGGAACGCGTCCGTTCGGCTCCTTGAGCGTGGTTCCGGTCAGGATGTTTTCCAGCGCCTCGGCGTGGACGTCCGCGATGCTGCGGGCGCCGAGCGGCGTCATCACCATCGCACCGGGCGCGGAGATGTAGACGATGGCATGGGACAGCGTATTTGGCGCGAGCGAGCCCGCGTCGAGCGCGGACGCGGCGACGTGGCGTGCCGCGATATCGCGCGCGAAGTGAATCGCAATCGTGCCATCGGCAAGGAGCGGCGCGTCGAACTTTCCGGCATCGGCCGTGGCCAGCGCAGCGGACGCGTTCAGTCCCGGAATGCCGATGGCGGCGCTGGCCAGCGATACGTCGGCTCCGGCCGCGAGCCGCAACGCTTCCGCGTCGATCGCCGGTACCGGCTTGCCGGCCAGCCGCAGCACCAGCGGCATGCGGCGGACCTTGCCGTCCGCGTCGTACGCCAGATTGAGCGCACCCTGTCCCGCGCTCGCCGTGGCGATGGCGACGTCAGGCTCCAGCGCATCGGGGAATTTGGGGACCGCATGCAGCGCGTCGGCATCGCCCTGGACGGTCAGCGTCCTTCCGGCAGCGTCCACACCGGAATCGCCGAGCGTGAAGCCGGTGACGGCGGCGAGCCCGGCCAGGCTCTGGGCCAGCCGCGCGTCCGGTGCCGGCAGCCGCGAAAGCGCGGCACGGGCGGGATCGTCCTGCGGCAGCATGGCGGCGAGCCGGTCCGGCGCCGCCACGTCAGGCCCGTTCAGCGGCAGGGCGAACACGACCGTTGACGCCCCCGCCGCCTTGAGTTCGTCGGTGAGCCGGGCCAGCGCCAGCCGCGACCACGGCCAGGGCCCGAAGCGCGCCTCGCTTGCCGGATCGATGTCCAGCACCCGGACCTTGTAACTGTCGTCGAACGGGCGGGGGGAAAGGGACTGGTAGGCATCGAACTGGATACCGGCCAGCCGCTCGCTCAGCCCGGCGGGGTCTGTGAACAAAGCGAGGCCTGCCGCCAAAAGTGCGGCAAGCGGCAATGCCCAGACTGCGAACGGCTTGGCCCCGGCCCTCATGGATCACCAGTTGGATGACCTTGCGCGCGCCGCGGGTCCGCACCCCCGCGCGCGACGCCCCAATCCTATCGCGCAGACGGTTGCGAAAGGGAAGGCGAAAGCGGCGTCCGGCGCGGGCTTTGTGGCCCGCAGGCAATGTTTTTCAAATGGGTGACGTATGCGTCATTTTTTGCTTGTCTATTGGCGGGGCCGCGCTTAGCTTTTCCAGCGACGCCATCCCGGAGGTCTTTACATGGACAACATCACCAAGGATCCGGCCTACAACGCCGTCGATCCATCCGATTTCCCCGCGATGCTGGATGTGAACCGCTATGGCGAGCGCTCCACCGCCTTCGACAAGATCATCAGCGCCACCCACGACCATTTCTGGGATCCGCTGGACAAGAAGTACATCGACTTCTCCACGCCCTTCGACATGGCGAAGGAATATCTCGTCAATCCCGAACTGAACGGCGACCTGAAGACCGCCATCGGCGAAAAGCTCGACGAAGGCCAGAAGATCAAGCTCGCCAATCTCGACACGCTGTGGACCATGTCGTCCATCCTGCATGGCGAGCAGGGCGCGCTGTCGCTGTCGGCCTCGCTCTGCCACATCCTGCGCGATCCGGGCGCCCAGGAATACGCCGCCAACCAGACGCGCGAGGAAGCCCGCCACGTCACCGCCTTCACGCGCTACATCCAGTCACGCTGGGGCAAGCCGGTCGCCGTCGGCCCCGCGCTGGGCGAGCTCCTGAAGGAACTCGTCGCCTCGCCGCTGGTGTGGAAGAAACTCGTCGGCATGCAGATGCTGATCGAGGGCCTGGCCATGGGCGCCTTCGCCACGCTTTACAAGGAAACGCGCGATCCCCTGCTGCGCCAGACCTGCCAACTGGTGATGACCGATGAGGCCTTCCACCACAAATTCGGGAAGATCTGGGCCGACCGCACCATCCCGCATCTGTCGAAGTCCGAGCACGAACTGATCGAGGACTGGGCGGCGCAGGTGTTCCAGGTGCTGCTGTTCAACCTTGGCTCGCCCAACCAGAAGGAATGGATCTACCGCGAAGTGGGTCTCGACCCGGCGTGGTGCCAGTCCGCCTTCATGGAGGCGCTGACCGACGCGGTGATCCGCGAGGAGATGGCGGAATCCACCAACATCTTCCGCGTCCTCATCAAGACGCTTTTGAAAGCCGGCATCATCACCGACCGTACCCGCGGCGTCTATGCGGCCTATATCGACATGGCCGAGCTCTATGCCGAAGGCGACCGCATGGTCGGCGACGACATCGCCGAGGAAGGCATCAAATACCTGATGAAGCTGAACGGCGGAAAGATGATCATGCCGTCCATGCTGGCGGCGGAATAAAAAGAGGGCGCGCGCATGGACACGAATCTCACCCGCGATCCGGCCTATGACGCGGCCGATCCGAACGATTTCCCCGCCATGCTGGAAGTCGAGCGCTACGGCAAGCGTTCCACCGCCTTCGACAAGATCATCAGCGCCACCCACGATCATTTCTGGGATCCGCTGGACGCGAAATATATCGACTTCTCCGCGCCCTTCGATCTCGACAACGAATATCTCGTCCCGCCGCATCTCAATCTCGAGCTCCAGACCGCCATCGCCGACAAGCTGGACGACCGGCAGAAGATCCGCTGGGTCAACAATTCGGTCAAGTTCTCGATCTCTTCGATCCTTCATGGCGAGCAGGGCGCGCTCGCGCTTTCGGCTTCGCTCTGCCACATCCTCAAGGATCCCGGCGCGCAGGAATACGCCGCCAACCAGACACGCGAGGAAGCCCGTCACGTCACGGCGTTCTCGAAATACATCCAGGTCCGCTGGGGTGCGCCCAATCACATTGGCTCGGTGCTGGGCGGGTTGCTGATCGAGATGGTGGGCTCGCCGCTGGTCTGGAAAAAGCTCGTCGGCATGCAGATGATCGTCGAGGGCCTGGCCATGGGCGCGTTCGCGAGCTTCTACACATACTCGCAGGACCCGCTGCTCAAGCGGCTGTGCCAGCTGGTGATGACCGACGAAGCTTTCCACCACAAATTCGGGAAGATCTGGGCCGACCGCACCATTCCGAAACTGTCGCAGGAAGAACGCGAAAAGGTCGAGGATTGGGCGGCGCAGGTCTTCATGGGCCTGTTGCGCAATCTGGGTTCGCCCGACCAGAAGAAGAAGCAGTTCGAGGCCTTCGGCATCGATCCAGCCTGGGCGCAGGGCGCCATGATGGAAGCGATGACGGATGCGCGCATCCGCCGGCGCATGCAGGACGGCACCAACATCTTCCGCGTCCTCATCAAGACGCTGCTCAAGGCCGGCATTATCACCGACCGCACCCGCGGCCAGTACGCGGCCTTCGTTGACATGGCGGAACTGCACAATGAAGGCGACCGCATGATCGGCGACGACATCGCCGAGGAAGGCATCAAGTATCTGATGACGCTCAACGGCGGCAAGGCGCTGACGTCACCTTCTGCATTGATGGCGGCGGAGTAGAACGGGCGCGACGGCTCGGCCACTGAAGCGTCACGCACAGACGGTTGGCGGCGGAGCAGGGTTCGTCATTGCTGCTGTTGAAAGAACTGCTCGGCCCTGGTCGGCGGTTCGGAACCCGGCTTGATGGGCCGCGCCACGCGCAGGAATTCTTCGTGGCGGATGGGCGCCTGGGTAGGCGATACCGACACCGAAATCGCGAGCTCCGATTGCGCCCTGCCCTTGTAGGTTCCGCGCGCCGGCGGCACGTCGGCATAATCGCGGCCGACCGCCACGCGGATGTGGCGTTCGCCGGCCAGGATGTCGTTTGTGGGATCGAAGCCCACCCAGCCGAAGCTCGGCAGCCAGGCCTCCATCCAGGCATGGGTGGCGTCGTCGGCGGAGCGATCCAGTCCGCCGCGCCCGTGATGCAGATAGCCCGACGCGTAGCGCGACGGCACGCCCCAGCTCCGCGCCACCGCGATCATGATGTGGGCGAAATCCTGGCACACGCCGCGCCCGGCCTTCAGCGCGTCGTCGATGGGCGAATGCACCTCGGTCACGCCCGGCTCGTAGCCGAAGTTGTCATGGATCGCCGTATTGAGTTGCCGGAGCGCACCCAGCGCATCGCCGCTGGGCCTGTCGAGCCCGCGTGCGTTCAGGAAATCCGCAAGCGCGGGCGACATCAGCGCGAATTTCGACGGCTCCAGCAGATCGAACTGCTCGGCGGAGAGGTTGAGCGCGTTGTAGCGGTCCCATTCGAGCGCATCCGCGCCGGCGGGGATTTCGCGCGGTGCCGTCATCTCGACCACCGATTGCGTTTCGATGCGCAGCTCCGAATGCTGCCGGAGCACGTTGAAATGATAGACCGCGTTGCCGAAATGGTCGGTGTAGGCGTAGAGCTGGGCGCGCGGATTGGTGGCGATCTGGAACGAGCGCAGCGCCTGCGGCCCCTCCGAGCGCGGCTGCATGCGCAACTCCATCACGCTCTCGCGCACCGGCGCGTCGTAGCGGAAACGCGTGATGTGGCGGATGGAATAGAACATCACAGCACCGCCTCCGCGTCATAGGCGATATAGGCCGCATAGACCGCGTCGTGGATCCTCTCGCACTGGCTGGTGATGTTGACGAGGAACGTATCGATCGTGCCGCCGGTCAACTCGTCGATCTGCCCGAAATCGACGCTGGCTTTCAGCCGCCCCGCCAGCCGCTCGCAGGCAGCCCGCCGGGCCTGCGGCGCGCCGGTGGCGACATGGGCCAGCGCCTCGACCACGCGATCGACGGAGAACCGCACCGAATGGGGAAACTCCGCGTCGAACAGGAGGAAGTGGGCAATGCGATCCGGCTCGAGCTTGGCGGTGTATTCCTTGCAGTAGGGTTCGAACGCCGTGCAGAATTTGAGCAGCACCAGCCAGTCGAAATATTTCGGCGGCGGCGGCGGGTTGACGAGGCCCGGCGCCACCACGCCGAAATGGATGTCGAGCAGGCGGCTGATAAGCTGGGCGCGCTCGATATGGCGGCCGAGTTCGAGGAAGCGCCAGCCCTCGCCATGGCGCAGCGTCGTGTAGGTCACCCCGCCCAGCGTGAACAGATCCTCCAGCGTCTGGCGGAAGAATTGCGCCGGCTGGTGCACCCACATCGAATCGATGGTCTCGCCCTGGGCGCCCAGATAGAGCCGGTTCAGATGCTCCCACACCTCCGTGGACAGCTGCTCGCGCACCTGTCGTGCATTGTCGCGCGCGAAGCGCAGCGAACTGACCAGCGACGAGGCGTTGTGGCGGTCGAAGGCGAGCGACTGCGTGGCCTCGCGCGCGTCGGTGGTCCGGGCCTCTTCGCCGGTGAGCGCCGCCACCACGCGCGCCCAGCTCGCCTCGGCGTCCTCCGGCGACTGCTCGATCATGGATTCGAGCTTCACCGCCACGAGCCGCGTCGCATGCTCGGCGCGCTCAATATAGCGTCCCATCCAGTAGAGAGAGTCCGCGACCCGGCTCAACATGCTTCTGGGCTCGCTTCCGGCTCGCACCTCACCATGACGCCGCCGGTGCCCGTCATCCTGACGTGCGGCCCTGAGCCTGGCGAAGGCGAGCTCCGAAGAATCATGCGCTCAACACCCAGGTGTCCTTCGAGCCGCCGCCCTGGCTGGAATTGACCACCAGGCTGCCCTTCTTCAGCGCCACGCGCGTCAGCCCGCCCGGCACGATGCGTGTCTCCTCGCCATGCAGGATGAAGGGCCTGAGATCGACATGGCGGGCCTCCGCGCCGCTGTCGACGAAAGTGGGCGCGGTGGAGAGCTGGATGGTGGGCTGGGCGATGTAGTTCTCGGGATCGGCCTTCAGTTTCTCGGCGAAGGTATCGCGCTCCTTTCGCGTGGCATGCGGGCCCACCAGCATCCCGTAACCGCCGGATTCGCCCACCGCCTTCACCACCAGACTGTCGAGATTGGCGAGTACGTGGGACAGCGATTTCTCCTCGCGGCAGAGGAAGGTCTCGACATTGTCCAGGATCGGCTCCTCGGCGAGGTAGTAGCGGATGAGCCGCGGCACATAGGCATAGACCGCCTTGTCGTCGGCGACGCCGGTGCCCAGCGCGTTGGCGAGCACGACATTGCCGGCGCGATAGGCGTTGAACAGCCCGGCCACGCCCAGCGCGGAATCCTCGCGGAAGATCAGCGGATCGATGAAATCGTCGTCGATGCGGCGGTAGATGACATCGATGCGCTTGAGGCTTGATGTCGTGCGCATATAGACGACGTTGTCGTTGACCAGGAGATCGCGGCCCTCGACCAGCTCCACGCCCATCTGGCGCGCGAGGAACGCGTGCTCGAAGAAGGCGGAATTGAACACGCCGGGCGTCAGGACCGCGATGGAAACGTCTTCCTGGAACGGCGCCAGCGATTTCAGTGTCGCCAGCAATTCGGCCGGATACTGCTCGATCGGCTCCACGCGCGCGGCGCGGAACAGGTTGGGGAAGGCGCGGCGCACCACGTCGCGGTTGGCCAGCATGTAGGAGACGCCCGAGGGAACGCGCAGATTGTCCTCCAGCACCACGAAGGCGCCGGATTCGTTGCGCACCAGATCGGTGCCGCAGACGTTGACATAGGCGCCGTGCGGCACGGCGAGCCCGCGCATCTCGCGGCGGTAGTGCTTGGAGCCCAGGATCATCTTGCGCGGCACGATCCCGTCCGCCAGTACGCGCCCCTCGGCATAGATGTCGCGCAAGAACAGGTTGAGCGCGGCGATGCGCTGCTTCAGCCCCTTCTCGACCCGCGCCCATTCCGCCGCGGTGACGATGCGCGGCAGAAGATCGGTGGGGATGATCCGCTCCGTCGCCTGCGCGTCGGAATAGACGGTGAAGGTGATGCCCTGGCGCAGGAAGGATTGCTCGCAGGCCTGCTGACGGCGCACCAGCTCGTCCGGCGCCAGGGTCCTCAGCCGCTGGTCGAGCAAGGCGTAGTGCGGTCTTACCGTTCCATCCGCGGCGAACATCTCGTCATAGGCCGCGCCGAGCGCATAGCGGGAATAGGGCGGCCCCTCGCCAGGCTGTCCCCCCTGCAAAACCGCCACGCCCGTCCCCGCCATCTGGCCCTGCTGCATGTGCGAAATCAGAGGGGCTGACAGGTAGTCCGTCAAGCCTGAAACCCGTTCATTTGACTCGGATTTCTGTGGCTTTTCCGGGCTTTCGATTGCGTTCTTCGCCTTGCAGCCTTAACACCCCCTCCCTATATACCCCTCAAGACCGGGCGGGCATTCGCCTCGCGCCGGTTTTGTCAATTGAATCAATGGGGATGGGCCGGAGGGCGCTCACGTCGAGGCCAGGAACCCGTCGCCCGCAGAAGAGGAACAGACATGGCTAAAGTGATCGGCATCGACCTCGGCACGACCAACTCGTGCGTGGCGGTCATGGAGGGCTCGGCCCCCAAGGTCATCGAAAATGCGGAGGGCGCGCGCACCACTCCCTCCATCGTGGCGTTCAGCAGCGACGGCGAGCGCTTGGTTGGACAGGCCGCCAAGCGGCAGGCCGTCACCAATCCCGAATTCACCTACTTCGCGATCAAGCGGCTGATCGGCCGCCGGTTCGACGATCCGATGACTCAGAAGGACATCGGCATGGTCCCCTACAAGATCGTGAAGGCCGACAATGGCGACGCCTGGGTGGGCGGCCGCGATTCCAAGCGCTACTCGCCGTCGGAAATCTCCGGCTTCATCCTTCAGAAGATGAAGGAAACCGCCGAGGCCCATCTCGGCGAGAAGATCACGCAGGCCGTGATCACCGTGCCGGCCTATTTCAACGACGCCCAGCGCCAGGCGACCAAGGACGCCGGCAAGATCGCGGGCCTCGAAGTTCTGCGCATCATCAACGAGCCGACCGCGGCAGCGCTTGCCTATGGCATGGACAAGAAGGGCTCCGGCACCATCGCGGTCTACGACCTCGGCGGCGGCACCTTCGACGTGTCGGTGCTGGAGATCGGCGATGGCGTGTTCGAGGTGAAGTCCACCAATGGCGACACCTTCCTGGGCGGCGAGGATTTCGACCAGCGCCTCGTCGGCTATCTCGCCGATGAGTTCAAGAAAGAGTCCGGCATCGACTTGCGCACCGACCGCCTCGCGCTTCAGCGTCTGAAGGAAGCGGCCGAGAAAGCCAAGATCGAACTCTCCAGCGCGATGCAGACCGAAGTGAACCTGCCGTTCATCACGGCGGACGCCTCGGGCCCCAAGCATCTCACCATGAAGATCACCCGCGCCAAGCTCGAGGCGCTGGTCGATGACCTGGTGCAGAAGACCATCGCCCCGGTGAAGCAGGCGCTGAAGGACGCGGGCGTCACCGCCAGCCAGATCGACGAGGTGATCCTCGTTGGCGGCATGACGCGCATGCCCAAGGTCCAGGACGTGGTGAAGCAGTTGTTCGGCAAGGAGCCGCACAAAGGCGTCAACCCCGATGAAGTCGTCGCCATGGGCGCCGCTATCCAGGCCGGCGTGCTCAAGGGCGAAGTCAAGGACGTGCTGCTGCTCGACGTGACGCCCCTGTCGCTGGGCATCGAGACGCTGGGCGGCGTGTTCACCCGCCTGATCGAGCGCAACACCACGATCCCCACAAAGAAGAGCCAGGTGTTCTCCACCGCGGAGGACAACCAGACCGCGGTGACCATCCGCGTCTTCCAGGGCGAGCGCGAGATGGCCGCGGACAACAAGATCCTCGGCCAGTTCGATCTCGTGGGCCTGCCGCCGGCGCCACGTGGCGTGCCCCAGGTGGAAGTGACTTTCGACATCGACGCCAACGGCATTGTCAGCGTCACGGCGAAGGACAAGGCCACCGGCAAGGAGCAGCAGATCCGCATCCAGGCCTCGGGCGGGCTGTCGGAAGCCGACATCAACAAGATGGTGAAGGACGCCGAGGCCCATGCAGCCGAGGACAAGAAGCGCAAGGAATCGGCGGAAGCCAAGAACCACGCCGACGCGCTGGTCCACTCCACCGAGAAGGCGCTTTCCGAGCACGGCTCCAAGATCGAGGACGCCGACCGCACAGCGATCGAGAACGCGCTGGCCGCGCTCAAGGAAGCGATCAAGTCCGACGATCCGGACCAGATCAAATCCAAGACCGAAGCGCTGGCGCAGGCTTCGATGAAGCTGGGCGAGGCGATGTACAAGGCTCAGCAATCGGAAGCCGGCGCGGGCGGACAGCCCGGCGCCGACGGCGCCAAGAAGGACGACAATGTCGTCGACGCCGAATTCTCCGAGGTGGACGACACCAAGAAGGGCGCTGCTTGATGTATTTCCGGCGGCGGCTTGAAAAGGCCGCCGCCGTTTTTCCTTGGGGCTGACGCGTCCAGATGACCAAACGGTGTTACTACGAAATTCTGGGCGTCGAGCGCTCGGCCTCGGTCGAGGTCATCAAGGGCGCCTATCGCAAGGCGGCCAAGGAACATCACCCCGACGCCAATCACGGCGACACCACCGCCGAGGCCCGCTTCAAGGAAGTGAGCGAGGCCTATGACGTCCTGAAGGACGATCAGAAGCGCGCGGTCTACGACCGCTTCGGTCACGCCGCGTTCGAGAATGGCGGAGGCCCGCGCGGCACCGGCAACCCGTTCGATTTCGCCTCATCGTTCACGGACATCTTCGACGATCTGTTCGGCGAGTTCACCGGCGGCCGCAAGGCGCGCCGCCAGAACCGCGGCCAGGACCTGCGTTTCAATCTCGAAATCTCGCTCGAGGAAGCCTTCAAGGGCCGCCAGGCCCAGATCAAGGTGCCCACCGCGGTGGCCTGCGAAGGCTGTGGCGGTTCGGGCGCGGAGCCCGGCACCAAGGCCGAGCAATGCCCCACCTGTTCCGGCATCGGCAAGGTGCGCGCGCAGCAGGGCTTCTTCACCATTGAGCGCACCTGCCCCAATTGCCGCGGCCAGGGCCGCATCATCAAGAATCCCTGCAAGGCCTGCCGTGGCGCGGGCCACGTGCAGAAGGAGCGCACGCTGGCCGTCGATATTCCGCCCGGCGTCGAAGAAGGCACGCGCATCCGCCTTACCGGCGAAGGCCAGGCCGGCCTCAATGGCGGGCCGCCGGGCGATCTCTACATCTTCGTCTCGGTCAGCGCCCATGCCATCTTCGGCCGCGACGGCCACGACCTGCATTGCCGCGCGCCCGTATCGTTCGTCACGGCGTCGCTGGGCGGGGCGATCGAAGTGCCGACGCCCGATGGCGGCCGCGTGAAGGTCGCCATTCCCGAAGGCGCGCAGACCGGCCGGCAGTTCCGCCTGCGCGGCAAGGGGATGCCGGTGCTGCGCGGCGGCGGCATGTCGGGCGATCTCTATGTCGAGCTGCAGGTCGAAACGCCCGTCAAGCTCACCAAGAAGCAGAAAGACCTGCTGCGCCAGTTCGAGCAGGAATCCGCCCCCGGCTCGCAACCGGAATCCGAAGGCTTCTTCGCCAAGGTGAAGGAGTTCTGGGGCCGCCACGCCTGATGGCGAACGCGAAGGCCAAAGCGAAACCGAAGCCTGCGAGGAAACCCGCCCCCTTCGCGCGGCTGAAGGCGAAGGCGCTTTCCTATCCCGAAGCCACCGAAGAACATCCCTGGGGCGACACCGCCATCAAGGTGCGCGGCAAGACGTTCATCTTCCTCGGCGAAGACGGCGGCGGGTTGAGCCTTTCGGTGAAGCTGCCCGCGTCACGCGAATTCGCGCTCGAATATCCGTTCACCAGACCCACGCCCTATGGGCTCGGCAAGAGCGGCTGGGTGTCGTCACAATTCGCCGGACCCGACGCTCCGCCGATGGACGTGCTGGAAGCCTGGCTCAACGAAAGCTATCGCGCCATCGCGCCAAAAAAACTCACGCAACACATGGATTGAGCGCCGCTATGGCGCGCAATCCTTCATCGGGTCGTCATGGCTGATCGCGCAGGCCATGAGCGTCCCGGCCTGCCGGCCATAGGTCTGTACCAGCAGCTCCCGGAACGTCAGCCATTTGTCCTGCGTATCGTCGATCGCGGCATCGATGGCATGGGCGAAATTGTCGTCGTGACGGCCGCGCGGCGTGGTGCCCGCGCCCAGAATCGGATCGATCGTTCCCATGTCCTTGTTGACCACGGCGTGCTTCACGCGGTGCAGGCCGCCATCGTAGTTGCAATGCGTCGTCTCCGGCGGCTTCTCGAAGCAGCCCGAGATCAGGCCCGCCGGAAAGGGCGGATCGGGATTGCGCAGGTCGAGCCAGGGCGCGCGGCCGCGCTGGTTGAGACCGGGCGGGTTGTCCACGCCGATGGGCAGCGAGGCGTCCGGCGCATCCACCCAGTTGGTGTGCGAATAGAAATCCTGCGAGGCATGCAGCAGGATTCCCAGATCCTCAATCACGTCGCATTTTGCGTGACCCTTCACCTGGCCCACGAACAGGCAGGGGATGGCCATCTGGCTGTCCCGCAAGTTTCCGCCCGCTCCCACCAAATCGCCCGCATCGCTGACGGCCTCGTGCAGCTTGGTTGTCATCCACGCGCGACAGCGCTCCAGCGCGGCTTGCGCCTCGGCCGCGTTGCGCGGATAGCCGGGAATGTCGAGATAGTCGCCACTGTCGCAATGCGCCTTGTTGTCGAGGATGAGCTGGCCGCGATCCGGAATGCCGATGGCGCCGAAATTGTCCTTGTCGCCGGCAAGCTCGGTGAGCGACTTGTTCTCGAAGCAGTCCGCGGTCGCGATCAGCCCGCAGGACAATGCGTGGCGGGTGATGCGCTCATGCTCGGCATTCTGCCCATCGCCGCGCACGGTACCAAAGGCCCAAGCCGGTTGCGAGGCGCCAAGTGCGCCCAGCATCGCGGCGAACGCCAGTATCGTGATCTTCATGCCATCCCCCATACCCGGCGCGATGGTGGGACGGGAGATGCGGGCGCGTCAAGCGCGGGTGAATTGCGCGTTGAAATCCGGGCAATCGGCGCTGGTGGTGAAAATCGCGTCGGGCATTCCGTCGTCGAGCAGCATCGTCATTGCGCGCGCGGCCGCGCCATAGGCGGCGCGTCCCGGCCCCGCGCCGGCGCTGATGCGGCGCACGCCGATGCGCTTGAGTTCGGCAAGCGGCGGCAGCGCCTTCTGCACCAGGCAGTTCACCGGCAGTGCTGTGGCGCGCACCACATCGGCGATGGCCGCGAGGCCGGACATGCCGGGGGCGAAGAATCCGTCCGCACCGGCTGCGGCATAGAGCGTCGCGCGGCGGATCATCTCCGCGAGCTTCTCCTCGTCGGGGACGAGGTTCTTGAGATAGACGTCCGCCCGCGCGTTGATGAAGATGTCGCCGTCCTTTGCTTTCGCGACCGCCTTGATGGCTTTGATCTTGGCCGCGAGCAGGTCGGGCGGGTCCCGCCCGTCCTCGATATTGATGCCTGCCACGCCCAGATCGATCAGCGCCGCCACATGATCGGCCGCCTTCGCCGGATCGGCGGAGTAGCCCGCCTCGCTGTCCACCGTCACCGGCACCCCCACGACGCGCAGCACTTCCCGGGTCGCGGTCATGACCACGTCGCGCGGCATGTGCTCGCCATCCGCATAGCCGTGGCACCAGGCCACCGCGGCGCTGGAGGTGGCCACTGCCGCGGCGCCCGCGGTCTCGCTCATCTTCGCACTGGCGGCGTCCCAGGCATTGGGCAGGACCAGAAAACCGGCGTGCAGGGCGCGGAATTTCGCGGTCTGTTCTCGCTGGCCGGTCATGGCAGCCTCCTTGCACGTCGCGCGTTCCACTTGAGCCCCCAGGGGGCGGCCGTCAATCGCCGAAAGGTGATGGCTGAAATGCAACGGCAAATTTGCTAGGGGGAAGACTCCGCCAGGGGAAAACATGGCCAGCACAACCGCCGCCCAACACCTGCACTTCTTGAAGGGGCTTCTCGCCCGGCCGAAGAACGTGGGCGCCATCGCGCCGTCCAGTCCGGCCCTTGCCCGCGCCATCGCGCGCGAGGTCGATCCCAAGGTGGACGGGCCCGTACTGGAACTCGGCCCCGGGACCGGAGTGGTCACCGAGGCGCTGATCGAGCGCGGTATCGCGCCGGGGCGGATCACTGCCGTCGAATACGATCCCGAATTCGCCAAACTGGTGGCCGGGCGGTTTCCGGGCGTCCATGTGGTGCGTGGCGACGCCTTCGATCTCGCGCGCACGCTGGGCGCCCAAGGCGGAAATGGCGAGCCCTTTGCCGCCATCGTCTCCGGCTTGCCGCTGCTCAACCATCCCGTGGAGCGCCGCCACGCGCTGATCGAAGGCGCGCTCGCCCGGCTCAAGCCCGGCGCGCCCTACGTCCAGTTCTCCTACGGCACCAAGCCGCCTATCGCGGCCCCCGCCGGCACCAGCGTCAAACGCGCCGCCCTCATCCTGATGAACCTCCCGCCGGCGCGGGTGTGGGTGTACCGCAAGGCTTGATGCACGACCGAACGAAAAAGGCCCGCGATCGCGCGCGGGCCTTTCGCCGTTGGTTGTAACGGATGCTACTCCGCCGCTTCCGCCAGCATGGGCGCGGCTTCGAGGACGTCCTTGCCGACATGGGCTTCGAACTTCTTGAAGTTGTCGCGGAACATGCCGACGAGCTTGCGGGCCTGCGCGTCATAGGCCTTCTTGTCGGCCCAGGTGTCGCGCGGGTTGAGGATCTTGCTGTCCACGCCCGGCACCGCCACCGGCACGCGGAACTTGAAATGTGGATCGATGCGCATGTCGGCGGTGGCGAGGCTGCCGTCCAGCGCCGCGGCCAGAAGCGCGCGCGTCGCCTTGATCGGCATGCGGCTACCCGTGCCGAAGGCGCCGCCGGTCCAGCCGGTGTTGACCAGCCAGCAGTCCGAGCCATGCTCGGCGATGAGATCGCGCAGCAAATTGCCGTATTCGGTGGGATGGCGCGGCATGAAGGGCGCACCGAAGCAGGTCGAAAATGTCGGCTGCGGCTCCTTGCCGAGGCCCTTTTCCGTGCCCGCCACCTTGGCGGTGAAGCCGGAGAGGAAGTGGTACATCGCCTGGCTGGGCGTGAGCCTTGAGATCGGCGGAAGAACCCCGAACGCATCCGCCGTCAGCATGATGACGTTCTTGGGATGGCCGGCGCGGCCGGTCTCGCTGGCGTTGGGGATGAAATCGATGGGATAGGCGGCGCGGGTGTTTTCGGCATATTTCGCGCTGTCCAGGTCGAGCACGCGCGTCCGGGGATCCATCACCACGTTCTCGAGCACGGTGCCGAAGCGTTGCGTGGTCGAATAGATTTCGGGCTCGGCTTCCCTGGAAAGCTTGATCGCCTTGGCATAGCAGCCGCCTTCGATGTTGAAGACGCCGTGCTCGCTCCAGCCATGCTCGTCGTCGCCGATCAGCGTGCGGGTGGAATCGGCCGACAGCGTCGTCTTGCCGGTGCCGGAGAGGCCGAAGAAGATCGCGCTCTTGCCGTCCTTGCCGACATTGGCCGAGCAGTGCATCGACATCACGCGCTTGGGCGGCAGGAGGTAGTTCATGATGGTGAAGACGGACTTCTTCATCTCGCCGGCATAGGAGGTGCCGCCGATAAGGACCATCTTCTTGGTGAAGTTGACCGCGATCACCGTCTTGCTCGCGCTGCCATGCTTCTTGGGATCGGCTTCGAAATTCGGCAGATCGACGATGGTGAATTCCGGCTTGAAGCCCGTGAGCTGGTCGGCGGCGGGGCGGATCAGGAGCTGGTGCACGAAGAGCGAGTGCCAGGCAAATTCGGTGACGATGCGAACCGGCAGGCGGTGGGCGAGATCGGCGCCGCCGAACAGATCCTTGGCGAAGAGCTCGCGGCCTTCCGCGAATGTCATCATGTCGGCGTAGAGCGCGTCGAAATGCGCCGGGCTCATGGGCTTGTTGTTGTCCCACCACACCTGGTTCTCGCTGGCGGCGTCGCGCACGACGAACTTGTCGGAGGCGGAGCGGCCGGTATGCTGGCCGGTGAGCACGACCATCGGGCCGTTCTGGGCGATGTGGCCTTCGCGGCGCGCGAGCGACTCCTCATAGAGCTCTGGAACGGTCAGGTTCCAATGCACCGATTTGAGGTTGCGAAAACCCTGCTGCTCCAGGCCGAATGCGCCCGATTTCTGCTCAGTCATGGATGCTCCTAGCGAAACCCCTGCCGGTCCCGGTCCGCCTCGGGCGGCCTGCCGTCTTCTTATGGGGTGAGAATACCCGTTCGGGCGCTCAGCCGGAACCACCTAAAGCCTTGGGCCAAAAAGGCAAGCACGGCTCCCAACTATGCTAAAGACCAATTGCCGCGTTTGCCGGGCCGCCAGGGCGCGCCGGCACTTGTCTCTAACATATTGAAAACATGACGCTTTCTGACGAGGAACTCGAACGCTACGCCCGCCACATCGTGTTGCGCGAGGTCGGCGGCGCGGGCCAGGCGCGGCTCAAATCCTCCCGGGTGCTTGTGGTGGGCGCCGGCGGCCTGGGAAGCCCCGCGATCCTCTATCTGGCAGCGGCCGGGGTGGGGACCATTGGGGTCGTGGATGACGACACGGTGTCTCTCTCCAACCTCCAGCGCCAGATTGCCCACCGCACTGCCGGTGTCGGCAGGCCCAAGACCCAATCCGCGGCCGAGGCCGTGGCGGCGATCAATCCGCATGTGGCGGTCGAGACCCACGCCGTCCGGCTGGGCGTGGAGAACGCAGGCGAACTGATCGGCCGCTACGATATCGTCGCCGACGGGTCGGACAATTTCACCACGCGCTTCCTCATCAACGACGCCTGCTTCTTCGCGAAGAAGGTTCTCGTCTCCGCCGCGGTGACGGAGTTCGACGGCCAGCTCGCCACGTTCAAAGCGTTTGATCGCACGGGCGAATATCCCTGCTACCGCTGCATCTTCCCGGAGCCGCCGCCGCCGGGCACGGCACCGTCCTGCTCCGAAACCGGCGTGCTGGGCGCCGCGGCCGGGGTCATGGGCACGCTGCAGGCGCTGGAAGTGTTAAAGGAGATTACCGGCGCCGGTGAAAGCCTCGCGGGAAAGCTGCTGATCTACGAAGCGCTGGCCACGCGCTTCCGCACCGTGCGTGTGCGTCCCGACAAGGCTTGCGCGCTGTGCGGGCAATCGCCCTCCATCCACGGTCTTGCCTGAGTTCCCGCCCGAACCCTTAACCGCGGCTTAAAAGGATCGGCGCAAACTTCCGCATCGTTTTCGGGAGCGCCACACCGGTGCCGCAGCACGAAGTGCATTACGAGGTCTTCAGACGCAAGGGCTCGAAGGGCGGCTGGACGATGTTCGACGTCTCGAGCGACCGCGCGGCCGCCTTGCGCGTGGCCGAGACGCTGATGTCCGAAGGCCAGGCCACCGGCGTCAAGGTCGTCAAGGAAAGCTACAATTCCGACACCGGCGACTATCTCACGCTGAAGATCTTCGAGGACGGCGCCAACAAGCACAAATCCGATCCCGCGCAGGAAGACGTGCCGCACGCATTGCCCTGCTTCCGGCCCGACGATCTCTATTCGTATCACGCCCGCGCCACCATGGCGCGCCTCCTGGCCGAATTCCTCGCCCGCCAGAGGATCACCATCACCGAACTGATCCATCGCGCCGACGCGCTGGAGAAGTTCGAGGCCACCGGCACGCTCTACCAGCACGCGGTGCAGAAGATCGCCGTTGCCCAGGCCGCCAACACCACCACGCCCGTGCAGCAGATCATCAAGAACCTGAACGAGCTCGCCACCAAGGCCATCAACCGCGTCTATCGCGACGCCAAGAGGGACTATTTCAAGAGCGTGGCGGCGGGCGGGTTCGCTGCTTTCGCGGATTCGATCGCCGAAGGATCGGATGCCGCCTATCAGATGAACGGCGCCATCGTCCTGGCCGTGGCCTCGGCCGCGGGCTGGGACGAGAAGCTGCTGCGCCTGCTCGCCATCCTCTCCGAACTGCCCGGCGCCGGCGCCGGGCGTACGCTGCTCGCCGATTGCGCGGAATCCATCGTCGCCGAAGTGCTCAATGGCGGCGCGGCGCTGCACGACCTCATCGGCGCCAGCGAGAATTTGGGCGCCGCCATGGACGCGCTGGTCGATCTCTTCCTCGCCAAGACCATCCCGGACGGCCAGACCGGACTTGCCGCGCTCGCCCGCAACTTCGCGGCCGGCGAATTGCCCGCCGCGCGCACCGCCATCGCCAACCGCATCATGGCGGAGCTGAAAAGCGTCCGCCGCCTTTGCCCCAATTCGCTGGTCGACGAATTGAAAACCTTGCGCCGCATCGCCAACAAGCTGGTGCTGGGGCAGGGCAAGTATCTCAGCCATGAGGATTTGATCGCGGCCTTCACCCTGCGCTCCAAGCGCCTGGTCACGCATGAATCGGTGAGTGCGCACCTAGCCGAGGTCAATGGCCCGGACGAGAAGCTGGAACGGCTGTTCCTGATCGAGGAAAACATCATCGGCGCGGAGAACAAGCGCCAGCTCGCGGCCTATGCCATGCCGCTGATCGCATCGTCGGCCTTCGAGGCGCATTTCCTTTTCGCCAAGACTCCGGTGGCGGAGCGCCTGCGCGCCCTGGTGGCGCTGCAGGCGCGCGCGCTGCGTTCCGGCTTCCAGGATATCCCGAAAGCCGAGATCGTGGGCGCCCTGGACCGCGCGGCGTGCGACGTGGAGTCCCGGGCCAAGCTTCTGGACTCCGTCGAGGCCCGCGCGACGAGCAATGTCGACAAGGCCATCGCCATCCTGCGGCTGTCGCTTGCCGGGCTCTTCACCGAGGGCCAGCTCGCCACGCGCGCGCGCAATCTCCTCTTGCGACACATCGGCCAGCCCGGATTTCTGACCGGCTATATCGCCATCCAGCAGCGCAGCAACCAGTCCGCGGAAGCCGCGACCAGCGAGCTGATCGTCAATCTCGAGAAAGCCGGCATCAACCAGGACACCGGCCTGAAGACGCTGGCGGCGTAGCTAGAGCAGCTTCGCTACGTCGCGGGCGCTGTGCACGATACGGATGATGCGGAGTCGTTCGCCGCCCAAAATTCGATAGTGGATCAGATACCGCCTGAACCGCTCGGAAACGCGGATGGATCGCAATTCAATATTGCCGTGCTTGGTAGCGTTACCCAATGCCGGGAACGCCCTCAATCGATCCAGGCATTGATCCAGATCGTGGTGGAATCTGCCCGCCATGCGCGGATCGTCTTGCGCGATGAATTGTACGATGTTGCCGATATCCTCTTCAGCCGCAGCCGAAAGGTTAATGACCACGTGGGTCATTTGCGCTTTGCGCGGTCCATGCCTTGCTCGACAAGTGTTTTCAGGCGTTCTCGCGTCAGTTCGCCCGCATCAGGAGAGTCGAGTCCCTGCTGGATGGCCTTCTGCATCCAGTCCTGGCTGAGGATGGCTTCCATGTCGTCGTCCCGAATAAGGCTTTCGACATAGACTTCAGCCGATGCGAGGCCCTCCTTCCGCGCCCGCGCTTCTGCCCTCTCGAAGGCGTCGCGCGTTAGCTCGATGGTCACCTTACCGTTCATGGCGGAGAGCATACCATATCAATGCGCTTCGTCCCAGTTCTGGGCGGCGCGGGCGTCGACAGTGAGCGGCACGGAGAGTTCCAGCGCCGGCAGTGCGGCCTTCTCCATCACCGCGCGCGCGACCGCCATCACCGGCTCCACTTCCTTGTCCGGCGCCTCGAACACCAATTCGTCATGCACCTGGAGCAGCATCTTCGTCTTGAGCTTCTTCGCCGCCAGCGCGCCGGGCATGCGGATCATGGCGCGGCGGATGATGTCGGCGGCCGAACCCTGGATCGGCGCGTTGATCGCGGCGCGCTCCGCCCCGCCGCGATGGCCGGGATTGGACGAGCGGATTTCGCGGATATGCACGCGCCGCCCGAACAGCGTCGTCACATAACCATGAGCGCGGGCGTATTCCTTGGTCGCCTCCATGTAGTCGCGGATGCCGGGGAAGCGCTGGAAGTATTTCTTGATGTAGTCGTCGGCCTCGCCGCGGGCGATGCCGAGCTGGTTGGCGAGACCGAAGGCGGAGATGCCATAGACGATGCCGAAATTGATCGCCTTGGCGCGGCGGCGCACATCCGTAGGCATGCCCTTGACCGGCACGCCGAAGATTTCCGACGCCGTCATGGCATGGATGTCGAGCCCGTCGGCGAAGGCCTTCTTCAGCTGCGGTATGTCGGCGATGTGGGCGAGCAGCCTCAGTTCGATCTGGCTGTAGTCGGCGCTGATCAGCTTGGCGCCGGGCGCGGCGATGAAGGCGCGGCGGATGCGCCGGCCATCTTCGGTGCGGATGGGGATGTTCTGGAGATTGGGATCGGTTGAGGCGAGCCGGCCCGTCGATGCCGCCGCCATCGCATAGGATGTGTGCACGCGGGAGGTCTTCGGATTGACATAGGTGGGCAGCGCGTCGGTGTAGGTGCCGCGCAGCTTGGCCAGCTGGCGCCAATCGAGCACCTTGGTGGCGATGACATGGCCTTGCGCCGCCAGGTCCTCCAGAACGTCGGCATCGGTGGAATAGGCGCCTGTCTTGGTCTTGCGCCCGCCGGGCAATTTGAGCGTCCTGAAGAAGAAATCGCCCAGCTGCTTGGGCGAACCGATGTTGAACTCGCCGCCGGCCAGCTTGTGGATTTCCTTCTCGAGCCCCACCTGCTTCCTGGCGAAATCGTTGGACAGCTTGCGCAGGAAATCCGCATCGATGGAGATTCCGGCCTGCTCCATCGCCACCAGCACAGGCACGAGCGGGCGCTCCGTCGTCTCATAGACGCTGACCAGTCCCTCCGCCGCCAGCCGCGGCTTGAGCAGCGCGTGCAGGCGGAACGTCACGTCGGCATCCTCGGCGGAATAGCGCGTAGCTTCTTTGACCGGCACGCAGTCGAAGGTGATCTTGTCCTTGCCCTTGCCGGCAACTTCCGAAAACGTGATCGGCTTGTGCGACAGATGCAGTTCCGACAGCTCGTCCATGCCATGGCCGTGCAGGCTGGATTCCAGCACGAAGGAGATCAGCAGCGTGTCGTCGAACGGCGTGATGTGTATGCCGCGCTGGGCGAAGATCAGGTAATCGTATTTGAGGTTCTGCGCGATCTTGAGGACACCCGGATCCTCGAGCAGCGGCTTGAGGTGCTTGAGCACCTCCACTTCGGGCAGCTGCGCGATCCTGGCGGCGTTGCCGAGGTCGAGCCCGTCCGCGGCGCGGTGGCCGCAAGGGATGTAGCAGGCCTCGTTGGGCGCCACTGCCAGGCTCGCCCCGCACAGCCCCGCCTGCATGGCATCGAGCGAAGTCGTCTCGGTGTCGACGGCCACGCGGCCCGTCTCGCGCGCCCGCGCGATCCAATGGTGCAGCCGTTCCAGCGTCGTCACAGTCTCATAGGCGTCGTGGTCGATGGGCTTGAGCAGGCTACCGCGATCCATCACAGCGCCCGGCGCACCCTTGGCTTCGGGAAACAGCGATTTGGCGGCCGCAGCTGGGTCCTGCCGGGAGGCCGCGCCCGCACCCGGTTTCGCCAGCGCCGTCTGCGCCGGATCGGCCGCCGCGGCGACGCCGTCCAGATCCTCGATGCCGAAATGCGACGCCGCGCGCCGGGTGATGGTGTTGAATTCCATCGCCTTGAGGAAACCGATCAGCGTGTTCGGATCGGGCTCGCGCACGGCGAACTCGTCGATGCCTTCCTTCACCTTGGCGTTGGCGTCGAGCGTGACGAGCCTCCTGGAGATGCGCGCCAGTTCGGCATGTTCGATCAGCGCCTCGCGCCGCTTGGGCTGCTTGATCTCTCCGGCGCGCTTGAGCAGCGTTTCCAAGTCGCCATAGGTGTTGATCAATTCGGCCGCGGTTTTCACTCCGATGCCGCGCACGCCGGGCACGTTGTCGGTGGAATCGCCCGCCAGCGCCTGGACCTCGATCACCTTGGAAGGTGGCACGCCGAAGCGCTCCATCACTTCCGCCGAACCGATGGCCTTGTTCTTCATGGTGTCGAGAAGCTGGACCTTGCCGTCCTCGACCAGCTGCATGAGGTCCTTGTCGGACGACACGATGGTCACGCGCGCGCCCCGCTCGCGGGCGAGCCGGGCATAGGTCGCGATCAGATCGTCGGCTTCGAAATTCTCCATCTCCACGCAGGCGACGCCGAAGGCCCGGGTCGCGTCGCGCACCAGCGGGAATTGCGGGATCAGGTCCTCCGGCGGATCGGGGCGGTTGGCCTTGTATTCGGCATAGATGGCGTTGCGGAAGGTGGTCTTGCCCGCGTCGAAGATCACGGCCAGATGGGTGGGCGCGTCGCCGCCCTTCATGTCCTCGAGCAGCTTCCACAGCATGTTGCAGTAGCCGGAGACCGCGCCCGTCGGCAGGCCATCGGACTTGCGGGAGAGCGGCGGCAGCGCGTGATAGGCGCGGAAGAGATAGCCCGATCCGTCGACAAGATAGAGGTGGTCGCCCTTTTTGACCGGCTTGCTCAATGCCCCGAAGTCCCATGGAGCTTCGCTCCGGGCCTGAGCACGAAGCGCCGGTCGCAATAGGGGCACTCGACGAAGTCGCGGTCGCCCATCTCCAGATAAACCTTGGGATGGCCCAGCACCCCGCCGCCGCCGTCGCAGGCGACGCGGGTATCGTCCACTTCGATGATTTCGGGCGGCGAAATGGGTGAGGGCTGCGACATGGATGTCCAGTTCTCGAGAGCGGCCGGATCATAGCCGCGCGCCGAGGCACTGCAACCCCGCGCTAGAGGCCGGAATATCGCGGGCCGGCAGTCCCTCCACCCTTGATGGCGGAGGGACCGGCGGTTCAGGCCGTCATGTCGACGGTCTGGCCGACGCCTGGCGCGGTCGCCGATTTCACGGCGCTTGCGCCATCGTCGCCATCGCCGTCATGATCGGGACCCGGTGCCTCGGTGGCTTCCGGAGTCTTCGTCATGGCGGCAACCTGCGGCATGGAGCCGACACTTGCGATGTGCATTGGATTCTCCAATCTGGTTGAACAGGCGAAGGAGAGAACCATGTCGATCCACGCCCCCGCATGTGCAAAGACGCCGCGACGCGGCGATCCCCGGTATCGTTTCGCAGGACTGTCCGCGGTCGTGGTTAGCCAATGGTAACGCTTAACCGGATCTATACGAAAACCGGCGACGCCGGCGAAACAGCGCTGGGCGACGGCACGCGGCTGCCCAAGCACGCCCTGCGGATCGCGGCGTTCGGCACGGTGGACGAGGCCAACGCCGCGATCGGCATCGCGCGGCTGCATACCGGCGGCGCGCTCGACGAAATGCTCGCCCGCATCCAGAACGACCTCTTCGACCTCGGCGCCGATCTCTGCGTGCCCCAGACCGCCAAGCGCGCCGAGGGCCGGTTGCGGGTGGACGAGGCGCAGGTGGTCCGGCTCGAAAACGAGATCGACGCCATGAACGCGGAGTTGAAGCCGCTCACCTCGTTCGTCCTGCCCGGCGGCACCGCAGCGGCGGCGCATCTGCATCTCGCCCGCACCATCGTGCGCCGCGCCGAGCGGCTGATCGTGGAATTGGCCGGGAAGGAGCCGCTCAACGCAGCGGCGATCCGCTATGTGAACCGGCTGTCCGATCACCTCTTCGTCGCGGCGCGCTTCGCCAACGACAAGGGCGCGGGCGACGTGCTCTGGGTGCCCGGCCAAAACCGGTAGATCAGGTGTAGTCGCTCTCGCCCTGGCGGCTGAAGGTGAAGGCCAGGGTCACGCCCAGCATCCCGAACAGCACCCAGCTCCAGACGTTGAGAACGGCTTCGATGCCGCCGGCGAGGAAGCCGGGTAGGGTGTGTTCGAGCCAGGCCTTGAAGGCGGCCAGGCTGCCGGGATCGATCATGGTCCACATCTGCGCCAGCGAGCGCACGGTGATCTGGTCCTTCTCGAGCGAGGTGACGGTGTCGGCGCCGAGCAGCATCAGCCCGATCACGATCAGAACCAGACTGATGAAACGCAGCACCATCGCCATGAACGGCCCCTCCGGAACGCCAAGCGTAGTCGCGCGGGCGGGCCCGCACAAGAACGCCTAACGCCGGTTAACCAACCGCCTGCTGCCTTGGTGAACGCGCCGCCATCCGCGCGAGCCGGAACGCCACCATGCCGCCGGCGATGTCGATCACCGCATGCAGCGCCATCAGCCACCACAGGCTGCGCGTCAGCGCGAATCCGATGCCGAACAGCAGGCCCACCAGCCCGGTCTTCACGATGCCGCCGGCGCCCTGATAGGCGTGGCCGAGACCGAACACGACGGCCGAGATCGCCACCGCCACAGCCATGCCGCCGAAGGGCGCGAGATACCACAAGAGGAAGCCGCGATAGAGCAGCTCCTCCCAGATGCCGGCGTTCACCGCGACCGCGACGAACATCGCGAACTCGGCCTTGGAGCGCGGCATGATCTTGATCTGGCGGATGGTCGCCTCGGCCTTGTCGAACTTGTCGGGCGCGAGCTTGGCGATCTGCACCGACTGGACCACGGCGAAAAGGACTGCCAGCCCCACGGCGATGAATCCCAGCTGGCCGCGCGGATTGATCGGGATGTCGAGGCCCAACGCGGCGAAGGAGCGGTGCGCGAAAACCCACACCGCCAGCACCGCGCCTGCCGCCAGCACGCCGCGCGCGATGGTGAAGAGATAGCGTGGCACCAGCGAGCCCGGCGCGCGCCTGTCGAGCTGCCGTCCCGCGAATACCGACATGACGGGCATCCCGGCCACGGCCGCGGCCAGCAGCACGAGGTCGTACCACGGGCTCGCGGCGAGCAATTGTGCGGCCTGGCCTAGCGCGTGAATGGCGAACCGTCCTTGCGGGTGAAGCCGCCCCTGGTCTTGTCGAGATGCATGTCGATGTCGGGATAGGAGCAGATGTCGTTCAGCGTGCGCGAGCCCACTTCCAGATAGGTCGCGGTCTCCTTGCCGCGGTTGATCAGGTGATGGCCGTTTGCCACCGCTTTGGGAAAGGCCGCGCAATCGCCGGCGCGCAGGATTTCCTCGCCCGAATCGCTTACCAGGACCAGCTCTCCGGAGACCACGAAAACGAATTCGTCCTCGCCGGAATGCCAGTGCCGCTGGCTCGACCAGGCGCCCGGCGGCAATCGCGTGAGGTTGACGCCGAAATCCACAAGCCCGCCCGCATCGCCCAGCCTCAGCTTGACGCGGTCGCAAACCTCGCGGTCGAACGGAGCGGGATAACCCGAGCCCAGGCGCGGCGGGATGGCGGCGATGTCGATCTTCGGCATGGCGGACCTAGTAGTTGAGGCTGAAGTTGAGGAAATGCAGGCTCAAGACGAACCAGGTGAAGCTGACGCAGGCCAGCGCCAGCAGCACGTCGCTCGCCTTGGTCCACCATGGCCGCGCGGCATCGCCGAACGCCACCCGCAATTCCCAGAACGGCGCCAGCGTCAGGATCACGCCGATGGCGGTGAGCGCCTGCGCGATGATGACGAACTTGTTCGATCCGGTACCGAAGGCGGAAAGATTCTCGCTGCCCATCACCAGCAACGCCGTCCACGCCGCGACGGCGGCGAGATCGACCAGCGCCGCAACCCGCGCCCAGCGATAGGCGAGCCTGGAATAGCCCTTGAGCCCGAGCGGCCGCTGGTAACGCCAGCGCAGCACCGCCTTGATCGGCCAGAAGATCACCGTGAGCGCCAGCATCGCGATCATGGCCAGCAGCAGCGGCAGGCCCCACACGGCGGAATGCCAGAACGGCACGCGCTGATAGACGAAGATCGGCGGATATTCATCGGTGGTGATGCGCGTGACGGCGCCGTTCTCCAATGTGCCATCCAGCAGACGCGTGCCGCCGACCTCGCGCCACCGCTGCGGGCCGATCTCCCGCCAGGTCTTGGGCTGGCCGTTCATGCCTTCGATGTCGCTCATCGCGATCGTGCCGTCCGGCTTGGCGGTCACTTTCGATTGCTGGAGGAAGGCGGCAAGGCTCAGGAAGTTCGATTGCGAGCGGCGGCTGACTTCATAGGTGCCGGCGATGGCCTTGGCGTCCTGCGCCGCGGTTTTCAGGGTCTTGGGCTCTGGCGCGGGCGCGGCGGGGAAATAGCGGTCCATGAAGCCCGCGAACAGCGCCTTGCGGATGCGAGAATCGGGCTTGCCCGCGCTGTTCTGCGAGAAGAAGAGCCCCACATGCCGGTTCAGGATCAGGTGCAAATCGCTGTGGAAATACATCGTGTCGCCGCCATGGCCGATCACCACCTCGCCGTTGCGATCCTCGTGATAGAAGCCATAGGCCATGGACGGCAGCGCCGGGTCGGGCGTGAACGCGACGCCATGCATCATTCGCGCGGTGGCCTCGTCCAGGATGCGCGTGCCGCCATAGGCGCCGTCGTTCAGATGCGCGATCATGAAGTGGGCGATGTCGTCGCCCGAGGTCGACAATGCGCCCGCCGGCGCCACGTTGATGTACTCGAAATCCTTGGCCTCGCCGGACGCCAGCCCGTAGCCCGTGGACATGTCCGGGGCCAGCGATTTCGGCAAGGGCTGCGCGAAGCTCGAATGCGTCATGGCGAGCGGCGTGAAGATGTGCTCCTGGACATAGCGGTCGAATGGCTCGCCCGAGACGCGCTGGACGATGTAGCCCGCCAGCGCCGCGCCGTAGTTGGAATAGGCCGAGATTTCGCCCGGCGGGAAAATTCGCGTCGGCACCCATTCCTTGAGATAGGTGTCCAGCGCCATCGCGGCCTTGGGATCGGTGGTGCCGAGATTGCGCAGCGTCTCCTCGAAGCCCGGCGTATGCGTCATCAGGTTGCGCAGCGTGATCGGCTTGCCGAAGGCGGGCGGAATCCTGAAGTCGAGATAGGTGTCGATGTCGCGGTCGAGATCGAGCTTGTGCTGGGCGGCGAGCTGCATCACTGCGGTCCAGGTGAAGAGCTTGGAGATCGAGCCGGGCCGGAACAGCGTCGTCTTCGGATCGACGGGCTTGCGCGATTTTACGTCGGCATAGCCATAGCCCTTCTCGAACAGCACCTGGCCGTCCTTGACCACCACGACCACGATCCCCGCGATGTCGCCGCGCTCCATGGCATAGGGGATCATGCCGTCGAAATAGGCGTCCGCATCCTCTGCCGTCAGGGCGTGCGGCGATGCCACGGCCTGGGGCTGGGAAGTCTCAGGTGCGGGCCCGGCCGGTTGCGCCAGGGCCGGAGCCGTGGCCAGCAGCGCTGCTGCCCAAAGATGCAGGAATTTCATGATCCCGGTCCCTTCGCCGTTCCCGAAAGATTGTCATGGCAGCGGGGGGTTGCAAGGCGTCATTTGGCGGAATTGCCCCCATGCGGCTTCCATGGCACGGCTGAAGTTGCGCGATGGCCGAACCAGCAGGATCGCCGGGCCATGGCCGCCAGCTTCTCGTCCCGCGTCGACAGCCTTTGTCCACGACTTGGCCGAGCCGGCACGGTAACGGCAGAAACAAAGCCGCCCGCGAGACTGGCGTCCCGCGGGCGGTGATGCTCAAGCCAAGCGGTCGTCTTATCCCGCCTGCTGCTGGCCCTCGGCAGATTTGGCCTTCTTGGACAGGTCTTCGCCGGTCGCCTGGTCGACCTGCTTCATCGACAGCCGCACCTTGCCGCGGTCGTCGAAGCCGAGCAGCTTGACCTTCACGGCCTGGCCTTCGCTGACCACGTCGGAGGTCTTGTTGACGCGGTTGGGCGCCAGCTCGGAGATGTGCACGAGGCCGTCCTTGGGTCCGAAGAAGTTCACGAAGGCACCGAAATCCATCACCTTCACGATCTTGCCATCGTAGATCGCGCCCACTTCGGGCTCCGCGGTCAGCCCGCGGATCCATTTGAGCGCGGCTTTGATCGATTCGCCGTCGGCGGATGCGATCTTCACCGTGCCGTCGTCTTCCACGTTGATCTTGGCGCCGGTCTTTTCCACGATCTCGCGGATCACCTTGCCGCCGGTGCCGATCACGTCGCGAATCTTGTCGGTCGGGATCTTGATCTGCTCGATGCGGGGCGCGTGCTCGCCCAGTTCGGCGCGGGAGTGGCTGATCGCCTTGTTCATCTCGTGAAGGATGTGCAGGCGGCCTTCCTTGGCCTGGTCCAGCGCGACACCCATGATCTCCCCGGTGATGCCGGCGATCTTGATGTCCATCTGGAGCGCGGTGATGCCGTCATCGGTGCCGGCGACCTTGAAGTCCATGTCGCCCAGATGATCTTCGTCACCCAGGATGTCGGACAACACCGCGTAGCGCGTGCCTTCCAGGATCAGGCCCATGGCGATGCCGGCGGTCGGCTTCTTCAGCGGCACGCCCGCGTCCATCAGCGCCAGGCTGGCGCCGCAGACGCTCGCCATCGAAGAGGAGCCATTGGACTCGGTGATCTCCGACACCACGCGGATGGTGTAGGGGAACTCGTCCTTGGTCGGCAGCAGCGGATGGATCGCGCGCCAGGCAAGCTTGCCGTGTCCCACTTCGCGACGCCCCGGCGCGCCCATGCGGCCGGTCTCGCCGACGGCATAGGGAGGCATGTTGTAGTGCAGCATGAAGTGCTGCTTGATCGTGCCTTCCAGCTGGTCGACGAACTGCTCGTCTTCCGAGGTGCCCAGCGTCGCGACGACGAGGGCCTGGGTTTCGCCTCTCGTGAACAGCGCCGAGCCGTGCGTGCGCGGCAGCGCGCCGACCTGGGCGGTGATCGGGCGCACGGTGGTCAGGCTGCGGCCGTCGATGCGCGTCTTGGTGTCGAGCACGGCGTTGCGCATGACATGGGCTTCCACGTCGTGCATCAGCCCGGAATAGACGTTCGCCGCGACCTTGCCGTCGCCTTCGCCGACATATTTCTCGGCCAGCTTCTTGCGGACGCCGGAGATGGCGTCGCGGCGCACGTGCTTCTGCGCGATCTTGAAGGCCGCGGCGAGATCGGCGCCGGCTTCCTTCTTGAGCGTCTCGCGCAGCGCGGCATGGATGTCCTCGGGCACCGGGCGCGGATCCTTCGCGGCCTTCTCGGCCAGCCGGATGATCGCGTCGATCGCCTTCTGCATCTCCTTGTGGCCGAACATCACCGCGCCCAGCATGACCTGCTCGGAGAGTTCCTGGGCCTCGGATTCCACCATCAGCACGGCGTCCGCCGTGCCCGCGACGATGAGATCGAGCTTGGAGTTCGGCATGTCGTCGATCAGCGGGTTCAGCCGGTATTCGCCGTCGAAATAGCCGACGCGCGCCGCTCCGATCGGTCCCATGAACGGGATGCCGGAGATGGTCAGCGCGGCGGACGCCGCGACCAGCCCCAGCACGTCGGGATCGTTCTCGAGGTCATGGGAGAGCACCTGGACCACGACCTGGGTCTCATTGCGGTAGCCGTCGGCGAACAGCGGGCGGATCGGGCGGTCGATGAGCCGCGAGGTCAGCGTCTCGCGCTCGGTCGGCGCGCGCTCGCGCTTGAAATATCCGCCCGGGATCTTGCCGGCGGCGTAGTAGCGTTCCTGGTAGTTCACGGTCAGCGGGAAGAAGTCCACGCCTTCCCGCGGAGCGGCGGCGGCCGTCGCGGTGGCGAGCACGACCGTCTCCCCGCAGCTGACGAGCACGGCGCCGTCGGCCTGGCGCGCGATGCGCCCGGTTTCGAGGGTGACCGTGCGGCCGCCCCATTCGAATTCTTCTTTCTGGATATTGAACATCATCTTTCGTCCTTCATTCCCACCGCCGTATTGCGGTGAGGGTTGCTTGCTCAGGCCTTCCTGCAACAAGCGCTTATGGCGCGGAGAGGCCCATGCCCACCCGCGCGAGTTTCGTCGTGTCGTCCATGGCAGGCGATACTCAGCGGCGCAGGCCCAGCCTGGCGATCAGCGCGTCGTAGCGCTTCTGATCGGTGCGCTTGAGATAATCGAGCAGCCCGCGGCGCTGCGACACCATCTTGATGAGGCCGCGGCGGGAATGGTTGTCCTTCTCGTGCCCCTCGAAATGGGCGGCGAGATTGTTGATGCGCTCGGAGAGCACCGCCACCTGGACTTCGGGCGACCCGGTGTCGCCGTCCTTGGTGCCGTATTCCTTGATGACTTCCTGCTTGCGTTGCGGCGTGATCGTCATGTCGTCCTTCGTTTCCGGTCATCCAAAATTGAATACGCGAAATGGCCGAAGCTCGCCTTGCGCGATCTCGGCCAATGCCACCGGCTCGCCCTCGCTTGTCGAGAGATAGACCGTGAGCCCCTGAAGATCGTCGCAATCCGCAACGGCGTCCGCGATGCGGGCGAACAAATTCGCGCGCATCAGTATCGGATTGCCGCTTCGCAGGCGAACCGCATCCGGACCCGTGACAGCCAGCGCCGGGATGCCGTCCAGCGCGGTCGAAATGGGCCTCAAGTGCTCAAAAGCGGCGGGACTATGCATAAAACCCCTCAGGGTTTCCAGTGGCACCGCGTCGTTTTCGCAAAACCCGCCGATGGCGGTCCGCCGGAGCTGGGAAACATGCCCCAAAGTGCCCAGCGCCAGCGCCAGGTCCCGCACCCAGGCCCGGACGTAAGCCCCTTTGCCGCAACGCATTTCGAACACGGCGTGGCCGGGATCGGGCATCTCCAGCAGCCGGGCCTCGTGGATCGTCACAAGCCGGGGTTCCAGCGCCACGGCCTCGCCATCGCGGGCCAGGTCGTAGGCCCGCTCCCCGTCCACCTTGATCGCGGAATAGGCGGGGGGAACCTGGCGGATTTCCCCCACGAAGCCCGGAATGGCGGCCTCGATCTGGTCTGCCGCCGGGCGGACGTCCGAGGTGCCGGTGATCTTTCCCTCGGTGTCGTCGCTGTCGCGGCTTTCGCCCCAGCAGGCGGTGAAGCGGTAAGTCTTCTGGGCATCCATGGCGTAGGGCACGGTCTTGGTCGCCTCGCCCAGCGCGATGGCGAGCACGCCCGTCGCCAGCGGATCGAGCGTGCCGGCATGGCCCGCCTTCTGGGCGTCGAACACGCGCCTGACCGCGGAGACCGCCTGGGTGGACGTAAGCCCTTGCGGCTTGTCCAGCACCACCCAGCCATGGACCGGATTGCCCTTCTTCCTACGGGGCATCGTCGTCGGATTTCGACTCGAGGTCGCGGCGCACGCGCTCGGATTTCAGGATGTCCTCGATCTTCTGGGCCTCGGCGAAGGAGTGGTCCTCGACGAAGCGCAGCTCGGGCGTGAATTTCAGCGTGATGCGGTGGCCCATCTCGCCGCGGATGAACGCCTTGTGGCGGTTCAGCGCGGCCACGATCTTGTCGGCGTTCTTGCCGCCCAGCGGCTCGACGAAAACGGTGGCATGGCGCATGTCGCCGGAGGGCTTGACCTGGGTCACGGTCACCGACACGCCGTCCAGATCGGCGTCGCGGATGTCGCCGCGGAAGAAGATGTCGGCCAGCGCGTGGCGCAGCATCTCGCCCACCCGCAACTGCCGCTGCGACGAACCCAGATTGTGATCGCGCTCGCGCGAGGGATGGCGGCTCATGAGGCCTGCCTGACGGCGGCGTAGTAGGCTTGGGCCTGCGCGCCAAACGCCTTGAACGCCTCGTCGCTCGCGAAGGCATGGCGGGGAATGGAATAGGCAGTGCGTGGGTTCAGCAGAATAAAGAGGTGCTGTGGCGCCATTTGGACGTCGTGCACCACACGCCACTGCGTCTCGGTAGTCGAGCCGTCACGCGCGTGACGCAGGCCAGCAGGGGAGATCGCGAACGTGTAGGGCAAGAGTGTGAGTGTCTGCGAAGGCCGCTGATAACGTCGCCGCCACAGCATCATCAACACCAGAAGCAGGACGATCCCGATGCCCAAGCCGAAGGGGAAGCCGTTCAGCGGCACGAGTCCCGTGCGCGTTAGCAAATCGTCGCCGAAGCCGATCGACCCACCGTAAACGACAAAAATCGCCAAGAAGAGCACCCATTGCCACCAATTCCGGCGGTAATAGGAATACGCGAAGGCGCGGCAGTCACCGGGCGCGGGACGTACGTCGATCTGTTCCATGGCTCAACTTTCTGGATAGCCGAAGCGCGCGACCCAGGGGGCGAGCGTGGGCAGGGCGGGCGCGAGCTTGGCCGCATAGCGCCGCCACTGATCGGCGCCGGCGCGCGTCAGGCCGCGCGCCACTTGCGCGCCGCTGGGCGTGTCGATGGTCGAGGTTTGCGCGCGCAAGGCGAAATTGGCCATCTCGGCGCGCCATTCCACGCCGAGGAAGCCGCACAGCCGCCGGGTCTCGCCCTCGAAATCGCCGAGCAGGTCCTCGTGACGGGTTTCGATCACGTTCAGACCCAGCGTGTCGCGATAGAGCGCCGCGAGGCCCATCACCCCGTCGTAATAGGCGGCGATGCCGGACAGCGAGGTCAGCTCGAACATCTGCGTCGTCATGCCGAAGCGGCGGCGGAAGCAGGAGAGCAGCACGTCGCGCGGATCGCGCAGCGCAAAAACGATTTTGGCGTCGGGAAAGAGCTTGGCGATGAGCGGCAGGAGCACGGTGTTGAGCGGCATCTTGTCGAGGAACACATCCGTGCCGGAGGAGTGTCCGAATTCGCCCGCGATCCGCCAGTAGCTCCGGCGCAGCCGCGCGATCTCGTCCGGCGCAATGTGCGCCAGCCGGTCGAGACCGTCCTTGGGCACGATGTAGCCGGTGACGGCGTCGATCAGCGCGTCGCGCTCCTCCATCGCCTCGATGCTGGGGTGGCTTGCCAGCACCTGCTCCAGAAGCGTCGTGCCGGAGCGCGGAAAGCCCACAAGGAAGGCATGCACGCGCGGCCCGGCCGGCGGATCGCCCGCCTGCGCGCGCCACAAAGCCGGGTCGGCGTTTCGGAAATACGCGGCGAGACGGTTCACGCGCTGCGCCGCGGCCTCGAAATCCGGGGACGCGAAACTCGGCGCATAGAAATCGCGCAGCATGGCCTTCGACACGGCATAGGCGGCGAAAGCGTCCGCGCAGCGGTCCTCGCCATCCAGCGCATCGCCCACCAGGCTCTGCGCGAAGGCGCGATTGACGAGGGAAAGCTCGGGATCGCCCAGCAGCGGCGTCAGCCGCGCGGTGGCATTCGCGAAGTCACGCTCGGCGATGTCCACGGTGGCGAGCGCCAGCGTGGCCGCATGCAGGCGCGGATTGAGCGCCAGCGCTTTTGCCGCATAGTCGCGCGCCGATCGGGAATCGTTGCGCTGCGCGGCCAGCGTGGCGAGCCAGGCCAGCGCCTCGAAATGCTGCGGCATCAGCGTGACGACGCCTTCCAGCTCCCGCCTGGCATGGTCGAGCTCGCCCAGCTTCTCGTAGGCCAGCGCCTTGTTGAAGCGCAGCATCGCGGTGCCGGGCGCGCTGCGCAGCGCCGCGTCGAACACAGGCAGGGCCTCGCGCGCGCGGCCGAGCTGCGACAGGCAGATGCCGAGCGCGTTCAGCACGTCGGCGCTGCGCGGCGCCAGCGCCCGGGCGCGGGTGAGCAGCACCAGCGCATTCGCCGCGTCGCCGGCCTGCATGCGCCGGTGGCCGGCCAGCGTCAGCAGATTGGGATGCTCGAGCCCGCGGCTTGTCGCTTCCTCGGCCAGCCTCAGGGCGCGCTCGGTGTCCTGCGCGCGCAAGGCCGCGTCGGTCTCGCGAAGATAGAGTTGCAGCGGTCCCTGTCCGGGTGACGACATGGCATGGTTCCTTCAAACCGCGCCTCAGAGCGCGCGCTTGATGGTCTCGACCTCGAAGCACTCGATCACGTCGCCCTTCTGCAGGTCCTGATAGCCCGCGAACGCCATGCCGCATTCCTGGCCGGTCTGGACTTCGCGCACTTCGTCCTTGAAGCGCTTCAGCGTCGACAGTTCGCCCTCGTGGATCACGACGTTGTCGCGGATCAGCCGGACATGGGCGCCGCGGCGCACCACGCCTTCGCTGACGCGGCAGCCGGCGACCTTGCCCACCTTGGAGATGGTGAAGACTTCAAGCACCTCGGCATTGCCCAGGAACTTCTCGCGCGTCTCCGGCGCCAGCATCCCCGACAGCGCCAGTTTCATGTCGTCGACGACGTTGTAGATGATGTTGTAATAGCGCACTTCCACGCCGTCGCGCTTGGCGCGCTCGCGGGCCTGGGCATTGGCGCGGACATTGAAGCCGATGATGGCGCCGCCGCTCGCATGGGCGAGGATCACGTCGCTTTCGGTGATCGCGCCGACGCCGGATTGCAGCACCTGCACCGCCACTTCATCGGTGCCGATCTTGGCGAGCGCGCCCTGGATGGCTTCGACCGAGCCGTGCACATCGGCCTTGATGACAAGAGGCAGCAGGCGCTTCTCGCCGTCCTTGCGGCTCTTGAGAAGCTGGTCGAGCGACTGGCGCCCGGACACGGCCTGGCGCTGCTCGCGGCGCTTGCGCGCGCGGTATTCGGTGACTTCGCGGGCGCGCGCCTCGTTCTCCACCACGGCAAACTCGTCGCCGGCTTCCGGCACGCCCGAAAGGCCCAGCACTTCCACCGGCATGGACGGACCGGCGGATTCCACGTTCTCGCCGCGGTCGTTGATGATGAGCCTGACGCGGCCGAATTCGGAACCGGCCACCAGGATGTCGCCGGTGCGCAGCGTGCCGCGCTGGACGAGCACGGTTGCCACCGGGCCGCGGCCCTTGTCGAGCTTGGCTTCCACCACCGCGCCCTCGGCGGGGCGGTCGGGATTGGCCTTGAGATCGAGCAGTTCGGCCTGGAGCAGGATCGCGTCCTCGAGCTTGTCGAGGTTGGTGCCCTTGGTGGCGGAGACGTCGACGGAAAGCACGTCGCCGCCCAGATCCTCCACCTGGATTTCCTGCTGCAGCAGCTCGGTCTTCACCCGCGTCGGGTTGGCGTCGCCCTTGTCGATCTTGTTGACGGCCACGATGATGGGCACATGCGCGGCCTTGGCGTGGCTGATCGCCTCGATGGTCTGGGGCATGACGCCGTCGTCGGCGGCCACCACCAGCACCACAAGATCGGTCACCTTGGCGCCGCGCGCGCGCATCGCGGTGAAGGCCGCGTGGCCGGGGGTGTCGAGGAAGGTGATCTTCTGGCCGCCCTTGAGCTGCACCTGATAGGCGCCGATGTGCTGGGTTATGCCGCCGGCCTCGCCCGACACCACGTCGGTCTTGCGCAGCGCGTCGAGCAGCGAGGTCTTGCCGTGGTCGACATGGCCCATGACGGTCACGATCGGCGCGCGCGCGACCAGCGCGTCCGCGTCGTCGGCCGCGCCCTTGAGGCCTTCGAGCACGTCGCTCTCCGCGACGCGCTTGACGGTGTGGCCGTACTCCGCGGCGACGAGCTCGGCGGTGTCGGCGTCGATGGTGTCGTTCGCCGTCGCCATCATGCCGTTCTTCATCAGCACCTTGATCACGTCCACGGAGCGGCGCGCCATGCGGTTGGCGAGCTCGGCAACGGTAATGGTCTCCGGAATCGTCACCTCGCGCGGACCGGCGGGGCCGGCCGGCTGCTGCTGCTGGCCCTTGTTGATGCGCTGGAGATGGCGCTTGTAGGAGGCGACGGAGCGCATGCGCTCGTCGTCGCCGGACAGCGCCTTGGTGACGGTGAGCCGTCCGCGGCGGCGGTCGGCCTCGCCCTTGCGCGCCACCGGCGCCTTGGCGGGCGCCTTGACGCCGCCTTTCTTGGGCGCGGATTCTTCCTCGTCCTCGGCGGTGACGGCGCGGCGGCTGGGGCGCGCGGCGTCCTTGGCCGGCGCGGTGGCCGCGGGCTTGGCGGAGGCGGGCTCGTCCTTCTTGTCGAGGCGGCGGGTGGCTTCTTCCTCGGCATGGCGCTTGGCCAGTTCGTCGGCGGCCTTGCGCGCGTCTTCGTCGGCCTTGCGGCGGCTGGCGGCCTCGCGCTCCTTGGCGAGCTTGCCCTCCTCGGCGGCGCGCAGCTTGGCGTCGTCCTCGGCGCGCTTGCGGGCTTCTTCCTCCGCGACGCGGGCATCGGCCAGCGCCGCGCCGCGGCGGGCCTTCTCCTCATCGGTCAGCTGGCGCAGCACCACGCCGGCGCGCGGGCCGGTGTCGCGCGCCGCCGCGGGCGCGGACGTCTTGGTCTCCGGCGCCGCGGGCGTGGCATGCTGTTTGGCGGGAGCGCCCGTCACCGGATGGGTGCTGCGCTTCTTCTCCACCACCACGGCCTTGGTGCGGCCGTGGCTGAAGCTCTGCTTGACGGTCGACGTCTCCGTCTTCTTCAAAGACAGGGTCTTGCCGCCCGTGCGTTTCGTCGTGTCGTTCGTCTCGCTCATTCTATTCCTTGATTGCGGGAGTCGGACCCGCCTTCGGTTCTGAAGCCCGAAAGTCTTCCGGCTTCGAAGATCAGCCGTTCGGCCAATTGCCCGGATTTGAGGGCGGCATGTATCACATTCTCGCGGCCCAGGGCCACGCTCAATTCCGCGTTGCTGAGGCAGTCGATCACCACCGGCGCAGCGCCGGCGGCCCGCGCCAGTCCCAGCAATTTCCGCCGCCCATCTGCCGCGCCATCCGACGCCTCGACCAGCACCTTGGCGCCCGCGATCGCGGCAGCCACGGAATCGAAGCCGCTGACCAGAATGCCGGAGCGCTTGGCGAGCCCCAGATCGTCCTGCATGCGCCGCACGATCAGGGCCTCGACATGGGCGGCCAGGCCAGGGGGCACCGTCACCTTCTGCTTGGCGGCCTTGGCGAAAGGCGCCTTGGCCAGAAACGCCGGGTCCGCCGTCACCCAAATGCCGCGCCCGGGAAGTTTCGCCGCGAGGTCGGGCACGATCGCGCCGTCCGGCCCCACGACGAAACGGATGAGGCGCGCTTCCTCGCGCGTCTCGCCCGTCACGATGCAGCGCCGTTCGCGCATCGCGGTCTGTTCCCGATGTGCCGCGGCCAGGCTCACGCGCTCGCGTCCTCCCCGGTCTCTTCGGCGGCGGCTTCCTCTTCGGCCGGCTCGGGTTCTTCCTCGATCCAGCCCGCCTTGACGCGCGCCGTCATGATGATGGCGTTGGCGTCCTCCGAGGTGAGGTTGAAGCTGTCGAGCGCGCCGGCGACGCGGACGCGTTCCTTGCTGTCCTTGGCCTGCTCGTAATAGCCGAGCAAATCGTCGGTGGCGCAGCCCGCGAGGTCCTCCAGCGTCTTGATGCCGGCCTCGCCCAGCGCCACCGCGATGGCCGGCGTCACGCCCTCGACCTCGAGCACGGCATCGTCCACGCCAAGCTCGCGGCGCTTGTCGTCCATCTCCTTGTTGCGCGCCTCGATGTGCTCGGTCGCGCGGGTCTGGAGTTCCTGGGCGGTGTCCTCGTCGAAGCCCTCGATGGCGGCCAGTTCGTTGACCGGCACGAAGGCCACGTCTTCGACGGTGGCGAAGCCTTCCGACGCCAGGAGCTGCGCCACTGTCTCGTCGACGTCCAGCGCCTCCATGAACAGCGCGGTGCGCTCGGCGAATTCCTTCTGGCGGCGCTCGCTTTCCTCGGCCTCGGTCAGGATGTCGATCTGCCAGCCGGTGAGCTGGGAGGCGAGTCTGACGTTCTGGCCGCGGCGGCCGATGGCGAGCGACAGCTGCTCGTCGGGCACCACCACCTCGACGCGATGGGTATCCTCGTCGAGCACGACCTTGGCCACTTCCGCCGGCGCCAGCGCGTTGACGATGAAGGTGGCGGGCTCGCCCGACCACGGGATGATGTCGATGCGCTCGCCCTGGAGCTCCTGCACCACGGCCTGCACGCGCACGCCGCGCATGCCGACGCAGGCGCCGACCGGATCGATCGAGGAATCCTTGCTGATCACCGCGATCTTGGCGCGGCTGCCGGGATCGCGCGCCACCGCGCGGATCTCGATGATGCCGTCATAGATCTCCGGCACTTCTTGGGCGAACAGGCGCACCATGAACTGGGGATGCGAACGCGACAGGAAGATCTGCGGCCCGCGCGCCTCGCGGCGCACGTCGTAGATATAGGCGCGGATGCGGTCGTTGGTGCGGAAGCTCTCGCGCGGGATCATCTCGTCGCGGCGCACCACGCCCTCGGCCTTGCCCATGTCAACGACGACGGAGCCGAACTCGGCGCGCTTGACGATGCCGTGCACGATCTCGCCGATACGGTCCTTGTATTCCTCGAACTGGCGCTCGCGCTCGGCGTCGCGCACCTTCTGCACGATCACCTGCTTGGCGGCCTGCGAGGAGATGCGGCTGAAGTCGAACGGCGGCAGCGTCTCGGCGATGATGTCGCCCACCATGGCGGCGGGGTTGCGCGCGCGCGCGTCTTCCAGGCTGATCTCGATCTTGTCGTTGTCGACCAGCTCCACGACGTGGAGATAGCGCGAGACATGGGTCTCGCCGGTCTTTGGATCGATCTCGACCTTGATCTCGTTCTCGCTGCCGTAACGCGCCTTGGCGGCGCGCTGCATGGCTTCTTCCATGGCGGCGATCACGACGGCGCGGTCAATCGACTTGTCGCGGGCGACCGCGTCGGCGATCTGCAGCAGTTCGGTCCTGTTGGCGGCAATCGCGGCCATCTTAAAGGCTCCGGCTCGGGGTTTGGTGTGTCATTGGTTCCTTCCTTGCTGACTTTGGCCTTGGTGATTGTGGCCTTGGGGGTGCTGGCGGTTGAGGTCTTCGCGGATCAGCGCGTCGGTGAGGACGAGCTTGGCGTCGGCGATGGCGGCGAACGCGAAGGCGCGGCGCACGCCCTCCACCTCCACCGTAACGTCCGTGCCGTCGAGGCCGAGAAGCAGCCCGCGGAAGCGCCGCCGCCCGGTCTCGTCGGGGGCGTGCAGGTCGACCTTGGCTTCGTGGCCGGCCCAGCGGGCGAAATCGGTGAGCCGCGTCAGCGGGCGGTCGATGCCGGGGGAGGAGACTTCCAGATGATACTCGCCCTCCAGCGGATCCTCGGTCTCGAGGAATTCGGACAACGCGCGCGAAAGCCTGGCGCAGTCCTCCACATTCATCGTCCCGTCGGCGCGTTCGGCCATGATCTGCAGCGTCTTCACCTTGCCGCCCAGGATGCGCAGGCGCACGAGCCTGTATCCCGCCTTCCCGATGGCGGGCTCCAGGATCGGCTCCAATTGCGACATGGCCGTGAGAATGGCGTTTCGTCCTCTGCATGGCCCAACGGCTTTCGGCCGCGGCGATCTTGCGACCGCCACACAACAGGAAGTTTCTGTTGTAAGGGATGGGCGGCATATACGCCCCGAACGCCGCAATTACAAGTCAGACCCTGCGAAATTCTAGAAACACCGGGATTCCATGAAGTTGCTTGG
This sequence comes from Rhizomicrobium sp., assembly GCA_050728855.1. GTDB lineage: Bacteria > Pseudomonadota > Alphaproteobacteria > Micropepsales > Micropepsaceae > Rhizomicrobium. The sequence goes on along the minus strand of JBOHKI010000001.1, from coordinate 19,290 downwards.
CTTCGTAGCGCGTGGGCGGCCAGTCTGTGGGGCGGGTCTTCCAATCTTGTGCGCGTGCGGCGGTCCAGGTGAACGCGGGGTGCGCCATGAGGCGTTCGAGTGTGTATTCCACCAGTGGGGCGTCGTCGCTGGCGAAACGCAGCTCGGCGCCGGGTTTCATCCTGGCGGCGAGCGTGTCGAGCATGTCCATCTGGAGGAAACGGCGCTTGTGGTGGCGGGTCTTGGGCCAGGGATCGGGGAACAGGATGAACACGCGACCGAGCGATGCGTCCGGCAACGCCGCGAGAATGTCGCGCGCATCGCCCATGTGGATGCGGATATTGGCCGGTGTCGCGGCTTGCGACAGGCGCGACAGGAGTTTGGCGACCCCGCCTTCGTAGGGCTCGGCGCCGATCAGTCCCACATGCGGATTGTGTTCGGCCTGCCACAGCAGGTGCTCGCCCGCACCAAAGCCGATCTCCAGCCAGACGTCGTCGACATCGATGCCACCTCTCCCTTGCGGGGAGGTCGAAGCGCGCGGCGTTTCCGGTGGCGGCGTGCGCGCACCAATCCCCCCGCCCGAAAAATGCGAAGAGCATTTTTCGACCTCCCCGCAAGGGGGAGGTGAGAAGTAGGAACGGGCGTCGGCGCCATGCCGAATGTCGAGCGCAACCGCAGGCAACAATGTCCGGAACAGTCCCGCCTGGCGCGGCGAGAGTTTCGGGCCTTTGCGGCGGCCATAGATATGCGGACGCCGGCGCGCGCCGCTAGACGGCGCGCTTGAGGACATCCGCCAGATCGGTCTTTTCCCAGGTGAAGCCGCCCGTCGAATCCGGCTCGCGCCCGAAATGTCCGTATGCGGATGTCCGGGCGTAGATCGGATTGTTGAGCTTCAGATGCTCGCGGATATTGCGCGGCTTCAGGCTCATGGCTTCCGGCAGAATCTTCTCCAGCTTGGCCTCGTCCACCTTGCCGGTACCGTGGGTGTCGACATAGACCGACAGCGGGTCGGCGACGCCGATGGCGTAGGAGATTTGTATCGTGCAGCGATCCGCCAGCCCCGCCGCCACCACGTTCTTGGCCAGGTAGCGCGCGGCATAGGCAGCCGAACGGTCGACCTTGGTGGGATCCTTGCCGGAGAACGCGCCGCCGCCATGCGGGGCCGCGCCGCCATAGGTGTCGACGATGATCTTGCGCCCCGTCAGCCCGCTGTCGCCGTCCGGCCCGCCGACCACGAAGGCGCCGGTGGGGTTGACGTGCCAGACGCAATCGCCGCCGATCCAGCCTTCGGGCAGCGATTTGCGGATATAGGGCTCCACGATCTTGCGCACATCGTCCGACGTCATGGTCTCGTCGAGATGCTGGGTGGAGAGCACGATCTGGGTGACGCCGACCGGCTTGCCGTTCTCGTAGCGCACGGTGACCTGGCTCTTGGCGTCGGGCCCGAGCTTGGGTTCGCGGCCGCTCTTGCGGGCCTGGGCGAGCAGTTCGAGGATCTTGTGGCTGTAGAAGATGGGCGCCGGCATCAGCGCCGGGGTCTCGCGGCAGGCGTAGCCGAACATGATCCCCTGGTCGCCCGCGCCTTCGTCCTTGTTGCCCTTGGCGTCGACGCCCTGGGCGATGTGCGGAGACTGCGCGTGCAGCAGCACCTCGACATTGGCATTGCGCCAGTGGAAGCCCGCCTGCTCGTAGCCGATGTCCTTGATCGCGGCGCGCGCCACCTCGACGATATTGTCGACCATGATGTGCTTGGGGCCGCGGGTCTCGCCGGCGATGATGACGCGGTTGGTGGTCGCCATGGTCTCGCAGGCGGCGCGGATGTCCCAGGGGTCGAGGCCGCTTTTGGGGCCTTCGCGGTAGAACAGGTCCACCACCTCGTCGGAGATGCGGTCGCAGACCTTGTCGGGATGGCCTTCCGACACGCTTTCGCTGGTGAAAAAGTAGTTCCCGCGCATTCCCGATGACCCTCGTTCCGTGAGGGCCGGACTTCTTGCAAGGAATCCCCGGGGGGTCAACACTGCGGCCGGAAGCGCCGGAATCCGGGAGGGAATGCCGATGGTTGCGCCGTTTGCGGGAGGCTGCCTGTGCGGGGCGGTGCGCTATGAATCCGCCGCCGAGCCGGTGGCCTTCATGCTGTGTCATTGCCGGGATTGCCAATACGCCTCGGGCGGCGAGCCCGCGGCCGTCGCGGTCGTGCCCAAGCCCGCCTTCCGCGTCTGCCAGGGCGACGCGGAGCTGCGCAGCTATGCAGTGACGGGCGAGAGCGGCAAGACGGTGACGCGCGTGTTCTGCGGCACCTGCGGCACGCCCCTGTTCAGCGACCTCGAAGGCATGCCGCATCTGTGGGCGATCAAGGCCGGCTCGATGGATGATCCCTCCTGGCTCAAGCCCACCGCCTTCATCTGGACGAAGTCGGCCCAGCCCTGGGCGCATCTGGACAGATCGCTGCCGGTCTTCGAGAAGCAGCCGGCGTAGATACTCAGCATCAGATGTCATCCCGGCCGAGCGCAGCGAGCGCCGGGAGCCATTGCGACGCGGCAGCGATAGGTCCCGGCTCCCCGAGATGCCGACGCATCTCTCCGGCCGGGATGACAAGGGTGTTGCTGCAAATGGGATCAGCAAATCAAAGAATAAACCGCGACAGGTCCTGATCCTTCGCCAGGTCCTCGACGCGGGCCTTCACGTAGGCCGCGTCGATGGAGACAGTTGCGCCGGCCGAGTCGGTGGCGGTGAAGCTGATCTCGTCCAGCACGCGCTCCATCACGGTGTGCAGCCGGCGTGCGCCGATGTTCTCGACGCTGGCGTTCACCTGGGCGGCGATGTCGGCGATGGCGGTGATGCCGTCTTCGGCGAATTCGAGCGTCACGCCTTCGGTGCCCATCAGCGCGATATACTGCTTGATGAGGCTCGCTTCCGGCTCGGTGAGGATGCGGCGGAAATCCTCACGGCTGAGCGCCTTCAGCTCCACGCGGATGGGAAGCCGTCCCTGCAGCTCCGGCAGAAGGTCGGACGGCTTGGCGGTGTGGAAGGCGCCCGATGCGATGAAGAGAATGTGGTCGGTCTTCACGCTGCCATGCTTGGTGGCGACCACCGTGCCTTCGATCAGCGGCAGCAGGTCGCGCTGCACGCCCTCGCGGCTCACATCGCCGCCGCCGCGCAATTCGCTGCGCGCGCAGATCTTGTCGATCTCGTCCAGGAACACGATGCCGTTCTGCTCGACGGCTTCGATCGCCTCGCGCACGATCGCGTCCTCATCCAGCAGCTTGTCGGCCTCCTCCGCCAGCACCGGCTCGCGCGCCGCCGCCACCGTCATGCGCTTGGGCTTGGAGCGCCCGCCCAGCGCCTTGCCGAAGATGTCGCCCAGATTGACCATGCTGATCTGGGCGCTCGGCATGCCGGGAATTTCGAAGCTCGGCATGCCGCCGGTGTCGCGCATCTCGATCTCGACCTCGCGCTCCTCGAGCTCGCCTTCGCGCAGCTTGCGGCGGAAGGTTTCGCGCGTGGAGGCGCTTGAAGCGGCGCCGGTCAGCGCGTCGAGCAGGCGCTCCTCAGTACGCGCCTCGGCCTGGGCCTCGACGTCGCGGCGCTTGCGCGCGCACGTCTGGGCGAGCGCGATCTCCACCAGGTCGCGCACGATCTGTTCCACGTCGCGCCCGACATAGCCCACTTCGGTGAACTTGGTGGCCTCCACCTTCAGGAACGGCGCCTGGGCCAGCCGCGCGAGCCTGCGCGAAATCTCCGTCTTGCCCACGCCGGTGGGTCCGATCATCAGGATGTTCTTGGGCAGAACTTCTTCGCGCAATTCCGGCGCCAGCTGCTGCCTGCGCCAGCGGTTGCGCAAGGCGATGGCCACCGCGCGCTTGGCATCGGCCTGGCCGACGATGAAGCGGTCGAGTTCCGAAACGATTTCCCGGGGCGTGAAGAAGGCGGTCATGGACGATATATGGGAGTGGAACGGCGCGGAGTCTACACCGCCGGCCTGACGTCCGTTTTCGCGAAATCGCTACCCTTGTAGAGCAAGGGTTCGTTCAGCGATTTGGCCAGGGCATACGCGAAGCAGTCTCCATAGTTGAGCTTTGCCGGGCTGAGACCCTTGCCGTATCTCCGGTAGGCATTCCAGATCGCCAGCGCCTGTGCCTGGTCGACGGGCACGATTTCGATGCGTGCTTTGGAGATCAGAGCATGCGCGCGGCGCTCGGCTTCGGGCCCGTGCCGCACGACCAAGGTGATGCCCAGTTCCGCCAGCGTCCCGGCCGACATGCGAAGCGTTTCGGCTCCGGCCAGGGCTTCCACGAAGGCCTGCTCCTCGGGTTCTCCCAGGATGATCGCCGTGAGCGCCGACGTGTCGACGACCATCAGCCGGGAAGTCCCTGCTCGTCATAGCCGAGAATGTCCTCATCACTGCGCGTATCGCGGACGGGAAGCGCGCGAATCTGCTGGACGGCATCCATGATCGCCGCCTTGCGCGCGTCGCGATCCGCCGCCTTGCGCGTGGCATCGGACGCCAGCTGGGATTCCAGCGCGTGGATCACCGCGTCGGTCACCGTGCGGCCCTGCAACTTGGCCACCTTTCGCGCCAGCCTGTCGGCCTTGGCATTGCTGATGTGGAGCGCCATATGTACATCCTTTGAACGAAATGTACATCAGGGCCCTTCACGGTTCAACCTGCGGCCAGGCTTTCGATGACCACGTTCTCGTTGGTATAGATGCAGATGTCCGCCGCGATCTGCATGGCGCGCCGGGTGATGTCTTCGGCGCTCATGGCGGAATCGATCAGCGCCTTGGCGGCGGAGAGAGCGAAAGGTCCGCCGGAGCCGATCCCGATCAGCCCGTCTTCGGGTTCCACCACGTCGCCGGTGCCGGAGAGGATGAGCGAGGTCCGGGCATCGGCCACCGCCATCATCGCTTCCAGGCGGCGCAGATAGCGATCCGTGCGCCAGTCCTTGGCGAGCTCGACGCAGGCGCGCGCAAGGTTGCCGGGATGCTGCTCGATCTTGGCCTCCAGCCGCTCGAACAGCGCGAAGGCATCCGCGGTGGCGCCGGCGAATCCGGCGATGACGTCGCCGCCATTCGGGCCCTTGCCCAGCCTGCGCACCTTGCGCGCGTTGGCCTTCATCACGGTCGCGCCCAGCGTCACCTGCCCGTCGCCGGCGACGACGACGGTCCCGCCCTTGCGGACGGAGAGGATGGTGGTGGAGCGCCAGCGTTGGTCGGTCATGCCAGTCACTATATAGGAAGATGAAGGCCCAGCCGGAAGCCGCCATGCAGGCCATTCCCTTCGTCGATCTTCGCGGCAGGACGCCGGTCGATCTGCTCGCGGACTATCCCGGGCGCGCCCGGGCGCTGGTGAAGGCGGCGACCGGAAGCTTTGGCCTCGCCTCCCGCGCGGCGAGCCTGGCGGCGCTCCCGCTGGGTGACCGCGCCTCGCGGAAATGGCTGGCGAAAAACATCAATCCCTATGCCGCCGAAATCGACGCCATCGCCGAATTGCTGGGGCGTAGCGGCGCGCATGTGCTGAACGTCTGTTTCGAGTGGGGCTGCACCGGCGGGGTGTGGGATGCGGGCGGAAGCGCGCGCCTGCGCCGGGTGCTCGACTGGCCGTTCCCGCGGCTGGGCGAGCTGGCCGTCGTGGCGCAGCAGGACGGACCGGCGGGCGACTTCTTCAACATCACCTGGCCGGGCGCCAACGGCGCCTTCCACGCCATGGCGCCGGGGCGTTTCGCCGCCGCCATCAACCAGGCGCCGATGCGCCGTCACGGCGCGGGCTATGCGGGGGACTGGCTGAAGAACCGCCTCGATGCGGGCCGCGCCACCGGCTGGCCGGCCGCGCATCTGCTGCGCCACGTCCTGGAAACCGCGCCGGACTATCGCGCCGCGAAGGCGATGCTGAGCGAGGCGCCGCTCGCGGTGCCCGCGATCTTCATCCTGTCGGGATTGAACGCGCGCCAAGGCTGCGTCATCGAGCGCACGGAAAGCGATTGCGCGATCCGCGAGATGGCGGATGGCCGCGTCGCCGCCGCCAACCATTTCGAGACGCGGCTGGCGGGCGGCCGCTGGCAGGCGCGCCCCATCGACAGCCATGGCCGCGCCGCCTGCGCCCGCGCGCTGGATGGCGGCGGCGAAGCGCTCGCATGGTTCGTCAGTCCGATCGCCAATCCCAACAGCCGCCTCGTCATCGAGGCCGATGCCGCGCGGAGATCGCTCAGCGTCATGGGCGTGCATGGCGCAACGCCTGTCACGAATGTGTTTCATCTGCCGTCCACGGTGCTTCACGCGGCGCTTCGTCCGCACTAGGCTGCGCTTTTCCGGTCGAAGGAGATTTCCATGCGAAGCGATTTTTTCATTTCCCTGACTTTCGCCGCGTTCGCGGTTGCGATGCCGGCCGCGCAAGCAAAGGGATTGCCGGCGCAATACGATTGCCAGGCCCGCATCGCCGCTTCGGACACCGCGCCGCCCGCCGATCCCGCCGATCCCGATCACTGGCAATGCACCGCGCCCACGGCGCCCATCAGCACGGCGACCTATTGGCAGCGGCATTCGCTGGAATATTGCCGGCTGACGGCCTCGGTGTACGACGAGGCCGCCACTGCGGCTTCGCGCATGAAGGCCGCGCATGGCTACAAGCCGCATGGCTGGATCGTGCTGATGGATGCCGACGAAACCGTGCTCGACAATTCGCTCGACCAGGTCCAGAGCGATGAGTGCCCCGAACCCGCTTTCAACGCCAGGAAGTGGGAGAGTTGGATTCACGCCCGCGCCACGCCGGACGGACCGCAAGGCATGGCGATGGACGTGCCGGGCGCCGCCGCCTTCACCCGGCGCATCCATGCGATGGGCGGGCTCGTTGCCATCGTCACCAATCGCGACGTGGCCGACGACGCCATCACCCGCGACAATCTCAAGCGCGTGGGCATCTGGTTCGATTACGAGATCGGGCAGGATGCCTCCAAGCCGGACGAGAAGAAGAACAAGCTCAGCCGCTGGCAAGGCGCGGTGGCGAGCCTCGATGCCCGCTTCCACACCAAGGCCAAGGCCGTCCTGTGGCTGGGCGACCAGGTGACGGATCTGGCGCTGACCGGCCCCGGCGGCGACATGGTGGGCGTCATGAGCCAGTCCGATCCTGGCGCCGGCATCGGCGTCAACCGCTTCCTCCTGCCCAACCCCATGTACGGCAACTGGCAGCCGCATCACTGACCGCCGCCTTCCGCGCGAGGCCCCGGCTTGCTATCAAGCGGGCCGGGCCTCGCCGGAGAGTCGCATGCGCACCGCCACCGTCGAACGCAAGACACGGGAGACCGAGATCGCGGTCTCGCTCGACCTCGACGGCTCGGGCGTCTGCGACATCGACACCGGCATCGGCTTCCTCGACCACATGCTGGACAGCCTCGGCCGCCATTCGATGATCGACCTCAAGGTCCGCGCCCAGGGCGACCTGCATGTCGACTACCACCACACCACCGAGGACACCGCGATCTGCATCGGCCAGGCCGTGAAGAAGGCGCTGGGCGATTTTTCCGGCATCACCCGCTTTGGCGCGGCCATCATCCCCATGGACGAGGCCTGCACGCGCGTGGCCATCGATGTGTCGAACCGGCCTTATCTGGTGTGGCGCGTCACCGTGCCCAAGCCCAAGCTCGGCGAGATGGACACCGAGCTGTTCAAGGAATGGTTCCAGGCCTTCGCCCAGAATGCGGGCGTCTGCCTGCACATCGACAATCTCTACGGCGAGAACTCCCACCACATCGTGGAGAGCTGCTTCAAGGGGCTGGCCCGCGCGTTGCGCGAAGCGGTGACGCCCGACGACCGCCTGGAAGGCGGCGTCGCCTCGACCAAGGGCACGCTGGGCGGGGCGGAATAACTCGCGTTCCAAGCATAGAGGAAGTTAGCGCGCTCGACGCAAGAAGATGACCGACGAGAAGACATCGCCGCCTTGGGTGGAGCCGCAGATTATCGCCGCGCCGAAGATTCGCCAGCTTTACTGGTGCGACTTCTGGCGTGACGCAATGTTGCCGGAGTTCTGGAAAACGCGGCCCGTCATCGTGATCTCGTACAAGAACACGCTACACGGGCCTTGCCTTGTCGTGCCAACGACGGCCATCGACCAGAGCGGCAACGCATGGGCGCACCGGATTTCAGTTCAGATCGAGGGCGTTCAATCGTGGGCGGTGTGCAATCACCTGACGACTGTTTCCCCCTCGCGATTCAGCCAGTTCAGCGGCCGGATTCCACAAGTGCCAGAGGCCGATTTCAACGCCATCTTGGCGCCGATTGCCAAATGGCTCCCGGTTCCCTTCGTATGATGCCGCCGCGAGGCCCATAAACCAAAGGGGAAGGCCGTGAAGCCTTCCCCTTGGCGAATGTCTCCCTTGCGGGCAACGGACACCCTTTCGGGGCCGCGAATAGGCGTACTTAGACCCGAACCCCTTAAAATTCAATGAGAGGGGGCGTACCGGAGGACACGACCCGCTGTGTCCTGTTGCTCTGGGCCATGCCTGGTATCCCCTACGCTGCATGTTGTACGCGTGGATATGCTTAGGACGGCTTTCGCGCCGCCCCGGTCCCGTCTTTGGGGACGTCTGGGAGGCGTTCTTGCGTACGCTCCGGGGACGTACGACGGTACGCCCGGATGCCCCCGCCGATTCCTTGTCGTGCAATGGATGCAAGGACATATTGCCAAGGGTCGAGAGTACAGGAACCCGTGCCTATGAGCAAATCCGCAACCCACCCTTCCGCCGCAGAGACTTTGCGGAAACTTGAGGACCGCTGGACAAAGCCTCTCATTGACGCTGGCTGGACCGCCATACCCTCGATTTTCATCGAGAAGCAGGCGGCCCTCGGTCTTGACGCGATCGACATGAATATCCTCGTCCACCTGTCGAAATATTGGTGGAAGGCCGACAATCTCCCGCACCCCTCGGTTGCGACGATTGCGGCGGCCATTGGCATCAAACCCCGCGCCGTCCAAAAGCGGATGAAGGCTCTTGAAGGGCTTGGCTTCATCACGCGCCACGCTCGGCGCACGGCATTCGGGGACAATGACACCAATCTATACAGCTTCGAGGGCTTGATTAAAGCCGCCGCGCCATATGCCGTCGAGAAGATCGCCGCGCGGGAAAAGCGCGACCAAGAGGAACGGGAACGCGTCGCCCGCAAACGGCCGAAGCTCGCTTTGGTGGAGTCGTGACGGCTTGATAGTTCCAACGGTTCGGGGTTCGCCCCGTGCGGTGTAGCTCAGACGGATAGAGCGCCCTTGCTTACGTCATTCTAGGTGTGTCGCGACCCTAGTATGAGCAGGGAGGTCGCGGGTTCAAGTCCCGCCGCCGCAACCAATAAACCGGCGCCCATTAGGTGTCGCACCAAGCACAGACTGACTGACGCCTCGTCACGAATAGTGACGCAAGCGTCATTTTTCATTGAAATGCGATTTTGCCGGGCGTATGTCGGAGGCCCCCAGCCTCCCGGAGGTCCGCCATGACCCACATCACCAAGGATGCCGCCTACGATGCCGCGGCGCCGGATGATTTCCCCGCGATGCTGGATGTCGAGCGCTACGGAAGGCGCACCACCGCGTTCGACAAGATCATCTCCGCGACGCATGACCATTTCTGGGATCCGCTGGACAAGAAATATATCGACTTCAACCAGCCGTTCGATCTAACCACACAGAAGATTCTGCCCGACCGCTTCTTCCCGATCTTCCACACCCGCATCGGCGAAACGATGACGGACGCGCAGAAGATCAAATTCGCCAACCAGTCGACGCGTTGGCAATTGTCCGCGATCCTGCATGGCGAGCAGGGTGCGCTCGCGCTGTCGGCCTCGCTCTGCCACATCCTGAAAGACCCGGGCGCGCAGGAATACGCCGCCAACCAGACCCGCGAGGAAGCCCGCCACGTCACGGCCTTCTCCGCCTATATCAAGGCGCGCTGGGGCACGCCGCTGCCCTCGGGCGAAACGCTCAGGAATCTGCTCACCGAAATGGTCGGCGCGCCCGAGGTCTACAAGAAGATCGTCGGCATGCAGATGCTGGTGGAGGGCCTGGCCATGGGCGCCTTCGCCACGCTCTATCAGCAGAGCCAGGACCCGCTTCTCGTCAAGCTCTGCCAGCTGGTGATGACCGACGAGGCCTTCCACCACAAATTCGGCAAGATCTGGGCCGATCGCACGATTCCCAAACTGACCGAAGACGAGCACAACATCGTCGAGGACTGGGCGGCCAAATGCTTCCAGACGCTGCTGTTCAACCTCATCAACGCCGAGCAGATGCAGGTGGTTTACGACAGTGTCGGCATCGCCTGGCAGGACGCGCGCGCCGCCATCATGGAAGCCTTCACCGACGACGACCGGCGCGAAGCCATGAAGCAGTCCGCCAACATCTTCCGCGTCCTCATCAAGACGCTGCTCAACGCCGGCATCATCACCGAGCGCACCCGCGCCTTCTACGGCATGTATGTCGACATGGACGAGTTGAGGCGCGAAGGCGAGCGCATGGTGGGCGACGACATCGCGGAGGAAGGCATCAAATACCTCCAGACCATCAACTTCGCCGATCCCGTCGCCGGCCGCGCCCTGCTCGCGGCGGAGTGACAAAGCGCGCCTCTCTTCTGGCGGCCGAGGCGCGCGGCATGGCGTTGTGCGACGCCATCGAGGCGGCGGGCCTGATCGTGCCGGGCAAGACCGAGCAGGAACTGGACGACGACATCTATTGTCTCGCCAAACGCGATTTCGGCGTGGAGATCCATTGGCACAAGCGCGTGGTGCGCGCCGGGTCCAACACGGTGTGCATCTTCGCCGACAACCCGCCGCCGCGCACCATCGGGCCCGAGGACATCGTCTATCTCGATCTGGCGCCGGTATTCGAAGCCTATGGCGAAAAGTGGGAGGCCGACATCGGCCGCTCCTACGCGCTGGGCGGCGATCCGGACAAGCGCCGCCTCGTCGCCGACCTGCCGCGCATGTTCGAGACCGTGAAGGCGCGGCGCGACGCGGCACCCGACATCACCGGCGAAGCGCTCTACGCCTTCGCGCAAGCCGCCGCGCGCGAGGCGGGGTGGGAATTCGGCGGCCTCATCGCCGGTCACGTCATCGGCGAATTCCCCCACGTCCAGCGCATCCCCGGCACGCGCGAGGACCTGCGCATCATGCCCGGCAACACCACCCGCCTCTCCGATCCCGACGCCGATGGCAACGAACGGCACTGGATTCTGGAAATCCATCTCGTCGACCGCGCCCGCCAGTTCGGCGGCTTCTACGAGCGCTTGCTTTAGCGTTCCCCGAATGTTCCAATAGAATATGGAAACGGCCCAGGATGTCGCGCGCGGGGTGAGCCGGTTGCTGATGCAGGAGGGTTATTCGCCCATCCTGGAATTCACGCTCGCCAACGGCCGCCGGCTCGACGTGGCGGCGCTGCATGAATCGGGCGCGGTCCTGGGCGTGGAGATCAAGGTGGCGCTGGCCGACCTCAAGGGCGATACCAAATGGCCGGAGTACCTGGAGTTCTGCGAGAGCTTCTATTTCGCCGTCCCGCCGGATTTCCCCGATGAGCATGTGCCGGCGGGCACGGGGCTGATCGTGGCGGACCGCTATGGCGGCGCCATCGTGCGCCCGTCGCCCGCCTGGCAAATCCATCCAAGCCGCAGGAAGGCGGTCACGCTACGCTTCGCCCGTGTCGCGGCAGAGCGGCTGGCGCTGACGCTGGAACTGGCGGCCGATCCGTCGCGCGTATTGGGAGAGATACCGGAATGAAAGCCAAGAACGGCGTGACCGCCGCGGATGTGAAGACGATCGCGCTGTCCTTCCCGCTGGCGGAGGCCAAGCCGTCCTACGGCAAGCCGGCTTTCGTCGTCGCCAAGAAGTTCTTTACCCGCGTGCGCGCGCAGGATGCGTCCATCGTGCTGATCGTGGATTCCATCGACCAGCGCGACATGATGCTCGAGATGGACCCCAAGACCTATTTCATCACCGACCACTACAAGAATTATCCCTCGATCCTGGTGCGCATGGACCGCGTCACGAAGGACGAAGTCCGCGCCATGCTGGAGCGCCGCTGGCGCGTCATCGCGCCGAAAAAGCTGCTCAAGGCGATGGAGGCCGGAGCTGCGGCCGAAGTCAAGCCGGCCGCAAAGAAGCGCGCGAAGAAGAGATCGCGCTGATGCCGAAGGCGGCGCGCAAGGCCAGGAGCAGGAGCAAGGCCGGGTTCATGGGCAAGGCCCGCGCCCGCGAGATCGCGCTCTCCTATCCCGGCGCGCATGAGAAGATGTCTTACGGTTCGCCGTCCATCTTCATCGCCAAAAAACTCTTCACCCAGGTGGGCTCGCACAAGCGCGAGGCGATCATGCTGCTCACCCAGACGATGGAGGAGCGCGATCATCTCCTCGCCACCGATCCGGACACCTTCTTCATCACGGACCATTTCAAGGATTACAAAGGCCTCCTCGCCCATATCGGCAGGCTGGACGAGCTCGCCTTCCGCACCCTCCTCGACCGCCGCTGGCGTGCCATCGCGCCGAAGAGCCTGGTGAGGGCGATGGACGAAAAATCCGCCGCCGAACCGGCACGGCCGCGCAAGCCCGCGCGCGGGCGCTAGTTGAAGGCCATGCGCTGTGTGCATCGCCTTGCGCGCATGCGGCGCTGTTCCTACGTTCGTTGCACACGGGGGAGAGGGTCATGGGACGATTCCTGAAATGGACCGGCATCGCGCTGGGCGGGCTGCTGGCGGTTGCGGCCGTAGCCGTGTTCGCGACCATCGCCGTCAGCGCGCTGATCTATGAGCACCGCGCCGCGGCCACCGTGCCCGCCGGCTACAAGCGCGATGCGGCGCTCTACATCACCGCCAAGGACGGCACCCGCCTCGCCGTCGACGTGATCCTGCCGGCCGATCTGGCGCGGGGGCGCAAGATTCCCGCGCTCATCAGGGCCACGCCCTATTGGCGGGCGCGCGAATTGTCCTATCTGGGCGAGGCGCTGGCGACGCTCCTGGGCCACGACGTCAGCAGCGATCCCGACAACGACATCCTCACCGCGCGCGGCTACGCCCTGGTGGCGGTGGACGCGCGCGGCACCGGCGCCTCGTTCGGCACGCTGAAAACGCTCTTCAGCGACGCGGAGATCGCCGATTATGGCAGCGTGGCCGACTGGATCGTCGCGCAGCCCTGGTCCAACGGCAAGATCGGCGCCTACGGCTTTTCCTATCGCGGCGTCAGCGCCGCCAACATCGCGTCGCTGCCCAATCCGTCGATCAAGGCGGTGGCGCCGCTGTTCGATCTCACCGACGTCTATCTCACCATGCGCCCGGGCGGCGTGGAGAATGTCTACCTCGTCAACGCCTGGAGCACCCAGACGCGCGGGCTGAACGACGGCAAGATGCCCTGCCAGGGGAGCCTGCTCTGCGAGCTGGTGTTCGATGGCCCCAAGCCCGTGGACGGCGACACCTTTGGCCGCCTGCGCGATGCCGCCATCGCCCAGCATGCCGGCAATTTCGACGTCGCCGATTGCGTCGCGCGTGCCGTGGCGCGCGACGACGCGGTCTGCGCCAGCGGCGCCTCGCTGACCGATGTCTCGCTGATCGGGCGCAAGGCCAAGGTGGAGGCGCGCAACCTGCCGATGTTCGCCGTCGCCGGCTGGCTCGACGAAAGCTCGTCCGCCCAGGTGCTCGATCGCTTCCAGACCTTCTCCAATCCGCAGCAGGTGATCATCGGGCCGTTCACCCATGGCGGCTTCGACAGCGACGATCCCTTCAACCTCAAGCGCCCGCTGGATATCGGCTACAAAAAGCAGACCGCGATGATGGCGGACTTCTTCGACCGCTATCTGAAGAACGGTGGAACGCCGATCGCCAGCAGCGTGCACTATTATGTGAACGGCGCCGGCGAGTGGCGCGACACGGCGCAGTGGCCGCCGGCGCAGAGCGCGCCGCGCAAATTCTATCCTGCGCCCCACAACACGCTGGCGCTCAAGGCGCCGGGCGACAATACCGTGCCCTATCTCGTCGATTTCACGGCGACGACGGGCACGCTGTCGGGCTATCGCGGCCAGGTCGATCTGTCGAAGACCGACTATGGCGACCGCGCCGGACAGGATGCCAGGCTTCTCACCTTCACTGGCGATCCGGTGGCCGCCGACACGCTCATCGCCGGCGATCCGGTGGCGCATCTCAAGCTCGCCGCTGCCGTCCACGATTCAATGATCATCGTCTATCTGGAGGATGTGGCGCCCGGCGGCCGCGTCACCTATGTCAGCCAGGGCGTGCTGAGGCTCGCGCACCGCAAGCCCGCGAAGCCCGGCGTGGTCTCCGCCGATCCGCTGCATTCCTATCTGCGCGCCGACATGAGCCCGGCCGGGCCGTCATGGGAGGACGTCGCCATCGCCATCTCGCCCATCGCGGCCCTGGTCAGGAAGGGTCACAGCATTCGCATAGCCATCGCCGGTGCCGACGCGGGCAACCTCGAACGCCTCCCCGACCGCGGCACCGCCGCCCTCGTCCTGGAATACGGCCCCACCACCCATGTCGATATCCCGGTGATGAAATAGCCGATGCCCGCGCGCAGGATCGGGGCCGCAATTCAGACCACGGCGGAGCCGGAATCGCCCATGGGTTGACTTCTCGCGGAATAAAGCGGATACGTCGCGCGCTTCCGCCGTCGCACAACGTGCGTCGCTTGGCGCCTGATGGCGGAACTTCGAGAAAAACTCCCGTTCGCTCCAGTTTGTGCGTGGAAGACGGCAACAGCCGCCATGCGCGCGCCTGCACGATCCCCGTGCCGGTCGCACTGGTGCTTAAGGACTCATTGTGACTGACATGACGTTTGCGACTCTCGGCGTGGCCGAACCGCTTCTGCGCGCGCTCGCCGCCGAGAACTACACCAACCCCACCCCCATCCAGGCCAAGGCCGTCCCCGCGATCCTCGCCGGGCGCGACGTGCTGGGCCTGGCCCAGACCGGCACCGGCAAGACCGCCGCTTTCGGCCTGCCGATCCTGCAGAAGCTGGCCGAACCGCATGCGGGCGTGGGCCCGCGCGGCGTGCGCGCGCTCATCCTGGCGCCGACGCGCGAACTCGCCGTGCAGATCGGCGACAGCCTGCAGGTCTATGGCAAGCACCTGAAGCTGCGCCATGCCGTCGTGCTGGGCGGCGTCAACCAGAACCGCCAGGTCGAGGCGCTGCGCCCCGGCGTCGACATCCTCGTCGCCACGCCCGGCCGCCTGCTCGATCTCGTCCAGCAGAAGCACGTCCGCCTCGACACCGTCTCCATCCTCGTCATCGACGAGGCCGACCGCATGTTCGACATGGGCTTCATCCGCGACGTGCGCCGCCTCGTGGCCGCGTTGCCCAGGAAGCGCCATTCGCTGCTGTTCTCGGCCACCATGCCCAAGGAAGTCGCCCATCTGGTGGCGGAGATCCTGCACGATCCGGTGCGCATCGACATTTCGCCCGCCAAGATCACTGCCGACATGATCGACCAGCGCGTCTATCACGTGGCGGCGGGCGACAAGCGCGCGCTGCTGCGCGACCTTCTGCGCGATGCCGCGATGGAGCGCGTCATCGTCTTCACCCGCACCAAGCACGGCGCCAACAAGGTGGCCGACCAGCTGGCCAAGTCCGGCGTCGCGGCCGATGCCATCCACGGCAACAAATCGCAGAATGCCCGCCAGCGCGCGCTGGATTCGTTCCGCGACGGCAAGGTGCGCGTGCTGGTGGCGACCGACATCGCCGCCCGCGGCATCGACGTCGACGGCATCACCCATGTGGTGAATTTCGAGCTGCCCAATGTGGCGGAAAGCTACGTCCACCGCATCGGCCGCACCGCGCGCGCCGGCGCCGGCGGCGTGGCGCTCGCCTTCTGCGATCCGTCGGAGCGTGCGCTGTTGAAAGACATCGAGCGCCTGGTGCGCGAGCCGCTCAAGGTCGTCGGCACCCCGCCGCTACCGGCCTCCGCGCCCGTCGCCGAACAGCCCCGGCGCGTGCTGGATTACGCCAACCGCAAGAAGCCCAACACCCGCTTCCGCGGCAACCGCAATCGCAACCGCCGCGCGGCGTAGTCCTCTCCGACCTCCCCCTTGCGGGGAGGTCGAAAACGCGGGACGCGTTTTCGGGTGGGGCCCCCGCCCGAAAAATCTCTGCGCTGCGCTTCGAGATTTTTCGACCTCCCCGCAAGGGGGAGGTGGGAGCATGCTCTTCAGCGCGGGCTTCGCTTGGCCAGGATACGCTGCAGCGTTCTGCGGTGCATGTTCAGCCGGCGGGCGGTTTCCGAGACGTTGTGGCCGCACAGTTCGTAGACGCGCTGGATGTGTTCCCAGCGAACGCGGTCGGCCGACATCGGGTTCTCCGGTGGCTTGGGCTTGGCTCCGGCCGGCGCCATGAGGGCGGCCAGGATGTCGTCGGCGTCCGCCGGCTTGGGGATGTAGTCGATGGCGCCGTACTTCACCGCGGCCACGGCGGTGGCGATGTTGCCGAAGCCGGTGAGCACCACGACGCGCGCCTCGGGCCGCGTGCGATGCAGCGTCTCCACCACGTCCAGTCCGTTGCCGTCATCGAGCTTCAAATCGACCACCGCATAGGCGGGCGGCGCGTCCTTCGCCCAGGCCACGCCCTGCGCCACGGTTTCGGCGATACCCACCGTGAAGCCGCGCGCTTCCATGGCGCGGGCCAGCCGCTCTCGAAACGGGCGGTCGTCCTCCACGATCAGGAGGGTCTTGTCTTCCGGGGTCGTGGCGGGGGTGGCGTTCATCGAAACTTCCTTGCGCGTGGGCGAGATACGCCGGAAAGCGGCGGCGGGCAAGACAAAGGTTCCGTGAACGCAAGATCGCGGTTTTGTTAACGAATTCGGCGGTTTCGCGGCGCTCAGCCGGCCACGCCGGCGGGCGGGCTGTCGCCGTCGATGGCGCCGCGCGGCCAGCGCACCGAAACCAGCGCGCCGCCGCCTTCGCCATTGCGCGCCCGTACCCGTCCGCCGGTGCGCTCGAGCAGCGTCTTGGCGATGAAGAATCCCAGTCCCATGCCCTGCTGCCCGGTGAATGTATCGTCAGGCGACAGTTCAGTCTCGCCCAGCGCATAGCTGCCGGGGCGCGAGGTCACGTAAGGCTCGCCGATGCGCTCCAGGATCTCCACCGCAAAGCCCGGCCCATCATCCTCCACCGTCACCAGGAGGATGCTGTCGTCCCAGCTCGCCCGCACCCACACCCGACTGGCGGCGAAATCCGCGGCGTTGGAAATGAGATTGGCCAACCCGTGCACCATCTCCGGCGTGCGCCACGCCTTGGGCTCGGCGCCACTGGCCAGTTCGATGGTCACCGCGACCTCGTCGCTGCGATAGGGGCTGGCGATCTCGTCGAGCAGCGCGCCCAGCGGCAGATGGTCGGTCTGGCGCAACCCTGCCTCGTCGGGGCGCGCCAGCCGGGTGAGAATAGTGCGGCAGCGTTCGGCCTCGGCGCGCAGAAGCTTCACGTCGTCGGATTCCGCCGTGCCTTCCGGCAGCGCGCGTTCCAATTCGCGCGCCACCACTGCGATGGTGCCGAGCGGCGTGCCCAGCTCATGCGCCGCCGCCGTGGCCAGTGCGCCGAGCGACGCGAGCCGGTGCTCGCGCGACAGCGCCAGCTGGGTGGCGGCAAGGCCCGCCTGCATGCGCGCGGATTCCGATGCGATGCGCCAGGCATAGATCGAGGTGAAGCCGATGCCGATCACCAGCGACGACCAGATGCCGCCGAGATAGAGCGCGGGCAGGGTGAGCTGCTCGTTGCCGTCCCAGGGCAGCGGCTTGTGGTCCACCGCGATCACCGATACCGAGGCGAGCGCCAGCGCGGCGAGCAGCAGCGTGTTGCCGAGATTGAGCGTGGCGGCGGCAATCACCACCGGCGCCAGGAACATCAGCGCGAAAGGGTTCTCGATGCCGCCGGTGAAATAGAGCAGGCATGCCAGCTGCAAAACGTCGAAGGCCAGGTGCACCGTCGCTTCGCGGTTGGTCAGCCGGTGGGCCGGGGGATAGAGCACCGCGAGCGAAACATTGACCAGCACGCTGGCGGCGATGGCGAGCGCGCAAGGCAGGATCGGCAGCCGCCAGGCGAGGCCGAAATAGACCACGAACAATGTCGCCGATTGTCCGGCCACCGCGAGCCAGCGCAGGTTGGACAGCGTGCGCAGCCGCACGCGCCCGCGCGTCGGCGTCTGCGTCAGCGCTGCGTCGGCCTCGCGCCAGAGGCGCGGCCACCAGCCGCGTGGCGTTCCGTCTGCCATCTGCGCCATCGGTGGGCGACCATTCGCCGCTTGCGGTTGCGGGGCACCCTAGCAATCCTGCCGCCCTGCGGTCCAACAGGTCGTGAGCATGCTGCGGACGCCGATCGCGCTCATCCCTTATCTCGTCCTCTGCGCGTGCGTCGCGCTGGGCGCGCTGTGGAACATGGCGGACAACGGCAGTTCGCCGTCCGCCATCGTCGCGGCGGGTACGCTCGGCGGTCCCTTCGCGCTCACCGACCAGGGCGGCCAGGCGCGCACCGACAAGGATTTCCGCGGCGGCTTCGTGCTGCTCTATTTCGGCTATTCCAACTGCCCCGATGTCTGCCCCACCACGCTCGCCAGCATGGCCGACGCGCTGGACAAGATGGGCGCCAAATCCGCGCGCATCACGCCGGTCTTCATCACCATCGATCCGGCGCGCGATACGCCCAGGGTGCTGAAGCTCTATCTCGCCGCGTTCGGCCCGCGTTTCGTGGGCCTCACCGGATCGGACGCGGCCATCGCGCGGGTGGCGGGCGAATACCGCGTCTATCTCGCCAAGCGTCCCCTGAAGGGCGGCGGCTATGCGATGGATCATTCCGGCCAGGTCTATCTCCTGGGCCCGGACGGCAGGCTGGTCACCTTCTACGACGCGCCCTTGGACTCGAAGGCTTTGGCCGCCGACCTCGAAAAACGATTATAAAAAGCCTGTACAATCCGCAAGATTATTACTCTCGTTTTTCCGCACTTTGCTTGACAGCGTGACGCTGGTGTACTAGTTTTGTTCCATTCTCCACAACTGCGCCAGCGCCCTCATCACCCCGTCATGGGCGGCCTTGAGCCGCCCACCCATCCGGCGCGTGTCCACGCGCTGCAACGACTGCGTTGCGCTTGCGGATGCGGGCGCGAGCAGATCGGCCCCGCCCATGACGGCGCCGGACACGCCGCTGTGCGATCACACGCAAAGCTCGAAAGGAGCATCCATGACCCGTCTCGACCTCCGCTAGCCGCCCCGGCGGCGCCAGGATTCACCACCGCGAAAAAATACCGCTCCCGATGGGGACTCGAATTGCGTCTTGTGACGAACGTTTTCGATTGCGCGGGG